>JAUXWM010000055.1 GCA_030681375.1 Gallionella sp.
AAAACATTCAGACGTAAAAAAGCCCTGCATCGCTGCAAGGCTTATAAATACTGGTGCCGCTTGTCGGATTCGAACTGACGACCTACCGCTTACAAGGCGGTTGCTCTACCAACTGAGCTAAAGCGGCTTGTTGAAACTTGAGGCCACAGATACCTGGTGGGTCGGGCGAGATGCGAACTCGCGACCAACGGATTAAAAGTCCGCTGCTCTACCGGCTGAGCTACCGACCCCTGCAAAGGAGCGCGAATTATACGTATTTCGCGCGCCCTGTCAATGCAGAATTACAAACTTGATGAATAAAACATGACAACACAGGCTTTACGCTGACTTCGATACCGTATTTTGAGCGCGCACCGGCCATAGTTATCCGTAAATTAGTTCACGTAGCGGGTTGGATCAACCACACCCGCAGCAGCAAATCCGGCACTGCGCAAGCGGCAGGAGTCACATAAACCACACGCACGTCCTCGCTCGTCCGCCTGATAGCAGGAAACCGTCATCGCGTAATCCACGCCCAGCCGATTTCCCCGCTGTATGATCTCCGCCTTGGACAGGTGCAGCAAAGGCGCATGCAAAGTAAGCGGATGCCCTTCCACAGCGGCCTGAGTGGCCAGATTGGCCATGCGTTCAAACGCCTCAATATACGCCGGACGACAATCGGGGTAACCCGAATAATCCACTGCATTCACGCCGATAAAAATATCCTGTGCGTGCAGCACCTCGGCCCAGGCCAGTGCCAGTGAGAGCATGATGGTGTTACGTGCCGGAACATAAGTGAGCGGAATGCCTGCCGATTCATGTTGCGGCACGGCAATGTTGTTATCCGTCAGAGCCGAACCGCCGAAACCGGTAAGATCAATGCTGATTACCCGATGTTCGCGCGCACCCAGCGCATCGGAAACGCACTGCGATGCAGCCAGTTCTGAATGATGGCGCTGCCCGTAATCCACACTGAGCGCATAACAGTCATAACCCTGGGCGCGTGCCATCGCCAGCACCGTTGCCGAGTCCAGCCCACCCGATAATAAGACGACAGCGTTTTTCATGATCGTAAAACTCGCGCATCAAAGCGACAAACCGTACCCCTCGCCCTCTGGGAGAGGGGGAACGGGGGTGAGGGGGCGATCATGCCGAGCTTCATTATCAGGTGGGGGGTTCTTGCCATGATCGTTAGTGACCTGCCTCGTTGTTCCATAGCATCTTGTGCAACTGCATCTGAAAACGCACCGGCAGACGATCACGCAATATCCATTCCGCCAGTTGAGTGGCGTTTAGCGCACCCTGCGCAGGCGAAAATAGCACTTCGCATTTGTCGGCAAGCTGATGTTGCAACAGAATTTGTCTGGCCCAGAGATAATCATCTTCATCACACAGGACGAATTTGATTTCATCGTGCGGCGTCAGCAAGGCTATATTTTCCCAGCGATTTTTTTCAACTTCGCCTGAGGCCGGCGTTTTGATGTCCAGCACCCGCATAACACGCGCATCCACCCCGCTGATATCCAGCGCGCCACTTGTTTCCAGCGACACCTGGTATCCGGCATCGCATAAGTCACGGAGCAATGGCAGGCAATTTTTTTGCGCCAGAGGCTCACCACCCGTGACGGTGACATAGCGAGGCGCGTATTGCGCGACTTGTTGCAAGATAGCGGAGAGCGTATGACTTTGTCCGCCGGTGAAGGCATAAGCGGTGTCGCAATAGCTGCAACGCAAAGGGCATCCGGTCAGGCGGATAAACACCGTAGGCAAGCCCGTGCGACGGGTTTCACCTTGCAGGGAGAAAAATATTTCAGTAATGCGCAGTTGCGCGTCTGGCTCAGACATAGGTGACTACTTGCTCTCAGCGATCAATTTTTTCGCTTTAGCCGCCGCCGCACTATCGGGATAATCGGCGATCAATTGTTTAAGCGTGGCCGTGGCTCTGGCAACCGCTTTCAATTCATACTGACAACCGGCAATGGCAAACAGCACATCCGGCGCTTTGGCCGTATTGGGTTCTGCCTTGAGCAAACTGCGATATGTCACCAACGCTTCCTTGTAATCCTTCAGGGCAAACTGAGCACTGCCCAGCCAATAGCGCGCATTTGAGACATGCACCGAACCCGGATATTTTTCAAGGAAGGCTTGCAGGGTTTTAGCAGAATCCGCATATTTGCCATTCTTGAACAAACCATAAGCCGTCTCAATGGCCCGATTCTCCGCCGCCGGATCATCTGGATCAGCCACCGCGGTTGCATCAGCTGCCGCTGGCGCCACGACATCAACCGGCTTGACGGCTTCGGCCTCTATGGCTTCGAAATGACGCAGACGCGCATCCAAATCCACATAAAAATCTTTTTCACGCTTCTCGGCCCCTTGCAGACCGTGCGCAAGTTCTTCATTCTGCCCGCGCAATTTGCGGAGCTCACCGTTCAATACATCGATCTGCCCTTGCAGATCGAAGATTGATTTGGTTTGTTGCTTACCCAACTCTTCCAGAATAAGCACACGCGCCTCGACCTGCTGGATTTGCTTGCGCGCATCGTCGTCCGAAAACAACCCCGCCTGAGCGGGAACGGCAAAAAACAAACCCAGAAAAACCAAGACGCGCAGCTTCAACATAGTCTTACTTTGCGTAGTTCAGATCTGTACGGCGATTTTGTGACCATGAAGATTCTTCATGACCGGTCGCTTTTGGTTTTTCTTCGCCATAGCTTACGCTGTCCAACTGAGCCGCTTTCGCTCCACCCAACTCCAGCATTTTCATTACGCCATCTGCGCGACGCTGACCCAGAGCGAGGTTATATTCGTTGCTGCCGCGCTCATCGCAATTGCCTTCCAGACGCACATTACGCGCCGCATTCTTACTCAGATACTCAGCATGAGCCTGCACCAGCGGTTTGTCGGCATCCTGCACCGCAGCTACATCAAACGGGTAATACACACTACGACCGGCAAGAATACTGGTCGGATCGTTCAGTGGATCAACAGCTGTTTTTGCTGCTACTGCCGAAGCAGTGGCTGGCGCAGTGGCAGCAGCAGAAGTCGCAGGCGCGGCAGGCACGGCGGTTGTCTCATTCGGCTTCTGGCTGGCACAGGCGGCAAGCAAGTTCACCAACACAATACTGATAACAAGTTTTTTCATTGCCATTCCCCTCATTTAATTAAGTTAAAGATGTGGTCCCCACACTGGCTCGCGCGCATCGCCGCTTTGCGTAAACATGTGCTGTTTAACACGACCATCGCTGGACACGGTTGCCAATATACCACGACCTCGCGCCTCGCTGGCAAACAGGATGAGCTTACCGTTGGGCGCAAAACTGGGTTTTTTCTCCCATCCACCCTCGGTAAGCGCTTCCATTTGACCTGTCTGAAAATCCTGCACAGAGATATAAAACCGTCCGCCGCTTAGATGCGTGAACACAAAAGATTTGCCGTCCGGGCTGTGGCGCGGCGAATAACTGCTGCCTGCAGCGAAGGTCAGACGCTGCGCTGCCCCCCCGGCGACCGGCATGCGATAAACCTGCGCACTGCCGCCACGGTCTGAAGTAAACAACAAGGATAGTCCATCGGGCGAAAAATTGGGCTCGGTGTCTATCGCCCCGCTAAAACTAATGCGGCGAATATCGCCACCATCAGGACGCATCAGATAAATTTGCGAACTGCCATCGCGCGTCATCACCACGGCCAGCTGTTTACCGTCCGGAGACCAGGCCGGCGCGCTGTTGCTGCCGCGAAAATTGGCCACCGCCTTGCGCTGATGCGTGTACAGCGATTGCACGAACACCGCCGCATGACCCGTTTCAAAACTCACATAGGCAAGATGACTGCCATCAGGCGACCATGAAGGCGACATGATGGGTTCATTCTGCTTCAAGACAATTTGCTCATTGTGCCCATCGCTGTCCGCGACAATCAGACTGAACATTTTTCCCTGACGGTTCACATAGGCGATACGGGTGCTGAATACACCCTTATTGCCCGTCAGTTTTTCATAGATCAGATCAGCGATACGGTGACCGACAGCGCGTATCTGCCCGTCACCTGCCGACACGGCCTGCCCGATCAATTCGACCTGTTTGACCACATCCAGCATACGAAAACGAGCCACGATGCGCCCGTCAGCCTGTGTGCTGACCGTACCTATCGCCAGCGCTTCCGTGCCACGCACCTGCCAGTCAGGATAATGCACTTCGGCTACTTCATGCGGCGACTTGCCAGCAGGGTCAACCAGACGAAACAAACCACTACGCAACAAATCGCCCGTCACGACTTCGTTGATTGCCAGCCCCAGCTTTTCATCTCCGCCAAATGGCACAATGGATACGGGAATCTGATGTTCCCCCGCACCGATAATTTCGATGCTCAATGCGGCACGAGCCATCGATGTATGTAGCAACATCAACACACCCAGCACAGTAAACAATATTTTTTGCATACAACAATCCCTTTTATTCAACAGGCTGAAAACCCAGCTTTAATTCACGAAAACGCTTAAACAGACTTGCATCGGCAGGCAAAGGCAACGGTTGAGACTTCAGAATCGCACGTTCCACCGCAGCGTCATAAACTACATTACCACTGGATTTGGCCAGGCGCGCATTGAGCACGGTACCACCCGGCAATACCGTCACCAGAAACTCGGCACGCGCATCCTTTGCCACATCCGGCGGCATGACGATATTGCGCCTGATTTTTCCGGCAATTTTAGCGATGTATTCATCCACCACACGACCGGTCGCCGCTTCTTGCGCCGCCTGTTCGCGTGCGGCCTGTTCCCGCAGCACGGCCTCCCGCGCAGCCTGCAATTCCGCTGCTGAAGGTTGCGCAGGCTGAATGCTTTCCTTGCGCACTTCTTTCTTTACCTCGGGCTTGACCTTGGGTTTTTCGGGCAACTTTTCCGGCGGCTTTTCCACAGGCCGGACTTCGATTTTAGGTTTTTTATCCGGTATCACGATATCCGGTTTAACCACTTCCACCACTTTGGCAGGCGGCGGAAGCATTTCCTCGACCCTGGCCTCGACAGGCGGCGCAGGTTCCGCCGCTGGCAGGCTTTGCCATAACTCCACACTCAGTGTCGCAGGCGGTTCAGCCTGCCAGGAAAAACCGAAATACAGCAACGCAAAGAAAGCTGCATGCACCACCAGAGCCAACAGGCCTGCGGGCAGCTTATAGGGTTCCTGATGATAGACTGCCGCGTTCATTGAGTCCGGGCTTGTGTCAGCAGACCAACTTTTTTGATCTTTTGCTGTTGCAGCACATCCATCACGTCGATGACTTCTTCGTAGCGCACGCTCTTGTCGGCGGAAATCACCACCGCCTGTTCCGCCTGCATAGCCTGCCTGGATTTAAGAATCGAGACCAATTCATCGCGAGACACACGACTTTCACCGCCACCCTGCGCATGATCGCGCAAGGCCAGCGTATTATCTTTTTTGATGATCACTTCCAGCGGCGCGGGCGATGGCACCGACGACTGGCTGACCTGAGGTAAATCGACCTGCCCCGGGTTCATCATCGGTGCCGTCACCATGAAAATCACCAGCAACACCAGCATCACGTCGATATACGGCACGACGTTGATATCGTTCATCAGGCGGTTTCTTGAACGACGGCTTGCTCTCATGGCTGGCGCTGCAACACATTGGAAAATTCTTCACTAAAACTTTCGAAGCGTGAAGCCAGACGGTCGATGTCGTGCGCGTAGCGGTTATACGCCACGACTGCCGGAATCGCCGCAAACAAACCCATCGCAGTCGCCACCAGCGCTTCGGCGATGCCGGGCGCGACATGTGCCAGCGTCGCCTGACCGACATTCGCCAGACCGCGAAATGCGTTCATAATGCCCCACACCGTACCGAACAGACCCACATAAGGACTGACTGAACCGACCGAAGCCAGAAAGGCCAGATGGGATTCCAGCCTGTCCATTTCTCGCTGGTAAGTCGCGCGCATCGCGCGGCGCGTGCCCTCCATGACCGCACTGCTATCCACGCCGTGCTGTTTTTTCAACTTCACAAACTCGACAAAACCGGCGGCGAAGATGCGTTCCAGCGCCCCCTGATCGGCTCGCGCCGAATTACTGACCGCCTTGTAAACCTCATTCAGATTGGGATTGCGCCAGAATGCTTCTTCAAACTCATCCGTTAAACGGGTTTCACGACGTATCGCGAACAGCTTGAGAAAAATGTACCACCAGGACATCATGGACACCAGCAGCAGCAAACCCATCACCAGTTGCACCAGCACACTGGCATTGCTGATCAGATGTATAAACGACAAATCCTGCGTAACTTCCATTACCAACCTTTCCTAATGAGTATGGCATGCAGCCACCCCGATAATATACCCGCGCTTCCCTCTCCTCCATCCTCTACTTGCAGAGGCGGCGAACGAATCGCTGCGCGAACTGCCCGTTAATCCTGCCACTGTGAGCGCAACGCTTCCGGCACCCTGACCGGCTTGAACGTTTCCAGCGAGACGCTCACCAGATGCACTTCCGCCTCCGTCAATAACTCATCTTCGCGCCGCACTGTCTGCAACAGCGTGATGCGGCTGCGTCCGATATCCTTGACCTGCGCGGTGACATCCAGCATATCATCCAGCAGTGCGGGCCTGAGATAATCCAGTTTCATCGAACGCACCACGAATACCACGCCGAATTCTTTCATCAAACCGGCGTTGCTATAGCCGTGCGTGCGCAACCACTCAGTCCGCGCGCGCTCCATAAAGTTCACATAACTGGCGTGATAAACCACACCACCTGCATCCGTGTCCTGAAAATACACCCGCACCGGCCAGGTAAAAAGCAGGTGTTTACTCATCCGGCAAATCTCCGCTGCCCAAATGGCTCGCCACCGTCAAACCGAAATGCAAATACGCATTCGCCGTCGCCATACGGCCGCGCGGCGTGCGTTGTAGATAGCCCTGCTGAATCAGGTACGGCTCCAGCACATCCTCAATGGTGTCGCGCTCCTCGCCAATGGCGGCGGCAAGGTTATCCACGCCGACCGGGCCGCCTGAAAATTTCTCGATGATGGTCTGCAACAGCTTCCTGTCCATCACATCCAATCCCTGCGTATCCACGTCCAGCATGGTGAGTGCCGCATCAGCAACCGTGCGCGTCGCGTCGCCGTCCGCCTTGACATCCGCATAGTCGCGCACCCGGCGCAACAGGCGGTTGGCGATGCGCGGCGTGCCGCGTGAGCGTTTTGCGATCTCCATGGCGCCGTCGTGCGACAGATTCATCTCCAGCAAGCCGGACGAGCGCATCACGATGCGCTGCAACTCTTCAGGTGTATAAAACTCCAGACGGGAAACGATGCCGAAACGGTCGCGCAGCGGATTGGTCAGCATCCCGGCGCGCGTGGTCGCGCCAACCAGCGTGAATGGCGGCAAATCCAGCTTCACCGAACGCGCCGCCGGCCCCTCGCCTATCATGATATCGATCTGATAATCCTCCAGCGCGGGATAGAGTATTTCCTCCACCACTGGCGACAAGCGATGTATCTCGTCGATGAATAGCACGTCATTCGGCTCAAGATTGGTCAGCAAAGCGGCCAGATCACCGGCGCGTTCCAGCACCGGGCCTGACGTGTGGCGCAGATTCACCCCCATCTCACGCGCGATGATCTGCGCCAGCGTAGTCTTGCCCAGACCCGGCGGGCCGAACAGCAGCACATGATCCAACGGCTCCTGCCTCCGCTTGGCGGCCTGTATGAAAATTTCCAGCTGTTCGCGTATCTTCTCCTGGCCGACATATTCATCGAGCTGCTTGGGACGCAAGGCGCGCTCCAGCGCTTCCTCCTGACGGGATACGACGGCAGGCGTAGTCAGACGCGGTTCGGTGGTGAGAGTGTCAGTGTGGATCATGGGTTATCTTTATACATTACATCCGTTATTTGAATAAGCGCAAATCAAACGGATAACTGCCGTGTGCCACGACTTTAATTGCCTTCGCATCGGGATGGGCAGGATTGAGCAAATAATTTTGCGTATGAGGAACAATTGCGCTTGGTACTGACAACAGCGCAGAAGCGAATCCGCGCAGCCATCGGTTGCCGATCTCGCGTGTCAATATGATATTTTCTTGCCAACCAGCGGCTAATTCGACTGCGTTTATTTTCAGGATGGACACGTTTTCCGGCACTTCAATTTGCGCTAACTGATAAGCGTCTGGCAAATACACGGGTTCACCAAAATCGAGGTGAGCCAGCACCTCCAAAAGCGCGGAAGCAGGTGAATTGGCCGTATAAACAACCGGCGCACCGGCATGATGCCAACGCGCCGCTGCCCTCAATCCGCCTGTACCTGACAAATCGAGATGGTTGCTGATACGCCAGACAATCACGCGAAAAAGCCTTCGTCTATCTGTACCAGTGCTTCTTCGACCAGACGGCTGCCTACGTCCGTCGTAAGCATTTCAATAGGCGTTCTGCCATCGAAACGCCTGTGCGGATGACGCAACCAACTCATGGCTTTTTCCTGACTACCGAATACCGAATCTGTTTGCGCAACCACACGAGCCATACGTACCGCACGATCAGACTCTTCAACAGTCAGCCTTTCATCGTTTGCACGTCGATGTGCCAAGGTTCTGGGTGGCGCAATCAAACCGATCTCCTGCTTAGTCACACCAGCGGCAATCAAGCGATCGATCACAGTAATCTGAAGCCGATTGTGCACCAACTGAACCAGCTCCATATCGGTGGGCAACCCGTTAAAGTTAATTAGCCGAGAAAACGTAGTGCGCTCACTACCGAGCCATGGTGTACGATCATTCCCAAACCTCTTTATTCGATTCTTGCTTGATTCCTCTCTACCACCCCCCGCAACTACACTTAGTACTCCCTTTTCATTACGCACCGCGGAATTTAATGATCCCGCCCGAGACGTAATAATCTTTCTGGCTGAGTTTTTAGATACAGTTTTATTTCTTAAGCTGAGTGAAGTTTTTCTACTTTTTCGCTGTTTGATTCCAAATTTATCCACAGCGGCTTTGTGCGCTGTTTTAGTTTCGACACTATCCTTTGATTTAATTGAAAATTCTTGCTTATCGTTTGACATGACACACCTCGTTTATAGCAATATGCCGATACATTACAGGCAAATTGCCAGAAACTCAACTTTTTTGCATGAACAAATTCATCCGGAGTACAGCAACTCACGCCTTCGAGAGCAGCTTCAATGCCTGACGTATTCCGTCCGAAACGCCGACTTCTTTGGCTAACTGTTTGGCAGCCCAGTCCGCCTCTTTTTCATTGTAACCCAGCGCCTGCAAAGCGTTGACGATGTCGCTGCTGACGGAGCTGGCCGCCATGCTGCTCGCAGCACCCGCTGTGCTTGTCGTGAACTTGCCCTGCAATTCCAGCAGCAGCCGTTCGGCGGTCTTCTTGCCCACGCCGGGTATCTTGACCAGCCGCCCGGCCTCCTTGTTCGCCACCGCATCGGCTAAATCGTTCAGACTCAGACCGGACAGCACGGACAATGCCAACTTGGGGCCCACCCCGCTGATTTTGAGCAGCAGGCGAAAAGCGATGCGTTCATCGCTCGTGCCGAAGCCATACAGCAAATGCGCGTCCTCGCGCACGATCAGCTGCGTATGCAGCACGACTTTTTCGTGCAACACAGGCAGGTTATAGAAGGTGCTCATCGGCACGTCGATTTCATACGCCACACCCTGCACATCCAGCAGGATTTGCGGCGGGTTCTTTTCCAGCAGTATTCCGCTTAAACGACCGATCATAAATTTGCCTTACTCAATATTAATGACAACGACAGCAGCGCCCCGTGCGCCAGCATCGCGCCTATGGTCAGCACAATCGCGCCACCCAATTTTTGCGGCTGTGCGGCGTGGCGCACCAGCAGACGCGCGGCCTGCACGCTCAGCGGCAGTGCCAGCAATGCAAGCAACGACAATCCGTGCAGCCAGCCGACAAAGACGCTCGTCAGCAGCCAGCCATACGCCAGTGTCACGATCAGCACATAACCCCAGCGCGCCCGAGCCACTTCCAGCCTGGCCACCCAGTGCAACTTGCCCGCCGCGATATCCGCGCTGCGATCGGGGAACTGGTTGATATACAGCAAATTAGCCGCCAGCAATGCGTATGAGAAACCGGCAACAAGGGGAGCTGCGGAAAACGCGCTGCGCTGCACGAAATCCGCCCCCACTATGATCAGCAAAAATCCCGCCGCGATACACAATTCTCCTAACCCGCGGCTGTTCAGTCGCAGCGGCGGCGCGGAATAGGCCCAGCCTATGATCAGACCGCCCAGCCCGATATAAATTAATTGCAGCTCGGTGCGCAGCATCAGCCACACGCCCGCGATCGCCACGCACCCGAACAATGCAAAACCAAAGTTACGCGTCTGAATCTCGCTCAACACGCCATTCTGGATGAAGCGGCTGCCCCCGGTAAAAGGGAATATGCGCTCCACGTTGCACGCATCCGTACCGTTTTGCGCATCGTAATAATCGTTCAGCACGTTCGCTCCGGCGTGCGCGAGCACGGCGAACAACAAGGTGAGCAGCGCGAGCGGAACATCCAGTGTCTGTCTATCGTGCCAGACTATCGCCAGCCCGATCAGAGCCGCCATCAGACTGGCCGTCAAGAATGCCGGGCGTGTCGCGGCGAAATAGCGAGCGAACGGATTCCGGAAGGTAGCGGGTGTCGGTTCCAGCGGCATCAGATCAACCTTCCTTTCTTGACGCTAAAGCCCTTGGTTGCCAGCGCGCCCAGCCCAAGCCCACCGTGCGCATGACAAATCGCGCAGGCCAATGCATCAGCCGCATCCGGACTGGGCGTCCCGGACAGTTTAAGCAGGCGTTGCACCATCAATTGCACCTGCTCCTTCGCCGCATGACCATTGCCGACCACCGCCTGTTTGACCTGCAAGGCGGTATATTCGCCCACCGGCAGATTCGCCAGCACCGCCGCACAGATCGCCGCGCCACGCGCCTGCCCCAGCAGCAAGGTGGATTGCGGATTGACGTTGACGAACACTTTCTCCACCGCGACCTGATCGGGCTTGTGCAGCGCGATGACCTCGCTCAGTGAATTGAGGATGACTTTCAGGCGTTCGGGCAATTCGCCATCCGGTGTCTTGATGCAGCCGCTGGCAACATAGTGCAACTGCTGACCTTCCTTATCCAGCACGCCGAAACCCGTTATTCGCAGCCCTGGATCAATTCCTAAGATACGCATCTCTACGCTCCGGTTTGCCTGCGAATCGAGAACAAGGCGGCAAGTGAGCAACAACGAGACAGTACTAATAGTACGGCGATAACCAGCGACTTAGCTATCGTCTTTTGATGGCTTAGTCGAATGGCTAGTTGTTTCATCAGGAGTCGCGGAGCGCTGCCAACACAGTTATCGTGAAGCAGGCGAAGCGGAATCATTCCTCAATGACCGCCGTGGTATAGACTTCCTGCACGTCGTCCAGGTCTTCCAGCGCATCGAGTAATTTCTGCATCTTCACCGCATCGTCGCCGGTAAACAGCACTTCGTTGGCCGGCTTCATGATGACCTCGCCGAATTCCGGCTTGTAACCGGCTGATTCGAGCGCCTGCTTAACGCTGACAAAATCATTCGGCGCAGTAATGACCTCGATACTGCCGTCGTCATTAGTATTGATGTCCTCCGCACCCGCATCGAGTGCAACTTCCATCAGGCCGTTTTCATCCGTACCCGGCGCAAAAATCATCTGCCCGCAATGCGTGAACATGAATGCTACCGAACCGTCGGTACCGAGATTGCCGCCGAATTTAGAGAAAGCATGGCGCACATCCGCCACCGTGCGCGTCTTGTTGTCCGTCATGCAATCCACCATCACCGCCGCGCCGTTGATGCCATAGCCTTCGTAACGTATTTCAAGATACTGCACCCCTTCCAGTTCGCCACTACCCCGCTTGATGGCGCGCTCGACGTTATCCTTGGGCATGTTGTTATCATAGGCCTTGTCCATCGCCAGTCGCAGGCGCGGATTGCCGGTCGGATCGCTGCCACCCATGCGCGCCGCCACGGTAATTTCCTTGATCAACCGCGTGAAGGTCTTGCCGCGTTTGGCATCCTGCTTGCCCTTACGGTGCTGGATATTTGCCCACTTGCTATGTCCTGCCATCGTGTTCTCCAAATAATTATCGGGCGATGTTATCATTTCCGCCTCCTTAACCCAACACGGGTCACAGAAATCACCATGAGCGCCCCTATTCTCATCGCCAAGAATGCCGAGCAGGATATTTACCTGCTACCGCAAATGGCAAACCGACACGGCCTGATCACCGGCGCGACCGGCACCGGCAAAACTGTCACGCTGCAAACCCTGGCCGAATCGTTCAGCCGCAACGGCGTGCCGGTATTTCTCTCCGATATCAAAGGCGATTTATCCGGTCTGAGCAAAGCAGGCGGCGGTAATGCAAAAGTCGCCGCACGGGTTGAACAACTCAAACTGGATGATTTTGCACATCGCGCCTATCCGGTGACATTCTGGGATGTATTCGGCGAACTGGGTCATCCGCTGCGCGCCACCATTTCCGATATGGGGCCGCTGCTGATCGGACGTATGTTGAACCTCAACGAGGTGCAACAGGGCGTGATGGCGCTGGTATTCAAGATTGCCGATGACAACGGCCTGTTGCTGCTCGATCTCAAAGACCTGCGCGCCATGGTGCAGAACGTGGGTGATAAATCCAGCGACTTCACCACAGAATACGGCAACATTTCCACCGCCAGCATAGGCGCGATCCAGCGCGGACTGCTGCAAATCGAAATGCAGGGCGGCGACAAACTGTTCGGCGAACCGATGCTCAACATCGACGACCTGATGCAGACCGACTCCAACGGTTACGGCATGATCAATATTCTGGCAGCGGACCAGCTGATGACCTCGCCCAAGGTGTATTCCACCATGCTGCTGTGGCTGCTGGCCGAACTGTTCGAGAATCTACCGGAAGCGGGCGACCTGTCCAAGCCCAGGCTGGTATTTTTCTTCGACGAGGCGCATCTGCTGTTCAACGATGCGCCCGCCGCGCTGCTAGACAAGATCGAACAAGTAGTGCGCCTGATCCGTTCCAAGGGCGTGGGGGTGTATTTCGTCACTCAGAATCCCGCCGACGTACCAGACAAGGTGCTGGGACAGCTAGGCAACCGTGTACAACATGCGCTGCGCGCCTTCAGCACGCGTGACCAGAAAGCGGTAAAAGCCGCCGCCGAAACCATGCGCGACAACCCGGCTCTCGATGAAATTTCTGCCATCACCGAACTCGGCGTGGGCGAGGCGCTGGTTTCCTGCCTGAACGAAAAAGGCACGCCCGGCATCGTCGAACGTGCGCTGATCGTGCCGCCCGAAGGACAGATAGGTCCGATCACCGAGGCGGAACGCCGCGCCGTGATACAGAATTCGCTGCTCGCCGGACATTATGAGAAGGCGCTGGACCGCGAGTCAGCCTATGAAATTTTGAAAGGACGTGCCAGCGCAGCGGAAAGCGCACAAGCGCAGCCAGCTCCCGAGAACAGCGGCGGACTGCTGGGCGGCATTTTCGGCAGCGGTGGCACAAGCAGTCGTCAGGGCATAGGCGAAACCATGGTTAAAAGTGCCGTGCGCTCCATCGGTTCCGCACTCGGACGCGAGATCATACGCGGCGTATTGGGATCATTGCTGGGCGGTCGCAGGAGGTAATTCACCGGAGTCACGGCACATCATGGAAACCATACTGATAGCAAATCCCAAGGGCGGCAGCGGCAAAACCACGCTATCGGTCAACATCGCAGGCTATCTGGCCAACCAGGGCAGGCGTGTCGCGATACTGGACCTGGACAGACAAAAGTCTGCATCTCTTTGGATTGCCGCACGCCCGGCCGATTTACCGGAAATCGTGACGCTGGAATCAAGCAAAGGTGAAGATTGCCTCACCGATATACTGGTGATTGATAGCCCTGCCGGCTTGCACGGCAAGAATCTGGCGCGTGCCATCAAGCTGGCGCACAAGATCATCGTACCCGTCTCCCCCTCCTTGTTCGATCTGAACGCCAGCCGCGACTTCCTGAAAATACTGGCCGATGAAAAAAACGTACGCAAGGGTAAAAACGAGATCGGCGTAGTCGGCATGCGCATGAACCCGCGCACCCGTGCTGCAACCTTGCTGGAGAACTTCCTCGCCGACTCGGCGCTGCCGATACTGGCTTATCTGCGTGAGACACAGGTGTATGTCAATGCCGCCTTCGAGGGCAAGTCACTGTTCGATCTGCCACCCTATCTGGCCGAACGCGAGTTGGAACAATGGGAGTTTATGCTGGACTGGATTAAGAAATAACGACCCGACAAACATCACCTGCAACAAAAAATTAACGATTCAAACAAGATACAGGCTCAATATCCCACACGCAAACACGATTCCGCCCCTGACTCTTTGCACACAGCAAGGCATGATCGGCCCGCTCAACGACATCGCTGACCGATTCACCCGCATTTAACGAGGCTATACCGAAAGAGGCGCTAATCGTAATCGTCTTGTCTTCACCTATTCGTATCGGATGCACGGACAAGTCCACACGAAGGCGATTCAAGAGCGCCTCGGCTTCTGCGAGACTGGTATCCGGCAGGCAAACCAAAAACTCTTCACCGCCATATCTGAAAGTAATGTCGTAAATTCTCAGGTTTTCCATCAGGAAACGCGCCACCGTGCTTAACGCCTTATCGCCAGCGAGGTGTCCGTACTGATCATTCACGGTCTTGAAATGATCAATATCCACCATACAAATGACACATGACGGTGAACCGCGACTCACGCGTTCGGCTTCCTCACGCAGTCTGGATTCCATCGTATGCCTGGTCCATGCGCCGGTCAGATGATCGACCGTGCAGACACGCTGTAACAACTCGCTTTGACAATGATGAATGGCCTGTTTGAAATCCAGGGAATCATCAACAAAATTCAGATAACTGGTTTTACGCGCTTCATTGCCCAAGGGCAGCGACTCGAGCAATTTTCGTGCTGAATCGTGCATCGCCTTGTGAGGCTTGCCTATTTTCTTAACATCCGGTGAGGCATACCAGCGTCCGAAATCACACAGTAAATGTGCGTCCTGGTCAACGCAACTGTGCGGCGCAGATTCTCCGCAAATAATAAAGCGGTAAAAATCTTTTATCCAGTACTGATGCATCGCAAGCGCGCGGTCCAGTTCTTTAACAATGGACAATGCGGTATTGGCATCGATCGATTTTGTGTGTTTCCGTTGCATATGGTTTTAGGCCTGCACCGCTTCCAGCGCGTCCTTCAGCGTTTCTTCGCGCAATGCGTTGAGCGCCTTGGACAGCTTTTCGGCACATTCCACCACCTCATCCGACAAATCCTGCACCGTAGAATGTGAAATCAATACCGCTGCCGCACCGACCACCTTCAGCAGCATGGCGCGCTCCTGCATCAGCATCTCGATTTCGTCGCCCAGCAATTCAGCTTCCTGCTTGTTCATTGTTTTCTCCTCAGTGTGTTTTGACGGCGGCAACCGCCAGCGCACTCATGTTCACGATGCGACGCACTGTCGCGGATGATGTCAAAATATGCGCCGACTTGTTTGCGCCCAGCAATATCGACCCGATACTATCACCATCACCCCCCGTCAGCTTGAGTAAATTATAGGCAATGTTGGCGGCATCCAGATTCGGCATGATCAGCAGATTCGCCTCGCCTTTCAAACGCGCGTTGGGGAATATCGTCAAGCGCAGACTCTCAGACAACGCAGCATCGCCATGTATTTCACCTTCGACTTCCAGTTCCGGCGCCTGTTGCTCCAGCAATTCACGCGCCCGGCTCATTTTGTGCGCCGATGCATTGTCATGACTGCCAAAATTGGAGTGCGACAATAATGCAACTTTCGGCGTCAAACCGAAACGGCGCACTTCTTCAGCCGCCAGCAGCGTCATCTCGACGATCTGTTCCGCACTCGGATCGAGATTGACATAGGTGTCGCAGATAAACAGGGTGTGATGCTGCAGCATCAAAATGTTCATCGTCGCGTATATGTTGACGCCCGGGCTATGTCCGATAACCTGATCGATATAAGGCAAATGATGCAGAGGCTGCGAAATCGTGCCACACAACATCGCATCCGCCGAATCCATGCGCACCAGCATCGCCGCAATCAGACTGGTGCGACGACGCATCTCGCGCTTAGCTGCTTCCGGCGTCACGCCACGGCGCTGCATCAGTGAATGATATTCATTGCAGTACTCACGGAAACGGGGGTCGCTCTCCGGATTCACTAGCTCGAAGTCCACACCCGGACGGATGCGCAAACCCAGTTTGGCGATGCGTTGTTCGACAACCGCAGGGCGGCCAACCAGTATCGGGTAAGCCAGACCTTCGTCCACCACGGTCTGCACAGCGTGCAACACCCGCGTATCCTCACCTTCTGCATACACCAGACGTTTCGGCGCACGCTTGGCCGCGTCAAAGACCGGTTTCATCAACATGCTGGACTGATAAATGAAACCAGCCAATTGTTCACGGTAGGCGGTCATATCGGTTATCGGCCGCTCGGCCACACCGCTATCCATCGCAGCTTGCGCCACGGCAGGTGCGATGCGCGTAATCAGGCGCGGGTCGAAGGGTTTGGGAATCAGGTAGTCTGCGCCAAAAGATAAATCGTCATCGCCATACGCCGCTGCTACCGCTTCGGATTGCTCTGCCCCGGCCAGTTCAGCAATTGCGTAAACAGCCGCCTGCTTCATCGCCTCATTGATGGTAGTCGCACCCACATCCAGCGCGCCCCGGAAAATATACGGGAAACACAGCGCGTTATTCACCTGATTCGGATAATCGGAACGGCCCGTCGCCAGTATCGCATCGGGACGCACTGCTTTTGCCAGTTCGGGTAGTATCTCGGGTGTAGGATTCGCCAGCGCAAAAATCAGTGGCTTGTCCGCCATCTGCGCAACCATTTCCGGCTTCAACACCCCGCCCGCCGACAAACCCAGAAACACGTCCGCGCCCGCAATTACATCACCCAGCGTGCGCGCGTCGGTATCGACAGCGTAGCGCGCCTTGTTCTCATCCATTTCCTCGACACGGCCTTTATAAACCACGCCCTTGATGTCGCTGACGCGGATGTTTTCCATGCGCACACCCAGCCCCACCAGCATATCAAGGCAGGCCAAAGCCGCAGCGCCCGCACCGGACACCACCAGTTTAATGTTGGCGATATCCTTGCCCACCACCCTCAGACCATTCAGCAAAGCTGCACCGACAATGATAGATGTGCCGTGCTGGTCGTCGTGAAACACCGGGATCTTCATCCGCTCGCGCAACTTGCGCTCGATGTAAAAACACTCAGGCGCCTTGATGTCTTCCAGATTGATGCCGCCAAAAGTAGGCTCAAGCGAGGCAATGATATCGACCAGTTTATCCGGGTCGAGCTCAGCGATTTCCAGATCGAACACGTCGATACCGGCAAATTTCTTGAACAGCACCCCCTTACCTTCCATCACCGGCTTGGCCGCCAGCGGGCCTATCGCACCCAGACCCAGCACCGCCGTGCCATTGGTAATCACCGCAACCAGATTGCCGCGTGCCGTCATATTGCGCACCTCAGCCGGATTTTCCACGATCAGCTCGCAGGCCGCCGCCACGCCGGGCGAATAAGCCAGTGCCAGATCGCGCTGGGTAATCATCGGCTTGGTTGCATTGACAGATATTTTGCCGGCAGGTGCCTGGCGGTGGTATTGCAGCGCAGCTTCGCGCAATTGCTTGTCCATAATTTCCTCGTTTATCTAAACTCGCGGCGATTATAGCGCAGCGACTTGGCTTGATTCTGATGCAATTAAGTTCTCAGTGCTGCCAGCATCTTCTCCAGTCGTTTGACTGAAACTATCACTGGCGTCTTCAATTCCTGCGCAAACAACGATACGCGCAATTCCTGCAACAACCAGACAAACTCATCAACACGCGGATCACGCTGCTGTATGGAGCGAAGTTTTTGTACGGCTTGCAACAAGGGTTGCAATTGAGTCATGCATTGCGCATCGCGCGCCGGATTACTGCGCAATTTTTCGATACGCAGATTGATGGCCTTGAGATAACGCGGCACATGCTGCAGACGCTCATAAGGCGTATCTCGAATAAAGCCCCCATGCAGCAAGCCTTCCAGTTGTGCGCGGATATCCTGATTCGCCTGATGATGCGCCTTCAGTTGCGGCAGACTTTTTTGCAACGCCTGATGCTCGGTGAGCACCGCCAACACCAGCCTTGCCAGCTCCTGCGCAATCAGCAGCAGACGATTCTTAGCTTCTCTACCGCGCGCGCTAAATTCCGCCTCAGTGTTCGGCAGCGGTTCATTCAGGCAGGCACGGTCAAACGCCATCGCCAGCAACTGTTGATGCAATTCCTGCTGTGTGCCGAATGGCATGAATAACATGCCCAAGCGTTGCGCATCAGGCAAATTCTTTTCCAGATACTTCACCTGATCCTTGAGCAACAGCATGAACAGACGACGCAGCCCGCCACGATGCGCGATTTGTGCCGCATCACGCGTATCGAATGCGCGCAGCACCACCGCGTCCCTGTCGTCCACCAGGGCATTAAACAGCGTAACCTCCTGTCCCGCACGCTTCACCTGACGCGTCCCGGTGAACGTCCCGAAACTCCATGAAGTACAGCGTTGCTCGCCGAGCGCCTCTTGTTTATCCAGCGTCACAGCAGCGATTACCGGTGCGGCACGCGGCGCATGCTCACTGTGCAGTTGCGAAAAATTGCGCGACATACCTAACTGGCGACCATGCTCATCCATTACGCGGAAATTCATCAGCAGATGTGCCGGCAATTGCTCCAGACGGAACGCATCCAGCAGCACATCCAGCTGCTTCTGTTCACGGATGTAACGTGCCAATGCCTGCAGCAGCGGTGTATTGGCAGATGGCACGTCCCGACAGAAAGCGGCGGCGAATTCCGGCACGGGAACCAGATTGCGGCGTATCTTTTGCGGCAGCGTCTTAATCAGTTGCGCGACCTTTTCGGCCAGCAGACCGGGAACCAGCCACTCGCAACGGGTGGACGACACCTGATTGATCAGCGCCAGCGGCACAGTAAGCGTGACACCGTCGTCGTTCTTGCCCGGTGAAAAGTTGTAGCTCAGCGCGAAACTGACGCTATCGATTTTAAGCTGCGGCGGAAACTGGTCGGTGGTAATGCCCGCCGCCTCGTGGCGCATCAGATCATCTTTTTTAAGATATAACAGCTTCGCATCCGTGCGCTCGGCATCCTTGCGCCATGCCTCGAAGGTCGCGCCGTTGTGGATGTGCGCCGCGATACGACTGTCGTAAAACGCGAAGATCAGTTCATCGTCCACCAGCACATCGGGGCGGCGCGCCTTGTGTTCCAGCGCTTCAATTTCCCCGATCAGTTTCTGATTGTGCGCAAAAAAAGGCGCACGCGTATCGAATTCACCTTCCACCAGTGCCTGTCGGATGAACACCTCACGCGATTCCGGCACATTCATCGGCCCGTAATGCACGCGTTTTTTGGCATTGAGCAATAGACCGTGCAGCGTGCTGCGCTCGAACGCCACCACCTGTGCCGGTTTCTTCTCCCAATGCGGATCGTAATAATGGCGCTTGATCAGATGCCCGCCGGTTTCCTCCAGCCACTCCGGTTCGATGCGCGCCAACGTGCGTGCATACAGACGATGCGTCTCGATCAGTTCGCCCGCCATCACCCACTTGCTGCCCTTTTTCGCCAGCACCGAATTGGGCGCAATGAAAAATTTTATGTTGCGCGCGCCCAGGTATTCGTTGCCTTCCATGCTCTTCATGCCGATATTGCCGAGCAGACCACACAGCAAAGCCTTATGTATCTGCTCATAGGAAGCGGGCAGCTCATTGCTGCGCATGCCCATCTCGGCCACCTGCGTGTGCAACTGCTGATGCAACTCGCGCCATTCGCGCAGACGCAGCGGAGACAGGAAATTTTTGCGGCATTCTTCCGCCAGCAGACGATTGGATTGCTTGTGCGCCACCGCCTGCTCAAACCACGCCCATATTTTTATAAACGCCAAAAAATCAGATCGTTCATCAGCAAAGCGTTTATGCGCCGTGTCCGCCGCCTCCTGCCTATCGAGAGGACGCTCGCGCGGGTCTTGCGTCGAAAGCGCGCTGGCAATGATCAATATTTCCGTCAGGCACTGGTATTGCCGCCCCGCCAGCAGCAGACGCGCGATCTTCGGGTCCAGCGGCAATTTAGCCAGCTCGTTTCCCAGCGGGGTGAGTTTTCGCTCTTCATCAATGGCATTCAGTTCTGCCAGCAACTGATATCCGTCCGCGATCATGCGCGGTGTAGGGGGTTCGATGAACGGAAATTCAGCAATATCGCCCAGCTCCAGCGCACTCATGCGCAATATCACGGTGGCCAGCGATACACGGAAAATTTCCGGGTCGGTGAATTCATCACGCAGTAAAAAGTCAGCTTCTTCGTATAAACGCAGGCAAATACCGCTCATCACGCGCCCGCAACGCCCCGCCCGCTGATTGGCGGCTGCGCGGGAAATCTTTTCGATGTGCAGCTGTTCGACCTTCTGGCGGATACTGTAACGGTTCACCCGCGCCAGACCGCAATCGATTACATAGCCGATGTTAGGCACTGTTAGCGATGTTTCAGCGACGTTTGTCGCCAGAACCACACGGCGCTTGGCGCCGGTCTTGAACACCTTGTCCTGCTCGGCTGCCGACAGGCGCGAAAACAGCGGCAATATTTCAATGCCTTTGGGATGATGTTTACGCAACGCCTCCGCCGTATCGCGTATTTCGCGCTCACCCGGCAGAAAAACCAGCACATCGCCGCGCAGCCCGCCCGCCGCCAGTTCATCCAGTGCCGCGCTCACCGCCTGCGGCACATTCTGCGCCTCGCCTTCATCGCTGACCTGCAAAGGACGATAGCGCGTCTCGACCGGATAACTGCGCCCCGACACCTCGACCACCCGCGCGCCGAAATGCCGTGCGAAGCGATCCGCATCCAGTGTGGCAGAGGTAATGATGAGTTTGAGGTCAGGACGGCGCGGCAACAGCTGTTTCAGATAACCCAACAGAAAGTCGATATTGAGTGAGCGTTCGTGCGCCTCGTCGATAATGAGGGTGTCGTACCTTTTGAGCAGCGGATCGCTGTGTATCTCCGCCAGCAGTATGCCGTCCGTCATCAGTTTGATAACTGTGTCCGTCGCAACCTTATCGTGAAAACGCACCTTGTAACCGACCAGGCCACCAAGTTCGGTTTTCAGTTCAACGGCGATGCGCGTCGCCACAGAGCGTGCCGCCACTCTACGCGGCTGGGTATGCCCGATGCAGCCCAATACACCGCGCCCCAACGTCAGGCAGATTTTGGGCAATTGCGTAGTTTTGCCCGAACCCGTCTCACCGCAGACGATAACGACCTGATTTTCGGAAATTGCGCGCGCCAGGTCCTCACGCCGCGATACCACGGGCAGATCTGCCGGGAATTCTATGGCTGTCAGCGAGTCAAGCCGTGCCTTACGGCGCAGGGCGCTGGGTGACAATGCGCTATTCACTAATTAACCCGCATCTGGCAGCCAGTCGGGATGAACTGGAATCATGGGAATCTTTGTTGCAGATATTTAATGATATTGCCGGATTCATACATCCACTGCACATTGCCCTGCTCATCAGTAATCTGCAAGCAGGGCGTTTGAATTTTCCCGCCGCCATTCTGTAAATCGGCACGATGTTCAGGATTATGCTGTGCATCACGCAAAGCTATCGACAAAGACAATCTTGCCATTTCATGGCGCACCTTGATGCAAAAAGGGCAGGTTTTGAAATGATAAAGTGCCAGTCGGGTGCATTCCTGATCAATCTGTTGCTGCGCGTCCGCTGGGCGCACTATTCCCTTGGGGGTAGCCCATTTTGCCCACAACAGCATAAAAGGCATCAATACCAGTCGCAGCGTTTTAAAAAATATTTTAATCATCGTTTTGATCATTTTTATCCTGTGAGTGTTTTAATCTTCCAATCGCAGCCCTGGCTGCGAACTTGTCGTTAAATTCACGACTATCAGCAACGTTCAAACAACTAAAAACAAAGGGCCTACATTTCTGTAAGCCCTTGTTTTATTGGTGGGTCGTCACGGACTTGAACCGTGGACCAAAGGATTATGAGTCACCAATTAAATCAATATGTTATTGATAACAAAGCAAATTCAAGCGAAGTTAATATAACTATACAGTAGTTTATAAACAGAAGGTTAGCGTAGTTTAGCGCAGCCTAGAAAAGCTGGTCAGTGTACCGCAATTGCACCTCACTTACCATGAATCCGTTTGTCGTGAGCGTTACATCTCGGACAGGGCCGAGCACAGGTATAATCTGTGCATCGTAATCGACTATCGAGCTTTCTTTGACTGATCACAATTTTTGCGCTGGCCTAACGCTAGTTATTCAAGCCTCGATTGATGGTGTTCCACGGCACGAGACCGTTCTAACAGTTGGGCAAACACCAGCCTTGCTTGTCAGACTAGGCATGCCTGATTTGCCCTTGGTCATTACAGGGAAAACTATAGATAAAATTTTCTTTGATCACGGAATAACAAAAAGAATGATCGAGCGACTGCATAGCCTGGTTTCCGCCCCTCGGACGATCTATAGAACAGAGCCCCCACATTCTAAAGGGAGTATTGTTGTTACTTTCGAAGAAAGGCAGGGCTGCCCTGTGATAGTTTCAATTAGATCCTCAAAGCAGTTTGGACGCGGGCAACCTCTCGCAAACGAAATTACGAGCATGTACGCAAAAGAAGGTGGTGGTTTTGAAAAACTATGGGAATCGAACGGGCTTTTATTGTGGCCAAAAAATAGCCCTTAATTTATCCACGACATTTCAGCTCTAATTGCTTGGTGTGGGACGGACTCGTTAAGGGCATCCGCATTAGACTACTTTTACTCGCAAAATGCAAGTAAAATTTGCTGCCGCTCTTACCGAACAGGTTAATTCGCATTCAATTGGATACGTAGCAAAGTGTTGCACGCTGCTTGACAAAAAATGGGTGGTGATTCACCATCAACAGAAAATAGGTACTAAAAACAAAAATTCGTTCAAGCTTTTGTTTTATAGGAGGTTGTAGTTATTTCTTAGAAATTGCTTACACCAACTACAATATTCGCTAACCGATTGACCCAAAAAGAGTTGTAGTGTAATTTCCATTTATCTCAACTTTAACTACAACTCCAATGTTTACAGATATTAACGAAGCTGCCGCCCGTCAATATATTGACGCCGAACAAACATGGAAAGCATTGCTTGTCGCTGAACGTCGCGCGGTCAATTACCGTGGCAGCATGTTTTGGAAAAAGACGGGGGAACGCGAATATCTGTGTCGCCAATACAACTCGCTTCAATCGAAAGGCTTGGGGGTAAGATCACCTGAGACTGAACATATTATTGAAGAATTTAAACAAGGAAAAACCGAAGCCGAATCCAACCTAAAGGGGTTGGCAGAAACTGTGGGCCGTCACAAGCGCGTTAATACAGCTCTGCGTGTAGGGCGTACTCCCAATACAGTGATTAGCTTGCTTGAAGAAATTCGCAAAGCCGGATTGCAGGAACATTTTTTAGTGATTGGCACCAATGCACTTTATGCTTACGAAACGCATGCTGGCGTCAGGCTGAATGGCGACATCACCGCCACAACAGACGTTGATCTATTATGGGATTCAAGAAAACGAATCACCCTACTTTCGGATGGCGATGAACATTTCAGCAAACACGGGCTGCTTGGCATCATCAAAAAAGCAGACTCGTCATTTGAATTACAGCCAGGCGGCGAATATCGTGCCGTGAATTCGAGCGGGTACATGATTGACCTTATCAAGCGTCGGCCAAAATCACTTTTTGATGATAAGGAACCTCAGCAACTTATCAAAAACGAGAATGATTTTTGGGCAACCAAGATCATAAATATGGATTGGTTACTAAGTGCTCCGCGCTTTCGCCAGGTAGTTGTTGGTGTGAGTGGCGAGATGTCTGAAATGATAACAATTGATCCTCGCGCTTTTGTTTTATACAAAATGCATCTAAGTGAAAAAGAAGATCGTGATCCGGTGAAAAAACCCCGCGATATTGCACAGGCTCGGGTAATGTTTAATCTCATCCAGGAACGATTACCTCATCTGCCGTTTGAAAAAGTGAGTTCAATGCCAGAACGATTGTGTGATGATGCTGTGTTGTCATCTTTAAGTGGGAGTTTTTTAGGAACGATTACATCCATTGCTGATGGTGTTGCCACTCAAATTATCGGCAGAAAAGTGGTCGAACACAAGATTGCTAATCTTGATAAAGACTTGACGATTGGAGATAGAGTGCAAATTTTTTATAGTGAAAACGGTCGCGGGAAAGTTAAGGATGCTCCCCTTAACAGAGCCAAAGATATTGAACGCTAATTGAATATCGGAACCGGCAACAATCACCACACACCCCTACCGAACAGGTTGATTCGCATTCAATTGGATACGTAGCGCGGCCGCTTCCTCGCTAAATTTCTTTGCCTCGGCACGAATCTCTACCAGCTGACCCTCAGTCGCCTTGCGTTGAGCGACTTCCGCCTCAAGCCTTGCGGTCGCAACTGCAGCAGTTTCATGCTGCTCGGCGGCTTGTTTTTGTGACAGTAACAATTCTCCACGTACTGCTGAAATCTCCGCCTGGATACGAGGTACGGATTCCAAATGCAGTTCAGCCCTGGCCAGTGCTATGCGTGCAGATTCTGCCGCTTGTCGCTCTGCGACCAGGTCAGCAATGAGACGCGTCACTTCCGATTCAAGCTGCTGAACACGACCAGCATAAGCAGCGCACTGATCCTGAAAAGAAGATAGATCAGCCGCTTGCATATCGATTTCAGTGGCCTGCCGTTCATTTTCAGCAATGATGGCAGAAGCCTCGGCTTGCAGATCAGCAAGCTGCGTGGACGCGATCAGCGTAGCCTCCTGCACCTTGATCGCAATTTGATTACTGATCGCACGTACAATAGACATATCAAGCGTATCGTCAATAACTTGGTTCTGACGCATCTGCCCGCCCTGCCACTGCTGCATAAATTTGCAAACCGTCGCCATACTGCCAGAACCCAGCACCTCCCGCACTGCCCGACTGGTTGGCTTGCCTCCTTGTGCTTTGATACTACCTGCTGCCGCTGCCACCTGTTCAAATGTGATAGTTGATTCGCGCGCCATGATAATCTCCTTGTTGATTCGTTATGATACGTTATGTTATGATTGTTATGATACGATATGTTATGAATTAAATCAATGTTTTTTCAGTTTTTTTGATGTTTTCTCACTGCCGCTCGTCGGCCCATCTAACAGGCAAACGGCAAAATTCTTGGCATGGTTAATGAGGTCTTTTCTCTCTTGATCGAGGGTGTTGCGGGGTCATCCCCCGCAGATAGGAGAATAGTGAAGAAAATTGCTGACAACGGTGCGTATTACATCCCAAACACGCCACCAATCCAATCAAAATCGCCACTCGTTACGATACCAAGACGATCACAAAGGATTGACAAAATAACCTCGGATTTGAATAGCTGGTGTTGTCACGTAAGCAGTCGTAGAATGACGCGCAAATATGCTCGTCCCATGGACTGCAGGGTGCCAATTGCCGATACTGGTGAATGACGGCTTTCTGGCAACTTATCCACACGGAATGACCTTAGGTGGGGGTGTATGTGTTTACTGGTGAAAGGCAAAGTTTATGCAGCTTGGCGCAAGTAATCAAACTCCATGGAAATAAAATCCATCACCAATTGCACTTTTGGAAGATAGCGATGCCGTTTATGGCACACCAGATATAAGCTGCCGACAGCACTTGGCCCCAGATCAATATCGAGTTCCTGTAGCTTATGCAGTTCACGCAGGCCCGCATAATGGTGCAAGACCTGAGGCAATATCATCGCGCCCACACCTGCCTTGCAGGCGGCCATTTGCACAATAAAATCGTCTGATGTAAACGCTGGTTTGAAGTTGGGTATCAACGCGCTTAATTCCTGGTTGGTAAGCATCTCGTCGTAAGATGCCGACCAACATATCCAGTCCAGATCGGCGATGCACGGTGACGACGAGAGCCGCGCTGCATAGGCTTTGGAGACATACACACGCATGGTGCTGGAAATCTCGTCCACGCATACCAGATCTGCATCGGTGGGCTTTCCCGATCGCAGCGATAAGTCTGCTTCACCACGTCCCAGATTCAAGGTCTCTATGCCGGACAAAGCTTCGATCTGAATCTGCGGATGTTTCCGGCGTATCTTTGCGGCCAAAGGTGCGACCACTTCGTAAGCGATGCCGGGCGGCGCCGCAATCCTTACTTTCCCTTCCGGCAGATAAGTTTGTTTTTTAACGCTGAGCTCCGCCTCATTGGCCCATTCAGCCATGCTCTGCGCTGCGGGTAACAATTTTTGCCCCGCTGCTGTCAGACTCGCGCCCTGACTCTGTCGTTCAAACAGCGCTTCGCCGACCGCTTCCTCAAGCTCGGCTATTCTTCGGCTCAATGTGGGCTGTCCTAATTTCAACAAGCGAGCCGCACCGCTCAGGCTGCCTTGTTCATGTACCGCCAAAAACAGTTTCAGATCATCCCATCTCAGGTTCATATTCACTTCCGTATCAAAAAATCACGCCTATCCAATTATGGATGACTCTATCAATATTTCGCCAATTGTTAATTGATATGTGGATATGCAAGTATAGATGAACTTTTCGGAGGACTGTATGAAATCGAATCACACCCTATTGCCAGTATTGAGCTGTGCGCTTACCTTGTTATTGCAAGGCTGCACTGTTACCAGCCATCCGTTGGGCAAGCCAGCACCAGGCAAAGCATCCAGCAGTGTCGAAATGGAACGCCTGATCGATCAGCCAGGGCCCATTCAATTAGAGGCCATCAATAGCGCCGACTGGTCCGTTTCGCTTGCCGGTTTGGTGAATCTGAAAAGCCCTGCGGCAATTCAGGCAGGACTGAAAGATCTTGAGGAACCTATACAGGTATATGCACATTTGGTGAAGCATCCGCAGCATGGCAATTATCTTGTGGACACTGGTGTATCAAGAAAATTGGTCGACAATCCTGGCAAAGAGGGTCTGAATTGGGTGGTACAAAAAATAATGCACATAGAAAAACTTCAGATCAAAAAAAGCACCGCCGAAATATTGAAGGACATGGATGGAAAATTGTCCGGCGTATTTTTTACCCATCTGCACCTCGATCATATTTTCGGTATGCCGGATATTACCAATGATGTGCCGCTGTATATCGGCGCATCGGAATCCACAGAAACGAATCTGAAAAATATGTTCGTGCGCGGCATAACCGATCAACTATTGAAAGATAAGCAGCCGCTACAGGAATGGCATTTTCAGCCTGACCCGCAAAACCAATTTGAAGGTATCGTTGATGTTTTTGAAGACGGCTCGGTATTTGCCATCAGCGTGCCGGGGCACACACCGGGCAGCACCGCCTATCTGATCCGAACCACGCATGGGCCGGTGCTGCTGACCGGCGATACATGCCCCACCGGCTGGGGTTGGGAACATACGGTGGAACCGGGCGATTTCACGGAAGACAACAAGCGTAACCTGAAAAATCTGAAGCGCTTGAAAGAACTGGTCGCGAATCATCCTCAGATCGAGGTGCGTTTGGGGCATCAGCATTAACCGCAAATAATTTACTACCGAGTTATCCACCAGCCAACCGAAAGGAAAAACCGATGTCAGCGTATATGCTCATCAGAGTAGACCTAGACGATCCAGCAGAGCTCAAAGCTTCTCAGGCTGCAACGCCGTGCTTTTGTAGGGCGGGCTATGCCCGGCCTACATTTGTTTCCGGCTTGCACGGCTCAGGTATTCATAACCATGACTAAACGCATTCTTGTAATCCTTGGCCACCCCGCAAGCGAAAGTTTCTGCGGCGCTCTCGCGGATTCATATGTAAAGGGAGCGGAAGCTTCTGGGAACGAAGTCCGCCTCATATTTCTTGGCAATTTGTCTTTTGACCCGGTGCTCCACAATGGCTATGCCACTATTCAGAAACTCGAACCTGATTTGGTGGCTGTTCAGGCCGCAATCACTTGGGCGCAACACATCGTTTTCATATATCCCATCTGGTGGGGCGCAATGCCAGCTTTGCTCAAAGGCTTGATTGACCGCGTTTTCCTACCTGGCTTTGCCTTCAAGTATCGTGAAGGTTCTCAGTTCTGGGATCGACTGCTTTCGGGGCGCTCAGCTCACCTTCTCGTCACAATGGATACCCCACCATGGTATTTTCGCTGGATATATCGTATGCCGGGCCACAATCAGATGAAGCGCACCATTCTTGAATTTAGTGGGATAAAACCCGTGGCCGTTTCGAGCTTTGGCCCCATCAAGGGCTCGAGTCAACAAAAACGAGAAAAATGGCTTGCCCAAGTCAGCGCGTATGGCCATCATTCCTAATATTTAGTGAGGAGTAGCGATGAGTCTGGATTTGTATATTGGCAACAAGAATTATTCATCATGGTCGCTGCGGCCCTGGCTTTTGCTCAAGCATCTGGACATACCATTCACGGAGCACATGGTGTCGGTTGCCGGGCGCGACTACAACCCTGCCCTGCGGCCTGTTGCCGCGAATGCCAGGGTGCCATGCCTGCATGTTGATGGATTTCAGATATGGGAAAGCCTCGCGATAGCAGAATACCTGGCTGAGCAATACCCGGATTTATGGCCGACCGACCCCAAGGCTCGTGCGCGAGCGCGCAGCATTTCAGCAGAAATGCACTCGGGTTTCGCCAACCTGCGCAAAGCGATGCCGATGAATCTGAAATTCCAGCTCAAGGGCAAACCGGCAGATGCGGCGGTACAGCGGGACATCGACCGTATTGTCGAGATATGGACAGAAGCGCGCACCCAGTTTGCAACCCCTGACGACCCCTACTTGTTCGGCGCTTTCTCGGTGGCCGACGGGATGTATGCGCCTATCACCTGGCGCTTCCATATCTACAACGTGCCGCTGCCCCCCGTGGCGTCAGCCTATCGGGACGCACTGCTGGCTCATCCGGCCATGCAGGAATGGTACGCGGCGGCGCTACAGGAAACTGAAGCGCATGCGCATTACGACGACCTTGCAATGGAATACGGCGGATCCCGTTAAAACAAAACAGGAAATACCCCGATCAATCCACACTACAACTTGGAGACCATGATGCAAACCGTAGCAAAGACACCCGCACCACCCTATTACGCGGTGATTTTCAGTTCTATCCGTACTGACGGCGACAACGGCTATGGTGACGCGGCAAAACGGATGGTGGAGCTAGCCTCAAGCCAGCCCGGTTTTCTCGGCTTCGAGTCTGTCCGTCAGGAAATCGGAATCTCCGTTTCGTATTGGGCCAGCCTTGAGGCCATTCAATCGTGGAAAGAAAATGCTGAGCATCGCGAAGTGCAGAAGAAAGCCAAGGTCTGGTATAGCAGCTTCCGCGTTCGTGTTTGCCGGGTAGAAAAAGAATATGGCTTTTAGTGTTCTGCCCAAAATAATGAAGCTATGCTCAAATTGGGCGGCACAGAAGCGCCCGCATTTCCACGTTATGTGTCACAAGAATATGGGCCTCGACAAATGGCTGAGCTAATTGAGTTCGAAACTGAACGCCTCCGCTTGCGCCAGTGGATCGCAGCCGACCGTGAACCATTTGCAGCGCTGAACGCTGACCCAAAAGTCATGGAATTTTTCCCCGCACCCCTTGAGCGTGCCGCAAGCGACACAATGGCTGACCGTTGCCAGTCTCTGATCGCCGAACGTGGCTGGGGCTTTTGGGCTACCGAATCGAAGGAAACTAACCAATTCATCGGGTTTGTTGGTTTGCACATTCCGATTCCCGAACTGCCGTTCTCTCCTTGCGTCGAAATCGGCTGGCGGCTAGCCTATCCGTATTGGGGCAAGGGCCTTGCAACAGAGGCTGCAAGAGGCGCACTTCAAATTGGCTTCGAGCTGCTTAGCCTGCCCGAAATCGTCTCCTTTGCCACCCTTTATAATCTCAGGTCACGTGCCGTTATGGTAAGGCTCGGAATGTGTGAGACTACAGAAATATTTGAGCACCCTCACGTACCCATGGGTAGTCCACTGCGCAAGCATTGCTTGTACCGATTGTCTCGTGAGCAATGGCTCCCTATGCCACAAACTTGAAAATGATAAGTAATGATTAAATTACGAGATTACTCAATAGCTGACGCTGATCGGTTTGCCGATCTTGCTAACAATGAAAACGTAGCGAGGTATTTGATCTATACGTTTCCTTACCCATACACAAAACAGGATGCGGCATGGTGGATAGAAACTGGATCCAAGGTGAATAATGCGGTAACCAAGGCAATCGAATATCGAGGAGAGCTTGTCGGTACCGTTGGCATTACGCCACAAACCGGTTGGAAAGAGCACTCGGCAGAGATTGGCTACTGGGTAGGTGAGGAGTATTGGGGCAAGGGTATCGCCACTGAAGCGCTACATGCAATGAGTGATCTCGCATTTTCGACCATCAAATACAAAAAACTATTTGCACCGGTTCTTGGCCCAAACAAAGCTTCGATGAGGGTGCTTGAAAAGTGCGGGTACAGCTTGGAGGGCATTTTAAAACATGAGGTTTTTAAGGATGGGAATTATTTCGATGGGCATTACTATGCCAAGTTTTGTTCATGACCCCGCGCTTTAGCTGGGCTGCGCCAAAAATGGTGCGCGCCCTCAATTTGAACGCTATGCGCACTCACAGGCGCCTTGCTCTATTGCTTGTTTTCGCCTTGTCCGGCTGCACGACTATTCAGCGCACCGCCCACATGTACGGAAGCGAAGCGCCTCCACCCCTGTCGTTTCAATACAGGGACGGAGGTTCAAGCATTTACTATTCCTTCTCGGTCGGTGACGCTTCGCAGCCAGATACCGCAATCTTCTTCTATGGCGCGACGGGCTGCCCCAGTTGGAAGTCCGTGATGCCCGGTTACGTCAACGGCCTTACGATCAGTGCCCGTGTTTTCGTTCTCAACAAGCGTTTTGTGCCTGACCGCTCTATCGGCCTATTGGACTGTGGCCGGGAATTTTATCTCGCAAATAACCCAAACCAATGGATCGCCGACTATTCAGAGTTCATTGCGGCACAATTAGACTCCAACGCGCCCAAGTTCAAAAATGTTGTTTTGGTTGGCGTCTCGGAAGGTGCGTTACCCGCAACCAAGGTTGCCGGACTGACCCCTGAAATTACCCACGTTGCAATCATCGGCAGCGGCGGCTACTCAATGCACAAGTCGCTCGCCACGCTCGCACAGAGGGGTGCCATATGGTTCGATGTCGAGTCGGGCTGGAAGAAGATTTCTGCTGATCCTCGCAGCATCAAGAAAGATTGGTACGGCAACCCCTATCGTTGGTGGTCGGATGTTATGGACATTGACCCGCTACCCGATTTCCTCAAGCTGAACATACCTATCATCGTCGGCATCGGCGAAAATGATGAGAGCGTTCCGGTCGAATCTGCACTTTTTTTGGAATCGAAATTCAAAGAGGCAGGCAAAAACAATCTCATCCTCAAGGTTTATCCAGAATCTGATCACCGGTTGAACGGCAACGGGAATTCTCATCGCAATGAGTTCTTCGCAGAGCTATCTCGCCTGGTCCAACAAACGCATAATGCGGTTGAGCGTGACGCTAGTCTTCTCCAAAAACCTCCATAAGCAACGTCAACCGCTCATGGCACTCGGTTAAGGTTTTTACACTCCGGTTAACCGGACACCAAGTAAGCGAGGTGCTTCGCATCGGACTTCTTCGCGCGGCTGCCGGTTACAATCACATTTGGGGTCATAATCCTTATGAACACACACCTTGCCGAACTCGGAATTTCAAGCGAATTGATAGCGGCCCGTAGGCTACTGGAATGCGAGGAAGCGACGAGGCTTGAAGTTGCCGAAGTTGGCGTGGATGGCCGAGAGCATTTGCTGGTACCTTCTGCCTCAGCAGCATGGCGCAGTCTGAAGGCGGCGGCGCTCGTTGATGGTATTGATCTGTTTATCGTCTCCGCCTTTCGCAGCATTGACCGGCAAGCCGAGATAATTCGCCAAAAGATCGAAGCTGGGGTTGCGGTCGAAAACATTCTCACCGCCTGTGCGCCGCCGGGCTTTAGCGAACACCACACCGGGCGTGCCGTCGACCTCTCAACTCCAGGCTGCCGCACGCTCGAAGTCGAGTTCGAGCAAACTACTGCTTATGCCTGGCTCGATAAACATGCTGCCGAATTCGGCTACTATCTCTCGTATCCCATTGGTAATTCTTGGGGTTATCAATATGAGCCTTGGCATTGGTGTCTCAAAGACGATCAACCTTGCAATGCACCTGATCTGCACGAAAATATGCGCAGCTCGGTGGTTTAGAACGTTTGGCCCAATTTATGACCGCTAGCTTTACAATCCACAGAGCAACCGTAAATGATGCACATGAAATCGCTGTTATGGTTGGCGAGTTGCTGAATGAAATAATGAGCGCTATTGGTGTAAGTTTTTTCAATTTCAGCCTTGATGAAACAACGGCAAGGCTTATAGATTTCATCGACCGGGAGAAATATTATGTTTTTGTCGCTCGCAGCAGGAGTCTGAGTCCCGCAGGGTTTATTGCACTCTATGAAAGCTATGCCCTTTACGCCGAGGGTGCTTTCGGCACCATACCCGAGCTTTATGTTCGCCCAGCGCACCGCGCAAATAAATTGGGGCTTCATCTTGTGTCTCAAGCAAAGTCTTTCGGTGCGTCGCGTGGTTGGATACGTTTGGAGGTCACGACTCCGCCGCTCCCCCAGTTCGACAGAACCTTGGCGTTTTATGAGCGTGAGGGTTTTGGAATAAGCGGCGGTCGCAAACTGAAGGTTGACCTTTGAGCCATTGGCCTATCTCTGCGCCAAAGTTGGACGCACTTTCGGCGCGCACCTTGGCTCCATTACGTTGGGCTGTAAGCCATAATGGGCATTGATACATTTCGTACCGCTAGTAAATCTGATGCCGAGGCAATAGCGCAACTCGTCAACAAAGCATATCGCCCGGAAACAGGCGCGGCTGGCTGGACTCATGAATCCGATTTGGTGTCTGGAGACAGAGCAAGTGTTGGTCAAGTTTCGGAAGTTATGTCAAAGCCAGATTCCGTTATACTTATTGGTCTAAACAATTCAGAAATTGTGGCTTGTGTTCACGTCGATAAAGATGGCAACAATAGCCACATTGGAATGCTCGCAGTTAACCCAGCGTTGCAAGGAGCGGGGGTTGGAAAACAAATGCTTGCCTATGCCGAATGGTACGCAAGCGAATATTACGGCTCTGAGAAATATATTATGTTTGTTGTGTCCTCAAGAAATGAACTCATTGCCTTTTATCTACGGCGTGGCTATCAGCAAACAGGTTGCGTAATGGACTATCCGCTGTCAGCAGGTGCTGGAACTCCAAAACATGCCGATCTCAAAATCGAGACATTGGAAAAGCGCTCTCATACCACAGTCAAGCGGGATACACTATACGCAGACCCAATACATCAGGGATCACTATGAACGATCAAGATATTCCCGTTGCTCTTGTAGCAACGCAGGTTGCCCCCCGGATAAAGCCATCGAGCTATCCAGAACCGTTCGCCTCCCGAATGGCAGGTCGAGAGAAGCGTCCCCTCGGTGATTTGTTTGGCCTTTCAAACTTTGGGGTAAATCTGACGCGTCTTTTGCCCGGTGCTGGTTCAGCTTTGCGGCACGCCCATTCCAGACAAGATGAATTCATCTACATATTGCACGGTTATCCCGTGCTAATTACTGATGGTGGAGAAACGCAACTATCCCCTGGCATGTGCGCCGGATTTAAAGCGGGTACGGGCAACGCGCACCAGTTGCTTAATCGCACAAGTGAAGAAGTGAGTTACCTTGAGGTTGGTGACCGCAGCGCAGGAGATTCCGCCATATACCCTGACGATGACTTACAGGCAGTTCTCGTCGATGGAAAATGGCGGTTTGCACACAAAGACGGTTCGCCATATTGAAGTTCACACCAATCCGGCAGACCATTTAGTATTTATGCGAAAAAGCTGAACAGTGCCGGTTGCGTTTACGATAGGGTAATAATCAAGGGAGCTTGCATGCAGCACGTATTAATCATTCATGAGGTCGAATCTTATCCGGCGTGGAAGGTTGTTTTTGACCAGGCGGCAGATATTAGAAAATGCGCCGGGGAAATGAGCTACCAGTTGCTGCGATACGATAATGACGCAAACAACATCGTCCACTTTTCGGTGTGGTCTTCATTGGACAATGCCCGGCGCTTCTTCGAGTCACCAGAACTGGTGGAAATCAGAAGAAAAGCCAGCGTAAAAGCACCAGACTTTATTTATCTGCATGAGATAGAGCGTGGCGTGTTATAGCTCGGGTATCACTTTCGAGGATGACGCGATAAACACGCTCAATTCCCTGGCCCCGTTACGTTAGGCAAAAGAGGAAAGCCAATGTCACCAAGCAAGTTGGAGCAATACCTGCATGATCACATACCATTGTCAAAAGCAATGCATGTATCAGTAGTATCAGCTGGCGAAGAGGAAATTATCCTCAGGGCACCACTCGCACCAAACATCAATCACCGCGATACCGTATTCGGCGGAAGTGTATCTGCTATAGCAATACTTGCAGCTTGGTCGTTGTTGCACACACGCTTACAAAGCGCCGGTATCAGTAGCCGTCTCGTCATTCAACGCAACACCATGGACTATCACCTTCCCATTCTGGGTGAGTTCACGGCTCGTGCATTTATTGAGCAACCTGATGCGTGGCAGCGATTCATAGGCATGCTTAAGCGCAAAGGGAAAGCCAGAATATGGTTTCATCCATGCTCGAACATAACGGCCAAGTTGTCGGCTCTCTCACCGGCGAATTTGTCGCATTGGGGTTTAATGTCGCCTAATCTCTTCAAGCTGGGCCATGCAGACTTGGGTGGGCACGTTTCTGCGTCCACGTAGTCATCGAGCGCAGTAGCCACACGCATTCTGTTTGTTTGTCGTCACGGTAGTGGGTGCGGCTGGCGGAAACAGTGCGTGCGTGGAGAAAACGCAGTCTGCAATCATAAAGGCTAAAATTATGTGGTGCGAATTATGTATATCGGCAAACTCGCTAAATTAACCGGCGCATCACCCAAGGCGATACGTCTTTACGAATCCATCGGCCTTATTCCAATTCCCAGCCGCGAGGGAAAATATCGCATTTACTCGGATAAGGATGTAGCCCTTATGCATATGATCCGGCGCGCGCAAGCGGTCGGTTTCAACCTCGCCGAACTGAAAGAGTTGGTCGCGCTTAAAACCAAGAGCAACCGCTTTCCCATCGAGATCGCGAACGAGCTGATCGCCAGCAAGCGCGAAAAGCTGCGCTCCGATATGGACAAAATCAATTTGCTAGACCGGCAATTGATAGAACTGCATGAAGAGCTGAATCGAACCTTCGGCTAAAAATTACATACGCTTGACTCTACCCCTTGGGACAAGGTTTACGCTGCTCCTTTCATAACCAGCGAGGCCAGCAATGATTAAGATCAGCATCCTGTATCCCAACAACAATGGCGCAAGGTTCGATTTGCGCTATTACATTGACAAGCACATGCCAATGTCTATTGAACTCCTGGGCGCCCATGCCGGCTTCAGAGGCGTTTCTGTAGAGCATGGGCTCGGAGGCGGAATTCCGGGCACAGAAGCAGCATACGTTGCCATGTGCCACTACCAGTTCGACTCGGTCGAAAACTTCATGGCTGCTTTCATGCCCCACGCAGCAGTGCTCCAGGGCGACATGCCAAACTACACAGACATCGAGCCGGTTATTCAAGTCAACGAAGTGCTCATTTCCAAATAGTGCTTCGAACTGAAAAACGAAGTTGCATCATTTGTTGGTCAGACCTCAACCCGACAAGTCGGGACTCATGGGCATGCCCACGTGTTGATTGCCCGCATGTTGATTTGACCGCCCCCACCGTGCCATGTATATTTCGTGCCCATGAAGACTCAATCATCCATTGCTTCCACAACAACCTCCACCAAGCGACTGTGGCTAGGGACACTATCCCATTGCCGCAGCTCGTTCCTGTTTTAACTTAATCGTTTTACTTAACCGGGCAACTGCGGGTCTGACCGCGTTGCCTCATATCTGCCGAAGACCTGCACCAGCCACTATATGGGTCTTGAATCATGGCAAACATTTCACGAAGTATTCCGGTCAATCGCGATGTGCTTATCGGCATAGCCTTTGCGCTGCTCGCGGCGCTCGGCTTTTCAGCAAAGGCCATTCTGGTCAAGCTGGCTTATCTCGACAACGTGGATGCGGTGACGCTGCTGGCGTTGCGCATGGCGTTCTCGCTGCCGTTCTTTGTAGGTGTCGCGGTCTGGGTCAGGCGCCAGCACGCGGAGCCGCTCAGCACGCATGACAGGATGCTCGTGCTGTTATTGGGTCTGATCGGTTATTACCTCTCAAGCTTGCTGGATTTCCTTGGGCTGCAATACATTACCGCCGGGCTGGAGCGCCTGATCCTGTTCCTCTATCCGACAATGACGGTGCTTCTCTCGGCGCTGGTATACAAGCGCGCCATTGGCAGAAAAATTATTGCGGCGATGGCGTTGTGCTATGTCGGGATCGTGCTGGTCTTTTTACATGATCTGGGCCTGCACGACGCGGGTATGAAGCAGGGTGTCATCTTGTTGGGCGCGTCATTGGTGTTCGCCAGCACCTTGTCCTACTCGATTTATCTGGTGGGCGCGGGGCATGCCATCGCCCGCATCGGCGCGGCGCGTTTCACCGCCTATGCGATGGTAGTGGCGTGCTTTGCCTGCCTGTTGCAGTTTGGCGTGATGCGCCCGGTGAGCGCGCTCGACTTGCCATTGCGCGTATATGAACTCTCCATCGCCATGGCGATCTTCTCCACAGTGTTACCAGCGTTCCTGCTGTCCCACGCCATCTGCCGCATTGGCTCCGGGAGCGCATCGCTGATCGGTACCATCGGGCCAGTCAGTACGATCTACATGGCGCATGTTTTCCTGAACGAGAGCATATCGCCACTGCAAATCGCTGGCGCATCGCTGGTATTGGTCGGTGTGCTCATTATCAGCATGAACAGCAAACGCGAGGGGAAATGATAGGCTGGCTGCGGCAGATCGCGAATAAATTCCGCGAATAGAGGTTTAGCGGTTGGCAAAGTATTATGATTCTGGCCCGTTAAAGGGGAAGATGCGGTTCAACGCACGTGCAGGAAAAGCCTAATTATCGTGGGGTTCATGACGTACAACTGTGTCAGTTCGACGGCGTGTGCCGCGTGCGACCTAGGCTACGGCGTGACCGTCGTCGCCGGTGCCATGGCAACGCGCGATCTGCCGGTCGGCAAGGGTGGCATCGACCCGGCTTCCGTGCTGCAAACTGCCAGCCTAGCCGCGCTTGCTGACCGGATTGCAGAGGTGGTTGCTGCGGCAGGCGAGATTCCGGATTAAAGGAAATGCTGAATAAGTCCGTTCGCCGCATAAGGCATTTGAGCCTGCCAATAAGGCGCAGTCTATTCCGAGTTACTGAACCGTAACCAATCTCAAGCAAAAGATGAATGTGTATTGACACTCTGTTTTGCAGAGCTATATACTCTGCAAAACAGAGTTAACTTACAGGACGCCGCCATGTCACAACTTGCCACACAACAGCTCGATTCCATCCATTCGATGTTGTCCGCCGGCCACCGCAATCTGCGCATTGAGCGGCACAGCCTAGTGCTATGGGGTGCCAATTGCGGCGGACTGATTTTGGCAAGCAACCACATTCTCACCGCCGAACAGTTTCCGGTACTGGAGCAACGCGCCATAGCCTGGCTGATCCTGCTTACGCTCACCGTCTCCGGCGTCAGCCTGCTCGACTGGCACCTCACCCGCCGTGCCAAACAAGCACGAGACGAAGCCTGGTCGTTCATCCACCGGCAGGTGATCAAGGTGTGGTGGCTGCTGATGTCGGTCGGAGTGTTACTGACTTTCGCTACCTTTTTCTACGGCGGCGGTTACATGATTTTTGCGGCCTGGGTAGTGTTGACTGGACTCGGTTTATACGTGCATGGCTTGTTTTCCGAAGAGTTGCTGGAATGGGCGGGCGCACTCATCATTGCCATCGGCATCGGGATGCTGGCATTCCGCCTGAACTACACCGCCTCGCAGTGGGTCGCTGCCTCCACCCTGGGACTGGGCCTGCCACTGTTGGCCGCCATGCTTGATCGTGGACAGCAACGCGCAGCATGGGTGCGATTGGTGCAATCCGTAGGCTGGATTCTGTGCGTGCTGATCCCACCGCTGTTGGCGCAGCGGCTGGACAACGCCAGCGTCCCACCTGATGCGCCAGTAGTATCGCTGGATGAATTCCGCAAACAACCCGCTGCACAACAGATAGTCGTCCTGCCTGCGGGCAGCACGATTCCTGTCAAGGTCGAAGTTTCCGGCGACGTGTTCCGCGCCAGCAATGGATCTGTATTACCACTGGTGCTGAACGTGCCGATCGAGATCGTGATGAATAACGGTCTACCCACCGGAAAATGGCGCTTTCCCGGCGATAGCTGGGAAATGGCACGCGAAACACACTGGATCAGCATTCCATGGATCAAGGCGGAATTGGCTCCGCAATCCGGGCCGGAGATACGCACCAGCCTGGTCGTCGAAGCTCGTCATCAACCCACCCATTAACCCACCAAGGAGAAACACATGAAACTCGCCCGAATTTTGATCGCCGCCACCACTTGTGCTGTTCTGACAGCCTGTGCCGGATTGCCACCCAGCGCTGCCGACATCGCCAAAACACCGCAAATCCGCTTCGGTCAGCCGCTTCCAGAGGGCGACAACTTCGTCCTGCTCTTCCCGGCAGGCACGCCGCTACCGGTATCCACCGTGGTGGATGGCAACCTGTTCGAGCACAACGGACAAGCTACGCTGCACGTCACCCTCAAGCGCGATGTGTATGTGTTCCGCCAGTTCGCAAGCTTCGACGGCCAGAACTGGCAGCCCGTGCGTAAGATGATAGAAACCAATTTGGAACTCCAGATTCCGCAGAAGGATGGCAGCAATGCCGGAATGCTGCATGTAAAAATGGATCAAAAATAGGCGCGCAACCATGGAGATGCTCGACTCCTTACTGCATCAGCCCCTGCGCACCCAGCTCGCCGCCTTCCTGGCGGGCGCGGGTGAAGCTACCTTCACCGAACTCAAGCGGCAACTGGATGTTTCCGACGGGAACCTAGATTCTCACCTGAAGAAACTGATTGCCGCTGATTATGTGAAAGTCCGCAAGGATGACAGCACTGGCCGCACCCAAACCTGTTACGCCTTGACCAAAATCGGGCGCACTGCATTGCAAAGCTACATCCTGGCATTGCAAAAAATGCTGCCGCTGGACGGCCCAGCGCCATCCCCTCCAGCCAAACGGCGGGGGGCAAAGTTACAACCAGCATAGATGCAAATCGCATTACCGCATCCCATCGGACAGGTGCGGCAACTCGCGCCCTTTGTTTTGTTGTCGCTATTACTTCACGTCGCGCTTTTATTTTTCATTCGCCCACCGGCAAGAAATTTCTCTGTCGCACAGCCACATCCGATAGATGTCTATTTATCCGCTCCACCTGTTTATGAACAAGCCCGCATACCGGACAAAACTACCACCAAAAAACAGGATAATCTGGCCAATTTACGGTCTACACGCATGAAACAGACAGCCCCGCTTGCCATACAGCCTGATGCGACTTCTCCTACCGCACAACCTGATACAATATTTTCCCCCGCCACTACCTTGGTTTTCAATCCGCAACAGTTGATGGAATCAGCTAAAAGCATAGCTCAGGACGAAGCCAGAAAGACCGAGCGGCACTTTGCTGAGGAAGAAAAGAAAAAACTCAGTACTCCCGCTGGTGCTCTGGCACAATTTCTGCGGCAACCTCACGAGGAATTACGCCTTGCCAACGGGATGCTGAAAATCATCACTGATGCAGGTGCGATTTGTTTCCAGCCCGTACCGTATTTTGCGCGCGACACCCCAGGTTTGTACGGCATTCCCACCACCTGCCCTTAACGACTTTCCAGCAGACAGCCCTTAACGCCATGCTGATTCGGCGTTACTCTATGCCTCATGGTCATCTTTTTCATTTGTGCTGTTGATTTCAACTCGGTCGCTTGGGCTGCACCTTGCACGCGCTGTGTTAATCGCCAGCCTCGCCTGCGGGCTCAGAGGCCTCAGGGTCAGCTTCGCATTTCTTTTGGTAGTCATACCAGACATGGACAACGAATAAGTCTCGAACATCCCTTTAAGGGTGTGAGCCCAACTTCGCACCCCTCATGTTTTGTGCAAGCTATAAAACCACCTGGTGGCTTAAGCCGACCCAAAGCAAATTCACCCAGCCCTTCCCATCGCCTTTTCCAGCACCTCAAAAATCCTCGGTGTCTGGCATTGCGCCACGTTGAAGCGCATAAATGGCGCAGCCGTCTGGCTCAGGCTGAACACGTTGCCGGGGGCGAGGACGACACCTTCGTGCAAGGCTTCTTGCGATACCTTGGCGGAGTCCAATCCGTGAGGTAGGCGCATCCAGAGGAACATGCCGCCCTGCGGTTTCATCCAGGGGGTGATGCCGAGTTTTTCCAGCCTGTGCAGCGTGCGCCCCATCGCGTCGGCCAACTTGCTGCGCAGCGCCTCGACGTGGTGGCGATAGGCGCCTTGGCGCAGCAGGGAGTAAACCAGTTCCGTGCCAAGGCCGCTGCTGCTGAGCGTGGTGGCCAGCTTCAGGTCGACGATTTGTTCCGCCCAGTCTTGCCGTACCGCGATGTAGCCGCAGCGCACCGATGCCGTAAGTACCTTGGAAAAACTGCCGACGTGGATGACCCGGTTCAAGCCGTCGAATGACGCCAGCAGGGGCGAGGTGTTGTGTGCGAATTCTGCATAGATGTCGTCCTCGACGATCAGCAGGTTGTGATCTTCGGCTAGTTTGAGCACGCGGTGCGCGACGATGGGTGAAAGTACTGCACCAGTCGGGTTGTGAAAAACTGAATTGGTAATGTACAAGCGCGGTTTATGCTGCGCCAGCAGTTCGGCCATCGCCTGCACATCCGGCCCCTGCTCGGTATAAGGGACGGCGATCAGTTGCACGCGATGCGCGCGCAGCAGCGCCTGAAAGTTGAAGTATCCCGGATCGTCAACAAGCACCGTGTCACCCGGCTCGACGAGGTAGCGGCAAATCAGGTCGATGGCCTGGGTGCCGGAGTCGGTCAGTATGATCTGACGTGCAGTCGCCATGACGCCGCGCTCGCCGAGACGGCGGCTGAGTTGTTCGCGCAATGGGAAGTGCCCATACGGATGCCCGTATTCCAGCAAGCCAGCTTGCGTGTCTCTGGCCAACCGGCGCAAGGCGCGACGTATTTCCTCATCCGGCAACCAGGAGGGGGGGAGCCATCCGCAGCCAGGCTTGAGCATGTCGCCTTCGGCTTCAAGCGACTGGCGGATGATCCAGAGCGGATCAATGCTGCGATCCCGCGTCGCGCCCACATCGGCCAGCGATAGCGGCGGCGGATGCCCGCACACATAAAAACCCGAGCCGCGTTTCGCGGCGATCACGCCGTCGGCAGCCAGGCGGTCATAGGCTTCGACGATGGTGTTTTTCGCGACGTTCAACCGCCCGGCCATCTGCCTGATGGAGGGCAGTCGCTCGCCCGGCACCAGCACGCGGGAGGCCAGTTGCTCGCGTATCGCTTGCATCACCGCGTTTACGCGGGTTCCGTCTTTTTGCTTGGGGTTGGTTTGCATCATTTGTACCCGTAAGTTTAGCGGACAGTATCTTTGAATTGTACCCATCTGTAACTGTTGATTCCAGCGCTTTCAAGGGAAGATGCCGGCTCTTCTTGCAGGAAACGGCGGGTATGAAAATGGACAAAGGGTTCAAGGGATGGATCAGCGGGCTGATAGGCGTGCTGATTTTTAGCGGCTCGCTTCCCGCGACTCGGGTGGCGGTCGCCACCTTCGATCCGGTTTTTTTTACTCTGGCGCGAGCGGCGATTGCCGGTGTGCTTGCCGCATTGATCTTGCTGGTTCTGCGCCAGCCACGGCCCGCGCGCAGCGACAATCGCGCGTTGCTGGTGGTGGCGCTCGGCGTGGTGGTGGGCTTTCCGCTGCTGACGGCTCTGGCGCTACGGCATGTCAGTTCGGCGCATGCCACCGTGTTTGTCGGATTATTACCGATGGTAACGGTGATATTTGGCGTACTGCGCGGTGACAAAAATCCGCGCTGGCTGTTCTGGTTATTCTCGTTGTCGGGGAGTCTCGTCGTGGCAGGCTTTGCGATGGGGCAAGGCATCAACGTTTCGGTATTGGATGATCTGCTGATGTTGGCTGCGATTATTGTGTGCGGCTTAGGTTATGCCGAGGGCGCACGTCTGGCACGCCGCATGGGTGGATGGCAGGTCATCTGCTGGGCGCTGGTGCTGTCGCTGCCATTGATGTTGCCGCTGTGTCTGTGGACACTGCCCGGAAATTTTCAACAAGCCGCCTGGCCTGCATTGCTGAGCTTAGGATACGTCTCACTGTTCAGCATGCTGCTCGGATTTTTCTTCTGGTATCGTGGGCTGGCGCTCGGCGGCATCGCGTCTGTCAGCCAGCTGCAATTGCTGCAACCGTTCTTCGGGTTGGGGCTGGCAGCCGTGCTGCTTGATGAACACGTCAGCACGATGATGGTCGCCGCTGCGCTGGCGGTTGCGCTGTGCGTGGCCGGGGCAAGACGGTTTGCCACATAGGCTGTTATTATTAAGCCATCTTGCGATGGTGCATCTGCCAACACTTGGCTCATACAAACAGGAAGCAACATGCATCCCGACAAAAATTCACTCGGCCAGCTCATAGGATTTTCGGTTACAGGCTGGAAGCCCACAGCACGTCCGGCTCACAAGCTGTTGACGGGACGCTTTTGCAGCCTTGAGCCGCTCAATACCGCGCGACACGCCGCAGACCTGTACGCCGCCAACGCATTGGATGCCGAGGGGCGGAATTGGACATATCTTCCCTATGGCCCATTTGATTCGCTTTCATCCTATAGCAATTGGGTGGATCAATTCAGCGCTACATCAGACCCGCTATTTTTCGCCATCGTTAGCCACGCGACCGGCAAGGCAGTGGGCGTTGCGAGCTTTCTGCGTATCGACCCTGCGAACGGCTCAATCGAAGTGGGGCATCTTAATTTCTCGCCGCTGATGCAGCGCACGGCTGTTGCAACCGAGGCCATGCACCTCATGATGAAAGAAGCTTTTGCTCTTGGTTATCGCCGCTACGAATGGAAATGCAATGCGCTGAACCTGCCCTCGCGCCAGGCGGCACAGCGCCTCGGTCTTTCGTTTGAAGGCATCTTCCGTCAGGCTGCGGTTGTAAAGGGGCATAACCGTGACACGGCCTGGTATGCCGCCATTGATAAAGAGTGGCCGGCACTGAATGAAGCATTTCAGACCTGGCTGTCTCCTGAAAACTTCGATGACGCGGGGGAGCAGCGTGTTGCGCTGCCCAAACTTACTGAATCTATACTCGTCAGTCGGGGGTAATGCGAAATGTCCAGCAGGATTGCGCTGAATGATGAACGCACTCGTCGGATCGAGTTGTCAGTTTAAACGAAGACATAGAAGGAGTAAGCCATGGAACCCTGCAAGGTTGTTTTCGATTTGCTGGCGTGGCAGGAGGCCATGCCCGGCGCTCGCTTCAAGGTGTTTGGCGATGGGCGGAAGCAGATGCGCCTTCTCGAACTCACCTCCGAGTTTGTTGAGCCGGACTGGTGCGAAAAGGGCCATGTCGGTTTCGTGCTTCAGGGCGAACTGGAAATCGATTTCTACGGAAAGATCGTACGTTATGGAGAGGGCACTGGCATCTTCATTCCACAGGGCACACCGACCAGACATAAGGCACGTTCCATCACACCGACTGTTCTGCTTTTTCTGGCGGAAGATGTTTGAACGGACAAAAGCATTAACGTGAAACTCGCGTAGCGAGACTTTGTCCCTCTCGCCCGCTTGCGGGAGAGAGCTGGAGAGAGGGAAACGGACATGCCGAGTTTCATTATCAGGGGTGGCACATTCGCCATGCCCGTTTGGAGAAAAACCTGAATGAGCAAACCGAAGTTTTTCATCACCGACGTATTCACCAGCCAACGCTATGGCGGGAATCAACTGGCTACCTTCGTGGATTGCGAGTCGCTGTCTGATCGCGAGATGCAGCAGATCGCGAAGGAGATCAATTTTTCCGAGACGACGTTCATCACCTCGCGCCAGCCGCGAGACGGCGGCTATGACGTGCGCATCTTCACGCCGAATACCGAGGTGGAATTCGCCGGTCATCCGACGCTGGGTACGGCACATGTTATTCGCAATAAGTTGCACCTGAGCGATGCTGACGAAATCACGCTTAATCTGCCCATCGGCAGGATACCTGTCACCTTTGAGCAAGTGCCATCAGCCGCGCCCATGTTGTGGATGAAGCAGGCGGCGCCCAAATTCGGCAAGCAGTTGGAAGACAACACTGTGGCGCGAGTGTTGGGTATCGAGCCGTCCGACATTGATGGCGATTCTCCGATAGCAGAAGTCTCGACCGGTTTCCCGACTATTGTTGTGCCGCTGAAAAATCGGGACGCATTGAAGCGCGTGCAGATCAACAAGCAGCAATACTTCACGCTGGTTAGTGATGCATGGGCAAAGCTCATTCTGGTGTTTTGCCGGGAAGGCTACGAGTCTGGACAGAGCCTGAGCGTCCGCGTGTTTTGCGACTATTACGGCATACCTGAAGATGCCGCCACGGGCAGCAGCAATGGCAGTCTTGCTGCCTATCTGGCGCATCATCGGCTATTGGGTTCGTCGAGCATAGACGTGACCGCAGGGCAGGGCTACGAAATGGGACGGCCATCTACTCTGGCGTTGCGCACCCGCGATACTCAAGGTGAGATTGCAGTGTTTGTGGGCGGGAGCGTGGTCGATGTCGCCGATGGCGTGTGGAGTCATGCTCTCGATTTGCGAAACGAGAAAAGTTGATTTGAAAGGAGCGTACATGAGCCAAAAACAAAATCCGCTATCCACCATCGCCCCTTGGGATCTGGTTGCCTGCGGTTATGCCGAAACTACCATGCACATATTGGCGCATTACGCCGAAGAGGCGATAGCCGCCTGCAAGCTCAAACGGGGTGCGTCGATACTGGATGTCGCCTGCGGCCCCGGCACGCTTGCGCTCATGGTTGCACGAGAGGCTGGCACCGTGCACGGCATCGATTTCTCCGAAGCCATGCTCGATATCTTTCGGTAACACGTTGAGTGCGCAGGTCACCAGAACATTGCTATCCGGCACGGCGATGCGCAAGCGCTCCCTTATGCAGGTGAGATGTTTGACGCAGCGTTCTCGATGTTCGGGCTGATGTTCTTTCCAGACCGGAACAAAGGCTTTGCGGAAATCTATCGCACGCTAAAGCCGGGCGGCTCCATTGCGGTAAGCAGTTGGGCACCACTGGATCAATCGCCCGCCATGCAGATGATGTTTGGCGCTTTGAAAGCCATCAAACCCGACCTGCCGGAACCGCAACGGGCAGTAACCACTTTGGAAAACCCCGATGTCTTCAAACAGGAATTGCTGAATGCCGGATTCCGGGATGTGAAAATTCAATGCATCACCAAGGCGGCATTTCCGGTCGAGTCCATTGCTGTGTTTTGGGGTGATATGGTGAAGGGCAGCGCCCCGATCCAGATGCTGAAAAAAAGCATGGGTGAAACTGCATGGCTAGAGCAGGAAATCCTGGCGATTAAATATCTCGAAGAGAATCTGCCATCCGTGCCCACTACGCTTTCGTCCGATGCCTGGCTGGGATTGGGGATCAAGTAACTGATCAAACCTGCTTTTGGTCGAGCGCTGCACGTCACGAGGGTCTGCTTTCGGGCAGTATATTTGCAAGGTTGTCTGGCAGCAATGTCTCGATTACGGCACGTCACGGCTCATTGGGGTGAGTATCCGCTATGAATTCCATTGCGGAAATTCGCAGCACGATTAAACTAAGAACTTGGTCATCTGCAAGGTGCCAGGAACAGTCCGTCGAGGTGTAAAATATCCAGCAAGAAAGCTGTCGTTCGTGCCACATAACGAGGTATCATCATCGGGTGCATTGTCTACGGATGACTCGTGCGATAGGGGCAGAATATTCCCGTCAAACATCTGCATCAAAGCTAGATGCAATACCGCACTAAATCACTGAGGAAAATGGGCAATGGCAAAAAGAATTAGCATCATAAACTTTAAAGGTGGTGTTGGGAAAACGACTCTTTCATTTCAGTTTGCGTCGGGTCTTGCTAGATTCCACAATGCACGTGTTTTGCTCGTTGATCTTGATCATCAAAGCAGCCTCTCAATTGTCTGTTTAACGGGACAAGTATGGCAAAATATCGTAAATATGAATCGTACAATTAATGAAGTATTTAAGCCGTTTATTGGGCAAAGTTACCAATTTCCAGACAGTTCAATTATTGAGCGTAATGCAATAAAACAAGTACACAACCGCCTCTATGAAAATCTCGACATAGTTCCAGCAAGCCTTCAATTGGATGATATTGAGATAGACCTTACTTCCTCACATCACGGAAATGCAATTCATTCTGAATGGGATAAAAGGACGTTGATTTGCAGGTGGCTTGAGGAATCGAACATCGATAATGAATATGACTACATTATTTTCGATTGCCCACCTGCGACAAAAATAGTCTCGCAAAATGCTATAGCAGCGAGTCATGGTTACATAATTCCAGTTATACCTGAGTCTGTCATGGAGCGTGGTGCTCCACATTTACACCATATGATTACGAATGGTATTGATATGAGGCTAAAAGCGCTTGCTGCAATGGGGAATCGGCGATCGATGCACGTACCAGATACAAAACTAGTTGGCTTAGTCATAACCCGTATCAGAACACATGGAGCTGCGCATTCTGGATATACGGATGATCATACAGCGCACCTAGCTTCAATTCAAAGAACTTGGGGGGCTATGTTGATCAAGCCTTATATCGAAGAAGGAACTGGAGTATCTCAGGCTTTGGACGAAAGTGTACCTGTATATGAACGTAGTTGGACGCAAAATATTGGTGGACGAGGACTCAATACCGCATATGAAAAACTAACAACTGCTTTGAAAAGTCGCATTGACGCACTATGACAAATCAACAAAATGAATCATTAAATTTTGATTGTGCACAAGAGTCACCAGATGCAAGGGTAGACGATGTTGAGCTTGCATGTTTTTTACGAAATTTAGCGACACTTTACAAGTCACCATTAACTGGCAATCCTGCATTGAGCAATGCACTAGGTGAGCTTGCGTCATGGGTCGCGAAAAGAAGTAGTGTTACAAAGAAACCCTCTAAATCAGTTGGTAATAAGTCGAAGCTTATACCTTCGTTGGATTTGTCCCAACTAAAAAATTTAGATGCCAAATCTATCGAAGATTTTTTGTTGGATGAGACAAGAACTAAACTTGAATTGATTGAGCTTGCTTTCGTCAGGTTCTCTATACCGCGTTCTAGATTAAATCGGACTAAAACGTCAGCAGTGCGTGAAACCATTAAAGCCGCGCTACTACATGAAGGTTCTATAAAAATTATCTCACAAGAAGCTGCAAAGGATGGGGGAAATCGCAACTCTTAGTTGGCTCTGATCAAATAGAGATTAATTGTGGTTGTTAGATTCATAGTAGAAAAGGTATTAAGCATGGCGGTTGCTTAACGCATAATTACGCATGGTTGAGAAGCCGTCAACCCTTCCATTTCTAACCAAAATATGCAAATGGCCATCAAAACAAAATTAATCGAAATTTTCAAATCTAGGGGCGCAGGACCTTTTCTTTTTATTGGCTCAGGATTTTCGAGACGATATTTGGGACTGGAAGACTGGAGAGGCTTGTTAAGCAGATTTTGCGTAGCCGGAAGTCCGTTTGAATTCTACCTGGCTAGTGCAAACGGAGATTATCCGACAGTCGCTAGATTATTAGCGGAAGATTTTAACAAATATTGGTGGAATGCTGAAGAATATAAGAGTAGCGTTTCGCGACATAAGAGCAAGGTAACCAATATCACCTCGGCTCTCAGAATCGAGGTATGTAATTATCTTTCATCGCTTGACCAAACGAAGGCCAAACACTCCGAATATGCGGCAGAAGTAGAGCTACTTTCTAGCCTAAATGTCGATGGGGTAATAACAACCAATTGGGATACTTTCATCGAGCAAATATTTCCAGATTACAAGACGTACATTGGGCAAAACGAGCTGTTATTTTCAAATCCCCAAGAAATTGGTGAGATTTATAAAATTCATGGCTGTTCGACAGTGCCAAACTCTTTAGTCTTAACCAATGAAGATTATGATCAATTCAATGATCGAAATGCATATCTTGCAGCAAAGTTAATTACGATTTTTGTTGAGCACCCGATTGTATTTCTTGGCTACTCTTTATCTGATCAAAATATCACTCAGCTGTTACGTGCAATATCGTTGTGTATTGGCAAGGAAAATATTGAACAGCTTCGACGTAATTTGATTTTTGTACAGCGTCAAAGTGCTGGTGAGGAAGCCAACATGTCGGATACGTACGTAACGATTGACGGTGTCCAGATACCACTCGTACTAATTAAGACAACTAGTTGGACGCCAATCTACGAATCGTTGGGTGCTACAAAACGCAAGATACCAGCGCGGATTTTACGATATTGCAAAGAACAGTTATATGAGCTTGTTCAGTCGGCTGAACCTGAAAAAAAATTATGCGTTGTCGATATCGATGCGATTGATCACAATGAAGATGTTGAGTTCTTGGTCGGTGTTGGAGTTGCATCAAGCCACGAAAATGGCGTTTCGGATATAGGTTATGCGGGTATCGAAACTAAAGATTTGATTTTGGATTTGCTGCATGAAAATTCTGGATATGGTGCACAGCAAGTCTTGGATAATGTAGTAAGGCGCGCAGGTAGGAATACGAAAAACGTCCCAGTTTTCAAGTATCTTCGGGAGATCGGAATCAATAACGCTGATGACTATAATAAAAGCGGTCTTGCACTCGATAAATGGGTTAATCGAGATGTGAAGGATTTTCGCGTAAAAATGTATGCCGCGCCATTTTTTAGGAAATATCGCCACCAGACAATAAAAGAAGTGATTGACGGTTGCACGCCTGAAAACGCCTCTGCTTATATTCCTTTCATTTCCAAAGACAAGATCGATCTAGAGGTTCTCAAAGACTTTTTAATCAAAAATCAGGATAAGCTTGATAATGAAATCTCAAGCTACGCTAGCAACTTTCGAAAGCTCGCGGCTTTATATGACAAGTTAAGGTGGGGCTGGTAACAGCGTGCCAGTGAATTGGCGGCTGGATTGCTGACATTCGCCAAAGACCGCAATGTCTCGGGGGACTAAACCGCTCCGCGGTATGGGCGCTCCGTAGCTGCATCTGTGGTAGGTTTTAAGCGTGTAAGTAGTTGACATCAAAGTTCTATTGCTTAAGTTGGGAATTGAGGCAATCCGCCTCGTTTTTCGACAAGGAGCAGGATCATGAACTCAACGCTTGAAACGATTTCTCCGTTGCGCCAACGCTTTCTCGATGAAATGCGGATGCGCAAACTCTCCCCCAAGACCCAGAGCGGTTATATCCGCACCGTCAGCCGGTTTTATGGCTGGCTGGGACGCTCGCCCGACACCGCAACCGTCGAAGATTTGCGACGTTATCAACTGCATCTGGTTGACCAGGGTATTTCGCCTATCTCACTTAACGTGACGATTACCGGACTGAAGTTCTTTTTCGACAGCACCCTTGATCGCCCAGAGTTAATGCGACATATGCATCCGGTGCATACCCCGCGCAAGATTCCGGTGGTCTTAAGTCCGGAAGAAGTCGCACGACTGATCTGCGCTGCTGGAAGTTTAAGAAACCAGACCGCGTTGGCGGTAGCCTACGGTGCAGGGTTGCGCGTCAGCGAGGTCGTCGCACTGAAGGTCAGTGACATCGATAGCCAGCGTATGGCGCTGCGTATCGAACAGGGCAAAGGCAGTAAGGATCGCTACGCGATGCTGTCGCCTGTGCTGCTGGAGAACCTGCGCACTTGGTGGCGCACTGCCCGTGCCAATGGCTGGATGCTTAACGGGGGGTGGCTGTTTCCCGGCCAGGATCCCGCCGATCCGATCACCGCACGACAGTTGGGTCGAGCTATCCATGAGGCGGCCAAAGTCGCGCAAATCGACAAACGCGTTTCGATGCACACGCTGCGTCATTCCTTTGCCACACATTTGCTTGAGCAGAAGGTGGATATCCGGGTGATTCAGGTGCTGCTCGGGCACAAGAAACTGGACTCCACTGCGCTTTATACTCAGGTGGCAACCAAACTTCTGCGCGAAGTGGTCAGCCCGCTGGATGGCCTGCCGCCGGTATAGATCGAATGTAGATTAGGATTGTCGTGTAGATCACGATCATGGTGCGTCCCGCACTGGAGGTCGCGGACATCTTCCGCGCCCACGGTCCGGCGTGGCGGCAGACTCAACAATCCCACCTGAGTCTGGGGCAACTCAAGGTCATGTCGGCCATCGAACAGTGCCGCAGTGCGGCGCTGGGGGGACATGTGTTGCATTGCCCGGCGTGTGATCATCACGAAATATCCTACAACTCCTGCCGCAACCGGCATTGCCCCAAGTGTCAGGCACGGGCGGCAAAGCGCTGGCTGGAAGCACGTCAGACCGAGCTACTGCCGGTGGACTATTACCATGTGGTGTTCACCTTGCCCACACCGATCAGCGAGATTGCCTACACCAACAAGGCGGTGATCTATCGACTGCTGTTTGAGGTCGCAGCGGAAACGCTGCGTACCATCGCAGCCGACCCCAAGCATCTGGGTGCACGGATCGGCGCGACGCTGGTGCTGCACACCTGGGGTTCGGCGCTGACACATCATCCGCATGTGCATGGCATCGTTCCCGGTGGCGGGCTGTCCTTCGATGGCGAACGCTGGATCGCCTGCAAGCCGGGCTTCTTCCTGTCGGTGCGCGTGTTGTCGCGGCTGTTCAGGCGACGCTTCCTGGAAGAACTTGAGCTGGTACATCGCAGCGGCCAGCTACGGTTCTTCGGTGATCATCTGCCGCTGGCTGATGCGACCGCCTTTGCCGACTGGCTCGCGCCGCTACGAAAGTGCGAATGGGTGGTGTATGCCAAACGCCCATTTGCCGGTCCTGCGGCGGTATTGGCGTATCTGTCGCGCTACACGCATCGGGTGGCTATTTCAAACTCACGACTGGTCTCGCTGGATGAACGCGGTGTCACTTTCAACTGGAAGGACTACCGCGCCAAAGGGGCGACGCGCTACAAGACCATGACGCTCAGTAGCGACGAGTTCATGCGCCGCTTTCTGTTGCATGTGCTGCCTGGGGGCTTTCATCGCATCCGTCACTACGGCTTGATCGCCAATGCCGGGCGCAGCGAGAATCTGGCGAAGGCACGCGAGTTGCTGCATGTTGCGCCACCACCTGCCAAGGACGATGCGTTGTCGGCTGAACCCGTTCAGCCGACTTTCGTCTGCCCTGACTGTGGCGCAGCGATGGTCGTCATCGAGACGCTGATGCGCCAGCCGAGAATTCGCGCACCACCCTCGCTGCGAGGTTTGCCATGAGCATTCTCTTCTCTCGATACAGAAACAGTCATCGGCCAGCGCCGGTACAGGGAACTGTTGTTGCGCGCGGTAAAAACGCTGATTATTTTGCGCTAACTCAACTGAGAATCATGGCTCTCCACGTTAATATGCAGCATCTGAGCCATGACAGTGTCAGTCAATATAACGTGATATCCCCATCAAGCAGCAGCGCAATCATTCAAATCCCCATAGACCGTCGCCTGATCTGACGGGCAGCGGCAACATCACGCGGTTTCGTCCCTCGAGGCTTGTCCGACACCTGCCCGCAGCGTTCCGGTGTATTCTGACCGGCCTGAGGTTGAGGGCAGGCGTCCGACAACCCTTAACATAAGCCGACATTCGGGTGGTGTGCTGACTATGTAGGATAGCTTGATGTATAAAATCATCTTAGTCATATAGAATAAAGTGGTTACAGAAGATCAGGCCAGCTTATACAGAACACTGTCCTGCATATGTTTGAATAGTTCTGTCTATTTCGTTATGCCCTTGGAGCAAGCTGTGGATGAGTTCATCAAAGAGGAGGCTTTCGAACTCCGGTTACGCGGAGCAGTCTCTTTCGCATGGCAAGTTTTCGCTCGGAAAGTAGGTGGAGGCTTGATCCCAGTGAATAAGGAAGCTTCGATGCAGCTTCAGTTCGCCTACGTCCTGAAGCAGGTTATCCCGCTCACACTTCACAACCCAGATGAAGCGGCTGACATTGAGCTTGAGACCGGAGTGAGAACAAAATCTGGGCCCAACAACATCGACATTC
>JAUXWM010000063.1 GCA_030681375.1 Gallionella sp.
GGTAGCATGGTTGGCATGCGCATTGAATTCGCGGCACGGAACCCTGCTGAACTCCTCCAGCGATTCAGGCTGCAAAAGCAGACAGCACTCGCACGCGCTGCTGCGCTACCAAATGGTGGAGGAGACTATGTGCCTTGGCCGAAATCTCTGACCGATTATCTCGAAAAGGAACTCCAGAGCGAATTTGAGCTCCGCTATTTTGTGCTTGACCGTGCGCAGTTTGACGACAACCTCGTCGAGAACGATGGCTATGAACCGGCGATCATCGGTGGCGAGCTCAGCGGCGCGGCGGTTCTCAAATCGCTCGTTCGCGTCGATTGCCTCAACGCTCAAAGGCACCTCGCTGACCCATCATCACGCTCAGAGGGTGGTGCGGGCCGGTCAGAGGATTTATCTCGTCGCCTTAGCCGCTTTTACCAAAGGAACTTGGAGCAGCGAGACGAAGACCATTCGGCGTTGAAGGCACTGTTCGAGTCTGAAGTCGGATTGAACAAACATCTGATGGACGTCTTCGCTCCGACGCTCGATCGGATCGCAACCCTCGGATATCCTGGCCTGCATAATCCCAGGTTAGAGATAAAGTCGGCGCTCAATCCTGCATCGGTGATGAGTCAGGACGCACGCATCCACTATGTTTTGGGTGATGGTGAAGAGGCTGCCCGATTGCCCGATAGCTACAACGGGCTGGGCTTCAAGAATCTCATCTACATGGTCGTCGAGATCCTCGACCTCCAAGCGAAATGGATCGAAGAGGAGGAAAAGCGCCCGCCTCTACATTTGATCTTTATCGAAGAGCCAGAGGCTCATCTGCATGCACAGCTCCAACAGGTATTCGTTCGAAACGTTCTTAGTCTTCTTGCCACTCCCGGCGAAGCGGAAGGTGCCTTCTCCAGTCAGGTCGTGATCACGACCCATTCTCCGCATGTCCTTTACGAGCGAGGCTTTTCCCCTATTCGCTATTTTCGTCGGCATGTCGTTGATGGCGAACAGAGCACCCAAGTCCTGAACCGATCAGCCTTCCAGGCGGGGGACGCGCCGAAAGATCGCGCCTTTCTACAGCGATACCTCAAGCTGACTCACTGCGACCTGTTCTTTGCCGACGCCGCAATTCTGGTTGAAGGTAACGTTGAGCGTCTTCTGATGCCACTGATGATCGAAAAGGAGGCCGCGACACTCCGATCTGCAGCACTTTGTATCCTTGAGGTAGGAGGCGCGTTCGGTCATCGGTTTAAGGAACTGATCGAGTTTCTTGGCGTCACGACCCTCCTCGTCACGGACATCGACAGCGTCACCGCGGCGGAGGAGCCAGCTCCGGTCGATGGCGACAACGAGGATGAAGAGATCGAGTTCGAGGTTCCCGAAGAAGCAGGAATACCTGCCGCAAAGCGATACGGAAAGGCGTGTCTCCCCAGTATAGAAGGCGCAGAAACCTCAAATCAGACTTTGATTCAATGGTTGCCGAAGAAGCGGCTCATCGCTGAACTTCTAGACGCAGGATCTGACGACAAAGTCACTGACCTTGTCGGTTCAGAGCCAGCGAAGGTGTTGGTGGCGTATC
>JAUXWM010000066.1 GCA_030681375.1 Gallionella sp.
GCTTGGAGTCTTTGGCTACCAGAGTCCGGCAAGACTATACGAAAGGAGGCGCCTACGACATCAATCCATTTTTGAAAATTTCGAGCCGCAGTTGTCGCAAATGGCTCAAGGCGCTTGACTGCCGCAGCTGCCTTGCGCCAATCGAGCCCCATGAGGCCGCGCTCAGGAACTGCGGTCAGAGCACTCCTCAACAATACAAGTTCCCTGAAAACGACTAGGCGCGGGTGGTTGTCTGACAAATTTTCGGCCATCATCCCAGCACCCGCAAAGTCTCCGGCTTCTGCGGCCAAAAGACATTTATGATACTGCGACCAAACAGGAAGATTCTTGCTGAGTATCCGCTGTGCCATCACTGGACTTGAGCAAATCAATTCGCCTGTCCGATTACATTTCCACAAAAAAGCCCCGAGCGGATGGCTTAGAAGAAAAGCCTCCTGCGCTGGATTCAATCGCCCCAATGCCAAACTTGCGAGGAGTTGGTCAGTTTCAGCATCTCGTTGTATAGCTCGATCCAAGAAACTATCGATCGCTGGTCCCGCACGTTCTGCGCATCGGCTCACTAGCGAGCTTTTGTCCGTGGCATGTAAATCCAGTAATGCCAAAAAGATAGAGTCGGGCCCTCCACCCAATCCGAAAAGTCTGTGCGCTGTAGCGGGGGCGATTCCACGGGCGTCAGCTTCTGCAATAAAGTCTGCACGTTTTAGCGGTGTCATCACCGCCTCGTCGTGCATATCTCCATATACCGAATTAAGGAACGGCTGCTCGCTGTCCATCATCCGCCGAATTGCGTGATAGCTGATGGGAGAGAAGACAAGAGTGGTAAGCTGGGCATCGCTTTCCAAAGTCCGAAGCCGAGATAGCATTGATGTCATTCCGCCGTCGTGGAGATGCGCGAAAGCGTGGAACCGCTGAATCATTAGGATTGGAAAAGCGCCGGCTCCAGCTGCGGCCTCAATGGCGTACTGAAGTATATCGGTAGGATAATCGTCGCTGTGTCCTTCAATGTTTATGTGCAACTGACGTGAAATCTTCTGGGAAATCGTCCAAGCAAAATGCGCACTGGATTCGAGGCCATCTGAAACAAGGTCAATAAAAATCGGACGGTGATTTGCGTAGCCAGAAGGCAAGGTGAAATTCTCTTCT
>JAUXWM010000075.1 GCA_030681375.1 Gallionella sp.
CCGCCTTCGCGAATCGCGAAACGCAAGCCTTCTTCCATGGCGATCGGGTTGATCAGGCTGACAGTGATGCTGACGTTATCGCCTGGCATAACCATTTCTGTGCCAGCTGGCAATTCAACAGCGCCGGTTACGTCAGTAGTACGGAAGTAGAACTGTGGACGGTAGCCCTGGAAGAATGGTGTATGACGACCACCTTCATCTTTGCCCAATACGTAGATCTCAGCAGTGAACTTGGTGTGAGGCTTGATTGAACCCGGCTTGCACAGTACTTGACCGCGTTCAACTTCTTCACGCTTGGTGCCGCGCAGCAGTACGCCGACGTTGTCACCAGCCTGACCTTGATCCAGCAGTTTGCGGAACATTTCCACGCCGGTACAAGTTGTCTTCAATGTAGGCTTGATACCCACGATTTCGATCTCTTCACCAACTTTAACGATACCGCGCTCGATACGACCGGTTACAACAGTGCCGCGACCTGAGATGGAGAATACGTCTTCAACTGGCATCAGGAATGCGCCGTCGATTGCGCGCTCTGGTGTAGGGATGTATGAATCCAGCGCATCGGCCAGACGAAGAATCGCAGGCTCTCCGATGTCGGATTGATCACCTTTGATAGCCAGCATCGCAGAGCCCTTGATGATAGGCACATCATCGCCGGGGAAATCGTACTTGGACAGCAATTCGCGAACTTCCATTTCAACCAGTTCGAGCAACTCTTCGTCGTCAACCATGTCGCACTTGTTCAGGAACACGACAATGTAAGGTACGCCAACCTGACGCGCCAACAGGATGTGCTCGCGTGTCTGAGGCATAGGGCCGTCAGCAGCGGAACAAACCAGAATCGCGCCGTCCATCTGCGCAGCACCCGTGATCATGTTTTTAACATAGTCAGCGTGACCCGGGCAGTCAACGTGCGCATAGTGACGCGTTGCTGTTTCGTATTCTACGTGGGCTGTGTTGATGGTAATGCCGCGTGCTTTTTCTTCCGGTGCTGCGTCAATTTGGTCGTAAGCCTTGGCTTCGCCACCAAACTTCTTGCACAACACCATAGTGATCGCCGCTGTCAGCGTGGTCTTGCCGTGATCGACGTGACCAATCGTGCCGACGTTGACGTGGGGTTTGGTGCGTTCAAATTTGCTCTTTGCCAT
>JAUXWM010000084.1 GCA_030681375.1 Gallionella sp.
ACCCCATCATCACGCAGCGCGCGCAGGCGGCTGAACAACATCTCAACTTCATGGCCCGCGATCACTGCAGTCGGTTCGTCCAGGATCAGCAGTTTGACCTTGTGAACCATCGCCTTGGCGATCTCGACCATCTGCTGATCGGCAACGCTCAACTCTGATACCAGTGCATCGGTGTTAATTTTAACACCAAGGCGGTCAAGCAGATCATTCGCATCTTGCCGGGTTTGTTTATGGTCAATGCCGTTCATGAAACCACGGCGTTCGTGACCCAGAAAAATATTCTCAGCAACCGTTAGATTCGGAAATAAGACGAATTCCTGATAAATAACATGAATGCCCGCGTTTTTTGCCGCAGCGGGCGACGACCAATGCACGATCTCGCCATCAAATTCTATGTTGCCCTCATCGGGTTGATGCACGCCCGCTATAATCCGGGTCAGAGTGGACTTGCCCGCACCATTTTCACCGACAAGCGCATGAATTTCGCCTGCCTTCACGTCAAGCTGTACTGCTGACAGCGCTTTTACGCCCGGGAAGCTTTTTGAAACATTCGAGACAGTCAGCATAGTTTCCCTCCCGTTCCGACGCCGGATCAAAAATCGTCGCGCCGCGAACCTTACTCAGCAGGAATCTGCGCTCCTGCCTGACCAAAGAATGAGGCGAACAAGGGCGGCTCGACAATTGGCGCATGTGCGACGGCAGGTGTGGCACTGTGTGTCACATCGCGTAAAATATTGATTTATCAGTATATTAATTGGGAACTTTCAGCGCCACTTCCTGAATTCAACACATCATTCCCATACCTGTGACACATGTTTTTGGGCAAATTCTGGCAATTGGGCACCCAGACGACAAAGCGGCCATTCCGGGACGCAACGATCTTAATCCCCGGCCACGCGGATCCCAAAACTGTCGCTTCTGAGACAAAACCCACGGTACAGGCCGCGCCGCTTGGTACGGTAGCCAAGAACTCGATATTAGCGGACGCTAGCCCAGGATCTGCAAACCGGAGGAGTTGCAAATCCTTGGGATCAAATGTTGCGACATAAGTCGCTAGCCAGAATTCAGCGGGAGTCAAGGCCAATTTTGCTGGCCAGATTGGTGCAAAGAAATACGCGGCATCAATCGGTCAAAACACATCCCTTCGCCTAACTGATTGGCAATTCAATTCAATGCGATGCCCCAAACGTCCGAAATAACCGGTCGTCAGTAATATCTTCTGGCGACAACAGCATGGAGAGAAAATAATATGGTAAAACTTGGAACATTCGCGATGCCGCTGCACCCGCCGCATCGGTCATATAGCGAAATCCTGAAAGAGAATCAGGACAAGATCATTCTGGCCGACCAACTTGGCTTTGAGTACGCCTATATGGGCGAGCATTTTTCCTGCACGACCGAGCAAATCGCCTCGCCGCTGATCTTCTTTGCAAGTCTGATCAACCAGACCAAAAACATCAAGTTCGGCACAGGCGTGATGGGTCTGCCGCAACACCATCCGGTCATCGTGGCCGGTGAAGTGGCACAGCTGGATCACATGTCC
>JAUXWM010000012.1 GCA_030681375.1 Gallionella sp.
CCGGCATCCCGCCTTCAGCCTGACGCAGGATCGCGAGGATCTGCGCCTCAGTGTATCTGCTTGTCTTCATTCGGAATCTCCTCGTTCATATTACCGAGAAAATTCTACTTATGCAGCCCCTTACTTTCGGGGGGGATTACCAGGTGGTCTAGATAGTAAGCAAAGCATGCCATATGCACTCTATTTTGACAGTATGTAGTTTCCGGGAGTTAAGGTCCTAACCATTTCTTCAAGTACTTCTCTTTTCCATACTCTGCCAACGCTCAATTTATCATCAACATCAGTGCCATATCGGCCAGAGTACATTCCGATAAACCGAACGTAAGGACCACTTCCCACGACAGTGTCTCCATTATCAAGAAGTGCACCATCAATCGCTTGAGCGATTACTGGAGAACCTGACATTCCTTCTCTCGTTGATGAATCTACCAAAATGATGGGAAGCTGATCGGCTTCAAGTTCTGGCTCGCTTGCTATTGAACCGCGTTTCCAAATTGGTAATCCCGGCTGCTTTGTCACTCCAAGCGGATATCCGATTATAAAAACATCGCGACCGGGAGTGCATCTAAGATTAGGAGTTTCGTCTGACCGAATTGCTGGAAAAATATCGAACGGCGCATCTGGTGGTACAAGCATAAACGCAATATCGTATTTTTGCCCTGCGGAGTGTTGAAACCAAGCAGGTTGCCCATCTTCCTTCAAAAGGCTAAAATCAAAATTTAAAAACTCAGCAAGATTTCCCTTCTTACAAAACAATCCCCTTGCCATATCTGGTGTAGCACCCGAAAAATGGCGTGCTTGACCTGTGTAGGGATTTCGACCGGATAATACATGCCAGTTAGTCAATAATGCATAAGAGCCACCCGTCAAGCCAACAAAAAAGCAAGTTGCGCTACCAATGCTCATTCCATTTGAAAACAACTCTATTGGACGAGATGCAAATGAGTAGGATGTTACAAAAATATTATTTCTAGACATCCAGCTCCTCCACAAACCGCGCGTTCTCCTGAATATACTGGAAGCGCAATTCTGGCTTTTTCCCCATCAAACGCTCGACCAGATCCCCGGTCTCTCCCGGTGCATCTTCGTCAATCGTGACGCGGATCAGTTTGCGGGTGGCGGGGTTCATGGTGGTGTCTTTCAGGTCTTTGGCGTCCATCTCGCCCAAGCCTTTGAATCGTTGCACGTCGATTTTACCTTTGCCACCCAGGCCTTTGGCCAGCCAAAGCTCTTTCTCGGCATCGTCGGCGACATACAACCGCCGCGCGCCTTGGGTCAGGCGATAGAGCGGCGGGCAGGCGAGATACAGATGGCCTTTGTCGATCAGCGGGCGCATTTGGGTGAAGAAGAAGGTCATCAGCAGGCTGGCGATATGGGCGCCGTCGACGTCAGCGTCGGTCATAATGACGATTTTATCGTAGCGCAGGTCATCGACTTTGAAGCGGCTGCCCATTTGCACGCCCAAAGCCTCGCAAATGTCGCGGATTTCGGAATTTTCGTTAAGTTTACCGGAAGCCGCGCCCAGCACGTTGAGGATTTTACCCTTTAGCGGCATGATGGCTTGGGTTTCACGATCACGCGCACCTTTGGCGGAACCACCAGCCGAATCCCCCTCAACAATAAACAATTCGGTGTTGTCGCGGGTTTTGGA
>JAUXWM010000016.1 GCA_030681375.1 Gallionella sp.
GTAAGCCTTGGCTTCGCCACCAAACTTCTTGCACAACACCATAGTGATCGCCGCTGTCAGCGTGGTCTTGCCGTGATCGACGTGACCAATCGTGCCGACGTTGACGTGGGGTTTGGTGCGTTCAAATTTGCTCTTTGCCATGACTTTTCCTTATCAATGTCAAACGTTAACAATAGTTACTATAACTGGTGCCCATGGCGAGAATCGGACTCGCGACCTCTCCCTTACCAAGGGAGTGCTCTACCACTGAGCCACATGGGCGGAATTAAAACTGGAGCGGGTGAAGGGAATCGAACCCTCGTCGTAAGTTTGGAAAACTTCTGCTCTACCATTGAGCTACACCCGCAAGCATTCCTATCAAACAACGTCGCCAAATCTGAAACAAATATCAGATCTAGACTAATTCTGGTGGAGGGGGAAGGATTCGAACCTTCGTACTCTGAGAGGGCAGATTTACAGTCTGCTGCCTTTAACCACTCGGCCACCCCTCCAAAACTGGAGCGGCATTCTGCCAATCTCAGCCTGACTTGTCAATACATATTTAATTTATTCTGTCCTATACAGCGCAGATTGCGCGTGCGCCTGCAAACCTTCACCCAAAGCCAGGGTGGCAGCGATTGCTCCGAGGGTCTGAGCGCCCTGTCTGGACACCTGAATCAGGCTGCTGCGTTTCTGAAAATCATACACACCCAGAGGCGAAGAAAAGCGTGCCGTGCCCGATGTAGGCAGAACGTGATTCGGCCCGGCACAATAGTCGCCCAGCGATTCAGAAGTGTAGCGCCCCATAAAGATAGCGCCGGCATGCTTCAATTTTGGCAGCCATGCCCGAGGGTCTTCCACCGACATTTCCAGATGCTCCGGCGCAATGCGGTTGCTGATAGTGCAGGCCTCATCCAGACTGCTGACATGTATGAGCGCGCCTCGATTTTCCAGCGCCGTTTTGATGATTTCATGGCGCGGCATTTGCGCCAGCAAGCGATCGATGCTTTGCGCCACGGCCTTGATAAAGTCCAAATCGGGCGATATCAAAATAGCCTGCGCCAACTCGTCATGCTCTGCCTGCGAAAACAAATCCATCGCTATCCAGTCAGGATCAGTCAAGCCGTCGCATATCACCAGAATCTCCGACGGGCCCGCGATCATATCTATGCCGCAAATCCCAAATACACGGCGTTTTGCTGCCGCCACATAGGCATTGCCCGGTCCGACGATCTTGTCCACTCTGGGAATGGTTGCAGTACCGTAAGCCAACGCGCCGACAGCCTGTGCGCCACCTATGGTAAACACACGATCCACGCCAGATAGATAGGCCGCAGCCAGCACCAGCTGATTCTTTACCCCATCAGGTGTCGGCACCACCATGATCAATTCAGCCACACCCGCCACCTTGGCAGGCAATGCATTCATCAACACAGAGGACGGATAAGCCGCCTTGCCGCCTGGAACATACAAACCCACCCTGTCCAGCGGCGTGACCTGCTGGCCCAGCAAGGTGCCATCGCTATCGGTATAGGTCCACGATGCCTGTACCTGCTTTTGATGGTAGTCAGTCACGCGTTGCGCAGCGGCTTCCAGCGCGATACGCTGTTCTACCGGCAAATTATCGAAAGCGGCTCGCAATTCTTCACGCGGCAATTCCATCGCATCCGCATCGGGCAACGCCATGCGGTCAAACTTCGCCGTGTATTCCAACACCGCCTCATCTCCGTGCGCACGCACATCTGCGAGTATGGCGGCGACCGTTGCCTCCAGCTTCTCATCTGCCGTAGCCTCATAGGCCAGCAAGGCATCCAGCTCTGCACTGAAATTTACGGCGCTGCTTGATAATTGTCTGATATTCATTTTATGAACTCTCTTTATACAAGGGCACGGGAAAACGCATCCAGCATGGGCTGGATGACATCACGCTTTAGCTTGAGCGCGGCCTGATTCACAACCAGACGCGAGGAAATATCGCTGATATGTTCTACCGCCTTGAGATGGTTGGCCTTCAGCGTACTGCCGCTGCTCACCAGATCGACGATCACGTCGGACAATCCAACCAGGGGCGCAAGTTCCATCGAACCGTACAACTTGATCAGATCGATGTGCACACCCTTGGCGGCAAAATGTTCGCGCGCCGCCTTGACGTACTTGGTGGCCACACGCAACCTTGCACCCTGCTTTACCGCGGACGCGTAATCGAAATCGTTGTGCACTGCCACCATCATCCGGCAACGCGCAATATTCAAGTCCAGCGGCTGATACAAACCCGCCCCACCGTGTTCATTCAATACATCCTTGCCCGCCACTCCTATGTCTGCGGCGCCATATTGCACATACGTGGGCACATCGCTGGCGCGCACAATAATCAAACGCACATCCGCGCGATTGGTATCCAATATCAGTTTGCGTGACGTTTCAGGATCTTCCAGCGCCGTGATGCCTGCGGCTGCCAGCAAAGGCAGGGTTTCTTCAAAAATACGGCCCTTGGATAACGCAATTGTAATCATCTTAACGTCCTATTTTATGCGGCGAATTTTCGCGCCCAGCGCGGATAATTTCGCTTCAATATGCTCGTAACCACGATCCAGATGATAAATGCGATCCACAATCGTTTCCCCCTGCGCCACCATGCCCGCGATAACCAGCGAGGCAGACGCACGCAAATCCGTGGCCATCACTGTCGCCCCCTCCAGTCGCTCGCAACCCTGAATTACCGCCGTATTGCCCTCAATTTCAATCTGCGCGCCCAGACGCACCAGCTCTTGCACATGCATGAAACGATTTTCAAAAATCGTTTCCACCACAATCGAGCTGCCTTCTGCTATGGCGTTTAATGCCATGAATTGCGCCTGCATGTCGGTCGGGAATGCCGGATACGGTGCTGTCCGCAAGCTGACAGCGCGCGGGCGACCCATCATTTCCAGGCTGATGCGATCACCTTCTACATCGACGCTGGCTCCCGCCTCACGCAACTTGTCCAGCACGTTATCGAGAATATCCGCACGCGCATCGGTCAGGGTAATGTGCCCGCCGGTTGCGGCAGCCGCCACCAGGAATGTCCCGCTCTCGATGCGATCAGGCATCACCCCATAGCTGGCACCGTGTAATTTTTCCACGCCCGCAATGGTGATTTTGTCACTGCCAGCGCCTTCAATTTTCGCGCCCATTGCGATCAGACAATTAGCCAGATCCACGACCTCAGGTTCACGCGCCGCATTTTCCAGCACAGTAATGCCCTCGGCCAAGACCGCCGCCATCATCAGATTTTCAGTGCCGGTTACGCTGATCAAATCGAAACATATGTGCGCACCATGCAATCTTTTAGCAGTCGCATGGATATAACCGTGTTCAATATGAATTTCGGCGCCCATCGCCAGCAGGCCTTTAATATGCAGATCCACAGGGCGAGAGCCGATTGCACAACCACCCGGCAGCGACACGCGCGCCTCACCAAAGCGGGTCAGCAACGGACCCAACACCAGAATCGCTGCGCGCATGGTCTTCACCATATCGTAAGGCGCCTCCAGCTTATCTACCCGCCCCGCATTAAATGTCGCCGACTGAATGCCGGAATCAACCCGCACACCCATTTGCTGCAACAATTTAATCATCGTTGCCACATCGTGCATATCCGGCAAGTTACTCAAAGACAAATCATCTGCCGTCAATAAGCTGGCACACATAATAGGCAGAGCCGCATTTTTAGCACCGGAAATCCGCACTTCACCGTTGAGGCGATAACCGCCTTGAATTGCTAGTTTTTGCATAAATTTAGCGACTAGTAGCTAGTAGCTAGTCGTTAGTTAACCATGCCAACCAACGACTAACGACTAATGACTAACGACTGTTCTCCCATTCTTCAAGCGTGTAGGTTTTCATGGACAGAGCATGAATTTCGCCCCGCATCCGCTCGCCCAGCGTCTGAAATACAATCTGATGACGGGCAATGCGATTCTTGCCCGCAAATTCCTCGCTGACCACAATAGCCTCGAAATGCTGACCATCTCCAGTGACACTTAAATGCGCAGTCTTCATGCCTTGCGCGATGCCGAGTTGAATACTTTCCGGTGTGACCATTGCTATCGTTACCATGGGCTGAATTAAAAAATTTGCCGGAAACAGCGTTCTCCGGCAACAAGATGCACATAATACTAAAAACTTGTACGCGATGCGCGCAGCTCCGAGGAGATTGCGCGCAGAATACTCATTGCGGAAGCATCTCAGCCACACCATAAAGTCGCGCCAGACTCAATAAATCATCCGGCAAACCGGTCACGCGCAAGTTGCGCTGACTGCCTTGTGCCGCTCTTGACCAGCCCAGCAACATGCTTATCGCAGCCGAATCAACCGCTTCAACTTTTGAAAAGTCCACCAAAAAGTCCTCGGTTGCCAGATGTTGCAAACCAATCTTGTACAGCGCCGGCACGGTGGACATGGTCAACCTGCCGCTCAGCATCAGCCGTTCGCCTTCGCGTGTAATCACTTCGTTCCCGCCTTTTGCGGCACAGCCACACCGGCATTCATGTCGGACAATGTTTTGATCAAGGCATCGATGCCTTGATCAACATTGCCGGATTGTTCAATCTGGGTAGCGAACGTGCCACGATAACTGGTGACCATGCTCACGCCTTCGATAGCCACGTCAAACACCTTCCATCCGTCAGCCGCTTTTTTCATCTGATAATCCACTGCGGTCGGCTGAGCACCCGATTTGATGACGCGCGTTTTAACAGTAGTTTCCGTATCACCCGCCGCCATTCTTAAGGGCTTCACCTCTATCGACTGATCGCGATACAAAGTAAACGCCTTGGTATAAGTCCTCACCAGCATGTTGCGAAATTCGCTTACCAATGCCTGCTTTTGCTCTGACGTGGCGCGCCTCCAATACTTACCCATGGCCAATTGCGTCATGCGCACAAAATCAAAATTGGGCAAGACCTTAGCATCCACCAAAGCCAGAATTTTTTTCTGGTTTCCCGCCTTAAATTCAGGGTCCTGCTTAACGATCGCGATGACTTCCTGCGCGGTATCTCTGATCAACATATCAGGAGCAACCACTTCGGCCTGTGCCACAGCTACCGCGCAAACCAGACCTAAAGCTACTTTTAACAGCATTTTTATCATTACCACTCCTATTTAGCCGGCTCTGCGGCCTTGCTATACATAAATTTACCTATCAAATCTTCCAGCACCATCGCCGACTGCGTTTGCTTCAACTGCTCGCCATTTTTCAGCATTTCTTCATCGCCGCCCGGCATCAGGCCAATATATTGTTCACCCAACAAACCGGAAGTCAGGATATTGGCGAAGGTATCTCTGGGAAATTGATAGCGACTATCCAGATTCATCACTACATGCGCCTCATATTTATCAGTATCAAGCGAGATTGACGTCACACGCCCGACCAGCACACCTGCGCTTCTGATTGAGGCCTTGGGCTTCAGTCCGCCGATATTGCTGAAATAGGCATGCACCTGATACGACTCGGACACATTGTAAGTCCCCAGGTTCCCTACTTTCATCGCCAGCATCACCAGCGCGGCCATACCCGCCACCACAAACATGCCTACCCATAAATCCAATGTAGTGCGTTCCATAACTCAAGCCCCTCTAAACATGATTGCAGTCAAAACAAAATCCAACATCAGAATCGCCAGCGACGAAGTGACTACCGTGCGCGTGGTCGCGCCCGACACACCTTCTGCGGTGGGCGGCGCATCAAAACCCTCGAACAACGCAATCAGCGTCACCACCGTACCGAACACCAGACTCTTGATGATGCCGTTCATGATGTCTTCGCGAAAATCTACTGCGGCCTGCATCTGCGACCAGAATGAACCCTCATCCACACCGATCTGCACCACGCCGACCAGATAACCGCCGAATATACCCACCGCACTGAACATGGCGGCCAGAAACGGCATAGAAATCACGCCTGCCCAGAAGCGGGGCGCCACGATACGCGCGATCGGATTCACCGCCATCATTTCCATCGCCGAGATTTGCTCGGTCGCTTTCATCAGGCCGATTTCCGCCGTCATCGCCGAACCGGCGCGGCTGGCAAACAGCAATGCGGCCACCACCGGCCCCATTTCACGCACCAGGCTCAAGGCCACCATCACACCCAATGCCGATTCCGAACCATAACGCTTGAGCGTCTCATAGCCCTGCAAACCCAGCACCATGCCGACGAACAGGCCCGCCACAACTATGATGATCAGCGACATCACACCGGTGGAAAACAACTCTTTAATAATCAAATGAAAACGCCGGAAACAGCTCCCGGAATAGATCAATGTGAGGAAAAAGAAACGCGCCACCACGCCGATACGCCAGACTGCGTCAACGACACGACGTCCGATTGCTCTAATAATATTAGTTACTGCCATAGTGTCAGGCTCGCAAATTTAAATCTTGGCGATAATCAACGCCGGGGTAATGGAATGGCACCGGGCCATCCATCTCGCCATGCACAAACTGACGCACGAAATCTTTGTCGGAAGCACGAAGCTCGTCCGGCGTGCCTTCGGCAACAATCACGCCGTTAGCCATAAAATAGACATAATCCACAATCTTCAGTGACTCCTGTATATCGTGCGTAACAATGATCGAGGTCGCACCCAGCGCATCATTCAGACGACGAATCAGATCGCCGATGACGGTCAGCGAAATCGGGTCGAGGCCTGCAAAGGGTTCATCATACATAATCAGCATGGGATCGAGCGCCACGGTACGCGCCAGCGCCACGCGCCGCGCCATGCCGCCTGACAACTCGGACGGCATCATGTGCTGCGCGCCGCGCAAGCCTACCGCGTGCAGCTTCATAATCACCAGATCGTGAATAATTTCTTCGGGCAACTCGGTGTGCTCACGCATTTGAAATGCCACATTGTCGTACACCGACATATCAGTGAACAACGCGCCAAACTGAAAAAGCATGCCCATCTTGCGACGCATCGCATACAAGCCATCCTGATCCAGTTCGTGCATCACCTGCCCGTCCATTTTGACGTAGCCTTTAGTGGGTTTCAACGCACCGCCGATATGACGCAGCAGCGTGGTTTTTCCGCAACCGCTCAAACCCATGATAGCAACCAGCTTCCCCTTGGGGAAAGTCATGTTGATCCCCTGCAAAACAGGGCGCTTATCATAGGTAAAATTAAGATCGCGAATTTCGACCAAAGAATTCAAAGACAAAGTGGTAATCCGAAAAACAAGTTGCGCATTCTAAACGATTGCATAGCCCACCCTCAACTATTACCTTTTTCTGATGAACTATCGAACAACTCCTGCAAGGTCACATCCGCTTTTTGATCAAGTTGTACAGAACAAGCCACCAGCCATCGTTTCAAGGCATCATCATTCTCCCCGTCCGGCAGGTTGCTGCGATCCAGCACAAACAAATGCAGCAATTCCACCGCACTAATATGACTGGCCGCGCGCGTCATCAGCCATCCCTGCCCCTCCGCCTTGTGCACCATGCCTGCGCCGGCCAAGCGTTCCATGATCAGTTCCAGCGAGAAAAAACCCAAACGTAGTGCCTTCGACAAGGCAGGGATCGTCATTATTTTCCCCTGCCGCATACCACCCGACATCATTTTCAACACTCTCAAGGCATCCAGCATTTTCTCCACCGCCGGCAAATGCTGCGCCTCCGGCGTGCGCCAATGCGGCAGGGAGGCGGTAACGACCGCACCCAGCAGGATAATTAACCAGGAAAAATAAATCCACATCAGAAAAATCGGCACGCTGGCGAATGCGCCATATACCAGCTTATAAGTGGGAAAATGGCTGATGTAATAGCCGAATACGCGGTTCATCGTTTCAAACAGCACGGCTGCCAGGATGCCGCCTACCAATGCGTGAGTGCGCGGCACATAACGATTGGGTATGAGGCGGAACATCATTGCGAACGCCAGCGTGGTGAACAACACCGGCAATATCTTCAGCGCGCCCACGCCAAAAATTGGAATGTGTTTAGCATAGCCCAGTGACAATCCCACCAGCCACGAGGTAAGCGACAAACTGGCGCCTACCAGCAGAGGTGCAAGCGTCAGCACCGCCCAATAAGCAACAAACAGTTTGAGCATCGGGCGCGGCCTGTGCACTCGCCATATCGTGTTAAAAGCCTGACTGATGGTCAGCATCATCAGCATCGCTGTCACGGCCAGAAACACCACACCCACGGCACTCAACCGCCCTGCACTCTCGGCAAACTGCTCCATATAGTGCGTAATAACTTTGCCTGCGGTATTCGGCATCAGATTATTCAGCAGATAGCTCTTAATCTGAATGGAAAAATCGTCGAATACCGGAAATGCCGAGAATATCGTCAACGCAATCGTCACCAGCGGAACCAGCGACAACAAGGTCGTGAACGCAAGGCTAGCCGCAATCTGCGCGCAGCGATCCTGCACAAAACGCGCCGCAACAAAGCGTATAAAAACCTGTAAGTCCTGCCAATTCTTTTGCATGCCTGGGCCGATTCCTTATAATGCGCCCATGATAACCGACAAAGAAATTCTGGTGCTGTATTACAGCCAGCACGGCGCGACGCGGCAAATGGCTCAACTCATCGCCCGCGGCGTAGAAACCATACCCGGAGTACGTGCGCGATTGCGCACTGTCGCGAAGATTTCCAGCACCTGCGAAGCAACCGAAGCGTGCGTGCCCGACAGCGGCGCACCTTATGCCGAATTACGCGATCTCGAAGAATGCATCGCCCTGGCGCTGGGCAGCCCGACCCGTTTTGGCAACATGTCCGCCGCGATGAAATATTTCTGGGACGGCACTGGCGGGCTATGGATGAAGCACGCCCTGGCCGGAAAGCCAGCTGCGCTGTTTACCTCCAGTAGCAGCATGCACGGTGGCCAGGAAAGCACACTGCTGTCCATGATGTTACCGCTGTTGCATCACGGCATGCTCATCGTCGGCCTGCCCTATTCCGAGCCTGAACTGGCCAGCACACAGACTGGCGGCACGCCCTATGGCGCCAGCCATGTTGCCGGACTGACCAACGATCAGCCCATCTCCGAAGCAGAAAAGAAACTGTGCATGGCGCTGGGCCGTCGCCTGGCGCTCACCGCGCTAAAACTATCCGCATGAATAATGCAAGGGAAGCACGCCGCCTGTTGCGCGCACACCGCTATGGCGCACTGAGCACACTGTCTAAAAAACTGGGCGGCGCGCCCTTTGGATCCATCACGCCTTATCTGCTGGATCACGATGGCAGCCTGTTGCTACTGGTCAGCGGCCTTGCAGAACATACCAAAAATATTCTGCACGACCCTCGCGTCAGCCTGATCACACATAATCAGCATGATCCGCATATCCAGATGCAAGGTCGCGTCACATTAATCGGCAATGCGCAGTTACTGGAGGACCGCGATGCATACCGCACGCGCTACCTGCGCCACTTTCCTGAGGCGGAAATCAATCTATCGCTGCCCGACTTCCGTTTTTGCCGCATCACGCCAGTTGCCATACGCTATATCGGCGGCGTAGGCCGCATCCACTGGATCAAGATGGAAGATTATGCCGTAGCGCAAGCCGCCGACTTTGCCGAACACGAAGCGGCCTTATTGCTGCAAATCAACGCCCTACAACAGGACACTCTGCACCACCTGCTAAAGCAATACCACCATGTATCCGTTACCGATGCGCAAGCCATCGCACTGGACTGCGACGGACTGGATGTGCACAGCGGCGAACAAGTCTGGCGACTGGATTTTGCGGATGTATTAACCGATCCCGCCAAGAGCCGGAAACTGTCCGCTCTGCTCTATCATCTACCTTGATCTCATCGCACATTATTCTGATCCCGCTGCAGCGCATAAATATTTGCGCAACTACCCCTTTATATGGATAATGCCCGGCCTAGCCTACAACCCGTATGCGCACACCCGCCGCATCAAATCACCCGCAAGGAAGAAAAATGAAAGCAAATATTCACCCTGATTACCATGAAATTACCGTGACTTGCAGTTGCGGCAACAGTTTCAAGACCCGTTCCGCCATGGCAAAAACCACGCTGAACGTCGAAGTTTGTTCTGAATGCCACCCGTTTTACACCGGCACACAGAAAATTGTTGATACCGCTGGCCGTATTGACAAGTTCCGTCAGAAATACGGAACGAAGGCTGCCGCGTAATTAAAACGGCAAGCGAGGAAACTCTTCGCACAGTACCCCATCAAAGGGCAGCATTTGCTGCCCTTTGTCATTTATCATAGGGTTATCGCAAACGTCCCTCACTATCTTCGTCGAATAGGAAATATCATGCGTTTTCTGATACTTGGCTTACTCATCACATTGCTCTCGGGCTGCGCGCAAAACCCCGTCACGGGCTCGACCGATTTCGTGATGATGTCGGAAAGCCAGGAAATAGCTGTCGGTCGCCAATCAGACGAACAGGTCAAAAAACAATACAAGGTTTACGGCTCACGTTCTTTGCAGAACTACGTGAACAAGGTAGGACAGCGCATCGCCAAACAAAGCCATCGCCCGGATTTGCAATATCACTTCACCGTACTGGATACGCCAGATATCAACGCCTTCGCGCTGCCCGGCGGCTATGTCTACATCACGCGCGGCATCCTGGCTTATCTGAATTCAGAAGCCGAACTGGCCGCCGTGTTGGGACATGAAATCGGTCACGTCACCGCGCGTCACGGCGTGCGGCAGCAAAGCGCCGCACAAGCAGCCAATATCGGTCTGACCATCGCGTCCATCTTCGTGCCTGAGATCAACACCGTAGGCGGCAGCAATCTGGCCAATATCGTCGGCGGCGCATTGCTGTCCGGTTACGGGCGCGATCATGAACTGGAAGCTGACCGCCTGGGCGCCGAGTATCTGACACGCACGGCTTATGACCCGCAGGCCATCATTACCGTTATTGGCGTGCTCAAGAATCAGGAACTGAAGGATGCCGAACTGGCCAAGCAGGAAGGCCGAGAACCCCGCCGCTATCACGGCGTGTTTGCCAGCCACCCGGATAATGACACCCGCTTGCATCAGGCTGTCGGCGAAGCGGAAAAAAACGGTGCTGCACATGCACACTTTGAAGGCCGCCGTGAATTCCTCGCCGCCACGGATGGCATGATATTCAACGACAACAGCGAGCAAGGCATCGTGCGCAACAACGCCTTCTATCACGACGAACTCGGTATTGCCGTGCAATTCCCGAAAAACTGGCAAGTCCACAACCTGCCGACATCGCTGGTGGCCATCAGCCCGCAGGGTGAAGCGCAACTGCAAATGAAACTGGACGAATCACCCAGAGGCACACCGGGAGAATACGCTAGCCGCCTGGTCGGCTCCAGCGCGCAGGTCAGGTCGCTGGATGTCAACGGCCTGCCTGCGGCCATATTCGATCTGCCCAACACGGCGGGTGGCGTTGTATTCCATAACAAGCGCGCCTTCGTCCTGCAAGCTCAGGGCAAGACCCGCAACAATCTGTCATCCTACCGCGATGACATCATTAGCACGGTGCGCAGCTTCCACGCACTTAGCGAAGCGGAACGTCAACGGGTTAAACCGCTTACCCTGCATGTCATTACCGCGCGCTCCGGCGACACTTTTGCCAATCTGTCGCATAACTCGCCTCTTGGACAGTCGGCAGAAAGCTATTTGCGTCTGATAAACGCCCGTTATCCCAGCGGAGAACCGCAAGCAGGAGAACTGATCAAGGTCGTCAGATAAACCACGCGACCACTTCCCCTGATCACTTTCCATGTATTACCTCAAACCCACTGACCCGCACCCCATCACGCCCGCCAAGGCCGTGATGCTCGGCCTGCTCTGCCTAGTCTGGGTCGGCATGGGTCTGGTCGGGCATGACCCGTGGAAACCGGATGATGCATACAGTTTCGGTATCGTTTATTCCATGCTGCAGAATGGCAATTGGCTGGCTCCCACCCTTGCAGGCGAGCCGTTCATGGCCAATCCACCCTTGTTTTACTGGACGGCCGCCTTATTCGCCAAGCTGTTTGCGCCCCTGTTGCCACTGCATGATGGCGCGCGTCTCGCCAGCGGCCTTTACAGCGGACTGACCCTGCTATTCCTTGGCCTCGCCGGGCGCAAATTATATGGCGAGAATCGAGGCTGGGCCGCCGCCATTATCCTGATCGGCTGCCTCGGCATGCTGGTGCGCGCGCATCAGATTATCACCGACCTCACACTACTCGCCGGATGCGCGATGATGCTTTATGGCTTTGCACACAGCCAGGAACGCATACTGCGCGCCGGCATATGGATCGGCATCGGCGTCGGCGTCGGCTTCATGGCGAAAGGCTTTATCGCGCCAGTGTTATTCCTGCTGATTGCTGCATTATTGCCCGCGTTATTCCAGAACTGGCGCAAACGCCAGTACGCTTTCAGTCTCGGTATCGCCACCCTGTGTTCGCTGCCCTGGCTCACCGTCTGGCCACTCATGCTGCACCAGCACTCACCGGCCTTATTCTCAGACTGGATGTGGTCGCACAACCTCGGCAACTGGCTGCATCATGCGAAGGCCGTGCCTGGCAAAGATGCCCTCTACTACCTGAAAAATCTCCCCTGGCTGGCATGGCCCGCCCTGCCGCTGGCCGCGTGGGCAGTATGGCGCGAACGCCGTCGCCTCGCGCAACGCGACGATTTGCAATTGCCGCTCGTCAGCTTCATTGTGATGTTCATAACCCTCAGTCTGGCGCCTAACATCAAGGAAGTGTTCGCGCTGCCCATGCTGCTGCCCGTCGCGCTGCTGGCTACCGCCGCGTTATCCATGCTCAAACGCGGCGCGGCCAACGCACTGGACTGGTTCGGTTTGATGACTTTCGCCTTGATTGCCATTCTGATGTGGTGGGGATGGGCAGGACTGTTACAGGACAACCACGCCAAGATCACACTCTGGCTGAAAGATTATCAACCCGGTTTTGAACCGGCTTTCCATACCAGCCACTTCGCCATCGCCGTCATCGCCACCCTGCTATGGCTGGTGCTGGTATGGCGCGTAGGCCGCTCAATGCGCCGCGCGGTAGTCAACTGGGCATCAGGCATCACGCTGATCTGGATACTCGCGATGACATTATGGTTACCCTGGCTGGACAGCGGAAAAAGCTACCGCGGCATGGTTGTCTCACTCAAGCAGTCTATGCCCGCCGAATACAACTGCGTGGCGCGCAATACCGGACTCGGCGACAGTCAACGCGCCATGCTGCACTACTTCGGCAACATCATCACCCGTCGCGACCCCGCACGTCACTGCGAGTTACGTTTAATCCAGGGAGATAAAATATCCAGGCCGCTGATGGACCATGCACGCTATGAAAAAATATGGGAAGGCAGTCGCAAGACCGACAAGACCGAACAATATCGGCTGTATCAGGAAATCAGCAAGTAGCGCAGATATACAAACCGCTTCTCATAAACTATTCCACCTGACTATCAATAGCTTACCGTAGCCATTGCACCGACCTCAGGCACACCGGAAGCTGGCGCATTCGGGTTTACATCGTTTATGGACAGTCCAACTGAAGAAGGCGTGCCGGAAGAACAACTGACATTAATAACACTGACATCCGCAGATCCATACGGGATACTGGCCGGTGCAACAACAGCACAGCTTCCGGTCACCGTCGCTGTAGCAGCAAGTCGAGCTGTTGCGGCATGAGCATGTGCAACCGTCAAAACAATCAGGGCGGCGAATTCAAGAATACCTGCTTTTTTCATGCCCATCTCCTATCAGGATTGATAAACGCTATTCCGACAACAGACACACTCTAGCAAAATTCAAAGGTTAACGCCTTACCAGTTTCCATGCTGGGGTTCGTGCCTCACCCCAGCCTACGCTTGTTTGACTCCCAATTAAGTTAACGAATCTTCGGCGTGGAACATTGCACGTCCCCATTCTGCCCGCGATTCCTCAGTGCATGGTCTATCAGCACCAGCGCCAGCATGGCTTCAGCAATCGGCGTGGCGCGGATGCCGACGCAGGGGTCGTGGCGACCTTCGGTGGCGACGGTCACCGGATTGCCTGCCTTGTCGATGGAATGGCGCGGCAGGCGGATGCTAGAGGTGGGTTTGATGGCGTAGTTCGCCACGATGTCCTGCCCTGTGGAAATACCGCCCAGAATGCCGCCAGCGTGATTGGACAAAAAACCGTCAGGCGTCATCTCGTCGCCGTGCTCGCTGCCCTTCTGCGTCACGCAGCCGAAGCCCGCGCCTATCTCAACCCCCTTGACTGCATTGATATTCATCAACGCATAGGCGATTTCAGCATCCAGCCGGTCAAACACCGGCTCACCCCAGCCGACAGGGACATTCTGTGCGACCACGGTGAGCTTCGCACCGATGGAATCGCCGGATTTGCGCACCGCGTCCATGTAATCTTCCAGCTGCGCGACATAGCTCGCATCTGGGACAAAGAAGCTGTTGCCCTCGGCACGTACCTCATCCCAGCTTTTAAACGGCACTGCGATCTCACCCAGTTGCGCAAGATAGCCGCGCACCACGACACCGTATTTTTCATACAGCCATTTTTTTGCGATCGCCCCTGCCGCGACACGGCTTGCCGTTTCGCGTGCTGATGCCCTCCCACCACCTCTATGGTCGCGAAAACCATATTTTTGCGTGTAAGTGTAATCGGCGTGTCCTGGACGAAAGGTCTCGGCAATGTTGCCGTAATCCTTGCTGCGCTGGTCTTCGTTGCGGATCAGCAAGGCGATCGGCGTGCCGGTGGTCTTGCCCTCAAACACGCCGGAGAGAATTTCCACCGTGTCCGACTCGCGCCGCTGCGTGACATGCCGCGAGGTGCCGGGCTTACGCCTGTCCAGATCAAGCTGGATATCCGCCTCGCATAGCGCCAACCCCGGCGGACAGCCATCCACCACGCAGCCGATCGCCGCCCCGTGTGATTCGCCGAACGAAGTCACTGTAAATAATGTGCCGAGTGTATTTCCTGACATAAGTAATCCAGTCGAAAAGATGCGCAAATAAGGCGCGCAGTTTACCATACAGCACACCGTCGTTCCGGCCTGCGCCTGAATGGCTCCTTTGGAGGTTTATTGATGAAAGTCATCTTGATGACCGCAGCAGGCGATGCCAGCGTGCTGCAAAGCTACGACATTGCCCGACCTGAACTGGCCTCACCCTACCACCTGCGCGTCAAGCTCGCCGCCGCCGGGGTTAATCCGCTGGACTGCAAATTACGCAGCAAACCGGCCTACTATCCCGACCAGCTACCCGCGATACTCGGCTGCGATGGCGCGGGCATCGTCGAACAAACCGGCAGTCTGGTGACACGTTTCAAGGCAGGTGATGCGGTATTTTTCTGTAACGGCGGTCTGGGCGACGAACCCGGCAATTACGCCGAATACACCACGCTGCATGAGGAATATTGCGCAGCCGCACCGGCCAATATCCCGTTGCAGGACGCAGCCGCGCTGCCACTGGTCTGCATTACCGTCTGGGAGGCTTTGATCGAACGCGCCCAGCTGCAAGCCGGTCAAACGCTGCTGATACACGCGGCTGCCGGCGGCGTGGGCCACATCGCCGTGCAACTTGCCCATCATCTGGGCGCACGCATCGCTGTCACTGTCAGCGACACCAAAAAGGCCGGACTGACGCAAGCGCTCGGCGCTGAAAAAATTATCTACTACAAAGATCAGGACTTCGCGCAGGAAACACTGAACTGGACCGAGGGCAAGGGCGTGGACGTGGTGTTCGACACGGTGGGCGGCGACACTTTTCTGAAATCGCTGCACGCCGCGCGCATCGGCGGCAAAATCGTCAGCATCCTTGCCACCCCGCTAACAACAGCAGACGTACAACGGGTGCGCTTACGCAACCTGTCGCTATGCTACGAACTGATGCTCACCCCGCAGATACTGAAGCTGCACGACGAGCGTATCCGCCAGCGCAAGATACTGGAGCAATGCGCTGCGTTGGTTGAAAAGGGTGAACTCGGCGTGCTGGTCACCCATCGTTTTCCACTGGAGCAAGCCGCCGAAGCACACCGCCTGATCGAAGCAGGTGGCATGACAGGCAAAATTATTCTGACGGTGGGATAACGTGCTAATAGACACGCACTGCCATTTGGACGCCGCCGAGTTTGGCGCTGATCAGGATAAACTGCTGCACGCCGCGCATCTTGCCGGTGTAGCACGCCTCGTAGTGCCTGCTGTCGAAACAGCCAACTTTACCATTGTGCGCGATCTTTGCGAACGCTTTCCGGCGTGCTCTCCCGCGTACGGCATCCATCCTATGTACGTGGATCAGGTACATGAAGACGACCTGCTTGTGCTGCGTGACTATCTGCGCGACGGGCATCCGGTCGCGATCGGCGAGATCGGCCTGGATTTTTATATCGAGCACTATGACCAGGCGCGACAGGAATATTTTCTCGTCGAACAACTCAAACTGGCCCGCGAATTCGACCTGCCGGTGCTGCTGCACACTCGCCGCGCGCAGGACACCGTGCTCAAACACCTGCGCCAGATCAGGGTGCGCGGCGGTATCGCCCATGCCTTCAGCGGCAGCAGGCAGCAGGCGGATGAATTTATCAAACTGGGCTTCAGGCTAGGTTTTGGCGGGGCGATGACCTATCCGCGCGCCACGCGTCTGCGCGAACTCGCCGCGACCCTGCCGCTTTCCAGCATCGTGCTGGAAACCGATGCCCCCGATATGCCGCCTGAATTTATCGGCCGCGACCAGCCCAACAAACCCGAACATCTGCAACGCATCGCACAAACTCTGGCAGAGTTACGCGACCTATCGCTGGCAGAACTAGCCCAAGCCACCACAGAAAATGCGTTAGCCGTATTGCCCAACCTCAATATTCCCATCGAACTACCGTCAGGACAGGCACCGTCAGCATGACCGAAACCGCCAGCCTGCTTTCGCTTTTCACAAGCAGCTTCCTCGCCGCCACCTTGTTGCCCGGCGGCTCGGAAGCCGTACTGTTTGCTGTACTCAAAGGCTACCCGGAGTTGCTATGGACAGCACTCGCACTCGCCACACTGGGCAACACGTTGGGCGGCATGATCAGCTTCGGCATGGGCTGGTTACTGCCGCAGACCCAGCAATTAAAGCACGTAGAAAAATTGCGCCGCTACGGCACGCCCGCCCTGTTGCTCGCCTGGGTACCGCTGATCGGTGACGCGCTATGCCTCGCCGCAGGTTGGCTGCGGCTCTGCTGGTGGCAGGCCGCACTGTTCATGACCATAGGCAAGTTCGCGCGATACTGGGCGATCGCACAGATATAAACGGGATAGAGGAGCGAGGATTGAGAAAAACCACCACACTGCTTTCAACACCCCTCAATCCTCAATCCTCAATCCTCAATCCTCAATCCTCAAGCCTCAATCCTCAATCCTCAATCCTCAATCCTCAATCCTGCTTTCCAAGCATTTCCAACCCCCAGCCCACGCC
>JAUXWM010000019.1 GCA_030681375.1 Gallionella sp.
AGGACTATGCAACGAAATGGATGTGGACTTACAATCACGAACGCCCCAACATGGCACTCGGCGGCATCACGCCGAAACAGAAGTTAGATTTTTTAACCAGCTCTACTTTTGACCCCAACTAAAAATGGGGGGATTACCTAACCGCTAGCTGTCAAACTCGTCAGCCCGCTTGAACTGTTTCGGCGCCGGACTGAATTTACCGGCAGACAACAAATTCCGCTCTTTAAGCATGACAGTTTTGCTATAGTTCGCTCATGACAACAAGCTTACCGAGAATCTAATTGCTGCAATTTGACACATTGATAATCGGCAGCGGCCTTGCCGGACTGACATTGGCACTCAAGCTAGCCGATCATCAAAAGGTGGGGCTGATCACCAAAAAATCCCTGCTGGATGGCGCAAGCAATTGGGCGCAGGGCGGTATTGCCGCCGTTTTATCGACCGATGACAGTCTTGAAGCGCACACCCACGACACTTTACTGGCCGGCGCCGGACTCTGCGAGCCCAACGCCACCCGCTATGTGGTCGAACATGGCAAGCAAGCCATAGACTGGCTGATAGCCCAGGGCGTACCTTTCACCAAAGACGTCAGCAGCGACATGGGCTACCACCTGACACGCGAAGGCGGGCACAACCAGCGGCGCATTATTCACGCTGCTGACGCGACAGGACACGCCGTTCAGGAAACGCTTTCCGGCAAGGTGCTCCGACACCCCAACATCACCCTGCTGGAAAAGCACATGTCGGTGGATTTAATTACCGGCAAAAAATTGGGCTTATCCGACAATCGCTGCTACGGCGTCTACGCGCTCAACACCAGCACGGACGAAGTGGTCACCATAGCCGCGCAACACACTGTCCTGGCTACAGGCGGAAGCAGCAAGGTGTATCTGTACACCACCAACCCGGACACCGCGACGGGCGATGGCATAGCAATGGCATGGCGTGCGGGATGTCGTGTCGCCAACATGGAATTCATACAATTTCATCCCACCTGCTTATATCACCCACATGCCAAATCATTTCTGATCAGCGAGGCGGTGCGCGGCGAAGGTGGAATTTTAAAACTGCCGGATGGAACACGTTTTATGCCGGAACACGACAAGCGCGCCGAACTGGCTCCCCGCGATATCGTGGCGCGCGCCATCGATTACGAAATGAAAAAGGCCGGGCTGGATTGCGTTTATCTGGATATCTCGCACCAGTCTGTGGAGTTTCTGCAAGACCATTTCCCCAACATTTTCTCGCGCTGCCTCAGTCTGGGCATCAATATAAGCAAGGAACCGATTCCGGTGGTGCCTGCCGCCCACTATACCTGCGGCGGCGTGATGACTGATTTGCGCGCACGCAGCGACGTTGACCATCTCTACGCCATCGGCGAAACCGCTTACAGCGGCCTGCACGGCGCCAACCGACTGGCCAGCAACTCCTTGCTTGAGTGCCTGGTATTCGCCGATGCCGCAGCACAAGACATACTCAGCCAACCCCGCGAAATAACGCGCACCTTACCCGCCTGGGACGACAGTCAGGTAACCGATGCCGACGAGCAAATCGTCATCGCACACAACTGGGCGGAACTGCGTCATTTCATGTGGGATTACGTAGGTATCGTGCGCACCAACAAACGCCTGCAACGCGCCCAACATCGCGTGCAGTTGCTGCAAAAGGAAATCGACGAATACTATGCCCACTTCCACATCAGCTCTGACCTGCTCGAACTGCGCAATCTGGTCACCAACGCGGATCTGATCGTAAAAAGCGCGCTGTCGCGCCACGAAAGTCGCGGCTTGCATTACAGTCGCGACTATCCCGAAACACAGGACAATCCATCACCCACTATCCTGTCACCGCATAATCGTTAAGCGTATTTCAGTCGCACGCGCAATTCACGAAATGCTTCACCTGGCAGCGCATCGCTGAAAATCACCTGGCAGACGGGCAGTTTATAGCCCTCCAGTCTGGCGCACAGCACAACACAGTGAGCAATAACAACCGTACTGTGCGCAAGCTCTCCGCATAGCTCGGCTCCGCCTTGCGTGTTGACCGTAATATGCTTTTGATCCAGAGAGAAACAACGCCAGGAATTGTGAGAACGCAGCAGCGCGTAGCGATAGAGATGATAAAACAGACTGAAGAATAGCAGCAGCGACAGACTCAGGCGCGCCCAATTAACAACCGGAATCAAATAGACCGAAACCACCGCCAGCAGATGTACAGCGAGCAATAATGAGGCAAACGTTACGGATGGCTTAATGACAAACAGCTTGAGCATGCTGTTGGCTCAGCGCACTGTCAGTAAACGTACAGTACGAACATCAGGAAAAGCATGACTAACAACAAAATCAACACCTTGGAACTGCTTGCCGCCGGGGGCGTCGCGGATCTGGGGCGTGCGGGAGGCATTCTGACTGCGCCCTGCTTCCCCGCCTTTGCGCTCGGCATCTTCAAGGTTTTAGCCAGCTCATCAACGTCGTCAGGGTTACTAGTCAATGCTGCCAGCCGCAAGGTTGCCTCGCTGGAATCAAAAGCCAGCGACAAACCCAGAGTGCCTACCGAATTTTCTGCTGCGTCTTCCGCTTCACTGCGCGCGGTAACGTGGATCGCGTCTAGCTTCTTCTTCTCCCGGACAGGGGGCGTCGTATCAATGGGCTGAGTAGAGCGCGGCAAAATTTCACGACAGGCACGCAAATCCGCCGCAAAATCCTTGGCATTCTGATACCGGTCATCCCGCTCTTTAGCCAAGGCCTTGGCCACGATAAAATTGAGCATGTCCGGCACTTTACTATTCAGCGTGCCGGGCGCCGCCGGCACGAGATTCAGCGTTTGAAACATGATGGAGTTAACGTTGTCGCCGACAAAGGGAGCTTCGCCGGTGAGCATCTCATACAACATCACCCCCAGCGAAAAAATATCAGAACGCTGATCAATCACCTTACCCAGCACCTGCTCGGGCGACATATATTTTGGCGAACCCAGCACCATACCCGTCTGGGTACGAACCGCCGACGAGGCCATGCGCGCAATGCCAAAATCGGTGATTTTTACATGCCCATCCCGTATCAGCATGATATTCGACGGCTTGATATCACGGTGCACAATGCCGTGTTCATGCGCGTACGCCAAGCCTGAAGCCACTTGCGCGACCATATCCAGCACCTGATCTACCGGCAATAGACCGTCGTGCTCCCGCAAAACATCGCGCAGCTCACGCCCCTGCAAGAACTCCATGGCGATGTAAGCAATCTCCGCACTCTTGCCCACGTCATATATCGTGACGATATTCGGGTGATTGAGTCTGCCGGCCGCCTTGGCTTCCTGATAAAAACGCCCTTCGTATTCTTCTTTTTCTTCCTGCGCCAGACCGAGGTTGATGGTCTTGATTGCGACAATGCGATCAATCAGCGGATCCATCGCCTTGTAAACCACGCCCATGGCGCCCTGGCCGAGCTCGGACAGCACTTCATAGCGACCCAGTTGGCTAATCATTGCCTGCACCCGCGACCGTATTTATTGTTTTCTCACTGTACATAAGCGGCCTAATTGCACACTTTCGGCTTAATTCGTATCGTTTTTCCCGGAGCAACGTCCACGTCTTCACTATAAACCCCGAAACTTGCGTGATTCACAATCAGCTTATGCTTGCCCGGCTTGACCGTCACCGTCAATGAAGCGGAAATAACGACTCCCTTTGCCGCACCATCCATAAACACTTGCGTGCCCTCCCTGCAAACAACCTGAATATAAGCATCCTCAATCGACTCTGGACTGTCCGTTACAGGCTGACGAACCGTCGGAGCCGCTGGTTTATGCTGCACCTGACTTCCGCTGGAATTAACCGGCGCTGAGTGTTTTTTGGCCACATCAGCAGTGTCCTGTTTAGCCTGAGCGACTGGCTGACGACTGGTTTTATCCGTTCTGGTTTTATCCGTGTTGATTTTATCTGGTCTGGCTTTATCCGTTACGTGACTGTCTGGTATCGCCTTTTCCACCGCAAGCGGCGATACATCCTGCATGGTTTCGACTGGCGGTGTCCCCGCCTTATCAGACCATTCTATTTCAGCCACCTGCGGCGCGGGTATGATCACCAGCGCTGCAAACAGCAACAGCAATGGCACGGCAACCACGCCGGAATATATCAGGCGCTGCCTGGAATCCGCCTGCCTGACCTGTTTAACCAACCTCTCCAGCGCGTTATCCAGCCAGACGGACACGCTATTCCAGAGAACTACGGCATGATTCAGCATTCCGGAATTCCGGGGCTGCACGACGCTTTCAGCAGCCTGCATCCCACGTGTCGTCTGATCTCCCGGATAACCGATCGCATAAATTTCGTGTTCACGCACATGCTTGTCGGTACGTGATCCCTGATAGTGGAACATGCCCGTGTACTGAGCCGAAAGACGTGACACGGCATCATAGTAGGAACGCGATACGAGTATCTGGCTGGCGTCGGCAAAACCCATCACACGCTGCGCGACGTTAATGCCATCCCCCACTATGTTGGGTTGGCCGTTAATATCCCGTACCAATCTGACCGGGCCGAGATTGATGCCGATGCGCACCAGCAGTTGCGGCTCCAGATAAGGGTCTTCATCAAGCAGGCTTGCGCGCAACCTGAGCGCCGCCGTCAGGGCAGACTCCACATCCCCCAGAAAATTAACCGCCGCACCATCACCCGTATCAAGAATAATCCGATCCGCCACCGGAACGTCATGAATAGCTTCGGAAAGATAGGTATTAAACCTGTCTTTTAATGATATCTGTCCAGACACGGATTTTTTTGAATATTCCACAATATCCAAAAAAAGCACACTGCTGATGATAGTTTTATTGCTGCGATCTTCCATTCAACTTTTTAATATGCCAATAATTTTCACTGCAGTTAGCTTTACCGTTCGCCGGTTCAAGAGCAGCAAGAAAACGGTTGTGGTTAACGACTACGGTTTCCCGTTCGACTAGCCGCACCCGAACGACCACCGCCACTCGTCCGATTGCCGCTACGGGGCCGGTTGCCACCGGCGCGAACCGGGCGACGCGGCTCGGCTGACGGCTGTTCCGCCGTGTCCGGCGTAATCTCACCCAGTACCGGTGTAGCGATTTCACCCGTGATGCCCACCCACTCCAGCACCTGCGCTACCTCACCCTCACCCAACTCGGCTGTCATGCCGCGCTTTAAGCGCGGCGGCAGATTAATTATACCGAAGCGTACGCGCATCAAACGACTGACCGGCAGTCCGAGCGCATCAAAAGTACGCCGCACAATACGATTGCGCCCTTCTTTGAGCATCACCCGATACCAGTGGTTATAACCCTCGCCACCCTGATCTTCCAGTTTATCAAAGGTAACCGGACCGTCTTCCAGCTCCACGCCCACCTTGAGCACCTGATTGATTTGCTCATCCGTCATGGTGCCCTGCACACGCACCGCATATTCGCGCTCCACCTCGAAACGCGGATGCATCAAGCGGTTGGCCAGCTCGCCTGAAGTCGTAAAAATCAGCAAGCCGCTGGTATTAAAATCCAGCCGCCCGATGGCGATCCACTTCTGTCCGCGCAGTTTAGGCAGCTTATCAAATACGCTGGCGCGTTTTTCAGGATCATCGCGGCTGACAATCTCGCCTTCCGGCTTGTGATACAACAACACGCGCGCCGAATGATCGCGCTCGCCCACGCGTATCGTGCGGCGTTCGGTCTTTACCAGATCACCCGGCAATACACGCATTCCCAGAGTAGCCGGTTCACCATTCACGCTGACGCGCCCTGCCGCTATCCATTCTTCCATGGTGCGGCGTGAACCAAAACCCGCCTGGGCCAACACCTTCTGTAATTTCTCGCCCTGCTCATTCATACCGTCAACTCACGTCTTTCCAACATAGCTTGCGCCAATGTCCCACTATCCACCTGCTCCAACTCACCGCCAACCGGTAAGCCTCGCGCAATACGCGACACTTTAACACCTTGCGATTGCAATAATGTTGCTAAATAGTGCGCCGTCGCATCCCCTTCAACCGTAAAATTGGTCGCCAGTATCACTTCGCAGGGATGTTGTTGCACCCGTTTGACCAGCCGATCCAGATACAACTGCTTTGCACCTATGCCATCCAGAGGCGATAACCTGCCCATCAGGACGTAATACATACCGCGATAACACTGCGTTTGCTCTATCATCAGCAAGTCAGCCGGCATCTCAACCACGCACAACAAACTCTCATCGCGTTTCGTAGAAGCACACAAACCGCACACTTCCTGCTCGGAAAAATTATTGCATCGGGAACAGTGCTGAATGTTTTCAGCCGCACGTTGCAATGAGACAGCCAGATGCAATGCACCGGCGCGGTCACGCTGCAACAAATGATAAGCCATGCGCTGCGCGGACTTCGGCCCTACCCCCGGCAGACAGCGCAAGGCGGAAATCAGTTCATCGAGATGCGAAGCAACCATCAGAAAGGTAATTTCATCCCGGGCGGCAAGCCCATACCGGCACCAAATCCACTCATGCGCTGCTCTGTTGTTGCCGCCACCTTCTTCACCGCATCGTTCAATGCCAGCACGATCAAGTCTTCGAGCATTTCCTTATCAGACAGGATGCTGTCATCCAGCGACAGACGACGCACTTCATGCGCGCAACTCATCGTCACTTTCACCATACCGGATGCCGCCTGCCCCTCAACTTCCACGGTAGCCAATTCAGCCTGTGCCTGCTGCATATTTTTCTGCATTTGCTGAGCCTGTTTCATCAAGCCACCCAATCCGCCCTTCATCATACTGTTACTCCTATTCTCTTGATTAAACCGGTTTTATTGATTCCGCCAGCAGATTAGCATCCAGCTGTTCCTGTGCCTCGCGCACAAAAACATCCTGCACTATCGAATCGCTCGCCTGCTGCTGCCTGACTTGTTTGTTTTGATGTTCGATTCCGGCTGGCGTTGCCACTTCTATTTTTCCCAACATGATGCTCAGTTTTGCCGGATACCCAAAATAAGTGCTCAATGCTGTCTGCAAATTATCGGTCGCCATCTTGGTCTGCAAATGCTTATGTTCCTGCGCCAGGCGCAAAACCACTTGTTGATCCGTAACCGCGTCCAGCACACAGTGCTTGGCTAACTGCTGCGCCATGGCCTGCAAGTTTAACTGCCCCAGCAGGATACGCCAGTCCGGTATACCCTCAGACGCCTCTCTTCTGACCGGTGCAGACACAGGGGCCACCGGCTCAACCGCGACCGGCGGCGGAATCGCAACCGACGGGCCGGGAGGCGATTGCGGCGTTGGCCGTGGCTGCTCAGCCTGCGAGGGCGCGCTGGGCGACGGTGCTTGTACCCGGGAGGGTGCTTGTACCCGGGAGGGTGCGAACGCCAGCATACGCAACAGCGTCATGGTAAAACCGGCATACTCATCTGGTGCCAAATCAATTTCGGCACGCCCGTGTATGGCAATCTGATAAAACAGCTGCACTTCCTCAGGCGTGTAACATTGCGCCAGTTCCAGCAAACGCACGCGCTCCGGCTCATCGTCGGCAATCGCGGCGGGAACAGTCTGCGCCAGTGCGATGCGATGCAACAGCGAGGCCATATCCTGCAAAGCGGCTTCAAAGGCGATGCTGCGCGAGGCCATATTGTCGGCGACCTCAATGAGCGCAACACCATTTTGTTCGCGCAAGGCCAGCAGCAATTCGAACAGATAACTCTGATCTATCGCGCCCAGCATGGCGCGCATCGCGGCTTCTTCTATTTTTCCCAGCGAAAAGGCAATCGCCTGATCCATCAGACTCAGCGCATCCCGCATACTGCCCTGCGCTGCGCGCGCGACCAGATTGAGGGCGCCCAGTTCGTAAGCAATATCCTCCTGCTCCAGCACATGTTGCAGATGCGTGACGATCAGTGCGGGCGGCAATTGTTTCAAGTTGAATTGCAAACAACGCGACAACACCGTGACCGGAATTTTTTGCGGGTCGGTGGTAGCCAGAATAAATTTAACATGTGCGGGCGGCTCTTCCAGCGTCTTCAGCATGGCGTTGAAGGCTGATTTGGAGAGCATATGCACTTCGTCGATGATATACACCTTGAAACGACCGCTGGTCGGCGCGTACAACGCGCTTTCCAGCAGTTCGCGCATGTTATCCACCTGGGTATTGGAGGCCGCATCCAGTTCGATCAAATCGACAAAACGACCGCTGTCGATTTCACGGCAGGCACTGCATACACCGCACGGCGTGGCCGTGATACCCGTCAAACAATTCAGCGATTTGGCAAAAATGCGTGCAATAGTCGTCTTGCCCACCCCGCGTGTACCGGTAAACAGATAGGCATGATGCAGCCGATTTTGTGTAAGCGCGTTGCCCAGCGCCCTGACGACATGCTCCTGGCCTGCCAGTTGCGCGAAGTTTTTAGGCCGCCATTTACGTGCGAGAACTGAAGTATCTGACAAATTACGCTACCTTAAACATGAAATTCGTGCGGCGATTCGCTTGCATCCTCGCTCGTCGCGCCAGGGTCGCTGCGGTGCAGCGGGTATTTGGCGAGGATGCCCCTTGCGGGCAGATTAAAGGGAAACAGACATGGCGAGTTTGATCCTATCGGGCGATTATCTCGCCATGCCCGTCAAAAGTGATAGGCAAAATGCACTTGATTCAGATTGATACCCTGATTCGGCTTCTTGATACCGCCATTGGAGAGATGCTGATAACGATAGCCCAGATCAAATTGCTGCTGTTCGCCAAAGCGCACACCTAAACCCAGGTGGTCGCCAAACTGAAACGCGCTGCCAAAATGACGGTTCGCATACACATAGGCAGGCGAAATCAAATGAAAACCGATTGCCGCTTCAAGGTAAGGCGAAATTGCAGTAGGATTTTTTTGCTGCAAACGAAACACCGGGGTAATACCTAGATCGGTAATCGTTTGGTTATCACCAACACTGCTGCGGCCTTGCAAGGTGCCTGCTGACGCTTCCCAGAATCCGCTTACCAGCCAGTCACCCCCGGTGAACCACTGATGGTCAAAATCCCAGATTGCGCCTACCCGCACCACATCCGTTTGATCGCCATTTCCCAACTCGAAAGAAACCGCATCAACCGCCCATACATTCCCACTGAACAACAGCGCACAAAGAAACCAACCCACCTTCCTCATCACACCCTCCAGTAGCCTTACATAAGGAGGCGAGCCTTACCCCCGGCACTTGCAGTAATTAGCTGTGGCTGCTTCCTTCCGGACCTGACCAGATTCACTACCCTGCAATGCGGGGAGACCCGCCAATTCGTTGCCAGCTCTGCAATCGCAAAGCCGTTAAAAATCAAACACTTACCATAGGTATCACGCCAATGCGTTTACGCCATTCTGCCGGACCGATGTCATGCACCGAACGTCCCCGGGTATCAACAGCGACCGTCACCGGCATATCCTCAACTTCAAATTCGTAGATCGCTTCCATGCCCAAATCGGCAAAGGCGACCACTTTTGCACTACGTATGGCTTTCGACACCAGATACGCCGCGCCACCTATCGCAATCAAATACACCGCACCGTGTTTCTTGACAGACTCAATGGCAAGCTGACCGCGCTCGGCCTTACCCACCATACCAATCAATCCGGTCTGCGCCAGCATGGTTTCAGTAAACTTATCCATGCGTGTCGCCGTCGTAGGTCCTGCAGGCCCGACCACTTCGTCGCGCACCGGATCAACCGGCCCGACATAATAAATGAAGCGGTTGGTAAAATCCACGCCATGCGGTAATTTTTCTCCACGCGCCAGCATTTCCGTAATCCGCTTATGCGCGGCATCACGCCCCGTCAACAGCTTGCCGGAGAGTAACACGGTCTCGCCCGGTTGCCACTGTGCAATTTGCTCAGGCGTGATAGTTTCCAGATTAACTCGCCGCGCATCCTCCGCAGGATGCCAGTGCACATCGGGATAATCTTCCAGCTTCGGCGGGGTAAATTCTGCCCTGCCCGTGCCATCCAGCTCAAAGTGGATATGCCGCGTTGCCGCACAATTGGGAATTATCGCGATAGGCTTGGAGGCAGCATGCGTCGGATAATCGAGTATCTTTACATCCATCACCGTGGTCAGACCGCCCAGCCCCTGCGCGCCGATACCCATGGCGTTTATTTTATCGAACAACTCAATGCGCAATTCCTCAAGGCGATTAGCCGCACCGCGCGCCTTGAGTTCATGCATATCCATCGCTTCCATCAGCGATTCCTTAGCCAGCAGCACCGCCTTTTCCGCCGTCCCGCCTATGCCTATCCCCAGCATACCCGGCGGACACCAGCCTGCCCCCATGCCTTGTACGCTCTGCAATACCCATTCGACAATATCGTCGCCCGGATTGAGCATTTTCATCACCGCCTTATTTTCCGAGCCGCCTCCCTTGGCCGCGATGCGCACCTCGACCTTATCGCCTTGCACCAGTTCGACATGCACCACGGCAGGCGTGTTGTCACCGGTATTCTTACGCATTCCTGCCGGGTCATCCACAATAGAAGCCCGCAGCAGATTGTTGGAGTCAAGATAAGCCTGGCGCACCCCCGCGTTGACCATGCCGATCACATCCAGCTCCGCCTCCCAACGCACCGACATGCCGACCCGCACAAATGCCACCACGATGCCGGTATCCTGACAGATAGGACGATGCCCCTCCGCGCACATGCGCGAATTAGTGAGTATCTGCGCCATCGCATCCTTCGCCGCAGGCGATTGTTCAGTCCGGTAAGCGTCAGCCAGGGCATGGATAAAATCAGCCGGGTGATAATACGAAATGAATTGCAAGGCATCGGCAATACTGTCGATGAAATCCTGCTGGCGAATGGTAGTCATGGTGAATCCTGTCTATAGCAAAGTTGTAACTATCCCAGATTGTTCATTAGCTGAATTTAACCCATCCCCACCCCAACCCTCCCCTTGAAAGGGAGGGGGAAAGGCGGGAACAGTAGCATACTCTCCTCCCTTCAAGGTGGGTGTTGGAGGGGCCACGGCTGTCGCGGTGTAATTCCAGTTCGCATACTCCCCCCCCTTCAAGGGGGGAGTTGGAGGGGGGATGGGGGAGAATTTTTCAATTAACTGGGTTAAAACGTAAGACGGCATGTGAATATTGACCGTGTTCTGCACGACGCGAATTTGAGCAAGGTTAACACTTATCGGATTGTCCGGATTATCAGTTCGGCATAAACCCCGCCTTACTTCCACTCAGTCAAACGGCCATTCACATAGCCCTGGAAGCCCTGCACACCCAGTTCCTGCAACAGCGGCAGCACATCCGCGTCTTCTACGCCCAGTGCAAACACGCGTATATCCAGCGAGCGGGTGATGTTGACCACGGAGGATATGAAGAACTGATTTTCATGATTGTCGCGCAATCCGCGTATATAGACCGGACTCAGCTTTACGTACAGCGGCTTTAAACGTTGCAGATATTCAAAGGCGGAATGATGCAGCCCAAAATTATCGACCGCAAACTGTGCGCCCAGCTTGCGTATATCCATCACAAAATGCTCGATTCCGGCACGATCCTGCACCAGTCCAAATTCAGTAAACTCAAATACCAGACGCTTTGCGATGGCAGGATTGGCACTCATCATCTCGCCCAGCCAGGCCAGCAACTCGGTATCGTGTATGGAATTAATGGCCAGATTGATGGCAATAATATCATCACCTGCCGCACTGACCATGCGTCCGAACAGGCGTTTGAGCACGGACAGATCAAAGGCGGGTGTCAGCTGAAAGCGATTGGCCATCGGAATAAACTGTTCCGCCAGGACAAGCTCCCCCTCGGCGTTAATCAGCCGCCCCACCACTTCCGATTGCAACTTTTGCTCACCGCCAAAATACATCACCGGCTGAGAGAGCAACATCACGCGCTCCGCCCCTATCGCATCCTGAATCAACTCTTTCCAGAACAAGGAACCTTTATTGCTTTCATCATCACGCAAATTTTCCGTCAAACTGACGCCTGCGCCATTCGACATGGATTGCAGCAAAACCAGATCACACTGCGCAAGCAAGGCATGCAGCGTCACTTTTTCCCCGCTAAAATGCACGCCGCCGCAACCGAATGTCAATAGCGGTTCTGAATGGTGCGCCTCAGCCACCCCGCCCAGCGCATCGCACAATTCAGCCCCCAGCCCCGCCGCCTCTTCACGCGTGATATTGAATGCCATCACCGCGAAGGTCGCGCCATTAATGCGGCAGCGCAACAAATCCCGCTCAGGCCACACGCTCCGCAAAGCTGCAGCCGCATCTTTGAGCAAGGCATCGCCCGTCTGATAACCATTCCGGACATTAAATTCCTTGAAATCGCTCAGTTGCAGCAGAAACATGGCACCCGACACCATATCCGCGCCATGCTCCAGCAACTCGTGTACATGCTGCTCAAAGCCGCGCCGGTTATCCAGTCCGGTCAGCACGTCCTTTCGGGACTCATCGCGAAAGCGCGTCGCCTGACGCACCTCATGCGCAATAATCGCGACCAGCTTGCCAGACATGGAATTAATGGCCTGCACCACACGGCGCAATTCACGGGCACGGGGCAACGCCTTCACTTGCCTGAAATCCCGATCGCTGATGGCATGCGCGACTTCCTCGATTTCCTTAAGCGGACGCAAAATTTTAGACAGGAAAGCATGTATCGCGATCAGCGAAAGCAAATACAACGCCAGCAAGCCCAGCGTCGCCTCAACCGAGGTACGCCATAACTGCTTGTAGGCAAAGTTCGGATGACTGGTCACGCTCACGCGCCCCAGTTGCTGCCAGCCCTTGGTGATCAGTGACTCGGCAGATGGCGCCGTCATCGGAAACACTTTAGTAAACCACACAGGAACACCGGGAGGCGCGGGTGCCAGACTCTTCTCGATCAGCTTTTCACCACTGGTATTCAACACCACGATGGCGCTATAAAACCCGCGATCAAATACCGCATTCACGGTAATTTCCGCACGCAGCGTATCCTTATCGGCCAGCGATGGAGGCAACACCATCCCCAGCGAGGTCGCCACATCCTGAGCATGCGAGGTGAGCTGCTCCTGCATGTAGAAGCGCGCATTCGCGATATAAATGCTTTCCACCAGCGCCAGCAGCACCAGAAAGGCGATAGACGTACCAATGAACAGTTGTTTGAATAAAGTCATGTCACACTCCTGCGGCTACATCGTCCGCTCTTTTTCCATCTTATCCAGCAAGCCGCGCCACAGACGGATCTGGCTGGATTTTCCAGTCGCAGCGGTTCCACCTGCGGCCCACAAGTCTTCGTCGTTGAAACTGTACACAGGCACAAGATCGGGTCGATCAGACGCCAACTCCACACTCTTGTTCAGATTATCCAGAATATACGGGTCTGCATCCGGTGTCGGATAGTAAGCCAGCACCATATGCGCCTCATTCCAGCGCAGGGCGCGCACATAGGTGATACGAAGATTTTGCACGGGCACGCCCAGCGCCTTCAGCGAATAATATTTACCAATCGCATAATCCTCACAATCCGCCCCCTCGGACGAAAGCGATTCAACAGGCGTAGCCCAGTAATCAGCAATCCCCCAGTGTCGTGCATCTGCATAGTAACGAATGCTATTCCAGTACCAATTGAAATCTTCCAAATTTCGCTGTGTTTCAGCGGCAGATGGAAGCGCACCGCGCTGCCTGGCGAGATGCTGACGCTGCTCATTACGCCAGTCATTCAACCGCTCAGGCGCATCGCTCCCCCAGCGTGCAGCGATATGCCGCAACAAGCCGGGCGAGAATTCCACGATTTCCGCCGCAATGACTGCCGAACAGAACATTGTAAGCAACAGAACACGTAAAACCGTCCAGCGGAAATCAATCTGAAAGTTCAAACGAGACACTAAAAAACCTCAATAGAACCAATGAGCAACCTAATAAAAAAGGGGAGCATAAGCTCCCCTTTCATCACATCATCCTGCTATTAACATCTGCTCACGCCACTGCATGGGCTAGGTGTAAAGGCAACACCACCACCCGTCGCACCACCGCCCAAACCACCAGCACCAGCACCACCAGCACCAGTACCGCCAGCAGCCGTTGCAGGTGTAAACCCGGAAGTAGCCGGATCCATACCCGCCGAAATAATCGCACCGGTAGCAGCCGTATTGAGTTGAGCCACATTCATACCCAAACCTGCGTACGTGTTAACAACAACCTGCAAAGCAGCAACACCATAAGTCCTGGCAACTGCATTCAAAACAAACTGTGTCGGCACTTGTGCTGCCGCCATCTCTTCAGCCAGCGCGGCGTAACCGCTTTCACCCGCAGCCTGAATTGCAGCCGTCACCTCAGCCTCAGTGCTATTTGCATTCAGTGTTGTTGCGCCGAAAGCCATACCGGAAGCACAAAACAGCGTCACAACCAGAAACAATTTTGATATTACGTTTTTCATAATTTACTCCTAATTAAAATTTACACACGTTGATACTACAAGAAACCCACCCGCCATGCAATCAAACAAAACAATCATATTGCAATATTTTAAATCTTTAAATTCAAACGCTTTGCGCGCGTCACTGCTTCATCCACCAGCTCTTGCTCACCTACTGACAAATCCTGATACCGCGAGGTACCCACTTTCACAATCTGCCGCAACACGGGCTGCTCCCAAGGGCCCAACACTGCGGCCCGATGCATCGCCATTGTTATCGCACGCAGCTCCCGTTTAAGTAATGCGTCATCATTACTCCCTGCCTGCACATTCACATCGATCAGCAAGCTCCCCATCGTCATTCTGGCAGCCCACAGATAGGCAGAATTCGGGCGTAATTTAATGGCCTGCTCAAATTCATCGATTGCTTCCTGCAAAAAAACAGCCTGCCGTCGCGGCGTAAAATACCCGGACTGAGCGCGCATATATGCTATATGCCCGATAAATTCCGGTATGACAGGGTTACTGGCATCCCATGAACGCGCCAGCAACAAACGTTCACGGGCGACAGCCAGTTTTACCGGGTCAAGGGGCACACCACCCTTTTGAACCGCTTCCAAATAGGCACAAGGAGCGAGCCGCAAAAAATCAGCCACGCCAACCTTAGTCAAATAAATCAATGCGGGAACCAGCAGCAGGGTGATGAGTATTTTTTTCAACCAGCCCGACCCAAACAATCTATTCGTCATCATGACGCCAAACACGCGGCATCTATACCCAAAATTCGGGCTGGGGTAAGCATGGTCAATTCATCTGCCCACGTTTGTCCACCGCGTTCAACCAGCCAATTACGTGCGCGTGATAATATCGGTGCACGGTGCAACAAATTGTGCGCATCAGTCGCTATCACGGACACCCAGCGATGCTCCAGCATCAAGGCCGCACTCTCCTGTGCAGCCCGACCAAAATCCCCCACAACTGACCCGGCCGTGACCTGCAACAAACAACCCATCTCAACAAAAGGTGCAATTCGCTCAAGATTAGCCAAAACAACTTTATTGCGCTCCGGATGCGCAATCAGCGGACGTATCTTCTGTGTCAGCAACCAGTGCGCCAGCTTGTCCGTACCCACTGGTATCTGACCATAGGGAAATTCCAGCAGCAATATCCGGTAGCCATTCAACGTGCCCAGGTAAGGCAATTCATCCTGTTCAAGCAATTCAATTACTTCAGCACTCAGACGCACTTCGCCTGCCGGATAAATCTGCAACGGAATTGCTGCGTCTGCCAATGCCGCACGAAAATGATTCGTCGCTGTAATCACCGATGAACGGACATTTTCGTAGCGTCCCGGATGAATATGCGGCGTCATCGCCGCATGCGTAATTCCATCAGCGACAGATGCGCGAGCCAAGTCCAGCGATTCCGCCATGGACTGAGAGCCATCATCAATCCCCGGCAAATAATGGCAATGTAAATCTATCATGCCGTATCAGCCATCAGGCTTTTTTCACAGCCTGGTCCGCCTTCTCGGCATCCTCACCGTAATACGCGTGGTAATTGTATTTCCCGTAGCCGCCATAGCCGCCGTAATATTCTTCGTTCTTGAAATTAGCCTGATTCAGCACAATACCAAACATGGGCGCACCGCTACGCTGCAAGGTGCGTATCGCACGACGCACTAACTGGAACGGCGTTGCATCAGCCTTGAGCACAAACACCACGCCGGTTGCCATACTGCCCAGAACAACCGCATCACTCACCAGCTGCACCGGCGGAGAATCGATAATGATGGTGTCGTACACCTCACCCAGCCTGACCAGCAAATCCTTGAATTTTTCTGACAAAATCAATTCCAGCGGATTAGGTGGAATGCTGCCCGCCGTCAAGACTTCAAGCGTGGAGCCTTCAATCTTGTAAACGCAGTTTTCCAGCGTCTCCATACCCAACACCAGCATAGACAAGCCCGGATGGGTATTATCCAGCCCCAGCACTTTTGCAATGGATGGGCGGCGCATATCGGCATCGATCAGCAACACACGTTTGGTTTGCGCATGCGCCAGTGCCAGATTGATCGCGACCGTTGATTTACCTTCACCCGGAATGGACGAGGTAACCACCAGCGTCTTTTTCGGATGATCAATCCCGGACAACAATATCCCCGTGCGTATGGTTTTAATCGATTCCGCAAACAGCGATTTAGGTGCATCACGATAGTGCAGGCCAGCGCTTTGCCCTGCCGTCAACTCGACCATCGGTACCGCCGCCAGCATAGGCAAACCAATCTTACGTTCGGCATCTTCGGCGGAACGCACACTGTTATCCAGATGTTCAAGCAGGAAGGCCACCGCCACACCCAACATCAGACTCAACACAAAAGCCAGCATCACGATCATGCGTTTCTTGGGCTTGATAGGCAGATCGCTGACAGTAGCCGGATCGACCACACGCGCCACCACACTCTGCAAATCACCGGCGGTACTGGTTTCTTTCAAACGCCCCATGAACATGTCATACAAGTCACGATTGCTTTTCACATCGCGCTCCAGCGTTGTCAGCTCAAACTCCTTACGGTTGGTGCCCTGTATCCCCTGTTTGGTCTCAGCCACCGCCCCCGCAAGCGCGGATTCGTTGGCACGCGCCACTTCATACTCACGCTCCAGCCCGTTGACCACATCATCAACCTGATTTTGCAGGTTGCGTTTAGCCTGTTTCAATTCGGCCTGAGCCTGAATTAATTTCGGATGTTGGACACCGTAGCGATTTGACAACTCGGATACCTTGCGCTCCTGCTCGGAAACTGTACCCATCAAATTGGCTACCAAAGGATTACGCTGAACCACAGGCATGGAAACTTCATTGCCTTTTGCGCGGGACACCTGATCCAGATTGCTCTTGGCCTGCGCTCTGGCCATGCGAGCCTCCACCAGGCTCTTCAGCATCACCTCCAATTGACCGGCCGCACCGCTCAATGACAGGTCCTTGGTATCGATCAGATTATGCTGCTCGCGATACACTTGCAGTGCACGCTCGGATTGTTCCAGCTTGGCCTTCAAGGAAGTCAAATGACTGTTCATCCAGTCAGTAGCCTTCTGAGTACGCTTGAAACGCGCTTCCATATCCGATTCGATGTAAACATCAGCGATCGCGTTGGCAATGTTTGCAGCCAACTGAGCATCGGACGAACTCACGCTAATCTTGATGAGCTGACTCTTCTTCGATCCTTCTACTGACACCATATTCGCAAGTGCGTCAACCACATGCTTGCGTATCTCTTGTTCGCTCACGGCCGCCGCACTGCCACCTACTCCAACACCCGCAAGTAAATCTTTAACCATGGAATGCTGCGCGCGCGGATCAAACAGCGGATGAGCGGTCAACTTCAGCCTATCCACCACGCCCTCCATCAAGGCATTGGACTGCAGCAATTCGACCTGAGTCTGGTAATGAGACTGATCCGAACTGACACCGCTGTATATCTCATCGATAGACAGTAGTTTGGCCTTATTTTGCTCGACCAGCAGCGTCACGGTTGAGCTATAAATGGGTGTCATCATAAAAACCACCACCGTCACCAGCAGGGTCAGGAAGACGGCCAAGCCCAGTATGCCCCACTTACGCCGCTGTATAACACGCCAGTATGCTATCAGGTCCAACGCTTCCTCTTCATCCGTTTCAGAAAAGTTAGCCTGATTATCGAGTGTATTTCCAAGTCTTTGCATTAAAAGAAACTTTCTTCAACAGTTACGGTATCTCCGGGGAAAATAGCCCCATCCAGACCAATTTTTTCCTGCCTGTGCAGCGCATCACTTTCACGTTGCACAAAAATATTGCTCTGCGAGGCGCGTTCCTTGAAACCGCCCGCAATTGACACAGCCGTACGCACCGTCAGACCGCTCTTGTAGGGATACGCACCCGGCTGCGTGACCATACCGCTGATAAAGAACGGACGATACTCTTCCATGCTCACCGACACGCGCGGATTAACCAGATACCCTCCACGCAACCCGTCTGCAATACGATCTTCCAGCACAGCAAGCGACACGCCCAAGGCACGAACTTCGCCAAACGGAAACATAATCACCCCGGAATCGGGCAAGCGATATTTCTGCCGGGACAAATCATCCTCACCATAAACCGTAATATTGATCACATCGCCTGCACCCAAGCGATACGCATTACTATCAACCACGCTTAAGCCGGACTGACCTGCCATATCAGCCGCGTTACTCGCGACTGCAGACAGACCAGCAATCAGACTAAAAAATACAACGAGCATCGATAACCCGCGCCGAAATACTGAATTCATCTCTTGCATACCATTATTTAACCCACATTATCCATTAGCAATGTCATTCCCGTGAAAGCGGGAATCCAGCAAAAATATGTACCGCGAAGCGGACAAAACCGGGCATTTGTCCGCTTCGCAGATTTATTCAATGATCCGGATTCCCGCTTCGCGACTTGCCTGCGTACCCCTCTGCGCGGGAATGACACTCTTTTCTAACGGGCAATCCGGGTTTAAATCAGACAACAGCCACTCCCAAAGTCATCAGCAACCAAAATAAAGAGGGGCGCATACGATCACAATGAGCCTTCCAGCGTCAGCATGGTCACACCTTGTGTATAGCTGAAAAGCGTATTGGTCGAATTACGCTTGGTATTCTTATACTCCAGCCCCGCCCTCAACCAGCTTCTGAAACCATAGGTAGCCTTCAAGGCGTACATTTGACGTTTGTCCACACGCGGCGATGCAACATATTCATCCTGACCATCGCCAAACGAGAGCGCGGATGTCACATAACCTGACCAGTCGTGCGTCCATTTGATATCTGTATCGCGGCTGATAATAAAATTACCGGTTCCGCCGAACTCATTTGCGCGTTGATGCATGGAAAAATCCACGACAGAATAGGTCTTGGGCGACCAGTTAATATCCGCATCCCATACAGTTGATGTTGCAGAAGGCGTTCCCAAAGTGAACGATTTTTTCAACGTACCCATCTTGAAACTACCGGTGGTTTTGGCCGTTGCCTCCCACTTCACACCGATCATGTATTGCTGCTGTGTACTGTCATGAATTTTGGCTGCCGCATCAGCATATTTAAATTTAGCATTAGTCGCTTCCACAAACATCTGCGTTGCAGGGGCTATTTTATAAAGGAAACGGCCAGTAAAGTCCGTCTTGTCATAATTGTATAACTGGGTAGATCCACCAATATTGCTGTCATAGCGCTTGGCCATTTGCCCTGCTTCCAGCTCAAACTGACCTTGTGCGCCCTCTGCACCATAATGTCCCTTGCCCTTGATCCCGGTGGTATGCCAAATTTCCTTATTAAGAAACATCACAGCATTACGACCATCATGGCCCTTGACATAATCTGCATTCACCAGGGTATTCAGACGTGCCGACCAAGTATTGTCCGCGTAGGCAGCAAAATTGTGGTCGTTAAAATTATCGATATTACTGCCTGAAAAACGAGCAATAGTCCCGGAATAGTTCACGCCGTAGTACTGACCATTAACCGGCAAACCAATATTTATGTTCGGATTCAACAAGGTAAAGCTGGAAGAAGTCTTCACGCCATTCGTTAATCCGACATTATCATTTTTACCAACAGACAATCCCAACCAGGGCATGATTTCAAAACCACCCGCATTGATGACTTTAGGCTCAAACATAACCCCGGGCTTAGGCCCCATATCTGCAGCGGTCGCGACACCTGCAAGCAGCACACCGAATACAGCAACTGAAACACCTGAAAGTTTAGGCAACATAATTTTCCCCTCGAAACAAATTAAAAAACAATGAATAGCGCGCATTTTACCTGACATTTTCAACGATTTAACACGATTAATGTTTCAATTTAACAAATAGATACGGCAAGTTTAATACAATCAAAAATAACATCGCAATGGCCGGATTCTGAAAATTAAAATCTACCGCCGCATGAATCAACAAAGAAGTCACCCCCATCAAACTGGCAAACGCCATACCCCGCGCCAACTGATCATGACTACGCACTAACAACATGACAGAACTCCAAACGCTATGCGCCACCATCAAGGTCAGCAACAACACCCCCAACAAGCCGACTTCACTGGCAAACTCGACATAATCATTGTGCGGATGATCATAAAAACCGGCCACCTCGGGCGGACGGTAATGAGGGAATGACAAATGAAATGTCCCGCCTCCGGTACCCAGCAATGGAAAGTCGCGGACAATCTTAAGCGAAGGAATAACAGCCTCACCTCTTTCTTCCACCGACTGCTCATGACGGCGCACTTCTACCGGCTTAACTTCCATGCTTGCCTGAGCATCCTTTGCAGGCAGCCCCTGCAACTGCACCAACGCAGACTGTGCCTGCAGGTTGGTATTCTCTATACGCTGAACCACCTTTTCGACCCCGACCACTCCGCCGATGATGACCACATCAAGCACAATCAGACTCATGATGAAAACAATCGTTGCACGCAACGTATTTCGATCTTGCTTATCCTTTACGTGATGCGTTGCGTGTTTCGCAAAAAACACAGCGAACAAGCCGACAATCAGCAGGCTGATAAAAAACGCTGAATTTCCCATCCGCGAACGACTGGCAACCAAACCAACCACCATAACAATCAACGACAATCGCAACATCGCCTTTTCACTAATCAGCAAAGCCAGCCAGCCCTGCACACGTTGCCGCCAGCTAACTGGCGCACGACCATCCAGCTTGGCTATCATCAGCCCAATCCCCACAGCCAGCGTCAATTCCAGATAGCCTGCAAAATTGTTGGGGGACACGAATGTACCATGCGCCCTCGGTTGCGATATTTCAACAAAAAACAGTTGAAAATTTGTGCCCGTCGCCATCAACACAACACCGATCAAAGCCTGCAACAGCCCGGAAAAAACGATAACCTTCGCCAGCCATTCTATGCGCCGCCTCGAATCGACCAACACAAGCACAAGCCAGAACACAACGGTCAAAATACAGGCCTTGGCCAAATACAACCGTGTGGAATAACTATCTATCGATACAACGCTCTCCCCCTGGCTGTCAAAGCTACTTATAACACTTTGATCCAGCGCAACCAGCCATGCGTCCGGCAGAGGAATAAGCTGCACCACCAACAGCGCCATCCACAGCCCGAGCAATATCAGGGGCGTTTTCGCACTTTTCCACACCCGCACCGCCATATGCTCACTTGGCCGCCAAATTGTCCACACCAACAAAGCGCCCGTCAGCAAACCCAGCAACGCCAGCGCCCATGGGCGATTGCTTGCCAGGGGCAAAGGAGTGTAAACAACCAACGCAAACAACGCCCAAAGCGGCCCGCGAGTGCGAAATACTGAAGACGGAGTCATTTGAGTTTTGCACACCGGGAAAATCCAGCAAGATCGGCCGCCATCCATTCTTTCAAAGTTACGCTATTGCGCCAACCTAGCTCATGCATACGCGTCAACTTCCATGGCACGAACGACAATTAAACGCAGATAGTTCATTCGGCAAATCGTCATTACGGCGAAAGCCGGAATCCAGTTTATTAACGAATCCCACACACAAGTGGGACAAAGCTTTAGGTATTGCTCTGTCTGATTTAAAAACATTACCCAGCATTAACGCACTATGCCCGGTGTACGCAAAGCGAAGTGGTCACAATTTGTGACAACCTTGCTCTTCTTAAACAGCAACCCCCTAAGGAACGCAAGCATCACCTTAATCATTGCGTGCGCAGTCCTCGCGAGAGGCACGCCTTTCATAATCGCCTGACGCACCAGCCACCCGAAAAACAGTTTGCGCCCCCCGGGAACCATAACGGCGCTCACGCTTAGACAACCAAACTGGCAATCGGAAACGCACGAATCCTGCTCTGCGAACCATGCGCCTATCACGCTTCTCCACAAAACCTGCATTACCAACAGACACCTCTGTAACCGACCTGTAACCACGCCGGTCATGTTTCACCATCCAGCGAGGAGTCTTAAATTTTACGATGCGCCAATACAACCATACGTAAGCAACCACATACAGAAGCGTTGAAGCGATCAAAGCATTGGAATTATCCCAAAAAACAACCGCCAGCAAGGCCGTTGCCAATTTAGGCAACCAAAAATACGGCGCGGTCATCGAGTTACAATGCACCTTGTGATGTGCAGACTTTGAAGCCCACTGTATATGATTCAATCTCCTGAAAATCAGAGTATGCAGATGCAAACCATCAGGATGCCAGGGCGATTTTCCATGCAAAAACTTTCTACGGTAAACAGAAAACAGCGTCTCGCAAACGGGGTGTGCCAATAACAATGCGGCAAACCAGGGTGACACCTCCGGGTGACGCACCACAATCAGCACAGCAAGCTCTGCCAGCCAAAAACCAATCAAATAAGAACCGCCGTCGCCCAAAAATATTTTCCCCTGAGGATAGTTCCAGAAAAGAAAACCCAACAGCGCGCCCAACATTGCCAACGAAGCATTCAATAACAACAAATCGTCCAACTGAAACGACACAATCGCGATTGCAAGCAACATAAAACCTGCAAACCCGCTAACAATACCGTTAAATCCATCAATAATATTCACCGCATTGACCACCCCGCCCACTGCAAAAAGCGTAAATACGATGGCAACAACGGGCCATTGCAGCAACCAATCCATCGCGGGAAAGCCTACATGCGTGACGATAGCGCCCAGCAACCATGCAGCCATTCCGGCTGATATGATGGATAAAACCAAACGCTTAGAAACACTGACACGCTTGGTCAAATCCTCAACCAAACCACCTGCGAATGCGGGTATCGCGGCAAGAAGCAGATAGCTGAATTCAGTGATTACGGTCTCATCATGACTATCGAACCAAGCATATAAATAAGCTGTAACCAAACCCAGCGCGATCGCAACACCACCGATACGCGGCGTGGGTTGCGCATGAAATTTTTGCGGCCCGGCGTCAGTGTGATCATTGCTCAGATGCGCGTGCAAACTATTGAAGCGTACTAACAGATAGCACGCGACAAAGGACACGAATAAGCCGGGTAAAACAATTAGCATTGATCAAGTTCCATTTGAATCGACGATTACAACTTGCATTGACAATGTGACTATCTCATCAGCTTGGCAATTTAGCGAAACCCGATGAAAATGTATATAGGCAAAAAGGCCTATATCCCCACTCCCCACTCCCCACTCACCACTCACCACTCACCACTCACCACTCACCACTCACCACTCACCACTCACCACTCACCACTCCCCACTCCCCACTTCCCACTTCCCACTCCCCACT
>JAUXWM010000023.1 GCA_030681375.1 Gallionella sp.
GGACTATGCAACGAAATGGATGTGGACTTACAATCACGAACGCCCCAACATGGCACTCGGCGGCATCACGCCGAAACAGAAGTTAGATTTTTTAACCAGCTCTACTTTTGACCCCAACTAAAAATGGGGGGATTACCCTTGGCTTCGAATACCACCAAAATATTCTGCCTAATTTCGCTGGACGAAAAATCCCTACCGAGCCAGCTACTATCTTTAAACGCCAAAATATCAGGATTGATTGATTTCCCACCGTTCCCTTTAGGTAGTTGTGCCTCTACACAGAGATGCTCCGGACTATATTTTCCAGAAGCAATCAAGGCAAAAACGAAACGAGCTCTTACATATTCCTCTGATAACTGCCCTGACACCAAGCGAGCGGGCGCAGATTTCACAAAGGAAACCACACCCATCTCTTTTTTATACCAGTCGACAGAAATTTCGATCAATCCGGAATATCGCTTATCGAAATTTTTAAATGCGGACATCATTGTTATTGCCATCTAATACACTCCATTCAGTTTATGCAGCGACAATAGCGCTGATACTTATACCTTAAGGCGAACCTATATTTATTCTTGCTCCTTGCATGCCTGTTTTCTGGGCCTATTCCAATAAGGACTTTTGCATTTTGGACAAACGCGCGGCTCATCAGTATTGCGCGGTGCCCATTCATGGCCGCACCGCTCACATCGCCATCCCCATATTTTTACACGCGCCATATCTATCGATATTATCTTAATAATAATATTTTATAATTATATTTCTATTAAGTATATAATAAATATTATTATGCTTACTTGCCTCTCACACCAAATGCTGAGATGGAAGATGCTCCATCGCCGGAATTGAGTCGAGATATTGAAGGCTTGGCGATCTCCTGCTGCAAATACTTCGAGGCTACTGGAATCCAATATTCTTGTTCATTCCAAGCAATAGTTAGACTCCCATCGTCATGGATGATAATTTTTTTGTCTTGAATATTCTTCCCGGCTCGCCTCGACACCCCATGGAAGTACGCCAATGCCACTGACAACCACTGTTTCCTGAACTCTTCGCCTCTATCGTCTTTCTGCATCAGCGTCAACATTTCTACTTCCAATTTCCTTTTCCTATGCAGTTGCGCATTGTTTGAATTAGCTCTGGGCAGCGCAACATCAACGCCATATTTATCGCGCAAATAACAAACAAACCCGGACACCGCCGCTCGCTGTCCAGGCGTCTTCTCAAGATAACCATCCAGCGCTTTTTGATCTGGCGGCATTCGTTTCATTTCCCGCCCCTTGAGCAGCAAGACTGCCGCAGGCGTCATGGCAAGCCGGATTGAGCGTAATGTTGTGTTCTCCTGTTTCAGATCGACCATTAAAATTTTGAGGTAGCCCTCCAAAATAACTCTTTCTTTAGTCCTTTTCCCTACCTTGTCCAGTGTGGCTGCAATACGACGCCGATCAGAGTCCTCTTGCTTGGCAACGCTATCAGGCACGACTAAACTTGCTTCCTGCATCCATTTCATAGGTAGCAATACTCGGCGTAGCCGTAATGTTCCAAACTTCTTCAATAACACCGCATACTCGGGGATAGCTTTCCATTCCTTCTCTATTTCCACGAAAAATGACAAATAACGATGCAAAGTTATCGCTGCCTTGTTATCCCCAATTTCTTTGCTCAACCATTCTCCAAACGCATGAAAATGTGCAGCCATAGCTGGAGTAGAGAATATCGCGCAATCCATCGCTACACGTTTCTTCAACAACCCGCGCCAGTAGCATGATTCGCACTGCTTACCTCTACCAGCAGGCATTTGCTGCTCACATACTGAGCAAGGAATCTCACCCTGCTCATGGCAGGTATTACATAGCATGCGGCCGTCCTCTGTACACTCCAGCAGTCGACTGCGGTGACATGCTTCACAGACACCGTGATCAGCACGTGCGCATCTTGGACAAACACGATGATCATGACCCAGTCGAGTTACGCGTGTCAGTCGCTTGGATGGTTTGCCACAACCTTTACAGGGCTCTGGCTCGCGAAAATAAGTAGCGCAATGCCCGCACACCGGCCCGTATTCAGTAATTTTCCCAATTTCGTAATCCGTCTTGCCACATCGAACACAGGGCTTGGCGACTTGGCACTTCTGGCAAATTGCATTTGGATCGCTGACCAGCAACTTTGCGAAGTTCCCGCACTTCGGACATAGACGCCGTTTAAATTCTCGCGCATAACAGGTGCTACAGTATCTATGACCCTTGTAAACACGCCATATCTTAGCAACAACCTTTCCGCATTCATCGCAACTTTGAGTCGCTGGTGTAGGCGTGTTCATCGCTTTGCCATTTCAAGTTTGTGTTGCAACCTTGCCATCATTCTCATGACTTCGTGGCGCGGACGTGGCCCAGATAATTTGCACACTTGTTTTCTGGTACGGATTCTTGATTTGTCCGGCAATGATGATGCCATTTCAAGAAGCCGCTCAGGAAGCGCCTTTCCTTTTTCGCAGAGCGTTTGTGTTGCAATACCAGATTCCTTTAAGGCCAGTTCAAATTGTTCTTGTCCAACCATCATCAACGGGTAGAGGCTTTCTAAGAACTTCTGGCGACCCTGAATTCTAAGCATCTCAATTCCAGCACCCGGAATCACCGCCAATCCCTCTGGCAGCTTCACACCAAGTCGATGAACGAAATCAATTAAGATTGTGTTATTGCTACGACTGGCTCGCCGTATCAGGGATGTAAAGAAGCTTGCGAGATCAAACCAATGATGGACATCAATAGTTTTCCCAAGACACTCACCTTGTCCCTGAAGCACCACACGATCAGCTTCCCGCTGAAAATCCAGCGCATTTGTAGCGCAGGAAGTTGGAATGGCTTTACGCAGATCGGTTTTGCAGGTTGCGCATACGCTGACCTGCTGGTCTTCTGCCAACAGTCGGTGTGGCTCTACTGGCGCATTGCAGGTATTGCAACGATCATACAGAGCACAACCGTGCTTCTCGCAACAAACATGCCATGCATAACGCCATTGAAGTCGATAGTAAGGGGTTGAGTCCTCCCCTAAACACACAGGGCAGTATTGAAGCCCGCTACGACGCTTGGTATTCCTTGCGCCTAAGGTCAGCATCCAAGGCCACGAGGCTTTCACTGGCAAGTTTCCGTCAGCAATCTGACAGGCAACCGAATATAGCGTAGAGGTTGCAAACTCCTGCTTTGGTATGCCAGACACTGCGCAGAGCGGATCAATGCTTTCATCATCAAAAAAACGGTCTGTATCTCTAGTCCAAATTCTCAACTTTGGCCAAACACTACCAGTTAGAACCAACGGATCGCATCCCTGAATGAGCGCTGCTCGTACCAGCCATGAGGAAATTATTTCATCTGGCAGTAACGGTACGGGAATCACCCATTGTGAAATCAAGCTATCAGCTCCCGTATGCCGCGTGTTGGCCGCAGCCAAGCCTTACTCTCAATGATTGGTTTATCAATTTGCTCTTTACCGCCTTTGATTGCCTCCGTAGCGCACTCAATTAAAAGTCGATGTAGATTGCCTGTGTTTCCTTCAGAAATGGTGTGCAGCAAACTGGCTAATTCCGGTGTGTATAGCTTCGATTGATTTTTGAGTGGCAAGACCTTCTCGAACCCGGCCAGCAATTGCTGAAAGTCTTTGTTCAGCTCCCACAGAGGTAGTGTCATTACGTCGAACCGGCTGGCATGCTGTGGATCAGTATGCAATACGCGCACAGCTTCACGCGTGCCTACTCCCACGATTGGGATTGCAAGCTCATTGCATAGCAACTTGATCGCGTTCATTACCTCACGCTGTTTTACCGGCGTGCCGGTAAGCAGAGAGTGAAACTCGTCAATGATGAGCATTCTGGTATGGCACATTCGTAGCAGGTGTATGACCTGATACCTAAGCTTAGTGGGTGGGTCAGTGGCCCGGTAGGGAGTAAAGAAGCACTCAAGAATGGAAACATATAATCCCTTTTCGTCTGCGCTGGGTGGCGCTTGAGAAACAATCACCGGCTTTACCGGTTCAGCATCTTCGTTGACGTAACCCTGACCGCACAACTCACGGAACCGCTGAACAACAGTCGTCTTTCCATTGTTAGACTCACCAACAATCAGCAAATTGGGCATACGGGGACGAACCGGCTTCTGCAACAAGCCTTGCAAGGTATCAAGGATATGCTGCGCGGATTTGTTGCTAATCCACCGTGGCTCGTCCATGAAGGCAATCCGCTCGCTATCAGTCATACCCATGATGTGTCGAAAATCCGGATGAATGTGTTCGTAGCAATTCGTGTTCATGCGATGTCCCCAAATGAATCAATATCCCCATCAATGAGCCCATCCAAATGCATTGGTGGTGGGACAGATTCTCGAACAGGTTGTTGCGGCAAGGGTGCTGCGGGTGAAATCTTTTTTTCATGCTCTTTCCGGCGTTGACTTGAGCGCCGAGCCTTCTTGGACTTTTCCTTGGATGCATCAACCTGACTGCGCAATTCTGTGATGGCATGAAGTATCTGGTGTTCGTTAACACTTTTCTTGCCTTCACGCTTTAGCCCTTCACGCGCCTGCTGGTATTCCCATATGCTCATAGATGGCAGTGCCTGATCTGCGAATGGAACTTTGAAATATTGTTTAAGATCGGGATCGAAGAACCACACCGTACTGATGTCGCGCGGGTCGCGTCGGAAAATAAACTCACGCTTCTTTCCCTTGATCTCAGGATCCTCTGTGTTAATCCACTGACGGAGTACATCAGCGTAATAAGTCATGCCATCAATGGTGACGCCAAATGTTTGTACAGTGCGCCGGAAGGAAGGCAGAAAATCCAGTAAGACAGTCAGGCGATCCGCAGGCCGAGCGGAGATGCCTACTCCTTGAATTTCATTGTTCCCGAAAATGCCAATCTCCCACTTACGGAGAGGTGACATTCCGATGCCGCTATGCAGACGCTGGTGATATACCTTGCAGATCAATGTCACCAGCCAAGTCTCAAACTCAGACTTGGTCATCGCTGCTTCTTTTTCAGAGTTGTAACCTTCCTTATCTTTAATGGAAGAAAACGTAGTGCCGGGTAGATCGTGTATTTCACGAAGCAGTGTTCCAAGCACGCGCTCGATATGACCACCATAGCGAGGCTGTTTAACTGGACGATATTCAAGGTTGATGCCATACATCAGACATGATTGCTGGAAGTTGTTGGAGCGAAAATCCGCACCATTATCAACATGAATAGTTTTAGGGAATCCCCATGCTGGCCATTGAGCATCTACCTTATGCAGCATCAGCCATTCGTCCTTAGGAAGAACTGAATGAGCCACACACATCGCAACTGAGGTTTCGGAAGGCGGATCAAATGACAAGTAGTAACCCGTCACGACTCGACTATTAATATCCATCGCCAATGTGATCCAAGGACGTCCGATTGGTTTTCGATAGAGATCATCCACAAGAATGATGTCGGCTGGCGTATGGTCGATTTGAATAACGGCCAATGGATAATCCGCGTTAGGGAAACTCCCTGGTGCTGGAAGGAATTTGTTCTTGGCTTTTTCCTTAAAACCTCGACTGCGTAATCGTTGCTTTTCTGTCACCTTGCCAATGCGCGCCCGTATGGTGCTCGGACTCGGCGCGTCGATTCCGCGCTGTTGGCAGCGACGAAGCACCTCAGTCACGGTTTTCTGTGGGGTTGAGCGCTGATTGGTTAAATAAAAATCCTTTATTACCTCCTCTATTACTTTGTCTGCAAACACAGGGATTCGGCTCTTTCCTTCTTTCCAACCGCGTTTTTGAGGGATAAGCGCGGTTATAACACCGATGGAATTATATTTTTGCAGCCATCTGTACAAAGTGGCTGCATCGACTCCGACTTCTTTAGCACGTTGAACGACATCATTACGCCCCATCATCGTCATAGTGAGAAGCGGTTTGATTGCAGCATAGCGTTGCTGTGCAATCTTCCAGTCTTCATCAGCAATTTCATCAATATCCTCTGTTGCCGATACGGCATCAGCAACGACAGGACGGAGTTCATTGATTCGAAGCGGAGTGCTACGACCGGTTTCCACTTCTGTGGCTATAATCGAATCGAAGTCCAGCACCTCAGTAATGCGATAAATCGAATCACCATGCTGAACTAGCCCGCCTGCTTGAATATCTACACGTTTGCGAATAGGTTCAAACGCCTCTTTCATCAAATCCATTTCGTATTCGGTTTTATTATTCATAGGTCGGCACCCATAGTTCTGTGAAATCGTTCAGTGGAAGTGAAATATCGCAGTCAAGCTGACGTGTTGCGAGCAGATGCCAGATATGAGCAATACCCTCAGCTTTGTATATTCCCATGAAGTGTTTGGCTAAAAGGTGGTGTAACGGTGCACCACCCATCTGCTGGACGCTTTCGATCACGCACCGAGTTTCTTCAATTGGGAATTGGGTGCGTTTATAACGGTCGAGGAGGTGGATATTTTCAAGTGACTGGTCACGAATGCGAGACTCATCGAAAATATGAAAATTCCATCCCTGTTCCTTGGCGTAGCGATACGCGGCTTTCCATTTGGGTAACCATTCGCGCCAATGGCGCTTCCATTCTGCACGGGGTTTCACCTCGACAAGAATCGGCTTCGGGTATTCCCCGTAGCACATGTTCCCTAAGCGGTAATACACAAGAAAGTCGGGGGTGTAGGTGTAGGTTTGCCCATTGCTAGCTACAAATGGAATCTGGATTGGCTGAGGTATAACCTCAAGGACTGCGTTGCAGAATTCGTTACGAATTATGAAATCACGCTCTAACGTAGACTCAAACTGTATGGCAGTCTCACCTCTAAAAGCATAAATCCCTGAAACACTGCGGCGAGTCACGCCAATACGGCGCATTTGTCGCGGGAATTTAACGGAGTCGCAGCTATTTTCCATAATCTATATACCAGTCGCAGTTAATTTATAATAAATGTCGCATTAAATTCCAAAAAGATAAACGTAACTGGTTGATTCTTGGTTTACATTGTCGCATTTATTTTAACATATGACAGCGGCAGTAATCCACGCCCCGGTGAAATTTCCATGGCCTTGCATGGCGTGTTATTTCTCGACGAATTGCCGGAATTTGACCGCAGCGTGCTGGAAGTATTGCGCGAACCACTGGAATCGGGGCACATCACCATTTCGCGCGCCGCCCGGCGAGCCGAGTTTCCCGCGCAATTTCAACTCATCGCAGCAATGAATCCCTGTCCGTGCGGCTACCTGGGTCACTACAACGGCAAGTGCCGCTGCACGCCGGATCAGGTAACACGCTATCGCAGCAAGATTTCCGGCCCGCTGCTGGACCGAATCGACATACAGATAGAAGTACCCGCCGTGCCGCAGAATGATCTGCTGGGCAAGACATCAGGCGAAACCAGTCTGTCCATACAAACCCGGGTCGAGGCCGCAAGATTACGTCAACTGGAACGTCAGCAAAAATCCAATGCACAGCTCTCGGTGACTGAGATTGAAGCCTACTGCACGCCGGATGCACAAGGCATAGACTTGCTGAAGCACGCTATCAGCCGCCTCAATTTTTCCGCGCGTGCCTATCATCGCGTGCTCAAGGTGGCGCGCAGCATCGCCGATCTGGAAGGCAGCGCAACCGTCACCCGCCAGCATATTGCCGAGGCGGTGCAATATCGACGCCTGAATTTCTGAATAATTTACGGCGCCAAGCCTGATATATCCGGGCGCTGCCGCGACGACACTGACCAGCCTGTTTATCCGGTTCAATTTCAGCAGCTTACCGAGCGCATGGTCGCATGGTAAAATCCGCGTTCATTTTATGAATCGCACATCATGAACACTACATCGCATCCAATCGAAAAATTATTACAACAGCGCATCCTGATCCTGGACGGTGCGATGGGCACGATGATCCAGCGTTACAAGCTGACCGAGGAACACTATCGCGGCATCGCCCTGTACGGCGATTACGTCGGCGCGCGCAAAACTTTCGCCGATCATCCTATCGATGTGAAAGGCTGCAATGACCTGCTGCTGCTGACCCAGCCCCATATCATCGGCGGCATCCACCGCGAGTATCTGCAAGCGGGCGCAGACATACTGGAAACCTGCACCTTCAACGCCACCTCGATATCCATGGAAGACTACCGCATGGAACATCTGGTTTACGAGCTTAACGTAGCCGGAGCCAGGCTGGCGCGCGATCTGTGCGACGAATTCTCAACCCCGGAAAAACCGCGCTTTGTCGCAGGCGTGCTGGGTCCCACCGGGCGCACCGCTTCAATCTCACCGGACGTAAACGATCCGGGGGCACGCAACGTCACTTTCGACGAACTGGTCGTCAGCTACAGCGAAGCCATACGCGGCCTGCTGGATGGCGGTGCGGACATTCTGATGGTCGAGACCATATTTGATACGCTGAACGCCAAGGCCGCGCTGTTTGCGATAGATCAGTATTTCGAGCAGCACAAGGTGCGCGTGCCTGTCATGATTTCCGGCACCATCACCGACGCGTCTGGCCGCACCCTGTCCGGCCAGACCACCGAGGCTTTCTGGAACTCGCTTTCTCACGCGCGTCCGCTCTCCATCGGCCTGAACTGCGCGCTGGGCGCGGATTTGATGCGTCCCTACGTGGAAGAATTGTCACGGGTAGCGAGCTGCTATGTCAGCGCGCACCCGAATGCCGGACTGCCCAATCCGCTGTCCGATACCGGCTACGACGAAGTACCCGCAACTACCGCGCGTCTGGTGAAAGAATTCGCCACCAGCGGTTTTCTCAATATCGCCGGCGGCTGCTGCGGCACCTCACCCGCACATATCAAAGCCATCGCCGACGCGTTAAAAGATGTACCGCCGCGCAAAATCCCTGACCGTGAACATCGCTGCCGCCTGTCCGGACTTGAGCCTTTCAACATCGGTGATGACACGCTGTTCGTCAACGTCGGCGAACGCGCCAATGTCACCGGCTCGGCCAAATTCAAACGCCTGATTCTGGAAGGCCAATACGACGAAGCACTGGAAGTCGCCAAGCAACAGGTGGAAACTGGCGCGCAGGTGATCGACATCAATATGGACGAGGCCATGCTGGACGGCGAAGCCGCGATGGTGCGTTTCCTCAACCTGATCGCCTCCGAGCCGGACATAAGCCGCGTGCCGCTGATGATTGATTCCTCCAAGTGGAACATCATCGAAGCTGGCCTCAAATGCGTGCAGGGCAAACCCATCGTCAATTCCATCTCGCTGAAAGAGGGCGAAGAAAACTTCATCAAGTACGCGACGCTGGTGCGCCGTTATGGTGCGGCGGCCGTGGTGATGGCGTTCGACGAGCAGGGTCAGGCCGACACCTACGCCCGCAAAACCGAAATCTGCCAGCGCAGCTATGACATTCTGGTGAACAAGGTCGGCTTTCCGCCTGAAGACATCATCTTCGACCCGAACATCTTCGCGATTGCCACCGGCATCGAGGAACACGACAACTACGCGGTGGACTTCATCGAGGCCTGCGCCTGGATACGCAAAAATCTGCCTTACGCCAAGATTTCCGGCGGCGTATCCAACGTGTCCTTTTCCTTCCGTGGCAACGAACCGGTGAGGGAAGCCATCCACACCGTGTTCCTGTACCACGCTATTCAGGCCGGCATGAACATGGGCATCGTAAACGCCGGCCAGCTCGGCGTGTACGAAGAACTACCCAAGGACTTACGCGAGGCGGTCGAGGACGTAGTGCTGAACCGCAGCCCGGATGCGGGCGAGAAGCTGGTCGCACTGGCCGAGAACTTCAAGGGAGGCGGCAAGGCGCAGGTGGAAGACCTGGAGTGGCGCCGCGGCACCGTTCAGGCGCGCCTGACCCACGCGCTAGTGCGCGGCATCACCACCTACATCGTCGAGGACACCGAAGAAGCACGCCTTGAGGCTCAGTTCCCGGTCGAAGTGATCGAAGGCCCGCTGATGACCGGCATGAACGTGGTCGGCGACCTGTTCGGCGCGGGCAAGATGTTTTTGCCGCAGGTGGTGAAATCCGCCCGCGTGATGAAACAGGCGGTCGCCCATCTGATCCCCTACATCGAAGCGGAAAAACTGCGCTCCGGCGACACCAGCACCAAGGGCAAGATCGTCATGGCGACCGTCAAGGGCGACGTGCATGACATCGGCAAGAACATTGTCACCGTGGTATTGCAGTGCAACAACTTCGAGGTGGTGAACATGGGCGTGATGGTGCCCTGCCAGCAGATTCTGGACACCGCGCGCGAACACAATGCCGACATCATCGGCCTGTCCGGTCTGATTACGCCTTCGCTGGAAGAAATGGCGCATGTCGCCAAAGAGATGGAGCGCCAGGGCTTTAAGATTCCGCTGCTGATAGGCGGTGCGACGACCTCGCGCGTGCATACGGCGGTAAAAATCGAACAAAATTACCCGAGTGGCGTCACCGTGTATGTCACCGACGCCTCGCGCGCGGTCGGCGTGTGCAGCAACCTGCTCTCTTCCACACTGCGCGACGAATACGTTGCCGAGATCAAGTCTGACTATGCTGATGCAAGGGTACAGCACGAATCCAGACAGTCCAAAGCCGTGTACGTCCCGCTGGAACAGGCGCGCGCCCACAAACTGGCAACCGACTGGAGCAGCTACACACCGCCGCGGCCAAACTTCACCGGCGTAAAGGAGCTGCGCGACTATAGTCTGGCGGAAATCGCCGAATACATAGACTGGTCGCCCTTCTTCCAGGCATGGGAACTGGCCGGACGTTACCCGAAAATATTGCAGGACAGGGTCGTGGGCGAGGAAGCTTCCAAGCTGTTCGCCGATGCGCAGGTGATGTTGAAGCAAATCATCAGTGGTCGCTGGCTCACCGCGAATGCCGTATTCGGCCTGTTCCCGGCCAACACCTTGAACAGCGACGACATCGAAATCTACACCGACGAGACCCGTTCGACGGTGGCCATGACCTGGCATAACCTGCGTCAGCAAACCAAAAAGCCGGAATCCATCCCGAATTATTGCCTGGCTGACTACATCGCGCCTAAGGGCATCGCGGACTATATCGGCGGCTTCGCCGTCACCGCCGGCATCGGCATAGACGCGCGCGTTGCGCAATATGAGAAAAACCACGACGACTACAACGCCATCCTGCTTAAATCGCTGGCCGACCGTCTGGCCGAAGCGTTTGCCGAACTGCTGCACGCCCGCGTGCGCCGCGAGTTCTGGGGCTATGCTGCGGACGAGAGTCTGGACAACGATGCGCTGATCAGTGAGAAGTATCGCGGTATCCGTCCCGCCCCCGGCTATCCCGCCTGCCCGGAACACAGCGAAAAAGGTCCCTTGTTCGAACTACTGGATGCACCCAACCGTGCCGGCATCACCATCACCGACAGTTTCGCGATGATGCCCACAGCTTCGGTCAGCGGCTTCTACTTCTCGCACCCGGACGCGAAATACTTCGCCACCGGCAAGATAGAGAAGGATCAGGTCGCCAGTTACGCGGAACGCAAGGGCTGGGACATCGAGAAGGCCGAGCGTTGGCTGGCACCGGTGCTAAGTTATTAAGCAATGAAGTCTGGTAGGGTGTGCACAAGTCGAGTAGGGTGGGCACAAGTGCCCACGCGGAACACAAAATGGTGGGCAACGCTACGCTTTTGCCCACCCTACGAAACGGCAAAATCATCAATGAGGTAAATGATGCAAATCGCAAAACAGCAAGTTGCTACGATGCTCCAGAAGTTGCCGGACGACTGCTCGCTGGAGGATATTCAATATCATCTTTACGTGATTGAAAAAATCAAGAACGGCGTGGCTCGTGCAGAAACTGAAGGGTTGATCTCACAACAAGTTGCCGAGCAACGGTTAGCCAAATGGATACACGGGTAAGTTGGTCGCCAGAGGCGTTAGATGATGTTGATTCTATTGCGGCTTATATCGCAAAGGACTCGCCATTTTACGCATCTGCTGTGGTGCAAAAGATTCTCGATACCGCTCAAAGTCTGGGTGAATTTCCAAATATCGGGCCGATCGTCCCCGAAATAGGAGAGCCGGAATTTCGCGAGCGCTTTGTTTACAGCTATCGTTTAATCTACCGGGTAACCGCAGAGCAAGTGTTGGTTGTCTCGGTAATTCATGGCAGAAGGTTGCCCGACCCAATCTTGAACAGATTAGTCGAGTAGAGTGGGCACAAGTGCCCACGCGGAACGAAAATGGTGGGCAACGCTACGCTTTTGCCCAACCTACAATAATTAACGAAAGGAAATCTTCATGACCACCCTCATCAAAACCGACACTAAACTGGGCGAAGGCGCGGAAGCCGAAGCGGGACAAACCGTCATCGTGCATTACACCGGTTGGCTGTTCGACGAGAACGCGCCCGACAACAAGGGCGCAAAGTTCGATAGCTCGCTTGATCGCAACGACCCGTTCGATTTCCCGCTCGGCGCGGGACGCGTTATTCGGGGCTGGGACGAAGGCGTGGCGGGCATGAAGGAAGGCGGAACCCGCACGCTGGTTATCCCGTCGGAGATGGGCTACGGCGCGCACGGTGCGGGCAATGACATCCCGCCGAACGCGACCTTGTTATTCGAAGTCAAACTGCTCAAGATCATCAAGACCGATATCGTGGACAGCAAGGTCGGCGAGGGTGATGAGGCACAGGCAGGCAACCACGTTTCCGTGCATTACACCGGCTGGCTGTTCGACAAGAAAGCACCTGACAACAAGGGCACAAAGTTCGACAGCTCGCGCGACCGCAACGAACCGTTCGATTTCCCGCTGGGCATGGGTCGCGTCATCCAGGGTTGGGACATGGGCGTGCAGGGCATGAAGGTGGGCGGGCAACGCACGCTGACCATTCCACCGGAGATGGGTTATGGCAAACGCGGCGCGGGCGGCGTAATCCCGGCGAATGCCACGCTGGTGTTCGATGTGGAATTGCTGAAATTGAATTAACCGTAGGGTAGGCACAACGTGCCCACGCGAAACACATAAGGTGGGCATTAGCCCACCCTACAATTCACAAAGGAATCACATGAAACGCATCGCTTTTTTACCGCTGGCTCTGCTTTTATCTGCCGGAGTTTTCTCCACCACCGCGTGCTCTGAACAGGCCGCGCCCCCCGCCATGGAGAACAGCAGCATGAGTGAACTGATCAAGACCGACACCAAACTGGGCGAAGGCGCCGAAGCCACCGCAGGCAACCACGTTTCCGTGCATTACACCGGCTGGCTGTATGACGAAACCGCTGCCGATCACAAAGGCAAGAAATTCGACAGTTCGCGTGACCGCAACGAAGCATTCGATTTCCCGCTCGGCGCAGGCCGTGTCATCAAGGGTTGGGATCAGGGTTTTGACGGCATGAAAGTGGGCGGTCAGCGCACGCTGATTATTCCGGCACACATGGGCTACGGCGCGCGCGGGGCAGGCGGCGTGATTCCTCCCAATGCCACGCTGGTATTTGATGTGGAATTGCTGGGCGTAAACTGAGTCATTCAGCCTGAACAGGCGTAAAATTCTGCTCCAGGCAATGCATATAGGGAGTGGCTGATGTTTGAGATACGAGTTCATGGCCGTGGCGGACAGGGTGTGGTGACAGCCGCAGAGATGCTGTCGGTTGCCGCATTCGAGGAAGGCCGTCATGCACAGGCCTTTCCCAGCTTCGGATCGGAGCGCACCGGCGCGCCGGTAGTGGCATTCTGCCGTATCTCCGATAAAGAAATACGCCTGCGCGAACCGGTTATGGAACCGGATGCGATCATTGTCCAGGACCCCACGCTGTTGCATCAGATTGACGTATTCGCCGGGTTAAAACAGGACGGCTATGTACTGCTCAATTCGCACCACAGTCTGGAAACACTGGGCTTGGGCGAGCTCGTCAAACAGCGCCGCAGCGAGCGCTTTTGCACGCTGCCTGCTACCGAACTCGGTCTCAAACATGTCGGCCGTCCGATACCCAATGTCCCGCTGCTGGCCGGATTTGCCGCACTCTCCGGCATTATCAAACTGGAATCGGTCATCAAGGCCATCAACGAAAAGTTTTCCGGAAAAGTAGCGCTGGGCAACATTGCCGCAGCCGAGGAAGCCTACCTGCTGGTGCAGGCCATGATGAAGGAGCAGGCAGATGCTTAAACAAACTGAAGGCTCAAAAGCCGTCGCCGAAGCCATCGCGCTGTGCCGCCCCGAGGTGATCTGCGCCTATCCGATTTCGCCGCAGACGCATATCGTCGAGGCGCTGGGCGAAATGGTGAAATCGGGCAATTTAACGCCCTGCGAATTCATCAATGTGGAAAGCGAGTTCGCCGCGATGTCGGTCGCGATCGGCGCTTCCGCCGCCGGTGCGCGCGCCTACACCGCCACCGCATCGCAAGGCCTGCTGTTCATGGCCGAAGCGGTCTATAACGCGTCAGGCTTAGGGCTGCCCATCGTGATGACGGTGGCCAACCGCGCCATCGGCGCGCCAATCAACATCTGGAACGACCACTCCGATTCGCTCTCGCAACGCGATTCAGGCTGGATGCAGCTGTTCGCCGAAACCAATCAGGAAGCGCTCGATCTGCACATTCAGGCCTTCCGTCTGGCGGAAGAATTATCCATGCCCATCATGGTGTGCATGGACGGCTTCATCCTCACCCACGCCTTCGAGCGCGTGGACATGCCCACGCAGCAACAGGTGGATGATTACCTGCCGCCGTTCGAACCCCGTCAGGTGCTCGACCCGGCGGAGCCGGTTTCCATCGGTGCGATGGTCGGCCCTGAAGCCTTTATGGAAGTACGCTATCTGGCGCACGCCAAGCAGATGCAGGCACTGGAACTCATCCCACAACTGGCAGCCGAGTTCAAGGAAACATTCGGACGCGACAGCGGCGGACTGGTGCGCAGCTATTGCATCGAAGACGCTGAAACCGTGATCATCGCGATGGGCTCGATACTCGGCACCATCAAGGACGTGGTGGACGAGATGCGCGAAGCGGGTCACAAGATCGGCGTGCTGGGCATCATCAGCTACCGTCCCTTTCCACTGGAGCAAGTACGCGCAGCACTATTAGGCTGCAAGCGCTTTCTGGTGCTGGAAAAGAGCCTGGCCGTAGGCATGGGCGGCATCGTCGCCACTGATGTGCGCATGGCAGTGAGCGGCAGCGGCCTGAAGGGTTTTACTGCGGTCGCGGGTCTGGGCGGACGCCCCATACCCAAATCTTCGCTACACACGCTGTTCCGTCAGGCTGAAAAGGAAGATCTGCCGCCGGTGACCTTCCTCGATCTGGACTGGGACGCGGTCAATAAACAACTGGAACGCGAAAAGACCACGCGCCGTTCCGGCCCTGCTGCCGAAAATATACTGCACGACAAGGGTATCGTTTCGGCTAAATTCGGTTAAGGAGTTGTCATGGGCTTTCAAGCAGTCAAGTTCTACCAGACCGGCACCTTCACCGTCGGCAACCGCCTGCTCGCACCCGATGAGCGCAGTTTGCAATCGGTGGAGACGCGCAGCAACTCGATCAACTCCGGACATCGCGCCTGTCAGGGCTGCGGTGAAGCGCTGGGCGCGCGTTATGCCATCGATGCAGCGATGGCCGAGAGCAATAACCAGCTAATCGCGGCGAATGCAACAGGCTGTCTGGAAGTGTTTTCCACGCCTTATCCCGAATCCTCATGGCAGGTGCCGTGGATCCACTCGCTGTTCGGCAATGCCGCAGCCGTGGCTACCGGCATCGCGGCGGCGATGAAGGTTAAGGGACGGCCCGAAGTGCGCGTCGTGGCGCAGGGCGGCGACGGCGGCACGACCGACATCGGTTTCGGCTGCCTGTCCGGCATGTTCGAACGCAATGACGACGTGCTGTACATCTGCTACGACAACGAAGGCTACATGAATACCGGCGTACAGCGCTCCTCCGCCACGCCTCCGGCAGCGCGCACCGCGACCACCATGCCGGTCGGGCCTGAGCCGGGCAACGTGTTCGGTCAGGGTAAGAATGTGCCGGAAATCGCGATGGCGCACGGCATCCCCTACGTCGCGACGGCGACCGTAGCCGACCTGCGCGATCTGGAATACAAGGTGCGTAAAGCCATGAAGATGCACGGCGCGCGCTACATCCATATTTTTGTGCCTTGCCCGCTGGGCTGGGGTACGGCATCACACGACACCATCCGTATGGCACGCATGGCCAAGGAATCCGGCACATTCCCGGTATTCGAAGCCGAGTATGGCGAAGTGACAGGCGTGTTGAAAATACGCCACAAAATTCCGGTGGAGGAGTACATGAAACCGCAGCGACGTTTCGCGCATCTGTTCGGCAAGAATGCGCATCCGGAAACCGTGGCACGCATTCAGGCGATCGCGGACCGCAACATCCGCAAGTACGGCTTGCTGGAAGACGAGGGAAACTGACATGCCGAACAAACCCTTTGCGATTACATTAAAACCCGGCACTTCGCTGGCCAATTTGACCGGCACCTGGCGCACGACGCGCCCCGTCTATCTGGACCGTCTGCCGCCCTGCAACAACGCCTGCCCTGCCGGCGAGAACATTCAGGGCTGGCTGTTTCACGCCGAATCCGGCGACTATGAACAAGCCTGGCGCGTGCTGGTGCAGGATAATCCGCTGCCTGCAGTGATGGGGCGGGTGTGCTACCACCCCTGCGAAGGCGCATGCAATCGCGGGCAACTGGACAGCCCCGTCGGCATCAACTCGGTCGAGCGTTTTCTGGGCGACGAAGCGATCAAGCTGGGCTGGAAATTCAATGCACCCGCCACCGCCAGCGGTAAGAAGGTATTAGTCGTAGGTGCCGGGCCATCAGGGCTTTCCGCTGCCTATCATCTGGCACGCATGGGTCATCAGGTCGAAATCCATGAGGCTGGCCCGCTGGCGGGCGGCATGATGCGTTTCGGCATACCCAAATATCGCCTGCCGCGCGAGGTGCTGGATGCCGAAGTGCAACGCATCCTCGATATGGGCGTGACACTCAAACTCAACACCAAAGTCGAAAACATAGCACTGAGCATGAAACAGCATGGCTTCGACGCGGCTTTTCTGGCAGTTGGCGCCCATATCGGCAAGCGCACTTTCATCCCTTCCGGCGATGCCGCGCACATCATCGATGCCGTATCCGTACTGCGCTCAATGGAAGGTGAAGACAAGCCGATGCTGGGGCGCAAGGTCATTGTGTACGGCGGCGGCAACACCGCGATCGACGTCGCGCGCTCGGTCAAGCGCATGGGTGCCGAACCGATCGTCGTCTATCGCCGCACGCGCGACAAGGCGCCTGCGCATGACTTCGAAATCGAGGAAGCGCTGCAGGAAGGCGTGATGATCAAGTGGTTGTCCACCATCAAGCAGGCCGATGCGGGCGCGATCACCGTCGAAAAAATGGCGCTGGACGATAAGGGTTATCCGCAACCGACCGGCGAGTTCGAGACGCTGGAAGCCGACTCGGTGGTATTGGCGCTCGGACAGGACGTCGATCTGTCGCTGCTGGAAGGCGTATCCGGACTGGAGATTGTGGACGGCACGGTACAGGTATCCCCCAACATGATGACCGGCCATCCCGGCATTTTTGCGGGGGGCGACATGGTACCATCGGAGCGCACCGTCACCGTGGCGGTAGGTCACGGCAAAAAAGCCGCGCTCAACATCAACGCCTGGCTGAACGATGCAACCTATGAACCCGCGCCTAAACATGAACTGGCCGGATTCGACAAAATCAACCCGTGGTACTACTCCGATGCCGACAAGACGGTGCGCCCGATGCTGGACATCATCCGCCGCCAGACCAGTTTCGACGAGGTGCAAGGCGGGCTGGACGAGACTAATGCCTTGTTTGAGGCTCGCCGCTGCCTGTCCTGCGGCAACTGCTTCGAATGCGACAACTGCTACGGCGTATGCCCGGACAATGCCGTTATCAAGCTCGGCCCCGGCAAACGCTTCAAGTTCAACTACGATTACTGCAAAGGCTGTGGCATGTGCGCGACAGAATGCCCGTGCGGCGCAATCAAAATGGTGCCCGAAGAAACCTGAGTTTTTCAGCCTGTAAACCAGATTTATCCGTAAGCCGCGCTGCAATGATGGGCGCGGTGTATTTTATTTCAGGACGTAAGAATTGATGATGAGCAAACCAAAACATATTCATATCCTCGGCATCTGCGGCACTTTCATGGGCGGCATCGCGGCGATTGCCAAGCAATCAGGTTATCGCGTCACCGGCTGCGATACCAACGTCTATCCGCCTATGAGTACCCAGTTGGAGGCACAGGGCATCGAGCTGATCACCGGTTTCGGCGTGGAACAACTCGAACTCAACCCGGATGTTTATGTGATCGGCAATGTGGTCACGCGCGGCAATCCGCTGATGGAAGAGATCATGTGCCGCAATCTGCCTTATGTCTCCGGCCCGCAATGGCTCTCGGACACGCTGCTGCGCGACCGTTGGGTGCTGGGCGTAGCGGGCACGCACGGCAAGACCACCACCGCGTCTATGCTGGCCTGGATACTGGAACACGCGGGACTGAACCCCGGTTTTCTGATCGGCGGCGTGCCACAGAATTTCGACATCTCGGCGCGTATTACCGAATCGCCGTTTTTCGTCATCGAGGCGGACGAATACGACACCGCGTTCTTCGACAAACGCTCCAAGTTCGTGCATTACCATCCGCGCACCGTGATACTCAACAACCTGGAATTCGACCACGCCGACATCTTCGCCGATCTGGCCGCGATTGAAACTCAGTTTCACCATCTGGTGCGCACCGTGCCGGGCAACGGCCTGATCGTCAGCAATGGCCGCGAACCCGCGCTCGAACGCGTGCTCAAGCGCGGCTGGTGGACGCCGGTGGAAACTTTCGGCAATGACGATGGCTGGAACATAGACGCAGACAATCGCGTAACCCTGAACGGCGAACCGCAGGGCGTATTGAGCTGGGATTTATTCGGCGAACACAACCGCATGAATGCACTCGCCGCACTCGCTGCCGCGCGCCATGCAGGCGTGCCGGTCGCGCATGGCCTGGCCGCACTGGCCGAATTCAAGAACGTGAAGCGCCGCATGGAAGTGCGCGGGGTGGTGAACGGCATCACCGTTTACGACGACTTCGCTCACCACCCCACCGCTATCGACACCACTGTTGCCGGATTGCGCCACAAGGTCGGCACCGCACGCATCCTCGCAGTGCTGGAGCCGCGCTCCAACACCATGAAGCTGGGCGTGATGAAAGACGCGCTACCCGGCAGCCTGAAGGACGCCGATCTGGTTTTTTGCTATTCGGGCAATCTGGGCTGGGATGCGCAAGGTGCGCTGGCGCCCATGGGAGACAAAGCAACGGTTTTGGATAATCTCGATGCACTGATAGCCGCCATCGCGACCACAGCGTGTCCCGGCGATCATATTCTGGTAATGAGCAACGGCGGTTTCGGCGGGATACACGACAAACTACTCAAGGCGCTGGCATAACACCCATTCTTGACTGCCTGCTTTCGGGCAGGCATTGCGATGTTGACTAAATCGCCAGACACTTGCGGGACAGTCTGCTTCAGGCAAAGAATCCGCTATCCCATAGTTCCTTGGTCAGGTCCTGATAGTCCGCCGCACCGGGGCTGCGTGGCGCATATTCGAACACATCCTGACCATGCATCGGGCTGGTCGCCAGCGCGACATTCTCACCGATGCGCGTATTGCAAAGCACCTCACCAAATCGGTTCTTCAGCTTTTCATATATTTCGTAGGAAAGCTTGCGGCGCGAGTCGAAACGCGTCACCAGAATGCGTCGTTCTATCTTGCGCTTAAGTTTAACCTCAAGCACATTAAGCGCGCTGTCCAGCCTGTGCACGCCTTGCAGCGACAGGAAATCAGCCGATACCGGAATCAGCACCCGATCCGAGGCCAGCAAGGCATTCAAAGTCAGCACGCCCAGCATCGGACAACAATCGATCATTATCGGTGCGCCCGTCAGCGCCAGATCTTCGTACAAGCCCTTCTTCAGCAGGGTTGCCGCCTGAGGGTCGCTGCCCAACAGCGCATCTATTTTGGCCAACTCCAAAGCGGCGGGAATAGCCTGCCAGCCGCGCGGCGTGTCGCGCAGGAGCTTGGCCAAAGGCGTCTTATGCTTGAAAAATGCGGCCATGCTGCTATCCGTGCCCACATTTTTAAGCCCGCTGGCCAATGTCAGATGCCCTTGCGGATCCAAATCAAGCGCGATCGGACTCTGCTGCGCAATACTCAGCGCCGCTGTGACATTCAGACAAGTGGTGGTTTTCCCTACCCCGCCCTTTTGATTAAACACGGCGATAACCGCCATTTTTCACCCCGATTATTCCAGCCAATTACAATCGTAAATTAAACCCGTGTTATCCGTCATTCCCGTAAAAGCGAGAATCCAGCGAAAACATCTACCGCGAAGCGGACAAAACCGAGCATGCGTCCGCTTCGCGGACTTATTCAATTTACAGCTTCAGGAGCATAGTGCACGCAATTCTCGGCATGAGATGCTACAAACAGATGCAAAAATAAGCCTCTGTTTATTCCTTACAAGGAATCGCGACGTTGGAATCGTTGGGGTATGAAGTGGTGACGGGCAGCTTTATGCTATGTAGCAGACTAGGCTGAAGAATCATGCCGAAGGGCAGATATTCTGAAACTAACTTAGAGTTGGAGTTCGATCACGTGCCAAACTCCTGTTTGATTCATACCACTGTACGCTCCGCGTCATTGGCTCCGGTTGCAAGGTAGCATGATGGATGCCGAAGTTCTCGTCCAGCAGGCCATGGCTGACTTGCATTACTCGCTCCCACTGGGCCATGTCTTCCACCACCAGATGCACCGTCAGCAAAGGCTCCTCCGCCTTGACCGCCCAGATATGCAGATCATGTACCGAGACGACACCCGGCACAGCGGCCAGCGCCTTGCCCACCTCTTCCGACTTGATGTTGAACGGCGCGCCTTCCATCAGGCCGTGCAGCGCCTCGCGCAATAAGCGCAGGCTGGAGACCAGTATCAGCGCGCCGATGACCAGCGACAGGATGGGATCGATCGGCGTCCAGCCGGTGTAGGCGATGACTAGGCCGGAGATCAATGCAGCCACTGACCCCAGCAGGTCGCCCAGCACATGCAGCATGGCGGCGCGGGTGTTGAGGTTCTTCTCGCCACGCGCCAGCAGCCAGGCCACCAGCAGGTTGATCGCCAGACCGATGGCGGCGGTGACGGAGACCGCTTCGCCCATTACCGCCTGCGGCGCTTGCAGGCGCTCGACGGCGGTCACTGCCAGCCAGCCCACCAGCACCAGCAGGCCGAGACTGTTGATCAGCGCCGCGATGAACTCGGCACGGCCCAATCCGTAACTGTGGCGCAACGAGGGTGGGCGTTGTGCCAGCCAGGCCGCGCCGGCCGCGAGTAGCAGCGCCGCCGCATCGTTGATCATGTGGCCTGCATCGGCCACTAGCGCCAGCGAGCCTGCCCACAGGCCGACCCCGGCTTCCACGGCGGCAAAGCCCAGTGTGAGCACCATGGCCCACAGCAGCGTGGTGCCGGCGGCGGTGTGGTGGTGGTCGTGGCCGTCGTGGTCGTGGCTCATGTCATGTCCTGCGACGCAGTGTGCCGCTCAACCGGGTTCCTGGCGCGACGGTGTTGAACATCGTGCCATATTTCTTCACGTTCTCGTGCAGCAGCGCCAGACGCGCGTCGGATTCGTCGCTGTCCACGATGATCTCGTAGGTGATGGACTCCATCTTCGGCGGCACATCCTGGCGTACCCCGTCGACCTTAACCTCTACGCCATGCAACTCGAACTTGAGGATAGGTGTGATGCGCTCGATACCTTTGATGATGCAGGCGGAGAGCGCCGCAAGTAGCAGTTCGGCGGGATTAAATGCGTCGGTACGACCGGAGATGTCGGTGTCCAGTGTGATGTCCGCTTCTTTGCAGTGCGCTACGCTGCCATGCGCATCGCGGCGTTGCGTGACAATATGGAAAGTCATCTTCGTTGCTGAGTCGCTCATCCTTTTGCTCCTTGTAACTGCTTTATGCTGGTACACCCAGCAGTCTTCCGGTCAGTTTACGCGCCAGCGGTGCCACAAAGAAGATCACCGGCACGCCGACTGTGTAGGCGACAGCAAAAGCCTTGCACCAGCGCGAGAGGAAATCCGCCGGGAAGCCGATGTTCACCGCCGTGATGACGAAGGTCATCAGCGAGATCATGAGCAGCCCCATGATCAGCGAGAAGGCGAGATGGAATTTCTTCTGCGCTGCCATCACAACCACCCCGCGATCTTGTCGCGCGAGGGCACTCCGCCCGCATGCACTACTTGGCCGTCCACCACCACGCCGGGCGTGGACATCACACCGTAGCCCATGATGGCCTGTATATCTTCCACTTTTTCCAGTTTGACTTCGATGCCTTTTTCTTTTGCTGCGTCTTCGATCAGTTTCAATGTGGTCTTGCAATTGGCACAGCCGGTGCCGAGAACTTTGATGTTTTTCATTTCATTTCTCCTTCAGGATCAGCAGCAGGATTTTCCATCCGCCTTGGGCGCACAGCATTTGCTCTTGTCATAGCCGAACAAGCCCAGAATCTTCACCAACGGGCAGAAGCCGGTGAAGCCCATCTGAAACAGGTTGAAGCCGACGAACAGGGTCAGCCACAGCCAGCCCATGCCGCCTAGATTAACCTGCCCTTGCCAATGTGCCAGCCCCAGACTGGCCATCACGACAGCGCCCGCAAAAATACTGACGATACGATTCACTTCCATTTTATTTCCTCTCCTGTATTGCACTATCTATAACCGGACAGTGCGGACGGCATTCATAACCTTTGTTTGAGCCACGCCTCGATCTCCTCGGTGCGCGGCAACCCTTTGAATACGACTCTGCCTTGCTGCAACACGGCAGGCGTGTCGCTGGGAACGAGCTCCAGTACTTCATAGTCCTTGCGTATCTCCAGTTCTAGCCTCACGCCCGCACTGGTGGCCGCACAGGACAGGCGTTTCTCCATGCGTAGCAATGGTTCACCGCTGCCCGCCAGGGTGAGGTGAATGACCGGGGCATTCGCTGGTGGCGCAGCGCAGCTTGTCATCACAACACCGCGTTGAACACATAACCCACGATCAGGATACCCGTCGCCACCACGCCGACAAAGGTGGCGATCAGGCGAGGCTTGAGCACTTTGCGCAGGATGACCATCTCCGGCAACGACAGCGCGATCACGCTCATCATGAAGGCTAGCACGGTGCCCAGTGCAGCGCCCTTGGCCAGCAGCGCCTCGATGACGGGGATGATGCCGGCGGCGTTGGTGTACATCGGCACACCGATCACGACCGAGACCGGCACCGCCCACCACACATCCTTGCCCATGAAGCTAGCCATGAAGTCGGCGGGCACATAGCCGTGAATGCCTGAACCAAGCGCAATGCCCGCCAGCACATAGAGCCAAACTTTACCGACGATCTCACGCACGCTGGCGAAACCGGCCTGGATGCGATCGACCAGTGTCAGCTCATCCGCGCCGACCTTGGCTTGCACATGCGCCATTTTCTGTACCCAGTCTTCGAGGTGAAGTTCCATCTTCAGGCGACCGATGATGTAACCGGCCACGATGGCGATGGACAGCCCCAATACCAGATACAGCAGTGCGATCTTCCAGCCGAACAGCGCAAACAGCAGCGCCAGTGCGATCTCATTCACCATCGGTGCCGCAATCAGGAAGGAGAATGTCACGCCCAGCGGCACGCCCGCCTGCACGAAGCCGATGAACAGCGGCACGGCGGAGCAGGAGCAGAACGGCGTGACGATGCCCAACGAGGCGGCCATCACATTGCCCACGCCTTCATGCCGACCGGACAGCAGGGCGCGAGTACGTTCCGGCGTGAAGTAGGAATTCACCATCCCCATCACAAACACCACACCGGCCAACAGCAACAAGACTTTGGGCGTGTCGTAGAAGAAGAATTGCAGCGCGTCATATAGATGCGTACCACTTGCTATGGGCAGCCACCCCACCAGTACATGCGAGAACGGTTCCAGTACCTTGTACAGCGCAAACCATGCGATGGCCGCGAGCAACAAAAAAGCGCGCGGATTGTTACGGGGCAGATTGAGTGTGGTCGTATTCATTGCAGCCTTCCAGTTTCGTGATTGCGCGTTTTGACCGCGCTTGTAAAAAGGAGACGAACGAAGCCGAAAAAGGATGCAGAAAAGCGGTGATTATTTTCGCGGAACGTGTCCGGTCACTCGACCTTCCGAGTCGAACTCTACCTTACAGTTGGTCGATAACGTATCACCCATACGCGCTCTGGCGCGCAGCAGGTGCGACTTGGTGGCCGCCAAGGACAGGCCGTGCGCCTTGGCATAGTCAGCCTGCTTTAGGCCGTTCAGGTCACACTGTTCGATGATGTCGCGGTCTTCCGAGGAAAGCTCGGTCAGCACTCTGGCCACACAAGCGCTTAGCGCCACGAGCGGCTCGGTTTGGGTTTCTGGCGCGGGAATATCCTCTGAAACATCGACCGTTTCCTTGTGCAGACGCTGATGATCCACCAGCGCATTGCGCGCCACCTGAAATAGCCAGGCACGGGCGTTGTCCAGACTGCAAAAATCTTTGCCCTGACGCATGGCTTTGACGAAGGTTCCCTGTAACAGATCTTCCGCCGCATGCGAATCGCTCGTGCGATGGATCAGATAGCCGCGCAGTTCGCTCTCGTGGGCGCGCCATGCTTTGAGGACGCAGGAGAATTCTTTGGGCATATGGGAGGTTAGAACTTTCAGTTTTAAGCAGCTATTCCGCGCGAGTCGTAAATTCGAAGTACAGTGCTATAAGGCTTACAGAGCACTCGATTTTTAGGATTTTTTTAAAGTCGTAAATCATGGCTCAAAAACACGCCGAATTGAATAAAATGAGCACTCGCCTAAGGGCAAAAAAACCTACGTTTCTGCTCTTCGACAGTCCGCTTCCAGCAGCATAGCTGATATTCACCTTGTCTTTACGTCAAATTCCGGTGTCGAGAACCGGACCATGGCGAAGTGCTTTAATGGGGGTATCGGTGTTCATGACGTTCTCCTTGTGTTGTAAGGAAAACAATTGTCACCGTTTTAAATTCTTCAGGCTGTGATTTGTTCTGTTGGAAAAACTGCTTAATTTGGCCATCTATGTTATTACGTCATGCTCCGATCACGCTTGATGAACGATCCGCGTCTCCAAGGTTACGTTCAGCACCTTCCTGATTGCTGAAAAAACTACCGACAAACTTTCCATGGTCGGATTGCCGCGAGCCGACAACATACGATGCACGCTCTTGCTCGGGCGGTTGGTTGCCAGAGCGATTTGCTCAAAACCCACAGTTGCATTCACCACATCGCGTAGCAATAAACGCGATGCTTCTGCCTCGCCATTTAAAAACATATCGGTCGCTTCTCTCAGCAAAGCTTCAGCAAACGCTGAGTCTGCCTTGATTCTGGTTTGTAATGTTGTACTGGAATCTACTGTGAGCTGTCCCATCATTTATCCTTTCTGACTTTTCTTTAACATGGCTTTGCGTGCATCGTACTCATCACGCAATTTCTTCGCCTGTCTGATATCGGCAGCCTGGCTATTTTTAGTTCCACCGCCAAGCAGCACGATGAACACATCACCATCCTGAATAAGGTAAATACGAATTCCCGGCCCCCAATCAATCCGATACTCCTTGAGGGTTCCATCTATGGGCTTCACATTCCCAAAACTGCCCGCCATCATGCGCGCACGAGCAGCGGCCACTTTTGCGGCATAATCAATGGATAAATCATTGAACCACTCTGCATAGTAGTTCTTCTGTCCGCCGCTTATGTATTCTTCAATCTTGATGGGCATACTTAAATAGTAACCTAAGAGTTACTTTTAAGCAAGGGAAGTGATGCGTGTCAGCCGTAAAGACGCCTTCTATGAAGTGCCGGTTTCGGGTAATCAATTCCGACTATTGATAGACTGTTAATGACACCTACCGGCTGTACGCAATGCCAGTTCTATTGTTCACCGACCTTCTGCTTGATTGAGTATAGCCGACGTTCAACTATTTTCTCAATTGAGGGGAACCTCAGTAGCTGGCGAACACCGGCTGTGAAATCCCCCGCCCTCAATTTACGACTTTAATGGTTAATTTATGACTTTAATTGTACGGAACAGTAACCGACCCGCGCTTATTCCACGGTCACGGACTTGGCGAGGTTTCTCGGCTTGTCCACGTCGGTCCCCTTCTGCAATGCGACGTAATATGACAGCAACTGTAATGGGATGGTATGCAAGATGGGACTCAAATATCCCGCGTGTTCGGGCATTTGCAGGATATGTACGCCATCTGTTTCATGGATATGCGTATCTGCATCAGCGAATACATACAGTTCACCGCCACGCGCACGGACTTCCTGCAGATTGGATTTCAGTTTTTCCAGCAATACATCGTTCGGCGCAACCGATATCACCGGCATATCCTTGTCCACCAGCGCCAGAGGGCCATGCTTCAGCTCACCCGCCGGATAGGCTTCGGCGTGTATGTAGGAGATTTCCTTCAGCTTGAGCGCACCTTCCAGCGCAATGGGATAGTGCAGGCCGCGCCCCAGAAACAGGGCGTGCTGTTTGTCCGCAAAGTGCTCGGCAATCTTTGCAATTTGCGGTTCCAGATCCAGTACCTTTTGTGTGGCGGCGGGCAGATGGCGCAGCGCATGTAGATGCTGTTGTTCCTGTTCCGGGGCCAGGCGTCCACGCTGCTTGGCCAACACCAGCGTCAGCAAAAATAGCGCGACCAGTTGTGTGGTAAATGCTTTGGTCGAAGCCACGCCGATTTCCGGGCCTGCACGCGTCAAAAAACGCAGCAGGGAAAGTCTGATGAGTGCGCTTTCGGGCACGTTACAAATGGCCAGTGTATGGCTGTGTCCTAGCCCTTTTGCGTGATTGAGCGCGGCCAGTGTATCCGCCGTTTCACCCGATTGTGAAAGCACAATCACCAGCGCCTTGGGATTCGGCACGCTGGTGCGGTAACGGTACTCGCTGGCGATTTCAACCGTGCACTGTATTCCGGCGATTTCTTCCAGCCAGTAGCGCGCCACCAGACCGGCATGATGACTGGTGCCGCAAGCCAGTATCAAAATGCTGTCTATGCTTTCGAATGTGGCCGCGGCCTCAGCGCCAAATATCCCCGGAAGAATAGATTTACTGTTGCAGACGGATTCCAGCGTATCGGCAATAGCCAGCGGTTGCTCGTGAATTTCCTTCTGCATGTAATGGCGATAGTTGCCCAGCGACACGCTTTCGTTGCTGATTTCACTCACCTGAACCGGGCGATCAACCAGATTGCCGTCCGCAGCGAATATCCGATAAGCCATACGGCCCACTTCTACCACGTCGCCTTCTTCGAGATATACCACTCTGCTGGTGACCGGCAACAGCGCAGACACATCCGAGGCAAAGAAATTCTCCTCTATGCCCACGCCCATCAGCAATGGGCTGCCGCGTCGGGCGCAAATGATGTGATCGGCATTGTCTGACGCAATCACACCGATGGCATACGCGCCTACCAACTCGGTGAGCGTGGCCTGCGTAGCCGCCAGCAGGGTGTTGCCACCAACATAATGGCTGTGAACCAGATGCGCGATGACTTCCGTGTCGGTGTCCGAGGTAAATTCGTAACCCTCCGCCGTCAGGCGCGTACGCAGTGATTCGTAATTTTCTATGATGCCGTTATGCACCACGCCGATCAGATCTCGGCTCATGTGCGGATGGGCATTGCGTTCGCAGGGTACGCCGTGTGTGGCCCAGCGGGTATGGGCGATGCCGAGCAATCCCTGAGTGTCTGTACTCTTCTCACTCAGTTCAGCTACGCGGCCATTACTTCGCACGCGATCCAGCCGGCCTTCATTTAACACTACCAAGCCGGCTGAATCGTAGCCACGATATTCCAGTCGCTGCAATCCTTCCAACAAGATAGGCACAACATTACGTTGTGCTACTGCGCCCACGATTCCACACATAATTGATAGCCCGGTTATTAGTTAGTTGAGAGCAATGAGTAATCGCAATTACTTACCCGTCGTTTTCTTCACCGGCCGCCGCCATCCCTGGACAGAAACCTGTTTACTGCGCGACAACGTCAATTCGCCTTCAGGCGTATTGCGCGTAATCGTCGATCCGGCGCCGATAGTTGATCCACGCGCGACCGTAACCGGAGCGACCAGCTGTGTATCCGAACCGATAAACACATCGTCCTCAATCACGGTGCGGTGTTTGTGCGCGCCATCATAATTACAGGTGATGGTACCCGCGCCTACATTGACCCGGCGCCCGATCGTGGTATCGCCGATATAGCTCAAATGATTGGCTTTGCTGGATTGCGCTATTTCGCTATTCTTGATTTCGACAAAGTTTCCGATGTGAACATCGTCGTGCAACATTGTTCCGGGACGCAGGCGCGCGTAAGGACCGATGCGGCAAGCCGATCCGACGTTACTGCCGTCAAGATGGCTATAGGGAGCAATCTGCGTACCTGCTGCGAGAACAGTGTTTTTAATGATGCAATAGGCGCCGATTTGCACGTTATCACCCAGCTTGACCTCGCCTTCAAAAATGCAACCGACATCAATTTCCACATCGCGGCCACATTCCAGCGATCCTCGTACATCCAGACGAGCCGGGTCAGCAAGCGTCACGCCCTGTGCCAGCAGCCGAGCAGCCAGTACCTGTTGCCAGCTGCGTTCCAGAACAGCTAACTGTGATTTGCTGTTTATCCCTTGTATTTCCCATTCGTGGGCGGGTTGCACAGTACGCACCGCGACGCCCGCCTCGACCGCCATGCTGACAATGTCGGTTAAATAATATTCGCCCTGGATATTGTCTGTCCGCAATTGTGACAGCCAACCGCGCAGTTGCCCTGTCGGTGCAAGTAGAATTCCAGTATTTACTTCGGTAATTTCACGCTGTTCGTCGTTTGCATCCTTCTCTTCGACTATGCTGATCACATCGCCCTGCGCGTTGCGCACGATACGACCATAGCCCGCAGGATTGGCCATATTAACGGTCAACAAGGTCAGCGCGCCACCAAGTTGCTGCATCGAGTGCAATGTTTTAGCCTGAATCAGAGGTACATCCCCGTATAACACCAGCGTCTGGCTGTCATCGGCAAGAGAGGGCATAGCCTGTTGTACCGCGTGCCCAGTACCCAGTTGCGGTTCCTGAATTACAAATTGCGCAGCATATTGCCGCATGGCCTGGGGAACACTTTCACCGCCATGACCATAAACCACAAATATTTTTTGCGGCTGGAGAGAAATTGCGCAATCGAGCACATGCTGCAGCAGAGGTTTCCCCGCCAGCGCGTGCAATACCTTCGGCTTTGCGGAATACATGCGTGTGCCTTTACCGGCAGCCAGAATTACAACGTTCAATTGGTTCATATCGCACCTTTACTGGGACGCGTAATTATAAACAATTTACTCAATTTAAGCCGCGATACCGTGACAGCAAGACGGCATGCGTACATTATCATCTGCAGTCACGTACCAGAACGGCAGACACAAAAAAAGCAGCCTAAGCTGCTCTTCTTGTATTCTTGTGTAGACCTAATGGCCTACGCTCTTGCGAATTTGTTGTATTGCACGCAACTGGGCGACCGCCTCGATAAGTTCCGATTGCGCTTGCGCGTAATCGATATCAGAAGTGCGATTCTTCATCGCTTCTTCAGCTGTCTGTTTAGCTTCCAGTGCACGTGCCTCATCCAAATCCTTGCCGCGAATCGCTGTGTCAGAAAGTATGGTAACCACACTAGGCTGAACTTCAAGCATTCCACCCGAGACGTAGATCAATTCCTCTTCCGCAACATCTGGGCGCTTGATGCGCACAGAGCCAGCCTTGATGCGAGTTAACAACGGAGCATGGCGTGGATAAATTCCCAGCTCGCCCATTTCACCCGGCACCACGACCACTTCGGCCAGACCGGAAAAAATCAGCTCTTCCGCGCTTACTACATCGACATGTACTGTCATTGCCATGGTGTTCCCCTTATTGGAGTGTCTTGGCTTTTTCGACTGCTTCTTCTATGCCGCCAACCATATAGAACGCCTGCTCTGGCAAGTGATCGTAATCACCGTCAACGATACCCTTGAAGCCCTTGATCGTTTCTTTCAGTGTCACATACTTGCCCGGGCTGCCGGTAAATACTTCAGCAACGTGGAAAGGTTGAGACAGGAAGCGCTGAATCTTACGGGCACGAGCAACAGCCAGTTTATCTTCAGGTGCCAGCTCGTCCATACCCAGAATGGCGATAATGTCGCGCAATTCCTTATAGCGCTGCAGATTCTGCTGAACCTTGCGGGCAACCGAGTAATGTTCTTCGCCAACTACCAATGGATCGAGCTGACGCGATGTCGAATCGAGAGGATCAACCGCTGGATAGATACCCAGGGAGGCGATGTCGCGAGACAAAACAACCGTAGAGTCCAGATGCAAGAAGGTCGTAGCAGGAGCTGGATCGGTCAAGTCATCCGCAGGAACGTAAACAGCCTGAACGGAGGTGATCGAACCCACTTTGGTTGAAGTGATACGCTCTTGCAAGCGGCCCATTTCTTCAGCCAATGTCGGCTGGTAACCCACAGCGGATGGCATACGACCCAGCAACGCGGATACTTCAGTACCGGCCAGTGTGTAGCGGTAAATGTTATCAACGAAGAACAGGATGTCACGGCCTTCGTCACGGAATTTTTCAGCCATGGTCAAACCGGTCAGCGCAACGCGCAAACGGTTGCCGGGCGGCTCATTCATCTGACCAAACACCATGGATACTTTATCCAGAACGTTGGAATCTTTCATTTCGTGGTAGAAGTCGTTACCTTCACGGGTACGCTCACCTACACCGGCAAATACTGACAAACCGCTGTGCTGCTTAGCGATGTTGTTGATCAGTTCCATCATGTTAACGGTCTTGCCCACACCCGCACCACCGAACAGCCCCACTTTACCGCCTTTAGCAAACGGGCAAACCAGGTCAATAACCTTGATACCGGTTTCCAACAGGTCAACTGAAGGAGAAAGTTCGTCAAATTTTGGAGCATTAGCATGAATAGGACGACGCTCTTCGCATGGAATTTCGCCTGCGTCATCGATAGGACGACCCAGCACGTCCATGATACGACCGAGCGTACCTGCACCAACTGGTACAGAAATCGGGCTGTTCGTATTCATTACAGCCATGCCGCGCTGCAAACCATCCGAAGATCCCATCGCAATGGTACGTACTACGCCATCGCCTAGCTGTTGCTGCACTTCGAACGTCAAACCTACTTCAGCAATCGTATCTGCGCCTGCTTGCAGCTTGAGTGCGTCATATACCTTGGGCATATGGTCGCGTGGGAATTCAATATCCACAACCGCACCAATACACTGAACAATTTTACCTTGAGTCATTTGGATTTCCCCGTCTAATTTAATTTTGAGTTATCGCCGTATCAAATAAACAATCAGCTAATTAGCCTACCGCCGCCGCGCCACTACAAATCTCGGAGATCTCACGAGTAATTGCGGCCTGACGCGCTTTGTTATATACCAATTTGAGATCAGCGATGACACTCTTGGCATTATCAGATGCAGCTTTCATCGCCACCATACGCGAGCTCTGCTCGGAGGCCATGTTTTCCACAACCCCTTGATACACCAGCGACTCTACGTAGCGCAAAAGCAATTCGTCGATGACAACCTTGGCATCCGGCTCGTAAATATAATCCCAATTACCTTGTGCAGCACCCAGTTGCTCGCCGCTAAGTGGCAACAACTGCTCTATGCAAGGCTCTTGCTTCATGGTGTTAACAAAATGGTTGTAGCCGATATGGATAGCATCGATCTCGCCCGCCACGTATGCATCGAGCATAACCTTGACTGCGCCTATCAGGCTGGCCAGGTGAGGAGCGTCGCCCAAACCGGTCAGGTTAGACTTAACGTCCGCACCGAGACGGTTCATGAAACCCAAACCCTTATTGCCAATCGCACAAACAGCGATACCTTTGCCCTCTGATTCCCAGGTCTTCATCTGGCCGATCACCAAACGCAGCAAGTTGCTATTCAGTCCACCGCACAGACCTTTGTCAGATGTAATCAAAATCACACCCACTTTTTTAATGGTCTCGCGTTTGACTAGAAATGCATGTTTATATTCTGCGTTGGCGTGCGAAAGGTGCGCCGCCACTGCGCGGATTTTATCTGCGTAAGGCCGTGCTGCGCGCATGCGTTCTTGTGCCTTACGCATCTTGGCAGCGGCAACCATTTCCATGGCGCGTGTAATCTTGCGTGTATTTTCTACACTCTTGATTTTCGTGCGGATTTCTTTACTGCCAGCCATTTCTTACTCCACCTTATAACCAGCCACCTGGCAACCCATTAGGGTTGCGTGGCGGGATGGTTAGTTGTTTTATCATAACCATCCACTTGGCAACCGTCTTTTGGTTGCTTAGTGGGATGGCTAGCTGTTACATCAGTAAACTGCAGTTGCTTTGAATTCCTCAATCGCAGCAGATAACAGCTTCTCATTATCCGCACTCAGGTCTTTTTTGGATTCAATCGTATCCATCAATTCCTTGTTTTTGGACTTCAGGTAAGCATGTACTGCGGATTCAAATGCCAATGCCTTAGGCACCGCAACATCGTCGAAGTAGCCTTTGTTCACGCAGAACAGAGTAACTGCCATTTCGGCAACGGACAGTGGGCAGTATTGCAACTGTTTCATCAGCTCTGTTACCAGCTTGCCGCGTTCCAGTTGCTTGCGTGTTGCCTCGTCCAGGTCAGAAGCGAACTGAGCAAAAGCTGCCAATTCACGATACTGAGCCAATGCCAGACGCACACCGCCACCGAGCTTCTTGATTACTTTGGTCTGAGCAGCACCACCTACGCGGGATACTGAAACACCGGCGTTAATCGCAGGACGAATACCGGCGTTAAACAAGTCGGTCTCAAGGAAAATCTGACCGTCGGTAATCGAAATCACGTTGGTAGGAACGAATGCGGAAACGTCACCTGCTTGAGTCTCGATGATAGGCAACGCTGTCAACGATCCTGTCTTACCTTTAACTTCACCATTGGTGAATTTCTCTACGTAATCAGCATTGACGCGGGCTGCACGTTCCAGCAGGCGAGAGTGCAGGTAGAAAACGTCACCAGGATAAGCTTCACGACCCGGAGGACGGCGCAGCAACAGTGAAATCTGACGGTATGCCCAAGCTTGCTTGGTCAAATCGTCATATACGATCAGCGCATCTTCGCCACGGTCGCGGAAGTATTCGCCCATAGTGCAGCCTGCATACGGCGCGAGGAATTGCATCGCAGCGGAATCAGATGCTGTAGCAGCAACGATGATGGTGTAACCCAGCGCGCCGTGCTCTTCAAGTTTGCGTACTACGTTAACAACAGTCGAAGCCTTCTGACCGATAGCAACGTAGATACAGGTCATGTTCTGACCTTTCTGGTTGATGATCGCGTCGATCGCAACGGCAGTCTTGCCTGTCTGACGATCGCCAATGATCAATTCACGCTGGCCACGGCCAACCGGAACCATAGAGTCAATAGACTTCAAACCTGTTTGTACCGGCTGATCGACTGACTGACGCTCAATAACACCCGGAGCGACTTTTTCGATCTTGTCGGTCATTTTGGCATTGATTGGGCCTTTGCCATCGATAGGCTGACCGAGCGCGTTAACGACACGACCGCACAATTCAGGACCTACTGGAACTTCCAGAATGCGACCGGTACACTTAACTGTGTCGCCTTCGGTGATGTGTTCATATTCGCCGAGAATAACGGCACCAACAGAATCACGCTCAAGGTTCAACGCAAGGCCGAATGTATTGCCGGGGAATTCCAACATTTCACCCTGCATTACGTCGGACAAACCGTAAACACGTACGATACCATCGGTTACGCTGACCACCGTACCTTCGGTGCGCGCCTGGGTCAGCGCTTCGAAATTATCGATGCGACTGCGAATCAAATTGCTTATTTCTGAAGGGTTGAGCTTCATCTGGATTTCCTTATCTTGATAAATCTATTATCAGGCCAGGGCGTTAGCCATTTCGCCAAGACGGGTTCGCGCGGAACCATCAATTACTTTGTCTCCGGCACGAATAACAACACCACCTAGCAAATCTTTATTGACTTTACAGACCAGCTTAATTTCGCGCCCCATGCGCTTCTTCAACGAGCTGATGATTTTTTCTTGTTGCGCAGCTGACAAATCGAAAGCCGAGTCCACAACCACATTAACGGTTTTTTCAGCTTCTGCCCGCAATGCTTCAAACAATACCGCTATTTCCGGCAATATTTGAAGACGTTGATTTTCGATCAACACTCGCACAAAATTGTTCAGCTGACTCGATGGTTTGCCACCTAGCAAACCACTCATCAAACTTTCAACCTGAGCGGGCGTTACTTGCGGACTGCCGATGATTGCGTGCACTTCGGGATGAGCGACCGCTTCAGCCATGCTTACGATGGCTTCAGACCAGCCTTTCAAATCCGCCTGCTGTTGTGCCGCATCAAATGCGGCCTGCGCATATGGCCGTGCTGTAGTTATGGCTTCAGACATGATGTTCAGATTTCCGCAACGAGTTTATCGAGCAAGTCGTTATGTGCCTTGGCATCAATTTCACGACCCAAAATCTTACTAGCGCCCGCCAAAGCGATTGCCGAAACCTGGGTACGCAATTGTTCCTTGGCGCGAAACACTTCCTGATCTATTTCAGCCTTGGCGCCGGTGATAATACGATCACCTTCCGTTCTTGCCTGATCTTTAGCTGCTTCAATAATTTCGCTGGCGCGCTTTTCACCACCAGCCAGAATATCAGCTGATTTTTCTTTCGCTTCGCGCAATATTTCTGCAGCACGTTTTGCAGCCAATTCCAGATCGTGCTTCGCGCGCTCGGCATCGGCCAATCCATCAGCTATTTGTTTTTTGCGCTCTTCCAACGCAGCGATGATGGGTGTCCAGACGAACTTCATGCAGAACCACACGAACAGTGCGAACATGATGGTCTGGGCGAGAAGAGTTGCATTAATGTTCATGCAAGCTACCTTTCCTGAATTGCGCTATGACGCTTAGGTTAATTACGCTACAGCGAACAACACATACATCGCGATACCAACAGCGATCATAGGAACCGCGTCTACCAGGCCCATAACCACAAAGAATTGCGTACGCAGCATTGGAATCAGTTCAGGTTGGCGAGCAGCGCCTTCCAGGAAACGACCACCCAAAATACCGATACCAACTGCCGCACCAAGTGCGCCCAAACCCATCATCAGCGCCCCAGCGATGTACAACAATGCATTTGCCATTTCCATTTTTTATTTCTCCTGGTAGTTAAAGTTAAAGTTGAATAAATTAATGATGTTCCTGATGCGCCATATCCAGATAAACCACGGTCAGCGTCATAAAGATGAACGCTTGCAGGGTAATAATCAGAATATGGAATATTGCCCAGCCTAACGACAGCAGAATCTGGGACCCGAACAGTGTCGCACTGGCAGCTGACAGCCCCAGATACGAACCGCCCATCAATGCAATAAGAATAAAGATCATTTCGCCGGCATACATGTTGCCGAACAGACGCAAAGCAAGCGAGATTGGCTTGGCGATCAGATTCACGCCTTCGAGCAGCAGATTGACCGGCATACCCCATTTACCAAACGGTTGCAGCGTCAATTCACCCGCAAAACCAGCCAAACCCTTCACCTTAATGCTGTAATACAGCACTAGCAGGAACACGCCAATCGCCATTCCGAACGTAGCATTCGGGTCGGTCGACGGAACCACCTTGAAGTAAGGAACGCCTAGTGCCTGCATGACCAGAGGAACATAGTCTATCGGCAACAAATCCATCAGGTTCATGGAGAATATCCAGAAGAAAACAGTCAACGCCAGAGGGCCGACCATATTATTCTTGCCGGAGAAAGACCCGCGCACACTGTTATCTACAAATTCCAGCGCCCATTCACAGAAATTCTGCAATCCGGTAGGCACGCCTGTCGATGCCGCTTTCGCAACACGGTGGAACATAAACATGAATACCGCGCCCAACAACAGCGACATAATGAACGTGTCCAGATTCAGAGCCCAAAAACCCATCGCCTTGGCCTCTTCTGCGCCGTGCGCAATCGTCCAGGTCGCCTGCTGCAACGCTTCGACATTGCCGCTCGCGTCATGACGCTCATAACCCGCCGGAAGCTGGCCATATGTCAGGTTTTGAAGGTGATGCTTGATATATTCTGCTGAGGTGAGTGCTTCGCTAGACATTTTTTATCGCTATCTACGTCGTTATTCTACTCAAAAACAAGCGCGCTACGATCAGCGCTGCTTGACCTATCACAAAGCCACCCAATACAGCGAGTGGCATTAATTTCAGTACTACCATACTCAAACCAAGCAGCATCACTACCATCAAAAATCTTTCGATGGCGTAAAAATACATGAGCCTTAGTTGATGATGTGCTTCCAGGCTAAGTTGCTGTGCTGACCGGGACATACGCCAGGCCAGTTGCGCTCCATTGAAAACCGATACTGCTCCGCCAGTCAACAGTGCTATCGCCAGCTGCGGCGAGCTTTTCAAGCTGTAGGCGATGCCCGATACCACTAGCGTTACCGCCAGCTGCACCACAACCACCCGCTGCGCTATTTGCTTTTCTTCAGCGTCAACATGCAAAAGCGCCGGAATAGTATCAGCGTTTTCCGGGTGTGTCAAACCTGGCTGTTGTACTTCAGCGGCCTCTTTACTCAAGAGATCTGCCTTCTTGCAGCTTAATCAGGAATTCTTCCAGCTGTTCATGACTCGCATATTCGATGACCAGCTTGCCCGCGCCTTTACTGCCCGATTTTATTTCTACCCGCGTTCCCAGACAGGCGCTTACTTCCTCCTGCAATCTGAGCGTATCCCTGTTCGGCACTATCTTTTTCTTCGCATTATCCGGTCCGGCCTCATGCGTTTGCCGCTGCACCAGCTTTTCCGCCTCGCGCACGGATAGCTGTTCCTTTACGATTTTGTTGGCCAACAGTATCTGTTGCGCGCCCTCCAGCGGCAACAACGCACGCGCATGCCCCATATCGAGGCGGTTTTCCATCAGCAAGTCCTGCACACCCTGAGGCAACTTGAGCAGCCTCAGTAAATTACTGGCGGCGCTGCGCGAGCGCCCAACGGCATCAGCCGCCGCCTGATGAGTCATCTCGAACTCATCAATCAGCCGCTGGATGCCGATCGCCTCTTCCAGCGGATTCAGATTTTCACGCTGAATGTTTTCAATCAGGGCGATTGCCAGCGCTGCATTGTCAGGCACGCTGCGCACCAGCACAGGAACGTGGCTCAGACCTGCAATCATCGAGGCGCGCCAGCGGCGCTCACCGGCAATTATTTCGTAACTATCATCGATCAACTGGCGCACAAGGATAGGCTGTATCACGCCCTGCACCTTAATTGAAGCCGCCAGATCCTGCAGCGCCTGTTCTGCGATGCTAGTGCGAGGCTGATACTTCCCCGGCTTGAGCAAGGTAATGCTCAAATCGCGCAACACATCATCTTTTTCGCTTTTCCCGCCGGATAACAAGGCTTCCAGCCCGCGGCCCAACCCTTTTGGTGGTTTTGTCATGCTCGCCTCCCTTAGGCTGATGTTGCGGATTTCGCCGCGTTATTCAATAACTCACCGGCCAGCGCCAAATATGCCTGCGTTCCCTTAGAGGCTTTATCGTGATAGAGCACTGGAACGCCGTAACTGGGCGCTTCCGCCAGACGCACATTGCGTGGAATGACAGTACGGTAAACTTTACTGCCAAAGTGCGCCTGCAACTGATCGGAAACCTGCTGCGCCAAAGTATTGCGCGGATCAAACATGGTGCGCAACAGCCCTTCAATTTCCAGTACCGGGTTCAAACTGGCACGCACCTTGCGGATGGTGTTAACCAAATCGCTTAATCCCTCAAGCGCGTAATATTCGCATTGCATCGGAATCATCACCGACTTCGCCGCACATAATCCGTTTAAAGTCAAAATGTTAAGCGCTGGCGGACAATCGATCAACACATAATCATAATGATCCGCAACCAGTGCTAGCGCATCCTTTAGTCGCGTTTCGCGCTGTGAGAAATCAACCATTTCGATTTCTGCGCCCGCCAAATCCCGATTGGCCGGCAACACATCATACTTACCCAGCTCGGATTTTTTTCTGGCCTCAACGATAGTTTTAGTACCCAGCAGCACATGATAGACCGTGATTTCCAGATCACGCTTTTCTATTCCGCTGCCCATGGTCGCATTGCCTTGCGGGTCGAGGTCAATCAGCAACACCCGCTGCTTGGCTACGGCAAGACTGGCCGCCAGATTCACGGTCGTCGTGGTTTTTCCCACCCCGCCCTTCTGATTGGTAATGGCCATAATTTTTGTCATATTGCCGATTCTCCTCTAGGCGTTGCAATAACCAAACAGCGCGCCGCATCCAGCCCCGGTACGCTCAACGGTATGATTTTTTCCATAACGCAATCATCCGGCATCCCCGACAGCTCATTTTCCGGCATGCCTTTCATGGCGACCCATCGGCCCTGTGGCGCGATCAGGTGGCGTGTCATGCGCAGGAAATCCCCCAACTCGGTAAAAGCACGCGAAGTAATTCCGTCAAACTTATCCGCCGTCTGGTATTCCTCTACTCTTGCACAACGAACCTGCACATTACGCAGTCCCAGCTCAATAATAGCCTGTTGCACAAAACCGGTCTTTTTACTATTGCTGTCCAACAGGACAAATTGCCATTCCGGCTGCACGATAGCCACAACCAAACCCGGCAAACCCGCACCGCAACCCACATCCAGCCAGCGTCCGGCTCCCAGATAAGGAATTATGGCCAGACTGTCCAGCAAGTGATGACTGAGCATTTGCTGAGGATCGCGGATCGCCGTCAGGTTATAGACCTTGTTCCACTTTACCAGCAAGGCCAGATAGTCGAGTAATTTCACCTGTTTTTCGCTACTGACCTGCATCCCCAGTTGAACAATACCGCGCTCCAACCCTTCGGATAAGGCCATGCGATTATTCAGCTGACCTGGCATCACGAAATCCACGTTTTAAATGCACCAACAACAATGAAATGGCAGCTGGCGTAATGCCGGAAATCCGTGCGGCCTGCCCCACTGTTTCGGGCTTATATTGATTGAGTTTTTGCTGAACCTCTATGGATAAGCCTCGCACCTCGCGATAATCGAGGTTATCTGGCAGGTTGAGCGCCTCATTTTGCTCATTTCGTTCAATTTCTTGGTTTTGCCGCTCTATGTAGCCGTGATATTTAGCCTGGATTTCGACTTGCTCAGCCACTTTGGGGTCGACTACTCCGACACCATCCCCGGTCAAGGTGAGTAAACTGTCATAGTTCACGTCCGGACGCCGCAGCAGCTCATACAAGGAATATTCGCGCTCAATATTTTTACCCAGCACACGTAGCGCATCTTCTTCCGGCAGGTTACGCGGATTCACCCATGTTCGGCGCATGCGCTCTTGCTCGATGGCAATTGCTTCGCGTTTTTCTTCAAATGCCTGCCATCGCGCATCATCTACCAGGCCCAGCTCGCGCCCCTTCTCTGTCAGGCGCAAATCGGCATTGTCTTCACGCAACTGCAAACGATATTCCGCGCGACTGGTGAACATACGATAAGGCTCAGCCACCCCCTGGGTAATCAGATCATCTACCATCACCCCCAGATAGGCCTCATCCCGGCGCGGACACCAGGCTTCCTTTTCCTGCACTTGCAGCGCCGCATTCAGACCAGCGAGCAAACCTTGCGCTGCCGCCTCTTCATAACCGGTTGTTCCGTTGATTTGTCCGGCAAAGAACAGCCCCTGTATAGCCTTTGTTTCCAAAGAACTTTTTAAGCCGCAGGGATTAAAGTAATCATATTCAATCGCATAGCCCGGGCGCAAAATATGCGCGTTTTCCAGGCCTTTAATGGAACGGACCAACTCCAGTTGCACATCAAATGGCAGACTGGTTGAAATACCATTTGGATAAACCTCGTGGGTAGTCAAACCCTCCGGCTCAAGAAATATTTGATGTGACGCCTTATCGGCAAAGCGCGTGATTTTATCCTCGATAGAAGGACAATAACGCGGCCCTACGCCTTCAATAACGCCGGTAAACAAGGGAGAGCGATCCAACCCGCCTCGAATGATGTCATGCGTGCGCTCACTGGTTTCCGTAATCCAGCAAGGTAATTGCCGTGGATGTTGCGCTGCATTGCCCATGAAGGAAAACACCGGCACGGGGTTATCACCCGCCTGTTCCTGCAACAGTGAATAATTGATAGTGCGACCATCGATGCGCGGCGGCGTGCCTGTTTTCAGCCGCCCCACCGGCAACTTTAACTCGCGCAGACGATGCGCCAGACTGAGCGAAGGAGGGTCACCCGCGCGCCCCGCCTGATAGCTTGCCTGACCGACATGAACCAATCCGGCCAGAAAAGTCCCTGCGGTCAGCACGACGGTTTTTGAACTGAAGCGCAGGCCGAGCTGGGTGACAACACCCGTGACCCTATCCTGCTCCACCTGCAAATCATCAACCGCCTGCTGGAACAACCACAGATTGGGCTGATTCTCCAGTGTCGTTCGGATGGCTTGCTTGTATAAGATACGGTCGGCTTGCGCCCGCGTTGCCCGCACCGCGTAGCCTTTACTGGAATTAAGAATACGAAACTGGATGCCGCCCACATCCGTCGCCATCGCCATCGCTCCACCCAGCGCATCCACTTCTTTGACCAGATGGCCCTTGCCTATCCCGCCTATGGAAGGATTGCAGGACATTTGTCCCAACGTCTCGATATTGTGGCTAAGCAGCAAAGTCTTGCAGCCAGCGCGCGCGCTGGCAAGGGCCGCCTCAGTTCCGGCATGCCCTCCTCCCACTACAATCACATCGAATACATCAGGAAATTTCATCTTGCCGCTGAGCTTAAAAGGAGGCGCATCATACAACAGACCGGCCTCAATCCGAAATGGCGTGTTTCACGTGAAACAGCTACTTTCCAATACAAAACCGGCTAAATATCTCGCCCAACAAGTCGTCAGCGCTAAATTTCCCGGTGATGCTGTTCAATGCGTGCTGGGTTAAGCGCAATTCTTCGGCAAATAATTCAGGCTGCGTCAACAACGCCGAGGCCAGTGCGAGATGTTCCTGTGCAAGATGCAAGGCACGCAGGTGGCGTTCACGAGCGATGAATGTGCCGCTTTCCTGATTGCGCCAGCCTATTAATTCGAGCATACGGTCGCGCAAAGCCTCTAGACCATCTCCGTTTTTTGCAGAAATGCAAATCCCCTCCCCCGCTACAGTCGTTTTCTCAGACAGCAAATCGGCCTTGTTGTACACCAGCAAATGGGGGATATCAGCGGGGAAACCGGAAATGATTTCCCGCTCTTCTGCGTTGCATCCGTTCGCCGCATCCAGCAGCATCAAAATTAAATCTGCGCGCTGAACTGTCTGGTGGGTGCGCGCCATGCCCAGATTCTCGACCTCATCCTGCGAGACACGCAATCCCGCCGTGTCCATGATATGCAAGGGAATGCCACGTATCTGTATCGCCTGACGAATGACATCGCGAGTCGTTCCCGGCACATCGCTCACCAAGGCGACCTCTTCACCGGACAACCGGTTTAACAGGCTTGATTTTCCGACATTCGGTCGCCCCACCAGCGCAATATGCGCCCCTTCACGCAACAAACTTCCTTGTTTTGCGCGCTCCAGGGTCTGTTGCAGTTTAGCCTGAACATTTTGCAGTATCGAATCACGCAGACGGGTGTCAGCAACGTCGATGTCTTCTTCCGGGAAATCCAGCATTGCTTCAACCAGCATACGCAAACGCACCAGTTGATCAACCAGAACGTTGATAGCGGCAGAAAACTCACCCTGCAATGAACGCACTGCGCTGCGGGCCGCCTCGCTCGTGGTCGCATCAATCAGATCCGCTACGCTCTCAGCCTGTGCCAGATCCAGCTTGTCATTAAGGAAGGCACGCTGCGTGAACTCCCCCGGCTCAGCCAGACGCACACCCAAACTCAGACAGCGTTGTAATAGCAAGTGCAGCACGGCAGAACCGCCATGTCCCTGCAATTCCAGGACCTCTTCTCCTGTGTAAGAATGCGGTGCGGGAAAATACAGGGCTATACCCTGATCAATGACTTGATTATTCCCATCCAGAAAATCACTCAGGGTGGCATGACGCGGTGCAGGCAACCTACCCAATACCGAGAGTGCGATGGCCGCAATCCCCTTGCCGGAGATTCTCACCACCCCTACACCTCCGCGCCCTTGCGCGGTGGCTATTGCGGCTATCGTGTCAGCGTTTGGCTGCAACGGCCTCAGCCTCTAAGCCGCGAGTGATATACCATTGCTGAGCGATAGACAATGCATTATTGACGATCGAGTACAACACCAGCCCCGCCGGAAAGAAGAAAAATATAACGCTGAAGGCAATCGGCATGATTTGCATCAACTTGGCCTGCATGGGGTCCGGTGGAACCGGATTCAGCTTGGCCTGAATATACATGCTCGCCCCCATAATGACAGGCAATATGTAATACGGATCAGCCGTTGACAGATCGGTTATCCAGCCAAAAAACGGTGCGTAACGCATTTCCACACTGGCCAGAATAGACCAGTACAGCGCGATAAATACCGGGATCTGAATTAAAACCGGAAGACATCCGCCCAGAGGGTTAATTTTTTCGGTTTTGTATAAATCCATCATGGCGCGATTCAGTTGCTCACGATCATTGGCATGCTGTTGCTTGATTTTTTCCAGCTTGGGCGCGACCAAGCGCATTTTTCCCATCGAGCGATAGCTCGCTGCCGACAAGGGAAAGAACAAAATTTTAATCAGTACGGTCAGGACGATAATCGCCACGCCCCAGTTCTGCACCATGCCATAAATAAAAGTTAGCACCCAAAACATCGGGGTGGCAATAATCGTTAGCCAGCCGTAATCAACCGTCAGACCCAGTCCAGGTGAGATGTCATTAAGACTGGATTGTGCCGGGCCCGCGTAGAGCGGCACGGTTATGACCGACTTTTGCCCTGCCGCAATGGCCGGTACGGCCAGAACGACACCTGCTGAATACAGTCCGTTATCCAGCTTACGGGTAAAGAATTCACGATTTGATTTTTGCTCAGGTATCCAGGCAGCAACAAAATAGTGTTGCAGCATACCTATCCAGCCATTATCGGATTCCTTGGGGTAATCAACCTTGGCTTTATCAATATCCGAAAATGCAACTTTCTGGAATTTTTCCTGTTCCGTATACACTGCTGCCCCGGTATAAGTAGGCAACATCATCGAATCGCCAACCGGAGCAACGCTATCGCGTATGAACTGGTAATAAGCAGATGTGTTTAATGCAGCAGCCGTACCATTTTCAATTTCATACGTAATATCAATAACATAACTATTCTTATGAAAAGTTATCAGCTTGACAACTTTAATACCGTTCGACTCTTCTGCAGTCAGTCTTATCTGAAGCTGATCCGCATTTGCTGCCAACTCATAGCTATCCTGTTCAACGCTAAAAATACTGTTGTGATTAGGCAAGCCTTCGCCCAACAAGCCAGACTGTGCTGCATAGCTGTGTGTATTCGCGCCTTTTGCAAACAAAACAAAATGCTTATTTTTATCCTCACCATCAGGGTGATTTAAAAAATCCAGGCGCTGAATATCACCACCAACGCTACTGATTTCGGCTTCCAGAATATCTGTTTTAACCTTAATTACTTTTCCAGCCAGCTGCTTTTCGGGCGCCTGAAGTATTGACGCTTGTGCAGCGACATCGGCGGCCTTGATTGTAGCCACGGGTAAATCCGACTTTGCTGTATTTACCTGTTGAACAAGCGGTGGTTGCTGATAACGTTGCCAGCCATCCCAAATCATCATTAGTGAAAATGAAAGAATTAAAAACAGGAAAAGTCTCTGAAAGTCCATGGTGGTATTTTTATTGATTAATTATGGTGCCGGATCGTAACCGCCTGGATGCCAGGGATTACAGCGCGCGATACGCTTGATACTCAACCAGCTACCCTTGATCGGGCCATGTCTGGTTAAAGCTTCGCATGCATAGTGGGAGCAACTGGGAGTAAAACGACATGTCGGCGGGCTCAGTGGGCTAATGAAATACTGGTAGCCATGGATAATTTTAATCAGGATTCTGCGCATCGTATTGCCACCCGATTAAAAAGTTTACTCAAGCTGTTAATACATGCAGTTTTATCTGTACGCTCTGTGTTACGCGCCATCACGACCAGATCGATGCCACATCGCTTGATGTCGTGGATACGAAAAACCTCCCTTATCTCACGCTTAAGCTGATTTCTATCCACAGATTTTGGTATATATCTTTTGGCCACAACAATACCCAGCCTCGCATTTTTTTCGTTATTTACCACAAAAAAAAGCTTGAAATATTTGTCTGAGAGCACATGCGACTTCAGACACGGGCCATAGCCTTCGCTGCGCGGAATGCGTTGCGCAGCTGAAAAGCTATTTTGCTGCTTACACAGCGAGTTTTGCACGACCCTTGGCACGACGGGCACGGATCACTGCTCGGCCACCGCGTGTTTTCATGCGAACTAAGAATCCATGAGTACGTTTTCTTTTAGTTACGGAAGGTTGGTATGTGCGTTTCATTCTGAATTATCCTCGGGAAGTCATAAAACGCGGTATTACAATGTGTTAGCTACTTTGTGTCAAGATATATTTGCTTTATTGCCTGTGGATAAGTTTTGCTATCATCTGTAGAATACGCGAACACTCATGCTAATTTGCACTTCCAATTAGGTATATATGCAAGAAAACGCATTCTGGGATACCTGTTTGCGCTCTTTCGAAAAGAGCCTCCCACCACAACAATTTAATTCCTGGATCAAACCTCTTAAATTAACGGATGACAATGGCCATCTGGTTTTAACTGCGCCGAACACTTTTACATTAAAAATATTACAGGATCGTTTTTTTCCTGAGATAAGCCGTCAGGCAAAGCTGGCATATGCCATCGTCCCTCAATTTGAATTCCGTGTGGTGGAAGCAACCACCACCAACCCGCCTCCTCCACCTCCTGTGCCGGAGACGAAAAAAGTTGCCGTTGAAACTAAGCCCAAGATCGAAACCTCCTTCAGGGGCTATGGAAAACTTAACCAGAATTTGACTTTTGATAATTTTGTTATTGGTAAGGCAAATCAGTTAGCCTTTGCAGCAGCAACACAGGTTGCCGAATTACCCGGAATTTCATACAACCCGTTATTTATTTATGGGGGGGTGGGACTTGGGAAAACTCATTTGGCTCAAGCCATTGGCAACCAAATTTGCATCAACAAACCTCAGGCAAAAGTTTGTTATATGCATGCTGAACGCTACGTTGCTGACGTGGTACGTGCTTATCAAACTAACAAATTCGAGGAATTTAAGCAGTATTACCATTCTTTGGATGTATTGCTTATTGATGACATTCAATTTTTCGCCGGAAAAGCCAAGACGCAGGAAGAATTTTTTTACGCTTTCAATACCTTGGTTGATTCACACAAACAGGTAATCTTGACCAGCGATACATTCCCCAAGGAATTAACGGGTCTGGAAAGCCGTCTGGTTTCCCGTTTTGGCTGGGGGCTTACCATTGGTATCGAACCCCCAGAATTGGAAATGCGTGTTGCAATTTTGCTCAAAAAAGCTGCCATCAGTGGTTATTCACTCGATGATGCTGTTGCTTTTTTTATTGCCAAACATGTCAATTCCAATGTACGGGAGCTGGAGGGAGCGCTAAAACGCGTTGAAGCCTATACCAAATTTCACAAGCGTATTATTTCAGTTGAAACAGCAAAAGAAGCATTAAAGGACATCCTGGTTGCACAGAGTCGGCAAATTTCTATTGATAATATTCAAAAGACGGTTGCAGATTATTACCGTATCAAAATTATTGAGTTGCTATCCAAGAAGAGGACCCGAAACCTTACCCGCCCCAGACAAATTGCCATGAGCCTGGCGCGTGAATTAACCACTATGAGTTTGCCGGAAATTGGTAATGCATTCGGGGGTAGAGATCATTCCACCGTGATTCATGCATGCCAAACGGTAGTTACATTAAGGGCAAGCGATACAACCATTGATGCTGATTACAATATTTTGCTGCAAACACTAACGGGATAAGGTTATAAACCTCAAAACGCAACTATAGTATGGTAAGTGTTTTAGAATGACAAATCATAGCCAATATTCTTCAGACAATTGGGTATAAAGTTATGGATACATTGTTAATAAACTGTGCATAACTCTTGGAATTTTGTGATTTATTTATTTATCCACATAAGACCTGCTGGTAACCAACAGTAGCAACACAACTAAGTTTGATAATTAAGTTATTGTTTTTTAAATAATTTTTACAGTTATCCACTGTTTTTAAAGACATTATTAGTCTTATTAGGAATTTATATTATGTTTATTAAAAAGATAAGTAAGGAAGTTTTGCTCAAACCATTACAGATAGTTGTTGGTATCGTAGAACGTAAACAAACGATGCCCATATTGTCCAATGTCTTGATTGAAAACGAATTTGGCAAAATTCGCTTTACTTCTACTGATCTGGAAATTCAAATAACCACCACAATACAGGCAGAATCCGATAGTGATACCGCTGAGGCCATAACGGTCGGCGGAAAAAAGCTACAGGAAATTCTGCGTATACTTCCCGACCAAAGTTCAATCTCCGTTGAAACCAAGGAAAATAAAACTCAGATAAAATCCAACAAAAGCCGGTTTAATCTACAGTCCTTGCCAGCACAGGATTTTCCAAAACTAAGTATTGAAATTACAAATTCAAACAAATTGAAATTAAGTCAAACAGCGCTTAAAACACTGTTAAGCTCAGTTCAATTTGCTATGGCTCAACAGGATGTTCGTTATTATTTGAACGGTGTTCTTTTTGTCATTGAAGATAATAAATTTAGGGCCGTTGCTACAGATGGACACAGGTTGGCTTATAACGCGATCGATATTGAAAATTTCTCAGAAAAACAGGAAATTATTATTCCGCGTAAAGCAATCATGGAGTTGTCAAAATTACTCAGCAATGACGACGATGATCAAATTGAAATTGAATTTTCATCTCAACAACTTAAAGCCACGTTTTCAAATACAGAATTAATCACTAAATTAATTGAAGGAAAATTCCCGGATTATCAAAGAGTTATTCCTAACTACAGCAATCACCTGAGTATCAACAGAACATTGGTTCAACACGCTTTACAGCGTGCGGCTATTTTGTCGAATGAAAAATTCAGAGGAGTTCGCTTTGTACTGACTGAAAAAAATCTTTGCATTATAAGTAGCAATAGTGAGCAGGAAGAGGCTCAGGTCGAAATTGAAACTGATTACCATGGCGAGGCCATTGATATTGGTTTTAATGTGAATTATTTGCTGGACGGATTGAATAGCATTAGCAGCGAAACGGCCATTTTTTCTTTTGGCAGCCCCAATAGCAGTATTTTAATTACCTCTCCCGATGATCTGGACTTCCGATATGTTGTGATGCCCATGCGTATTTAATTTACGGGATAAATGTGAATTTTCCGATAATTTTATGTAATGTTTCACGTGAAACAAATCAATATCAAGAAAGAAACCGATGAGTGAATATGATTCCAGTAGCATTAAGGTACTTAAAGGCCTAGAAGCAGTCCGTAAACGTCCCGGCATGTATATTGGTGACACCAACGATGGTACTGGTTTGCACCACATGGTATTCGAAGCAGTAGACAATGCAGTAGATGAAGCATTAGCAGGACATTGTAATGAAATTAATGTGATTATTCATGCAGATAACTCCATTAGTGTCAGCGACAATGGACGTGGCATCCCGACTGATATTCATAAGGAAGAAGGACGGTCGGCTGCTGAAGTCATCATGACTATCCTGCATGCGGGTGGTAAATTTGATAGTAACTCCTACAAAGTATCAGGCGGTTTGCATGGAGTAGGTGTCTCTGTGGTTAACGCTCTCTCAGAATGGCTCAAACTGACCATTTATCGTGAAGGCCAGGAGCATTTCATTGAATTTCGCCATGGTGATCCGGTAGCGCCCCTCAAAATAGTCGGCCCTTCAAAGAAGAAGGGTACGCTGGTGCATTTTTTGGCTGCGAAAGAAACTTTTGGTTTGATTGAGTTCCATTTTGATATTTTGGCCAAGCGTTTGCGTGAATTGTCGTTTCTGAACAATGGCGTAAAAATCGCCCTGATTGATCATCGTAATGGCAAAGAAGAAAATTTCTCATTTACCGGAGGGATTAAAGGTTTTGTGCAATACATGAACCGCAATAAGACTGCGCTGCATCCAACGGTTTTTCACGCTGTCGGCGAGAAAGACGGCATGACAGCTGAAATTGCCATGCAATGGAATGATTCTTATCAGGAAAATGTACAGTGTTTTACCAATAATATCCCGCAACGTGATGGTGGTACGCATTTGACTGCCATGCGTGCGGCCATGACACGTACCTTGAATCACTACATAGAAACTGAACAATTAGCGAAAAAGGCTAAGGTTGATCCGACCGGTGATGATATGCGCGAAGGCTTGACTGCGGTATTGTCAGTCAAGTTGCCTGATCCGAAATTCTCCTCACAAACCAAGGATAAATTGGTTTCATCTGAAGTTCGTCCTGTCATTGAAGAATTGATCGGTCAGCAAATGAGCGCGTTTCTGCTGGAAAAGCCTAACGACGCAAAAATCATCGTGGGAAAAATTATCGAAGCGGCTCGCGCGCGCGAAGCAGCTCGTAAAGCCCGTGATCTAACCCGTCGTAAAGGTGTGCTGGATGGCATGGGATTGCCAGGTAAACTAGCGGATTGCCAGGAAAAAGATCCTGCTTTATCCGAGTTGTATCTGGTCGAGGGTGATTCTGCGGGAGGTTCAGCCAAGCAAGGTCGTGACCGTAAATTCCAGGCTATTCTGCCGCTTAAAGGTAAGATTCTAAATGTAGAAAAAGCACGTTTTGAAAAACTTATCAGCTCACAGGAAATTGCAACGCTAATAACTGTATTGGGTACAGGTATCGGTAAGGATGAATATAACGCCGACAAACTGCGTTATCACCGCATTATTATCATGACCGATGCGGACGTGGACGGTTCGCACATCCGTACCTTGCTGCTGACCTTCTTCTATCGTCAGATGCCGGAGCTGGTCGAACGCGGTCATATCTACATTGCACAACCACCGCTATACAAAATCAAGCAAGGCCGGGATGAGCGTTATCTCAAAGATGATCTGGAAATGAAGAGCTATTTGCTGGGTAATGCGCTTAAAGATGCCTCGCTTTATCCATCGCTGGAGGCAGCACCGATTCAGGGTGAAGCGCTGGAACAAATCGCGAGAAAATATTTCCTCGCTGAAGCTGTGATTGATCGCTTATCCCATTTCATTGCACCGGAGGCTAGTCACGCTTTGTTGATTTTACCTACCCTGTCACTTGAAGATGCAGAGCAGGCAAACAAGAGTGCGCAAATGCTGGACGCTGCCTGCGGTGGTGTTATCAAAGTGACAGTCGATAATGATGAAGAAGGTGAATTACGTCTGCGTCTGGAAAAACTTTATTACGGTAACTATTCAATTAGTTATTTGGACAAAGATTTTCTGCAAGGCAGTGATTACCGGCAGATTCGTCAAACCGCAGATGCACTGAGCGGACTGATTGCTCCGACAGCATATGTGTTACGCGGTGAGCAGAAGCGCGGTGTTTCCAGCTTCAAACAGGCTATCGAATGGTTGCTCGAAGAAGCCAAGCGCGGTCTCAGTATTCAGCGTTACAAGGGTCTTGGTGAAATGAACCCGGAACAATTGTGGGAAACCACCATGTTTGTTAAGAATCGTATTCTGCTTAAAGTGCGTATCGAAGACACTATTGCGGCCGACGAAATCTTTACCACCCTGATGGGTGATCTGGTTGAGCCGCGACGAGCTTTCATACAAAATAACGCACTGGGCGCAAAAAACCTAGACGTGTGATTTTGTAGGTTCTCAGAATTATTCGAAAAATTCTCACTACTTCAATAATTTTATTTTTTGAAATTTTGAAAACAATCTGAATTGTTAAAACTAAAAAGGAAAAAAATTAATGGCCGCGATCTGTTCGTGGCTATTTTTTTGTCTTCAAAAATTAAATGTTGTCACAGCTATCTGTGGTAATTAAGCAACAATGCCTAGTGGTGTGATGAATATTTACAAAAACAAGGGTGTCACGCTGTAAGTCAATAAACACGGGGCTTACAGAGTAGGCGTCTTAAAACGCGCTATAAGGAATTACTGAGAGATGGGTAAGGGGTAAGTGAGGGTGAAAAAAGGGACGCTGAATTCGAGGTTATATGAGTTTTGGTATCTTTACCTGCGAAAAGGGTTATAAATTGCGGGTGGATTGTGCAGCAAGTTAACACGGGAGATGTTTCACGTGAAACATCTCCCGGTGAATAACTTAAGATTTTTTGACAGTCGCTTTTTTTGTGGCGGGTTTTACGGTCTTGCTTGCAACTTTTGGCTTTGCCGTAAGCTTGGGTTTAGCCTTGGGTTTTGCAGCGGCTTTAGGTTTGGCTGAGGTCTTGGGCTTTGCCGCAGCTTTTCTAGTCGTCTTTTTCCCGGTGTCCCCTTTTGCTGCTTTGGCGGCGATTAGTTCAAGCGCCTGCTCCAGGGTAATCTCGTCGGGCGAAATATCCTTGGGTAGCGTGGCATTGATTTTTCCGTGGCGGGCATAAGGGCCATAGCGTCCGCTGCAAATTTCCACCGTGGTCTTGTCTTCCGGGTGGTCACCTAATGTACGCAACACCGTGTTGCCATCCTTGGCTTGTGCGAGTAACTCTACGGCGCGATCAAGCGTGACATCGAAGATGCTGTCCGATCGCGGTATGGATTTGAATTTTCCATCATGGCCTATGTAAGGACCGAAACGTCCGATATTGACGATGACTTTTTTATTGCTTTCCGGGTGCAAGCCCAGATCACGCGGTAGCGACAGCAGCTTCAGGGCGCTGGCCAGATCGGCTTGATCTATGGGCATTTCCTTGGGCCAGGAGACGCGTTTAAGCTTGGCTTTGTCGCCTTCGATGACTTCGCCAAGTTGCACGTAGTGGCCGTAGGGGCCGCGCAGCAGCAGCACGGTTTGTGCGGTGTCGGGGTGTGCGCCTAGCTCGACGCGAGCGCTGGCATCATCTTGCGACTCGCCGCTCACGCTGCGTTTATATTTGCATTCGGGGTAATTGGTGCAGCTGATGAAGCTGCCGTAACGGCTTAGTTTCTTGGCCAGCGGTTTGCCACATTCCGGACAGGCTTCGTCCAGCAATTCCTGCGGGCGTTCGATATTGGTTTTTTCCTTGATCAAACCGGAAAAACCCTTCCAGAATTCATCCAGTACGCCTATCCAGTCACGTTTGCCGTCGGAGACCTCGTCCAGTTCGTCTTCCAGCGAGGCGGTAAAGTTGTAATCAACATAACGGGTGAAATGATCGGTGAGGAAACGTGTGACTACGCGACCCACATCGGTGGGCATGAAGCGCTTCTTGTCGAGAACAGCATATTCACGAGTTTGCAGGGTGGAAATAATGGTGGCGTAAGTTGAGGGTCGACCGATGCCGTATTCTTCCAGAGATTTAACCAGACTAGCTTCAGTGAAGCGCGGAGGCGGTTGCGTGAAATGCTGTTCGCCGAACAGCTTGTCTATTGGCAATATATCGCCCTCGGCCAACGGTGGCAGTTTGCTGCCCTGCTCTTCTTCGGCATCGTCCACGTCTTCCATGTAAACGCTAATGAATCCAGCAAAAACAAGCACTTGACCATTAGCGCGGAATAGCGTGTCGTCTCCACCCAGACGGATATCGGCGCTGACAGTATCATAACGAGCCGGTGCCATCTGGCAGGCCAGAGTGCGTTTCCAGATCATTTCGTACAGCCTGGCCTGATCAACGGTCAGGCGGTCGCGCAGGCTGTCAGGTGTGCGCATGATAGAGGTCGGGCGTATCGCCTCGTGCGATTCCTGAGCATTTTTGGTCTTGCTCTTGTATGTGGGCGGTGTGCCGGGCAGGAAGTCGTCGGAAAAATGTTCCTGAACGTAGTCGCGAATTTCCTGAATAGCCTCTTTTGCCAGCGTTACCGAGTCGGTACGCATGTAGGAAATCAAGCCGACGGTCTGACCGCCGACATCTACGCCTTCGTACAGCGATTGCGCGGTACGCATGGTGCGTTCGGCAGACATCCCCAGTTTGCGCACGGCTTCCTGTTGGAGCGTGGAAGTGGTGAACGGCGCGGCGGCATAGCGCTGATTGGCTTTCTTTTCAACACGCACGACTTTGGGCGGCAATTTGGCATCAGTCAGTTTGGCATGAATGGCATCGTATTCACTCTGACTGGCAATGCTCAATTGCTCAAGTTTTTTGCCCTGATACTGAAATAATCGTGCTGAAAATGGCTGAAAATCCTTGTGGCTGTCCATATGCACCGTCCAGTATTCCTGGCTGGTGAAAGCCTCAATTTGTAATTCGCGCTCGACAATCAGGCGTAAGGCGGGGCTTTGTACTCTGCCGGCGGATAAGCCGGGTCTAATTTTGCGCCACAATAACGGTGACAAGTTGAATCCGACCAGATAATCCAGCGCACGTCGCGCTTGTTGTGCATTGACCAGCGGCATGGCAATTGCACGCGGGTTTGCAACAGCTTCACGTACCGCAGATTGCGTAATTTCATAGAAGACGACACGCTGTAAGCTCTTGTTTTTTAATCCACGTTTTGATTTCAATAGCTCGGCAATATGCCAGGCAATAGCTTCTCCTTCGCGGTCAGGATCGGGTGCCAGCAGGATATTTTCGGCGCCGGCCGCCGCTTTGGCGATGGCATCCATGTGTTTGCTGTTGCGCGCGATGGTTTCATAGTTCATCGCAAAGCCATTTTCGGTATCTACCGCGCCACTCTTGGGAACAAGATCGCGCACATGCCCGTAGGAGGCTAGCACCTCGAAATCATCACCCAGATATTTCTTGAGTGTCTTGGCCTTGGCCGGTGATTCTACGATTAAAAGATTAAGTGCCATGCGTGTCGTTCAATGTAAATGAGTGGAATGTAAGGGGGTGAGCAACTCTTCGATCACCAGCGGGCTAAGGTCTTGATGACGATTCCATAGCACAATCAACATGATGAGCTTGAGTTTGTCCAGTCCGAGAGATTTATGTTGTAGTGCAACAGCGCGATCAATAATGATTTCGCGTTCGATGGCAGAAATCATCTTTTGTTGTTCGGCAAATAACAGAAATTGACGCGCTTCATCGTCGATGCGCTGGATTTCCAGTTCGGCAAAACAACGTATCCCGGCGTGTGTCAGGGTCGCAGGATAACTATCTGAGTTTTGCAGTTGCAAATCAGATAACCAGGTTAATGCTTCGTTGATGTCCTCACCTTCAAAACCGGCGGCAGAGAGTTTGCGCGACAGCTTATCCGGTGCCGGGTAGCTGCCCGCATCGATATAGCTTTCAAACAAGTACATTAAAATTTCAAACATGATTTGCGTGGTGTCTAGTGAATTCGTTGGAACAAACCACCGGGTAGCGCAGTAATGCGGCCTTCCAGTTCAAGCGTCAACAGCATGGCGGATAGCTGGCTAACCGTCAAGCCACTGCGCTCACAAAGCCCATCCATACTTACCGGATCGAAGCCGATTCGTTCCAGCAAATCGGAATCCTGATTTTGCGTGCCGGGCGTTTGCGGCGTGTCGGTATCAATGCGGCGCACGCCGGGCAACTCTTCGAGAATGTCCTGAGCCGTTTCCGCCAATTTTGCGCCCTGTTTGATGAGTGCGTGACAGCCCTTGCTCTGCGGCGAGTGTATGGAGCCGGGAATGGCGAATACGTCCCTGCCCTGCTCCATGGCCAGCCGTGCGGTGATCAGCGAGCCGCTTTGCAGCGAAGCTTCCACCACCAGGCAACCGATACTCATGCCGCTGATAATGCGATTGCGGCGCGGAAAGTTAGTGGCGACAGGCGGTGTCCCGAGAGGAAATTCCGAGATTAACGCGCCTTGTGCTGCGAGAGCGTGAGCCAGATCACGATTTGCCGCAGGATAGACCTTGTCCAGCCCCGTTCCAACCACGGCGATGCTGCTGCTCATTCCGCGTAATGCGCCACGATGGGCGGCGGCATCTATGCCGTGCGCCATGCCACTGATGATGCACAGGCCTGCATCGCTCAATGACTTTGAAAATTCCTCCGCGTTGTTATTGCCCTGTGGTGTGGCGTTGCGGCTGCCTACGATGGCGAGGGCGGTGGCATTCAGTAAATCGCGCCGTCCTTTAACGTACAGCAATAGCGGCGGGTCAGCGATGTTGAGCAGTGCTTGCGGATAGTCGCTATCACCAAGTGTAACAAGCTGATTCAGATCCTCTTCCAGCCAGGATAACGCGGGCGCGAGCAAATCATCGGCGATGCCCCTGGTGATGGCGGCGGCAACATCTGCCTTGACGTAGCCGCTGAGTGTGCTGGCTGGCGCAGCCAGAACGGCTTCAGGTGAACCGAATTCCTGTAGCAGACGGCGTGCACCCTCGCCGCCCAGGCCGCGTACTAGACTGAGTGCAAGCCAAGCCTTGATTGAGTTATCAACAGGCATGTATCAAGTGAAACTAGCGTAGTAGGATGTCAGGGAGTGAGGGCGTGATCCATGAGCTGTACGGGCAGGCGGGTTTGCATCACCAGCGCGTATGAAACCTTTTCAAACACCCGGAACACAAACAGGTAACCGTAGCGCTCATCCGGCATGGCGAGGTCTTTGCCTTCGTGTTGAACGATACGGCCTTTACGGTACATGGCCAGCACATGACCGCTTTGCAAGCCGTCACGCTCCCCCTTGTTAAGGGTAATAACCGTGTTTTGGCCGGCCTGCGAAACGCCGCCATATATTGAAATTACGCTGGCCTTGATGTGACTCTCAGGTGCGCGTGGCAGGTAATTGCGAGATTCGATGACGCCGGGAGTCACCAGGCGATCACCCAGTTTAATTTCCTGTTTGGAATGAGTGACAACGACCGTGCTGATGTCTGCCAATTCCCTGACCTCGACATCGCCAAGATAAATGGCTTCGTGGCCGAGTATTTCGCGTGTATCCGGATCAATAAAGGTTTTGCCGGGGCGATAAACCTGCCATTTGTTGCCTGGCTCGCCGGTCAACCCTTTGGCGTAGGCGATATCGCCGGAACCTAGAATAACCCGTTCTTCATGCAGCCCGACTAAAACCGGGGCGCCTGCCAATAACTCATCTGCAACCACCAGAGGCTGACTCAAGAAGGGTTCAATAGCTGAAGATGGAATGCTGGGAGTGGCATCGGGCATGCCGACACCTGAGCGGATTTGGGGTGATAGCTTGATGGTATCGCTTCTGTCGGCAACGGTGCCGCCTATGCTCAATGTGCCGCTGGCGCGATCCAGTACGATTCTTTCCCCCGGATAGATCCAGTGCGGATCCTTAATGCTGTCTTTGTTCATGCCCCAGATATATGGCCATCTCCACGGGTCGCTGAAAAATTTCCCGGAGATATCCCATAAGGTATCACCTTTGACGACTATGTATTGATCGGGGGCGTCACTGCGAATCTGCGGGGGAGCTTCGGGCTGAGCAGCAAAAGCCAAAACAGGCAATAAAAAGCAAATCAGCGATATAATCTTGCGCATGGGAAACCCCGAAAGAGTCAAAGATAAAGGCGCACGGTGTTCCCGTGACGCTTTAAATTCTGCATCTAGTCAATTAAATTAGCAAGCATTTATGGCAATCTTACAAATTTTGCAGTATCCGGATGAGCGCCTGCACACAGTCGCGAGTAAGGTCGTGCAGGTCAATGATGTCACGCGTAAATTGGTGCGTGACATGGCGGAAACCATGTATGCTGCTCCGGGAGTCGGTCTGGCGGCAACCCAGGTCGATGTGCACGAGCAGGTCATCGTAGTGGATATTTCCGAGACGCATGATCAGTTGATGGTGTTTATTAACCCGGAAATTCTGCGTCACAGCGGTGAAAAAGAGGGCGAAGAAGGCTGTCTGTCGGTGCCGGGAATATATGAAAAAGTGTGCCGGGCAGACCATGTGACGGTACAGGCGCTGGATCAGGAAGGCAAGCCTTTCACCCTGCAGGCTGAGGGATTCCTGGCGGTTTGTATCCAGCACGAAATAGATCATTTGCGTGGCAAGGTGTTCGTCGAATACTTGTCGCAACTTAAACAAACACGATTGCGCGCCAAGCTGAAGAAGCGGCGCCGCGAAGCGCTGTAATGTACAAATCGCGTAGCGAATCGTTTGCCCCCTCGCCCACTTGTGGGAGAGGGTTGGGGAGAGGGAAACGGGCATGACGTTTTTTATAAATTTAGGGGCGGCAATTTGGCCATGCCCGTTAGGCTCTCAGTGAAAATAATTTTTGCTGGTACGCCGCAATTCGCGGCCAATGCCTTGGTTGCATTGCTCGAAAAGCATCAAGTCGTCGCCGTGTTGACGCAGCCGGATCGCCCTTCGGGTCGCGGCATGCAGCTTACCGCCAGCCCGGTGAAGCAGCTTGCCTTGCAGCATGGGCTGACGGTCTTGCAGCCGGACAGTCTCAAGACCGAGCAAGTTCAGCGCGAGATTGCCGCACTCGATGCAGATGTCATGGTCGTGGCTGCCTATGGCTTGATATTGCCAAAAGCCGTGCTGGAATTACCCCGTTACGGTTGTTTGAATATCCATGCCTCGCTGTTGCCGCGATGGAGAGGGGCCGCACCGATACAGCGCGCGCTACTGGCGGGCGACAGCGAAACCGGAATCACGATTATGCAGATGGATGCGGGCTTGGATACGGGCGACATGCTATCGCGCCACGCGTGTCCGATCACAGCCGACGACACCGCTCAGACTTTGCATGACAAACTTGCGCGGATTGGCGCTGACAGCCTGCTTGAAACCTTGGGTTTACTGGAAACAGGTAGTTTGCACCCGGTCAGACAGGATGACAGTGCTGCATGTTATGCGGCTAAGTTACTTAAGGGCGAAGCGCAGATTGACTGGCGGCAGGACGCGCAACAGATAGTGCGGGCGGTACGTGCCTACAATCCTTTTCCGATATGTCAGGCCAGTCTGAATAATGTGGTTTTAAAAATCTGGCAGGCGGGTATATGTTCGGATCAGTCTGGCAAGCCGGGTGAGGTATTGGCAGTGGATAAGCAGGGCATTACTGTTGCCTGCGGCAAAGACGCGGTGCTGTTAACCGTATTGCAACGTCCTGGCGGCAAGGCGCAACCGGCTGTGCAGTTTCTGCAGGCGATGCCGATTCGTGTTGGCGATAATTTTTCGATAATCGAATGAGTATAAGAAGTAACCCAATCATGATAAAACTAACTATGCTCATTTTCTTGCCCACCTCCTCTCCCGCATGCGGGATAGGCGGCGAACGACTCACCATGCGGGTCACAGCCTAAATGCATAATATTCAACTCGCCGCCCTGCAGATTGTTCAACAAGTAATGGTGGACGGGCGCAACCTCAATCAGGTGCTGGATGAATCATTGCGCAGAAAATCGGTCTGGACACCCGCGCAGCGTGCGGCTCTGCAAGACTTGAGCTATGGCACCTTGCGTTTTTACGGTCAATTGAATGCTGTGCTTGATTTGTTGCTGCATAAGCACATGACGGATCAACGCATCACTTATTTGCTGTTGGTTGCCCTTTATCAATTGCAATACACCAAGGCGGCGCAGCATGCGGTAGTAGATTATGCCGTGCGTTCGGCAGATATTCTGAATCCGAAAATCAGGGGCCTGGTAAATGCAATTTTGCGCAATTTTTTGCGCAATCAGGCCGACTTGCTTGTGCAGGCTGCGCTTAAGCCTGAAGGTCAGTACAGTCATCAGCAGTGGTGGATAGACGAGCTCAGGGCTCAGTATGGTGAGCGTGCTGCCGCGATACTCGACGCCGGAAATCAACACCCGCCGATGACATTAAGGATTAATCAGCGGCATGGCACGACAGCGGATTATTTAGCGCAATTGGCAGAGCACGGCCTGTCTGCCCGGCTCATAGCGCCGGATGCGCTGCAATTGGACAAGCCGGTGTCAGTCGATAAGGTTCCCGGGTTTTTCTCCGGCAGGGCGTCGGTGCAAGATGCGGGCGCACAATATGCTGCACGCGTGCTGGACGTTCACGACGGCATGCGCGTGCTGGATGCGTGCGCGGCACCGGGAGGCAAGACCGCGCACATTCTGGAGTTGGCCGATGTTGAGATGGTTGCATTGGATAAGGATGAAAAGCGCCTGACGCGCGTAGCAGAAAATTTGCAACGTCTGGAATTGTCAGCAACGCTATTGGTCGGAGATGCCGCCCAAGCCGAAGACTGGTGGGATGGAAAACCGTTTGAACGTATTCTGGCCGATGTGCCCTGCTCCGCCACCGGCGTGGTGCGCCGCCACCCTGATATCAAATGGTTGCGCCGTAAAAAGGATATCGCCTCTTTTGCTGCACAACAGTCCGGTATTTTGCAATCACTGTGGCCGTTATTGGCGCAGGAGGGTAAGTTGCTTTACGCCACTTGTTCTATTTTCAAGCAGGAAAATCAGGACATTATTGACGAGTTTCTGAAAAAAAATCCGGGGGCGCAACAACAGGCAATTGGTCTGCCTGACGGGGCTTTATTGCCAAACGATGAGCATGACGGATTTTTCTATGCCTTGCTGCAAAAAACTGCTTAAAGCCTTTCTGGGGCTGTCCTTATCGATGTGGCTGTTTGCCGCAGCGGCTTACGCAGATGGAATAGACGTAAATAAGGCGGAAGTGCGGTTGGGTGAGGACGGCTATCAGCTGGCGGCAGACTTCAATGTCAACCTGAGTTATACGGTTCAGCAGGCCTTGTCGCTGGGCGTGCCGCTCTATTTTGTAGGTGAATTTTCGCTGACGCGTTCGCGCTGGTACTGGCTGGACGAACAAGTGTTTCAGGCTGAACAATCCGTCAAGCTTTCATATAACGTCCTTACCCGCCAGTACCGTATTTCACGCGGCGCGCTGTTTCAGAACTTTGCCAGTCTGGATGAAATGTTGCGTATTCTTGAGCGGCAAAACTCGGCGCTAATTCCTTCAGAAGTGATAAAAAAAGAGGCCAACTATGTTGCGGCGGTGCGTTTGCGCCTGGATACCCGGCAGTTGCCTAAATTGATGCAGGTGAATGTGCTGACCAGCAAAGACTGGGACCTGGATTCGGGCTGGTATCGCTGGGTGATGCGTCCGGCCGATGTACGCAACTCGGGCAAGGCGGAGTGAGGGCGCAGTGAAATATCTGATTACCTTAAGCCTCATCGCAGTGACGGTCTTGCTGTATCTGTTGTCCAGTCGCAGCGCGAATACCGAAGTGTTTTCCGTCAGCTATTACGGCTTGCTCGGATTGACCGGTTTGCTGGCGTTAGGCCTGTCAGGGCTGGTCGCCTTTCAGTTCTGGAGCTTGCGCGACAAATTAAAGAAAAAGATATTTGGCGCCAAGCTGACTTTGCGTCTGGTGTTATTTTTCACCCTGGTGGCAGTTCTGCCCGGGATATTGGTCTATGCCGTGTCGGTCAACTTTTTATCGAAGAGTATAGAATCGTGGTTCGACGTGCGCGTGGAAAAAGCGCTGGAAGGCGGTCTTAATCTGGGCAGGAGCGGACTGGACAATAGCCTTAAGGAATTGTCGAAAAAGACGCAGTTTGTCGCGCTCTTATTGTCAGAAAAAAATCCTGTGCAGTTCCAGAATGCGCTCGTGCAGTTAATCGATGAGGGCATGGCCCAGGAGGCGGCTGTATTCAGTACTGGTGGCAAATTGCTCGCCTTTGCCGCCAGTGATAATGCGCTGTTGCCTGATATTCCAGATGAAAGTCTGATGCAGCAGGTGCGGGAAAAGGGCCAATACTCGGTTATAGAGTCGATGCCCAGCAAGGCGATGAGTTTGCGGGTGTTGGCTCTGGTGAATGCAAATAGTTATTCGGGGGCGAACTATATTCTGCAATTCAATCAGGCAGTTCCCAAGCAGATTGAAGACGATGCGGAGATGGTGCAGTCGGTTTATCGCGACTATCAGGAACTGACGCTTTCCAGGCTGGGGCTAAAGCGTTTATATGGCATCACGCTGACGCTGTCGTTGCTGGTGGTGTTGCTCACGGCGATATCGGTGGCGTTCTATATCAGCGAGCGCTTGGGCTCTTCGCTGGAAGCACTGGCTGAGGGCACGCGGGCGGTTGCGCAGGGAGATTTCACCGGGCAACATCCTATACGCAGCAGTGATGAATTGGGTGCGCTGACGGGTTTATTCAACCAGATGACTAACCAGCTGGCGGATGCCAGACGAGCCAGCGAGCAGCAGCAGCGCGAAGTTGAAAGCGCCAAGGGCTATCTGGAAAGCGTGCTGACACATCTCTCATCCGGGGTGCTCGCGCTCGATGGCGAATTTCGCCTGCGTTCGGTGAATACCAGTGCCGCCCAGATTTTGGGTGCGCCCTTGCAGGATATGCAGCGCATGCCCTTGCAGCAAATCGCGGAAAAATTCACTTTATTGCATTCCTTTTGTAAAACCATCACGGATGCATTCTCAGGAACCAGCAATGGTGAATGGCAGCGTCAAATTGAACGGCTGAGTAAAAATGGCAACCAGATTCTGTTGATCCGTGGAACGCGTCTGCCACAGGGTGCTGAGGCGGGATTCGTTGTGGTTTTTGATGACATCAGTCATTTGTTGCAGGCAGAGCGTCAGGCCGCCTGGGGTGAAGTGGCTCGCCGCCTGGCCCATGAAATCAGGAACCCGCTCACGCCGATACAACTCTCGGCAGAGCGTTTGCAATACAAATTAAGTGCCAAATTGGATGAGGGAGATGCGAAGTTGTTGCGGCGCGCCACACAAACTATCGTCAGCCAAGTGTCGGCGATGAAGAATATGGTGAGTGATTTTGCTGATTACGCACGAGGCCCTTCCCTGAAATTGACCCGCCTGGACCTGCATCGATTGATCAAGGAAGTGCTGGGTTTGTATGAGGCCAATGCAGTACCCATCACGCTGAATTTGCAGGCCGGTTACGCCGAGATTAATGGAGATGCAACGCGCTTGCGTCAGGTGCTGCACAACCTTTTACAGAATGCACAAGACGCGTTGCAGGGGGTTGAGCATCCTGAGATCATCTTGAGCAGCGAAACCGAGCGCGGGGAGATTCATTTGCGTGTATCGGATAACGGAACCGGCTTTCCGGAGAGTGTGTTGTCACGCGCTTTTGAGCCTTATATGACGACAAAAACCAAAGGCACCGGCTTGGGCCTGGCGATTGTGAAGAAAATTATCGAGGAACATGGCGGTCGAATAACGCTCGAGAATGGCGTAAACGGCGGAGCATACGTAAATATCAGCCTGTCGCTGAATGAGGAAGGACAAGCATGAGCAAACAGATTCTGGTCGTGGATGATGAAGTAGGGATACGCGAATTGCTGGCGGAAATTTTATTTGATGAGGGTTATCAGGTTCATCTGGCCGAAGATGCCGAACAAGCGCGTGCCTGCCGGCATGAATTCGAACCCGATTTGGTGTTGCTGGATATCTGGATGCCTGACACCGATGGCGTTACGCTGTTGAAGGAGTGGGTCGAACAGGATTTGCTGACCATGCCGGTGGTGATGATGTCCGGACATGGCACGATAGAGACCGCCGTTGAGGCGACGCGCATCGGCGCGGTGGATTTCCTGGAAAAGCCTATTGCGCTGCAAAAATTGCTGAATACTGTAACTAAAGCCATCAAGGAAGGCGCGGCAATAGTAAGACCACCGGTTGCTGTTGAGGTGGTGCAAAATCTGATTGTCGAAATTGATGGCGCGGCCATGAATTTTCACTTGCCTCTGGATTTGCCACTGCGCGAGGCGCGCGAGCATTTTGATGCCATATATTTTGATTACCATTTACAAAAAGAGGCCGGTAACGTGTCGCGTGTGGCAGAAAAGATAGGCCTGGAGCGCACGCATCTGTATCGCAAGCTCAAACAACTGGGTATAAAAGTACCCAAAAAGAGCGGCGAAAACGAGACTTAGCCTCGTCCCTCAATACAGGAAATCAGCAAGTTTGTTGCTGTATTCCGGGGTGTGCGGCATAATTCCAACAATTAACATTCGGCGTTAAACATAAACCCATCCCCTTGGGATGTTTCGGAGGAGTCAGTAAATGACAGCAAATCGTAGTATTACACCACCAAAGTACAATGACATAACCAGTGCAATCCGCATGCTGGCCGTAGATGCTGTACAAAAAGCAAACTCCGGTCATCCGGGCGCACCTATGGGCATGGCGGAGATTGCTGATGTACTTTGGAATCGCCATCTGCGTCACAATCCGGCTAATCCCAAGTGGCCCGGTCGTGACCGTTTCATGATGTCTAATGGCCACGGCTCTATGCTGGTCTACGCATTGCTGCATTTATCCGGCTACGACTTGCCGATCGATGAGTTGAAGCGTTTCCGTCAAATGCATTCCAAGACGCCGGGTCATCCTGAATATGGTTACACTGCCGGTGTGGAAACAACCGGTGGTCCGCTCGGTCAGGGCATCACCAACGCCGTAGGTATGGCGATGGCAGAAAAGCTGCTGGCGGCGGAATTCAACAAGCCGGGGCACGAGATCGTCAACCACAACACCTATGTGTTCATGGGCGACGGCTGCATGATGGAAGGAATTTCGCATGAAGCCTGTGCATTGGCCGGTACCTGGGGTCTGGGCAAGCTGATGGCCTTCTGGGATGACAACGAAATCTCGATTGACGGCCATACCAACGGTTGGTTCACCGATGATACGGCTAAGCGTTTTGAGGCTTATGGCTGGCACGTAGTTGCAAACGTTGAAGGCCATGATCCCGCGGCCATTGATGCCGCAATTCGTGCGGGTCATGCTGTTACCGACAAACCTACGCTGATTTGCTGCAAGACTGTTATCGGCGCGGGTTCTCCCAACAAGGAAGGCACTCACGATGTGCATGGCGCGGCACTGGGCGAGGCTGAAGTGGCCGCAACCCGTGCACACCTTGGCTGGAATTACCCTCCGTTTGAAATTCCTACGCATGTGTATGAAGCATGGGATGCGCGTACGCGCGGCGAAGGTCTTGAAAAGTTGTGGAACAATAATTTCGCCGAATATCGCGCAGCCTATCCGGCTGAAGCGGCTGAATTTGAGCGCCGTACCAAGAGTGAGCTGCCGGCTGGATGGGCAGAGCATGCTGCTGCTGCAATCGCTGCGACCGATGCCAAGGGTGAAACTATTGCCACGCGCAAGGCATCGCAAAACGCAATCAATGCGCTGGCGCCTGCGTTGCCTGAGTTTTTGGGCGGTTCTGCCGACCTGACCGGCTCAAACCTGACTAACTGGACAGGCTGCAAGCATGTACATGGTAAGAGCACCGGCAATTACATCAGCTACGGCGTGCGCGAATTCGGCATGTCGCACATCATGAACGGCATGGCGTTGCATGGCGGCTTGCTGCCATTCGGCGGCACCTTCCTGATGTTCTCTGAATATGCGCGTAATGCATTGCGTATGGCCGCACTGATGAAGCAGCGTGTGATTTTTGTTTATACCCATGATTCTATCGGCCTGGGAGAAGACGGCCCGACTCACCAGCCGGTTGAGCAGACTGCAACGCTGCGTCATATCCCCAACATGGAAACATGGCGTCCTTGTGATACGGTTGAATCCATCGTGTGCTGGGTTGCTGCTGTTGAACGCAATGACGGGCCTTCCAGCCTGATTTTCAGTCGTCAGAACCTGCAGTTCCAGAAGCGCGATGCGGCGCAAATCGCCAATATCCGCAAGGGTGCGTACGTGTTGTCTGAAGCTGCAGGCGGCAAGCCGCAGGCTGTGATCATCGCGACGGGTTCCGAAGTGAGTTTGGCGTTGGATGCGCAAAAGGCACTGGCTGCGGACGGCATCAACGTGCGTGTTGTGTCTATGCCATCGACCAATGTGTTCGATAAGCAGGATCAGGCTTACAAGGATAGCGTATTGCCCAAGGGCGTAAACCGCGTCGCTGTAGAAGCCGGTGTGACGGGCGGTTGGTACAAGTATGTAGGTCTGGATGGCGCAGTAGTGGGCATGGATTGCTTCGGCGAATCCGCACCTGCACCGGAATTGTTCAAGCACTTCGGTTTCACTGTGGAAAATGTAGTGAAGACGGTCAAGGGTGTGCTGTAAGACTGAAAGACGACAAGTTTATAAATAACTAAAACAAGGAGAGAAGACATGACAATTAAAGTTGGTATCAACGGGTTTGGTCGTATCGGGCGTATGGTGTTCCGCGCTGCAACCAAGGATTTTCCTGAGATCGAAGTTGTTGCGATCAATGACTTGCTGGAGCCTGACTATCTGGCTTACATGCTGAAGTACGATTCCGTGCATGGCCGTTTCAACGGCGACGTCGCCGTGAAGGGTAACAATCTGGTGGTCAACGGCAAGGAAATTCGTCTGACAGCCGAGCGTGATCCGGCAAACCTGAAATGGAATGAAGCGGGTGTTGACATCGTCATCGAGTGTACCGGTTTCTTCCTGACGACAGAAAGCTGTCAGGCTCATATCAATGCAGGCGCGAAGAAAGTGGTTATGTCTGCGCCATGCAAAGACACATCGCCGATGTTCGTTTACGGCGTGAACCATGACAAGTACAAGGGAGAAGCGATTGTTTCGGCGGCTTCTTGCACAACCAACGCATTGGCTCCGGTAGCCAAAGTGTTGAACGACACATTTGGCATCAAGCGTGGCCTGATGACGACAGTGCATGCGGCAACGGCGACTCAGAAAACTGTTGACGGCCCATCCAACAAGGATTGGCGCGGTGGTCGCGGTATTCTGGAAAACATCATTCCATCCTCGACCGGCGCTGCAAAGGCTGTGGGTGTGGTATTGCCTGAACTGAAGGGCAAGCTGACTGGCATGGCTTTCCGTGTGCCTACCTCTGACGTTTCGGTAGTTGATCTGACCGTTGAGCTGAACAATCCGGCAACCTACGAGCAGATCGTAGCCGTGATGAAAGCAGCATCCGAAAGCGGTCCGTTGAAGGGCGTGCTGGGCTTCACCGATGAAAAAGTGGTTTCCACCGATTTCCGCGGTTATACCTGCCCGTCCGTATTCGATGCCGAAGCGGGTATCGCGCTCGATCCGACCTTCGTCAAGGTCGTGGCTTGGTATGACAATGAATACGGTTATACCTGCAATCTGATGCGCATGGTTCGTCACGTCGCTTAATTGCTGAGAGTGGGGGGGTGGGAAGTAGCAAGTGGAAAAACCAACTCACCACTCCCCCCTCACCACTTACCATTTTTGGGAGTAGAAAATGTCCGTAATTAAAATGACCGATCTGGATCTCAAGGGCAAGCGTGTCCTGATTCGTTCTGATTTGAATGTCCCCGTTAAAGACGGCAAAGTTACCTCTGATGCGCGCATCACGGCCTCCATGGCAACGATTAATGCCGCGCTCAATGCGGGTGCGCGTGTAATGGTGACCTCGCACCTGGGCCGCCCTGAAGAGGGTGTGTACTCTGAAGAAAACTCGCTGAAGCCGGTTGCCGATGTTATCGCCAACAAGCTGGGCAAGCCGGTTCGTCTGATTAAAGACTGGACAGATGGCGGTTTTGATGTAGCTGAAGGTGAATTGGTATTGCTGGAAAATTGCCGTTTCAACAAGGGCGAGAAGAAAAGCAATGAAGAACTTTCCAGAAAATATGCCGCCTTGTGCGACGTATTCGTAATGGATGCCTTTGGCACGGCGCACCGCGCCCAGGCATCGACTCATGGTGTGGCCAGATTTGCACCCGTTGCCGCGGCCGGTATTTTGCTGACCGAAGAACTGGAAGCGCTGACCAAAGCCCTGCTCAGTCCGGCACGTCCTATGGTCGCCATCGTTGGCGGCTCCAAGGTTTCCACCAAGCTGACGGTACTCGAATCACTCTCTGAAAAGTGTGAGCAGCTGGTTGTCGGTGGCGGTATCGCCAACACCTTCCTGAAGGCGACCGGGCATCCTGTCGGTAAATCGCTGTGCGAGGACGATCTGGTTCCGACAGCACAGGCTCTGATTGCCAAGATGACAGCACGCGGCGCCATTATCCCTATCGCTACCGATGTCGTGGTGGGTACGGCTGCGCCCTTCATTCCGGGCAACGAGAATACCCCTGCGATTCTGAAAGACGCCAAAGACGTTACCGATGACGAAATGATCTTTGATATCGGTCCCAAGTCCGCACAGGAAATCTGCGACATCATCATGAATGCCGGAACAGTGGTATGGAATGGTCCGGTCGGCGTGTTTGAATTTGATCAGTTTGGCGAAGGCACCAAAGCTATAGCCCAGGCTATTGCTGACACCAAAGCCTTTACGCTGGCGGGTGGCGGCGACACGATTGCAGCGATTCAGAAGTACGATATTTTCGATAAAGTGTCCTATATCTCCACCGCAGGCGGTGCGTTTCTTGAGTTCCTCGAAGGCAAAACTTTGCCTGCGGTGGCAATTCTGGAAGAACGCGCTAAACAATAATTTACTAGGAATCACATGCTGCGTAGAACCAAAATAGTTGCAACGCTGGGGCCAGCCTCCAGCGACCAGAAAGTCCTTGAAGAAATGATTCGTGCCGGAGTCGATCTGGTGCGGATGAATTTTTCACATGGTTCGGCCGCCGATCACATGAAACGCGCCGAGATCGTGCGGGCTGCCGCGAAAGCAGTCGGACGTACCGTAGGTATTTTGGCCGATCTGCAAGGCCCAAAAATTCGTGTGGGAAAATTCGAGAATGACAAGATCGAGCTCGCCAGAGGCGATACATTCATTCTCGATGCGGCCATGAACGGTCTGGGTAACCAGGAGCGCGTCGGGCTGGACTACAAGGAGTTGCCCAAGGATGTCAGCCGTGGTTCGGTATTGTTGTTAAACGACGGCATGCTGGAATTTGACGTGCTCGAGGTCAATGGCGCTAGCATTGTATGCAAGGTAGTGCGCGGCGGTATTTTATCCAATAACAAGGGTATCAATCGCAAGGGAGGCGGATTGACGGCACCTGCGCTGACCGATAAGGACAAGGAGGACATCAAGACAGCTGCGCTGATTAAGGCCGACTATCTGGCGATTTCCTTCCCGCGTAGCGGAGATGACATGCGTTACGCGCGCAAGTTGATGCACGAAGCGGGCGGTCAGAGCATGTTAATGGCCAAGATTGAACGTGCAGAAGCTATCCCGGCATTGGCTGATATTATCGATGCATCGGATGCCATCATGGTGGCGCGCGGTGACCTGAGTGTGGAAGTGGGTGATGCCGCCGTTCCGGGATTGCAGAAACGCATGATCAAAATGGCGCGTGCCAAGAACCGTTTGGTTATTACCGCTACGCAAATGATGGAATCGATGATTACCAACCCGATCCCGACGCGTGCGGAAGTATCGGACGTGGCTAATGCGGTGTTGGATGGGACGGACGCGGTAATGTTGTCTGCTGAAACTGCGGTGGGCGATTATCCGGTGGAAACCATAGAGGCCATGGTGCGCATTTGTCTCAATGCGGAACATCAGGCGGATGACCATGCGATGGATCGTCGCGGAGTCGTACAGAAATTTACCCGCATCGACCAATCTATTGCCATGTCCGCGCTGTTTGCCGCTTCTCACTTCAAGGTGAAGGCGATTGTTGCGCTGACGCAATCCGGTTCGACGGCTCTGTGGATGTCGCGTGTGAATGCCGGAGTGCCTATCTTTGCATTGACACCGGTTGAACAGACCCTGACCAAGGTAACTTTGTTCAGCGGCGTACATCCGGTACTGTTTCCAGGCAGAAATGCACAGCATCCTGCTCAGGAACTGATCGACGCGGAACAGCAGCTGGTCGAGATGGGTTACGTCCAGGATGGCGATCTGGTGGTGGTTACCGTAGGCGAGGCAGTAGGCAAATCTGGGCATACCAATACCATGAAAATTGTGCGCATTGGCGATCACCATAAGAACAGTATCTGAATAAAAGTTTTAGAATAATCAAAGAAATAAGAATTTTTAATCAATCAGGAGAAAAAAATGGCTTTAGTATCTTTGCGTCAACTTCTCGATCATGCAGCTGAAAATAACTACGGTTTGCCGGCATTTAACGTCAATAACCTCGAGCAGGTTAAGGCGATTATGGAAGCGGCTGACGAGTGCAATAGCCCGGTCATCATGCAAGGCTCTGCCGGCGCTCGCAAGTACGCTGGTGAGCCGTTTCTGCGTCACCTCATCGAGGCGGCTGTGGAAATGTATCCGCATATTCCGGTCGTTATGCATCAGGATCACGGTGCATCTGAAGCGGTTTGCATCAATGCAATTCGCTCCGGTTTCTCCAGCGTGATGATGGACGGTTCCTTGCTGGCAGACGGCAAGACGCCTTCTTCTTTCGAGTACAACGTCAATATTTCTCGTCGTGTGGCTGAAATGTCTCATGCGGTGGGCGTGTCGGTTGAAGGTGAATTGGGCTGTTTGGGTTCTCTGGAATCCGGTGAAGGCGAAAAGGAAGACGGCCACGGCGCTGAAGGCGTTCTGAGCCACGACCAATTGCTGACTGACCCTGAAGAAGCGGCTGAATTTGTGCGTCAGACCGGCGTGGATGCTTTGGCGATTGCCATCGGCACTTCACACGGCGCATACAAGTTTACCCGTCCTCCTACCGGTGCCGTGTTGCGTATCGACCGCATCAAGGAAATTCATGCACGTTTGCCTAATACCCATCTGGTGATGCATGGTTCTTCATCCGTTCCGCAGGAATGGCTGAAAATCATCAACGAGTTTGGTGGCACTATGGGCGAAACTTACGGCGTTCCAGTTGAGGAAATCGTCGAAGGTATCAAGAACGGTGTGCGTAAGGTGAACATCGACACGGATCTGCGCATGGCTTCTACCGGCGCAACTCGCCGTTATCTGGCGCAAAATACCAAAGATTTTGATCCGCGCAAATTCCTGGCAGCTACCACGGTAGCGATGAAGCAAATTTGCAAGGCGCGTTATGAAGCGTTTGGTTGCGCAGGTCAGGCAGCCAAGATCAAGCCTATTTCTCTGGAAGCAATGGCAAACCGTTACGCCAAGGGCGAGTTGAACGCGATCATCAAGTAAGCGTTCTTCTTGACTGTCAAAAAGGCGACCTTAGGGTCGCCTTTTTGTTGGCAGGAATGAATGGATAGCTGCTTCAAGGGTTTACTGTGCGGCTTCAGTCAGTAAAAAGTCCTTGAAGGCCAGTGCCGCGCTGGACAGGCGTTTGTTGTGGCGGTAGGCAACAAACCAGTGACGCAGCAGAGGAAAGTTTTCCACGTCCAGTATTGCCAGTCTGCCGGTTTCCAGCTCCAGTTCTATGCTATGCAGCGATAATATGCCCAGGCCCATGCCTGCGCGCACCGCCTGCTTGATGGCCTCGTTGGTTTCCATTTCCATGCTGATGTGCGGTTGGATTTGATGCAGATCAAAAACACGTTCCATCGCACTGCGCGTACCGGAGCCCTTCTCGCGGGACATAAAGGTCTCGTTGGCGAGCTGTGCGAATTTGATGTTTTTAAGGCGGGCTAAGGGGTGGCCTGGGTCGGCAATGACCACCAGGGGATTGTCCAGAAATAACTCCGCGTTGAGGTCTAATCCCTCGGGTGGTTGACCCATGATGGCCAGATCGGTGCTGTTGTCGGCGAGCTGCTTGAGTACGGCATCCCGGTTGGCCACTTGCAGAATCACATTGATATTCGGATGACGGTGGCAAAATTTGGCCAGCAACTGCGGGGTGAAGTAATTGGCGGTATTGACTACCGACAGAGTAAATTTCCCCTGCCCCAACCCTTTCATATCGTCAAATACGGCTTCCATTTCGCTTAGTTGCTGTGAAATGCTGCGCGCATAGTGAAACAGTTCTCGTCCCGCTTCGGTGAGAAAGACTTTTTTCCCCATTTGTTCGAATAGCGGCAGTCCGATGTGTCCTTCAAGTTGCTTGATTTGCATGGACACCGCCGGTTGTGAGAGGTATAGTTCTTCTGCCGCGCGCGAGTAATTTAAATGGATGGCCACTTTTTCAAATACTTGCAGTTGTCGTAAGGTGAAGTGGAGCATAGCGGTGCGGTGGATTGCTGATATTGAGTGATTATACATAGCCATAAGTATTTCTTATGGTTTTTATAAAAATAATTGACTATCGCTTATAGGGTGATGGCACTATAGTGTCGACCTGTTGCAGGTTGTCGTTCGTTGGTAGTTAGTGAATTATCGTTAACACACAGGAGAGGTAAATTATGGATCAATCTAATCGTTATGCAGATCTGTCGTTAAAAGAAGAAGATCTGATCAAGGGTGACAGGCATATTCTCGTCGCTTACCACATGCAGCCAGCTACTGGCTACGGATACCTGGAAACTGCAGCGCACATCGCGGCTGAGTCTTCCACTGGAACCAATGTCGAGGTTTGCACTACCGATGATTTCACTAAGGGCGTAGATGCTCTGGTTTACTTCATTGACGAAGCTAAAGGTGTCATGAAGGTCGCTTACCCGATCGAGCTGTTCGACCGCAACGTGACTGATGGTCGTGCGATGATTGTTTCCTTCCTGACGCTGGCGATTGGTAACAATCAGGGACAGGGCGATGTGAAGTGTCTGAAGATGCATGACTTCTATGTGCCTTGGTCCATGCTGCGTCTGTTCGATGGTCCTTCCAAGGACATCACCGACATGTGGGATATTCTGGGTCGTCCGCGCGTCGACGGTGGCTACATCGCCGGTACCATCATCAAGCCTAAGCTGGGTCTGCGTCCTGAGCCATTCGCCAAGGCGGCTTACCAGTTCTGGCTGGGTGGCGATTTCATCAAGAACGACGAGCCGCAAGGCAATCAGACTTTCTGCCCTACCAAGAAAGTTATCCCGCTGGTCTATGACGCAATGAAGCGTGCCATGGATGAAACTGGTCAGGCTAAGTTGTTCTCGGCCAACATCACGGCTGACGATCACTACGAAATGCTGGCTCGCGCCGATTACATCCTGGAAACCTTCGGGCCGGATGCAAACAAGGTTGCGTTCCTGGTTGACGGTTATGTTGGCGGTCCGGGCATGGTTACTACTGCACGTCGTCAATATCCTGACCAATACCTGCACTACCATCGTGCCGGTCACGGCGCGGTGACATCTCCATCAGCACTGCGCGGCTACACTGCGTTCGTGTTGTCCAAGATGTCCCGTCTGCAAGGTGCTTCTGGTATCCACGTAGGTACCATGGGATACGGCAAGATGGAAGGTGAGAACGATGACCGCAATATCGCTTACATGATCGAACGTGATTCTGCCGATGGTCCTTACTACCATCAGGAATGGCACGGCATGAAGCCGACGACTCCGATCATCTCCGGCGGTATGAACGCGTTGCGTCTGCCAGGCTTCTTCGAGAATCTGGGTCACGGCAACGTGATCAATACCTCGGGCGGCGGTTCTTACGGTCACATCGACTCACCGGCAGCCGGCGCGATCTCACTACGTCAGTCGTTCGAGTGCTGGAAAGCGGGTGCAGACCCGATCGAATTCGCGAAAGAGCACAAGGAATTTGCGCGTGCATTCGAGTCTTTCCCTGGCGATGCGGACAAGCTGTATCCGGGCTGGCGCGAAAAACTGGGCGTACACAAGTAAGCTTGGTTTGTCTTAGAGCTGTGAAAACGCGCCCCCACTTGCTGGGGGCGTTTTTTTCCAAAAATCAAAACCGTTCAGGCCGCGCGGATACGCGGCGAGTATGGGGGTAACATGACTGATAAAGATCAATACAAGATACATCAGGAGCCGTTCTATCAGGCACAGGGCAATGAAGTGACGTTGTATGAGGCGGCCTATGCCGCTCGCCTGCCCGTGATGGTGAAGGGGCCGACTGGATGCGGTAAATCACGCTTTATCGAATACATGGCGTGGAAATTGAACAAGCCGCTGATTACGGTGGCATGTAACGAGGATATGACCGCAAGCGATCTGGTTGGTCGCTATTTGCTCGATGCAAACGGTACGCGATGGCTGGATGGCCCGCTGACCATGGCAGCGCGCATCGGTGCGATCTGCTATCTGGACGAAATCGTCGAAGCGCGTCAGGACACCACGGTGGTAATCCATCCGCTGACCGATCACCGTCGCACATTGCCGCTGGATAAAAAAGGCGAGCTGATTCAGGCACACCCTGATTTTCAGTTGGTGATTTCCTACAATCCGGGCTACCAGAGTCTGTTGAAGGATCTGAAGCAGTCCACCAAGCAGCGTTTTACTGCGCTTGATTTTGATTATCCGACTAGCAAGCTGGAGACCGAAATTCTCAGCAAGGAAACGGGCATGGATGCAGATATTTGCGCCAAACTGGTCAAGATCGGAGTGGCGGCCCGTAATTTGAAGGGCCATGGTCTGGATGAGGGTGTCTCCACGCGTTTGCTGGTGTATGCAGCGACGCTGATCAAGGGTGGGGTCGAGCCCAGAGATGCGTGTCGTATGGCTTTGGTGCGACCGATTACCGACGATGCGGACATACGCGACACACTGGACCATGCGATTGATGCTGTGTTTGCCTGAGTATGAAGACCATACCCAAAGAACTGGAAATCTATTGGCAACAGCTTGACTGCGGCTTTCCACGCGTAGCCGAGGTGTTTGCTGATTGCATGCAAGAGGCGCTGGTCAAACTTTCCGACGAGGGAGTCGGCGCATATATCGAATATGCACGTTTTCTTGGCAAGATGGGGCGCGGCGCTGAACCCATCCTGATTTTCCTGGAAGAGTGGCCGGGTATCGCCAAAAAATCGGGTGAGGATGCGCTGCCTGCCATCGCAGAATGCATACGCAGAATGTATAAATCGCCCAATGGCAAAGCGATCACGCCATTCTTGCAATCGTTGCCGAGCGTAGTGCGCAGATTGCCCGCCCGGCAGCAGTTACAGGAGTACCTCAATCTCATCCTGGAGTTCATGGAGCGCACCACGGGCTCCATACATGGCATTCACCAGACTTTCGCCAGCCCGGGTCTGCCGGCGCTGTTCAAGCAAATCGCACCTCTTCTTGCTCAATTGTCATTGGCAGGGCTGAAGAACTGGGTGGATTATGGTGTTCGCTATTACAGCGACCATCCCGAGCGACAAATTGATTACTTCAGTTTACAGTCTGCGGACAGTCGTGCGGTGTTGCAGCGTGAGCGGCATGGCACATTGTTGATGGACAACGAGCGTAAGCTGGACTTGTACTTGCGCGGTTTGTGGCAAGACGAAGAACTGTTGATCCCTTATTCCAACATGTTTGACGAACTGCGCCAGCCAGTTCCCTATTACGACAATCTGGGCATACGCCTGCCTGATGTCTATAACGACATGCATGGCATATCCGGCATAGACCGGTACCGCGCGACGCTGGCGCATATGGTTGGCCATCGGCGCTGGAGTACGGCGATCTTTGCTGACAATTTCAGCCCGTTTCAGCGTATGGCGGCGGAATTTCTGGAAGATAGCCGGGTGGAATATCTGGCGATGCGCGAATATCCGGGGCTGCGCCGGCTGTTTATGGCTTTGCATCCCGTACCTGCGGAAGATGCCTGTGATCCGGAAACAGAATCCGGTGTGCGTCATCGATTGACGATGCTATCGCGCGCGATACTCGATCCGCAGCACATTTACAAAAACACGCACGTCATCGAGTTTGCGCAACGCTTCCATACGTTGATGCAAGAAGGTGATATGAACACGCAGGAGATCGCCAGCCTGGCGGTTTCATTCGTTGCCAGAACGCGTCGACAAGGTGACCAGCTCGCCAAAACACACTTCAAAGATACTGTGGTAAGTTATCGCGACGATAATCGCCAGATGTGGCATTTCATTGAAGAAGATGACGAGGGAGAGATTGTCGATCAGCATCGCAAAATGGAACCGGAAAAAAAGATGGAGGGTTTGCCGCCCCGCCACTACCCCGAGTGGGACTACAACAATCAGAGCTACCGGCCTGACTGGGTCAGTGTGTATGAAAATTTGCATCCGCGCGGCAATGCGGCGGATATAGACAAGCTGCTGGCCAAGCATGCGTCGCTGGCCAAACGCCTGAAAAAAATGCTCGATTTGCTCAAGCCGCAGGACAAGGTACGCATCCGTTATCAGGAGGAGGGTAGCGAACTGGACCTGGATGTAGCCTTGCGCTCATTGATTGATTTCAAGGGCGGCTCGTCACCTGATCCGCGCATCAACATGAGCCACAAGACCAGCGGGCGCAATATTGCGGTGATGGTGCTGCTGGATTTGTCGCAATCACTCAATGAAATGGCGGCTGGCAGCAACCAGTCCATACTGGAGCTCAGCCAGGAGGCGGTCTCATTGTTGGCCTGGGCAATAGAAAAACTGGGTGATCCATTCGCTATTGCCGGATTCCATTCCAACACGCGTCATGACGTGCGCTATATGCACATCAAGGGCTTCAGCGAAAACTGGAATGATGAAGTGAAGGGCAGGCTGGCGGCCATGGAGGCGAGTTATTCTACGCGTATGGGAGCGGCGATGCGCCATGCTTCGCATTATCTGGAAAAACAGCAGGCCGATAAAAAACTGATGCTGATCCTGACCGACGGAGAGCCCGCCGATATAGACAGCAAGGATGGGCGCATCCTGATTGAAGATGCGCACCAGGCGGTCAAGGAGCTGGATCGGAAAGGTATTTATTCCTATTGCATCAATCTAGACCCCAAGGCGGATGAATATGTGAAAGATATTTTCGGCAAGCAATACAGCATTATCGATAAAGTAGCGCAATTGCCGGAGAAGCTGCCGCAACTGTTTATTTCGCTGACCAAATAGGTCAAATAAACCGGCTTTGCGCGCAGAACAAGGCGGAAAAGCGGTAGAATCGTAAAGCTGAAATTTAGTAACTGATTTATTTTAATAATCGAGGAGAAAACATGAGTAAAAGTCTGATTCAATTCATCATTGAAGAGCAACGCCACATTCCTAATGCCAGTGGTGAATTTACCGGCTTATTGAGCGATGTCGTTTCCGCCTGCAAACAAATTGCTCATGACGTCAACAAGGGCGCGCTGATTGGCGTGCTGGGCAGCGCAGGCAGTGAAAACGTACAGGGTGAGACACAAAAGAAGCTGGACATCATCACCAATGAGGTTTTCATCAAGGCCAACGAGTGGGGCGGTCATCTGGCTGCGATGGCATCCGAAGAGATGGAAGATATCTATGAAATTCCTAAACAATACCCGCGTGGCAAGTATTTGATTACTTTTGACCCGCTGGATGGCTCTTCCAATATCGACGTGAATATTTCTGTCGGTACGATTTTCTCCATCCTTCGTTGTCCTGAAGGCGTAACTAACCCGACCGCTGCCGATTTCATGCAGCCCGGCACTAAGCAGGTTTGCGCCGGTTACGCGCTGTACGGCCCGAATACCATGATGGTTATCACCACCGGCAATGGCGTGAACGGTTTCACGCTGGATCGCGATGTGGGTGACTTCTTTTTGACTCATCCTGACATGCAGATCCCTGTTGATACGCAGGAGTTCGCCATCAACATGTCCAACCGTCGTTACTGGGAAGAGCCTGTTCAGCGTTATGTTGAAGAATGTATCAAGGGCAAGGACGGCGGCCGTGAGAAGAATTTCAACATGCGTTGGGTTGCATCCATGGTTGCAGAAATTCACCGTATCCTGACACGCGGTGGTATTTTCATGTATCCGTTCGATAACAAGGAAGCAGGCAAGGCAGGCAAGCTGCGTCTGATGTACGAAGCTAACCCGATGTCGTTCATCGTCGAGCAGGCTGGCGGCGTATGTTCAACTGGTCGCGAGCGCATCATGGAACTGCAACCTACTGGTTTGCATCAGCGTGTGCCGGTCATCATGGGTTCGAAGAACGAAGTCGATCGCCTGGTGGGGTACCACAAGGGTATGTAATGCCGTTTAATGCCCCCGCGTCCGGGGGCATTTTTACGTCTGAGATTTGAGGAAGTCCATATGTCAAAACCGCTCGTTTCCATCATCATGGGCAGCAGCAATGATTGGGAAATCATGAGCCAGGCTGCGCAACAACTGAAAGACTTTGGCGTGGATTACGATGCGCGCGTTATTTCTGCGCATCGCTCCCCTGATTTGCTGTTCGATTACATCAAGGAAGCCAGCGCGCAAGGTGTACAGTGTTTCATCGCTGGTCGGGCGGCGCGGCGCATCTCGCCGGCGTGATTGCCGGAAAGACCACATTGCCGGTGTTCGGCGTGCCGATTCCGTCCAAATATCTCAAGGGCATGGATTCGCTGTTATCCATCGTGCAAATGCCCAAGGGAATCCCCGTCGCGACGTTTGCGATTGGCGAGGCCGGGGCGGCGAATGCCGGGTTGTTTGCCATTGCCATGCTGGCGTTGAATGACGCGCCGTTGGCGCAACGCTTGGCCGAGTATCGAAAACAACAAGCGGCAAAGGTAGCCGAGACTGTTTTGCCGCTATTGGTTTAAGCTGTCACTTGAAGTGACGCCGGGGAAGCAAGGTTCATTTTGCCCATTAATTGTTCACAAGGAAACGCCATGTCTGTACTGCATGAATCCAGTTTAACCAGCTTGCCGTTGTTGCATCGCGGCAAGGTTCGCGATCTCTACGAAGTCGATGCGCAACATTTGCTGATCGTGCAAACCGACCGATTGTCGGCCTTTGATGTCATTTTGCCTGATCCGATTCCGGGCAAGGGTGAAGTGCTCACGACCCTGTCAAATTTCTGGTTCGAGAAATTACAGCACATCATCCCCAATCATCTCTCCGGCATTGAGCCGGAATCGGTGGTGAGCGGTGCGGCAGAACAGCAGCAGGTGCGCGGTCGTTCCTTTGTTACCCGTAAACTCAAACCCTTGCCTATCGAGGCCATCGTGCGCGGTTATCTGGTGGGTTCCGGCTGGAAGGACTATCAAAAAACCGGTACGGTCTGCGGCCTGACCCTGCCATCCGGTCTGCGTGAAGCTGAAAAGCTGCCACAGCCGTTGTTCACCCCATCTACCAAGGCCGCAGTGGGGGATCACGATGAAAATATTTCCTTTGCGCAAGCGGTTGAATTGTTGGGAGAAGCGCGGGCAGCAGAAGTTCGTGATGCGGCGATAGCGTTGTATGTCGAAGCCGCGAATTATGCCTCCAGCAAGGGAATTATCATCGCGGATACCAAGTTTGAATTCGGTGTGGATGAAAAAGGCCAGTTGTACCTGATTGATGAGGCACTGACGCCGGATTCATCGCGTTTCTGGCCTGCCGAAGCCTATCAGGTGGGGAGCAACCCACCGAGTTTTGACAAACAGATTGTGCGTGACTGGCTGGAAACATCAGGCTGGAACAAGCAGGCACCGGGCCCCCATATCCCTCAGCAGGTCATGAAGAAGACAGCCGATAAATATCAAGAAGCGTTAGAGCGTTTGATGGCGGCATGAGTACACCCTTAAAAATCAGAAAGTATCTGCTGCAATGACAGAAAATCACCATAACTGGCCACAAGCACTGATAGAAGGATTTTTACGTTTCCGCGATAATCGTTTCCCGAGCGATGATATCAAGTATTTGCGTTTGTTCGCAGAAGGTCAGAAGCCTAAATTTTTGATCGTGGGTTGCTGCGATTCACGGGTTGATCCCGCGCTCATCTTCGATTGCGAGCCGGGTGAATTATTTGTGATCCGTAATGTGGCCAATTTGGTTCCGCCGAATGAGGAGCGCGTCGGCCACCACGGAACGACCGCTGCCCTTGAGTATGGCGTGTGTAATCTGGGTGTAGAGCACATTGTCGTGTTGGGTCACGCACACTGTGGCGGGATACAAAACTTGCTGCAAACCGGGGTGACGGCTAATCCCGATTCCTTTATCGATGACTGGATGAGGCTGGTTGATTCCGCGCGTATCAGTGTGGAGCGGGATTATGCTGCTGCCAGCGCGGAACAGCGTCAGACAGCCTGCGAGCAGCGTGCCATTATGGTGTCACTGGAAAACCTGCTTACCTTCCCGTGGATCGCGCAGCGTGTGGCTGCGGGTACACTCAGGTTGCATGGCTGGTATCTCGATATCAATCAGGGCCAATTGCTAGGCTATAACGCACAGACTCTTCAGTTCGAACCGTTGTAACTATTTCCCGGTCAGTTCCTTGTAACGTGTCTTATCTGCATCGTAACGCGCTTGTACAGCCTGTTTCTCAGCCTTATATTTGTCCAGGTCCTGTTGTAGATGTTGTACGCGCTCCTGCGCTTCCTTTAGATCATCCCGTAAAGATGCGGGGATATTGCCTCCGGATTTATTCAGGTTGTCCACATCCCGCTGGAAACCCAGCAAGTTGTTGTTGGCTATCTTGAGTTGTGAATTGATGCTGTTGATGCGGGCATCGACCTGCTGGAGATTGCGGGAGCGGGATAACTCAATTTCATCTACGCTGCTGTAGGTGTCGGTCAGGGATTTGTCGTAGCGCCTTCTATCCCTTGCTTCTTCTTCATCCGTGCGTATCTTATTAACTTCCGACTCTTTGGCGCGCCGTTCTTCCGGTGTCAGAACTTCCTGAGTTTTAATGATGACTCCGGATTTGTTTAATATCTGGCGATCCTTGCCGGCATATTCAGGGGGGAGGGTCTGGCCATAGTGCGTTGTACCCTGATCATCCACCCATTTGTACATTTTTGCCGAAACAGGCGAACAGAAAGTTGCGCCGGTAATCAGGGCGATCAGCAATTTAGACTTGGTCATTTTTCACTCCAAAAAGATCGCGATAGGTTTGTACTGCGGCCAGATTTTCAACCATTTCCGGCGTGCCTTGCAAGAAGCCCAGCAGGTCATTCAGCGTGGCAATCGCCACGACCGGAATATTATAGTTCAGGCTGACTTCCTGTACGGCGGACAAGACGCCCTGCCCGCGTTCCATGCGATCCAGCGCGATGACGACCGCGCAGGGCTCCGCACCTTCAGCGCGTATCAGGTCGATGGATTCGCGCACCGAGGTGCCGGCGGAAATGACATCGTCGATAATCAACACGCGTCCTTGCAGCCTGGCGCCTACCGTAGTGCCGCCCTCGCCGTGATCCTTGGCTTCCTTGCGATTGTAACAATAGGGTACATTGCGCCCTTGTTCGGCTAACGCAATCGCGGTGCCCGCTGCCAGCGGTATGCCTTTGTAGGCGGGGCCGAACAGCATATCAAACTGGATGCCGGACGCCAGAATGGCCTGAGCATAGAACTGTGACAGATTGCGCATTGAGTCGCCATCATTGAACAGACCCGCATTGAAAAAATACGGCGATAAGCGCCCCGCCTTGGTTTGAAACTCGCCGAAACGGAGTACCTGTTTTTGAACGGCGAAACGGATGAAATCTTGTCTGAAATTAAACATGGTGATTACCCGGTTGGGATATGGCAGTGAGAAACATTATAATCGCGCGCCCTCTCACATTGGAAATTTCATGCGTATCATCTCAATCAATTTGAATGGAATTCGTTCCGCCACCAGCAAAGGCTTCTTCGACTGGCTGTCTCTCCAGAATGCCGATGTAATTTGCCTGCAGGAACTCAAGGCGCAGGCGGCTGACATGACGGAACAAATGCTGGCGCCACACGGTTATCACGGTTATTTCCATTATGCCGAGAAGAAGGGCTACAGCGGCGTAGGTATCTATTGCCGCGAAAAACCGCAAAAGCTGATAGTCGGGCTAGGCATTGAGGCATTTGATGCGGAAGGACGCTATATCTGCGCAGACTTCGCCGATTACAGCGTGGTTTCGCTGTATTTGCCATCCGGCTCTAGCGGCGAGGAACGACAATCCGTCAAGTTTGACTTCATGGCGGCGTTTTTACCGCATCTGCGCGAGTTGCGTGCCAGCGGGCGCGAGGTAGTAGTCTGCGGCGACTGGAACATTGCGCATAAAGAAATTGACCTGAAAAACTGGCGCGGCAACAAAAAAAATTCCGGCTTCCTGCCGGAAGAGCGGGCCTGGCTGACGCAATTGTTCGATGAAGTCGGGTTCGTCGATGTGTTTCGCCATGTGCACCCGGAGCTGGAAGCCTATACCTGGTGGTCAAATCGCGGTCAGGCATGGGCGAAAGACGTAGGCTGGCGCATCGATTATCAAATCGCCACGCCTGCTATCGCGCAACGCGCACACGCGGCCAGCATCTACAAGGCAGAACGCTTTTCCGACCATGCCCCGTTAATTATTGATTATCGCGATTAGCCTTGTGACCAGGGCAAGCCTTCAACCCGCCAGCCGCCTGATGAGTTGCGATGCCCCTGGGTGTCTTTCTCGCCTTCGAAGCCCACCAGCACATTGTAGCTATCGCGGTAACCTGCCTGAGTGGCCGCAATGGCGGCGAAATTGGAACGCGCGCCGCTGCGGCAAATGAACAGCACCAGTGCTTCCTTGTCCACTTGCTGCTCCAGCGCGGCAATAAAGTTCGGATTGGGTGTCATGCCGGGATAAGAGGCCCATTCAATTTCGATTGCATCGGGGATGCGCCCAACCCAGTCGAGTTCGGCACGACAACGCACATCCACCAGTTTGGCGCCGGGTGCGGACTGCAATATTTCGTATGCCTCATCTGGGAATAGTGCGCCCTCGTAGGGCAGATTTAATTCTTTGGCGCGTTGTTGAGCGGATTGCAGAATGGCGGTAATTTTTCCCATGATGTTTCTTCCTGTAATATTGCGGTTATTCTTTGCATGTGCCTGCGCTATGCTGCGCGGCACAGCTACATACTAGCGTAATCGACATGAAAAATCACACACACCCTACTCACACGGACAAAGAGATTTTTGAGCCGACAGACCCCGAGCGCTTTGCCGCTGCGCAAAAAAGCACCTGGGTGAGCATCGTTATCAATGTCTTGTTAACCTTTTTCCAGATCGTGGGCGGATTCTTTTCGCATTCACAAGCGCTGATGGCCGACGGGCTGCATTCACTGTCGGATTTGTTATCCGATGTGCTGGTGCTGTATGCCAATCGGCATGGGAATCGTCATGCTGATGCCAACCATCCCTACGGTCATGCAAGGGTGGAAACCGCCGCCACCATGATACTGGGCATTTTTCTGGCGGTGCTGGGGGTGGGATTGCTGGTGGCGGCCGCGATGCGCCTGCAGCACCCGGAGGCGTTGCAGGTGGTTAATCCGATCGCGCTCGGCATTGCCGTTTTTGCCCTGATCGCCAAGGAAGGCCTGTTCCGTTACATGCTGGCGGTGGCCAAGCGGGTGCGCTCGCAGATGTTGGTGGCCAACGCGTGGCACGCACGTTCCGATGCGGCATCGTCGCTGGTGGTGGTGGTGGGTATAGGAGGGAATTTGCTGGGTTACACTTTTCTGGACCTGGTGGCGGCGGCCGTGGTGGGCGTGATGATTGCGCACATGGGCGGCAAGCTGGCGCTGGAGGCATTGTCAGAGCTCATCGATACCGGGCTGGATGCCAAAGAGGTGGAAGCCATACGGCAAACTTTGCTGAACACACACGGCGTGCTGGGCCTGCATGATTTGCGGACGCGCAAGATGGCAGACAATGCGCTGGTCGATGCGCACATACTGGTTGACCCCAGAATCAGCGTTTCTGAAGGGCATTACATCGCTGAAACGGCACGCCATGCCGTGCTCAAGCACCATCATGTGCTGGATGTAATGGTGCACATTGACCCGGAAGACGATATGCAGGCCAAGCATAATATTAAATTGCCCAGTCGCCCCGGATTACTGGTGCAATTGGCCGAGCGTATCGGCGATGCCAGCCTGGCGGGTAATCGCGTGGTATTCCATTATCTGGAGGGCAAGGTGGATGTGGAGCTCTATCTGCCCGCCGGCCAGCAAGCCTCGGAACGTGCAAAAAACCTGCAGGCGCGCTGTGATGAACTGGTTCGAGACGACCCCTTGTTTCGTGCCATACACATCCACAGCAATCACGCACAACAATAGTGCATAAACACCTGTTTGCGCCCATGTTTGGTGCGATTTATTTTTGTGCTATATCACAGGCTTATGGCACAATGCCGACTTGACATGCAGACAGGGTTGGCACGCTTTCTGCATTTGATATTTCGGGTTCTGATTGGCTGTTTGATTTGATTATTTAGGAGAGAGTTATGTCGTTGTCGGTAAATGATGTGTTGCAGATGGTTAAGGACCACGATGTCAAATTTGTGGATTTGCGTTTCACCGATACACGCGGTAAAGAGCAGCACGTCAGCGTGCCTGCCAAATACGTGGGTGTGGATAAGTTTGAAGAAGGTCACGCATTCGATGGTTCTTCCATCGCCGGCTGGAAAGGTATTCAGGCTTCAGACATGCTGTTGATGCCGGATCCGGCCACTGCCTACCTCGATCCGTTCATGGACGAGAATACCATTGTGATTACTTGCGACGTGGTAGAGCCTACCGACGGCAAGGGCTATGACCGCGATCCGCGTTCCATCGCGAAGCGCGCTGAAGCTTATTTGCAATCGAGCGGTGTGGGCGATACTGCTTACTTCGGCCCTGAGCCTGAGTTCTTCATTTTTGACTCGGTAAACTGGAAGATCGACATGTCCGGTTGTTCCGTCAAGATCAACTCCGAAGAAGCTGCCTGGTCTTCTGATGAGAAATACGACAGCGGCAATACCGGCCACCGTCCGGTAGTCAAGGGCGGATATTTCCCGGTTCCTCCGGTGGATAGCCTGAACGACATCCGTGCTGCGATGTGTCTGGCACTGGAAGATATCGGCATCGAAGTCGAAGTTCATCACCACGAAGTAGCGACAGCCGGTCAATGCGAAATCGGCACCAAGTTTGATACTCTGGTGCGTCGCGCCGACCAGACTCAGGCATTGAAATACGTAGTGCACAACGTTGCGCACCAGTATGGCAAGACAGCGACCTTCATGCCCAAGCCTATCGTTGGCGACAACGGTTCCGGCATGCACGTGCATCAGTCCATCTGGAAGGATGGCAAAAACCTGTTCGCAGGTAACGGCTATGCCGGTCTGTCCGAAACCGCGCTGTTCTACATCGGCGGTATCATCAAGCACGCCAAGGCATTGAACGCGATCACCAATCCGGGCACCAACTCTTACAAGCGTCTGGTTCCTCACTACGAAGCACCGACCAAGCTGGCCTATTCTGCAAAGAACCGTTCCGCTTCGATCCGTATTCCTCACGTAGCGAGCGACAAGGCGCGCCGTATTGAGACTCGCTTCCCTGATCCTACTGCCAACCCATACCTGTGCTTTGCGGCACTGATGATGGCGGGTCTGGACGGTATCGCCAACAAGATTCACCCTGGCGATCCCGCTGACAAGAATCTGTACGACTTGCCACCTGAAGAAGATGCAAAGATCCCGACCGTATGTACTTCGCTGGACGAAGCACTGGAAAATCTGGATAAGGATCGCGAATTCCTGACCCGTGGCGGTGTGTTCTCTAACGACTTCATCGATGCTTTCATCGCGTTGAAGATGGACGAAGTCACGCGCCTGCGCATGACCACTCACCCCGTCGAATTCGAGATGTACTACAGTATCTAAGTCGGAGTAACAGGCAACAACAGAAAACGGGGCGCAAGCCCCGTTTTTTCGTCGTGCGGATGGCGAATCTAAAAGGTTTGTCACGTTTGGGTGCATGCCCTATACTCATTTCGCTTTTTTGCAGGAGAATGAACATGAAACCCGGTTACTTGCTTGCGTTGTTATGCATGGCTCCGTTGTTGGCGCAGGCTGATATATACAAATCTGTTGATGCCAATGGGCATGTCACCTATTCCAGTGCACCGATCAAGGGCGGAAAAAAAGTTGTATTGACCCCCTTGCCCACTTCGCCCGCAGCCGCGCGTTCCAAAGCGACCCCGCAGGATTTCCCCAAAGTAACACAGGAGACGCAAAGAGGACGCGATGATACCCGCCGCAAGATTCTGGAGGATGAGCTGAGAATCGAGACGGGGTTGCTCAATGAAGCCACGCAAAATCTGAATAGTGCGCAGGCAAATCCCAAGTTGGCGCGAGACGATGAGAGGCGCAAGGAATTAAGCGGGCAGATGGATTTGCACCAGAGAAATATCAATGCACTCAAAATCGAATTATCCAAATTGAAATAATTTTTCAGCTGGGCATGATTGTTGCTTAATAAACTATATGGCTGACCTACCCTATCTTACGCTCGACTATCTTTCCACAGCCGTCATCCTGCTGGACGAGGAGTTGCGTGTTATCCATCTCAATCCGGCCGCCGAAAATCTGTTTGAGGTGAGCGGTAAGAATCTGAACGGTAATTTTCTGCAAATGTTGTTCGCCGATACCGTGCAGATCGAAAATGCGATGCAACGCGCCTTGCGCGATAACGCCAGCTATATAGAGCATGACCTGATGCTGGCTACACATGCCCAAAACAAGCTGCATGTGCGCTGCACGGTTACGCCGGTGCGATTGGACACGCCCTGTTTGTTACTGGAATTTCATCCCATGGATAGATCGCTCAAGCTGGCACGGGAAGAGCAGATGCTGGATCAGACCCAGGCCAATCGTTTGCTGTTGCGCAATCTTGCGCACGAAATCAAAAATCCGCTGGGTGGGATACGCGGTGCTGCGCAGCTGCTGGAACAGGAGCTGGAAAAACCGGCCTTGCGCGAATACACACAGGTCATCGTGCAGGAAGCCGACCGCCTGCGCGCCCTGATGGAAAAGTTGCTCACGCCACAGCGAAACACTCAGCACAGTGCGCTGAATATCCACGAGGTGCTGGAACGCGTGCGTTCGGTCGTGTTGGCGGAAATGCCGGAAGGCTTGAAGATACAGCGTGATTACGACACCAGCCTGCCTGCGCTGATAGGTGATAAGGAGCAGATGATACAGGTGGTGCTCAACATCGTGCGCAATGCCGCACAGGCGATGCACGGCAAGGGGCTGATTATTCTGCGCACGCGTATCGCGCGTCAGGTCACGCTGTTCAAGAAGCGCCATCGCCTGGCCGTGATGGTGCAGATTATCGATAATGGCCCGGGCATCCCGCCGGAATTGCGCGATAAGGTTTTTTATCCGTTAGTCTCCGGGCGTGCCGATGGTCACGGGCTGGGGCTGACGCTGGCGCAGGATTTCGTCAGCCAGCATCACGGCACGATAGAGTTTGACAGCGAGCCTGGCAGTACCCGCTTTACCGTGATGTTGCCGCTGCCTTAAAAGCAGTCGCTAGACGCTAGTCGTAAGTTACTGCAAGCCAACAGCTTGCCTATGAATAAATTCAATGAGATTGATAAAAAAACCTATGAAACCAGTTTGGATAATTGACGATGACCGCTCGATACGCTGGGTGCTGGAAAAGTCACTGGCGCGTGCTGATATTGAATTCAAGAGCTTCGCCACTGCGGATGATGCTTTGCGCGCCTTGAGTCATGATTTGCCGCAAGTGGTGCTCAGCGACATCCGCATGCCCGGCAGTTCGGGGCTGGATTTCCTGCAAACGCTGCATCAGCATCACCCGTTGATTCCGGTCATCATCATGACTGCCTATTCCGATCTGGAAAGTGCAGTCTCGGCATTTCAGGGTGGTGCGTTTGAATATCTGCCCAAACCGTTTGATATCAACCATGCGGTTGAATTGATACGACGCGCACTGGAACAGAGCCGCCGCAAATCCGCTGGCGCCGGTGAAGCGGAAGTCGCGGCCGACATTCTCGGGCATGCGCCCGCCATGCAGGATGTTTTTCGGGCAATCGGCAGACTGTCGCAATCCCACGCGACAGTGCTGATCAACGGTGAATCGGGAACCGGCAAAGAACTGGTGGCGCGCGCCTTGCACCGTCACAGCCCGCGTTCGGAAAAACCATTCATTGCCATTAATACCGCCGCTATCCCGAAAGACCTGCTGGAGTCCGAATTGTTCGGGCATGAGCGCGGTGCATTTACCGGAGCGGCTGCCACGCGACATGGCCGTTTTGAACAGGCCGAAGGCGGCACACTTTTCCTGGATGAAATCGGCGACATGCCATCCGAATTGCAAACCCGCTTGCTGCGTGTGCTGTCTGACGGCAATTTTTATCGTGTCGGCGGGCATCAGCCCATTAAAGCTAACGTGCGCATCATTACCGCGACACACCAGAATCTCGAAGAGCGCGTCAAGGATGGCCTGTTTCGTGAGGATTTGTTCCATAGGTTGAACGTGATACGCCTGCGACTGCCGCCTTTGCGTGAGCGGCGCGAAGATATTCCGCTGCTGGCAAAATACTTTCTGCAAAAAAGTGCGCGGGAGCTGATGGTCGATCAGAAGCAATTCAGCGAGGGCACATTGCAACATCTCAGTTTGCAGGACTTTCCAGGCAACGTGAGGCAACTGGAAAACCTGTGTCACTGGCTGACCGTGATGACGCCCTCACAAGTGGTCGAAATCGCCGATCTGCCACCGGAATGGCGTAACTTAACCGACAGTCCGGTGGTATCGGATTGGGGCAGTGCACTGGCAAGCCAGGTTGACCAGGCACTTCAGCGCGGCGATGAGCGAATAATGGACAGCTTTGCCGCACAGTTTGAGCGCATCTTGATACTGCAAGCACTGCATCACACCAATGGCCGACGCATAGAAGCTGCCATCCAGCTCGGCATTGGACGCAACACGCTGACGCGCAAGATACAGGAGCTGGGGCTGGATGAGCAGGAAGCGTAGGCTAGCTGGCTGTTTGCGGTGACTGATGATGCAATGGACTGCCTGGACTAAAAGCGGGTTATGCGAAATTCACATATTGCCAGACTAGCTGCAACAGCAAAATAACCGCAATAACCATGAGCCAGTTATTGCGACGTTGTTGCTGAGCGAGCAGCATCAGCATGGCTTCCTTGAGTCCGGCCGCAGGATTTACGTGCAGGCGTTGATGCAGCAGTCGTGGCAGTTGCGGCAGTAGCGTGGCGTAATGAGGGGCTTCTTCATGCAGTGCCTTAAAAAATCCACGCCAGCCTACCTGCTCGCTCATCCAGCGTTCCAGCCAAGGCTTGGCCGTCTTCCACAAATCCAGTTCCGGATCCAGCTGCAAACCCAGCCCTTCGATGTTGAGCAAAGTTTTTTGCAGCAATACCAGTTGCGGTTGTATCTCGATGCCGAAGCGTCGTGAAGTCTGGAATAGGCGCAACAGCACGCGACCGAAAGAGACTTCGCGCAGCGGCCTGTCAAATATCGGCTCGCAGACTGCGCGTATCGCCGCTTCCAGTTCATCTACGCGGGTCTCAGCAGGTGCCCAGCCGGATTCGATATGCACTTCGGCGACACGTTTGTAATCGCGGCGAAAGAAGGCAATAAAGTTCTGCGCGAGGTAATTTTTGTCGACATCGGTGAGCGTACCCATGATGCCGAAATCCAGCGCGATATAGCGCCCGTCCGCAGCGACCTGCACGTTGCCCGGATGCATGTCGGCGTGGAAAAAACCGTCACGGAAAACCTGGGTGTAGAAAATCTCCACGCCGTTGGCCGCCAGTTTTGGAATATCGACTCCCGCATTGCGCAAGCTGTCCACCTGACTGACCGGCATGCCATACATGCGCTGCATGACCATCACCTCAGCCGTGCAGTAATCCCAGTACATTTCGGGAACCAGCAGCAAGCTGGAGCTGGCAAAGTTACGCTTGAGCTGGCTGGCGTTGGCGGCTTCGCGGGTCAGGTCCAGCTCGTCGCCCAGATGTTTCTCGAATTCTTCAATCACCTCGCGGGGCTTGAGACGACGACCATCGGCCCACAGCCATTGCATCAGGTCGGCGGCAATTTTTATCAGTGCTATGTCGTGCGCGATAACGCGGGAGATACCCGGGCGCAATATTTTGACGGCCACTTCGCGCCCATCGTGCAGCACGGCAAAGTGCACTTGTGCAACTGACGCGCTGGCGATAGGCGTTTCATCGAAGCTTTTGAATACTTCGAGCAAAGGCCGCTTGTAGGTGGATTCCAGCAGGGCAATGGCCTGTGCGGAAGGGAACGGCGGTACCTGATCCTGCAATTTAGCCAGCTCATCGGCCAGATCAGTGGGCATCAAATCGCGGCGCGTAGAGAGCATTTGGCCGAATTTGACGAAAATAGGCCCTAGGCTTTCCAGCGCCAGCCGCAGTCGCACGGCACGCGGCTCGGAAATGTCGCGCAGGAATAGCAACCGGTTCAGCGCTGTGCGTAACCAGCTCACACGGTCATGTGCCAGCAGAAACTCATCCAGTCCGAAACTCAGCACGACTGAGAAGATTTTGTATAAGCGGAAGAAACGCATCTTGACTACTATTTCCCTTCAGGCGCGACAGACAGGCGCTTGATACGCTGTTCCAGCCTGGCCATATCATCACGCAAGGTATCTACCTGCTGCATGAACGTACTGATTTGCTGTGGTTTGGCGAGCAACGGGCGCTCTTCTGTCCAGTATTCCGCTGCAGCGTGAGCCAGATTGATCGCGGATGCGCCCAGCTGTTGACTCTGCACGGCTTGCACGATGCGCTCCGCCGCGATGTCTCCTGTTACCCGGCTCAGATCTTCTGCCGCATCCCAGTGCAGGTTGCGCGACAGGAAGAATATTTCAGCAAGCAGGGCCGCATCGCCCGTGCTCTGTATGTCCGCATGTGCCAGTTCATCGTGTAGCGCCAGTCGCGGCAACAATGACGGGGCGATTACGCACACTGCATCGGCGCTGCTTTCCGGTGTCGCGCTGCAAAGCGTGCCATCCGGGAAGATGGTGTAGGCAAAAGAAAACGGCGCAATATCAAATCGCGCCGTTTTTCCCGCAAATCGTGCAAGCCTGCGTAACGCCCAGTTATTCTGTAATAGCAGGTGGTTAAGAACTGCTACTGAAGGCTGGACGAGCATGCTTAGTGCAAGGTCGTCTGCTGAATACCTGCCAGCAACCAGACTGATTGGTCGTCTTTCAGATTTTTCTGTACATGCCAGATTTCATCGACATTTTCAGGGTTGCCGTTGTTTTCGGATAATTGGCCGGTAAAGCGTACGCTGGCAATCGCCCAGTCACCTTCATTCGCCACTTCCAGCAACTCGCCGTGGATGGCGATTACATCGGTCTTTTGTGGCGTGGCATCGCGTTCCTGCATTTGCATCGAGATTTCAGCAAACATTTCCGGCGTGGTGTATTCGCGCACATCGTTCAAATCCTTGCGGTCATTCGCGGCTTGCAGGCGGATGAACGAAGTTTTCGCGCTGCGCAGAAAGCTTTCCACCGGAAAGTCAGCCGGAATGCTGCGGGCTGCAGCGGCGGCAACCGGGGCTGAGCTGCCACCTGCATACTGCTGTTGTGCCGGTGGCGCTTCCTGGTAAGGCGCGCCCGCGCCGGCATATTGCATCGCAGGTTGTTGCGGCTTACGGAATTTCGCAATCAGGAACATCACTACGCCTGCGGCGAGCAGCGCCATCAGTATGCCGCCCATTGCACCGCCCAGCCCGCCTAAACCACCCGCGAACATCGTGGCCAGACCCGCGCCTATAGCCAGACCCGCCAGAGGGCCGAGCCATTTGTTACCTGTTGAAGCAGCGGGAGCAGCCGCAGCGGGCGCAGCAGCCGGAGCCTTCTGCGCTTGTTGTGGAGACATGGTGCGTTGTTTGCCAAAACTACTGCCGCCACCAAAACGCTTGGCTTCCGCTGTTGCAGCAAACAAACTCAGACAGGTCAAAGCAACGGTCAACAACGTCAAAAATTTTTTCATGAATTCCTCATTGATTGGATAAAACAAAGCGAGGCGAAGTATAACCCACCTTATCGTCGCCTGGCATCAGGCAAGCGGATTCGGAATAAGTTTCATTTTCGCATGCTTATTAGCGCAGCCGCTACTTGATGATTTTAACCGCCGTTACGAAATAATCCGTTTCGCCAAAACAGGAAGTCGGCAAGCCCTTGTGCTGTTCATAGGTGAGCGCGACGCGCTGCCCGACATTGGCGTTGATTTGTTGCGCGACGGTCTCATCCCGCACCGAGAAATAAAACTTTTCCGGGGCGGCACCGGGCAGCGCAACCAGGGACAGTTCGCCTTCCCATGTCTTGCACAGCCAGCCTTTATGCGACAGTTTCTGCATAAAACCGGCGCGCTCGCCCTCGGAATAGCTCCAGTGCAAGGCTATCCAGAGATAGGCGGCGAAGCCCGCAAGGATCAAGGTGATAAAGGCCAGGCTGAATAACGCGGCGCGATTGGGTGAGGGCATGAGTGTTCCTGTTCGGGGTCGGGTTGAGGCGGGCATTATGCCATTCAAAATGGGGCAGGACATTCAAGCCGGAGCGGCATATTGCTGACAGGATGGGGGAAGCCTAACGATTGTGCGTGCAACAGCAGACGCGGAGCGCTCGCCTGATTGCCATAAAGTGCGTCGCCCAGAATCGGGTGGCCTATCGCCGTCATGTGCACGCGCAACTGATGCGTGCGTCCCGTGACCGGCTCTAGCTCCAGCCGGGTGGTCTCCGCGTTACGGGTTAACACCCGATAGAGCGTCAGAGAGTGCTTGCCCTGTGTAGCATCGATTTTTTGCCGCGGGCGGTTCGGCCAGTCGGCTCCGATGGGCAGATCGATTTGCCCGTCATCCTCCTCCAGCACGCCTGCAACGACTGCCACGTAGCGCTTTGAAACGAGGCGTTCGCGAAACATTCCGGAAAGGCGACTTTGCATGGCGGCACCGCGCGCGAATATCAACAGCCCGGAAGTCGCCATGTCCAGACGGTGTACCACCAGCGCGTCGGGGAATTCATGCTGGAGGCGGGAGGATAAACAATCCTGCTTGTCCTCTCCGCGCCCCGGCACGGACAGCAGCCCGGCGGGCTTGTTCACTACCAGCAGCCATTCGTCGCAGTAGATCAAATCCATAATGCTATTTTTTATCGTCATCGACCAAGGACGTTTGCTCGGCAAGTGTCGCGGCTGGCGTCTTTTTGGGACGGTTCTTGCTGGGATCGGCAAAACGGAAGCGCCCGAACAGCACGCAGCCTTTCATGCCGATATCGCAAGGGAGATTGTTCACACGAGTGCATATCCCCTTGATGTCGTGCGGACAACCCCAGGCACTCATCGTTTTTCTCCGTTATGCCTTCTTGACGAACTCTGTCTTTAATTGCATCGCGCCTATGCCGTCGATCTTGCAGTCGATGTCGTGGTCGCCATCCACCAGGCGGATATTTTTGACCTTGGTGCCGACCTTGACCACCGATGACGAACCCTTGACCTTCAAATCCTTGATGACCGTGACGGAATCGCCATCCACCAGCACATTGCCGAAGGCGTCCTTGAAGACTTTGGTTTGTTCGCCGGCTTCCGCCGCTGCGCTCTTCGACCACTCGTGCCCACATTCAGGACAGACATAGTTGTCGCCGTCTTCATAGGCGTATTCCGAATTGCATAAGGGGCATTTAGGTAAGTTGCTCATGTTATCTCCTGAATAACGGCTGAATTTGGGTTCTACTGGCCTAGTGGTAATCTTCTTCACGCTGATGGCGTACGGCAATAATCGTAACCGTTTGTTCATCTTCGATCTCGAACAGGGCGACATAACCTGAGCTGTCAAAGGGGATCAACAACTCGCGCAGAAAGTTGTTATTCGCGTCATTGTCCATCTTGCGGCAAGTGAATGGAAATTGCTGCAATATCTGCATGCTTGCAGCAATAGTCTGGCGTGCCTGCACCGCAGCCTGATAGTCGCGTTCGGCGAGGAAGTTGAACAGTCTTTGCAAAGGGTAATCCCCCCATTTTTAGTTGGGGTCAAAAGTAGAGCTGGTTAAAAAATCTAACTTCTGTTTCGGCGTGATGCCGCCGAGTGCCATGTTGGGGCGTTCGTGATTGTAAGTCCACATCCATTTCGTTGCATAGTCCTG
>JAUXWM010000024.1 GCA_030681375.1 Gallionella sp.
AGGACTATGCAACGAAATGGATGTGGACTTACAATCACGAACGCCCCAACATGGCACTCGGCGGCATCACGCCGAAACAGAAGTTAGATTTTTTAACCAGCTCTACTTTTGACCCCAACTAAAAATGGGGGGATTACCCAATCAGTGCTGTTTGAACGACAATTATTCGAAGAGCGAGGTGGATTTGATTTGGATATGGACGCGCTTGAAGACTGGGTGTTGTGGGCCAAGTATGCTACGGGTAACCGCTTCCATTATCTGCCTAAGGTCACTTCAATGTATCGTACCCCTTTGGCTATGCCGCACATATCTGAGAGGAATAGAAATTTAGGATTGGCATATCCTTTGGCCTCGGCGAGGATAGCGGGTAATGAAGCCCGTTATGGGGCGTGAAAATGAATGAGATACTGTGCAGCGGAAAAACAAGACTTGCTGAAAGTTATAAGTAATGGCTGAATTCAACCGCAATAACCTTAATGCTGTACGTTTGATCGCAGCTTTTCTCGTTTTATATGGTCATTCCTTTGTGTTTCTGGGATTGCGCGAGCCATTATTTTTGTCCTGGCTGCCGCTCGGTTCGCTTGGCGTGTTTATATTTTTTACGATCAGCGGCTACCTGATTAGCCAAAGCTGGCAGCGAGATCCTCATGTCATTCGATTTCTTCAGCGTCGCGCACTAAGAATTTTTCCTGGACTGGCAGTTTGCATTTTGCTTTTGGTATTTGTATTAGGGCCGGCACTAACTACATGGTCGATAAGGGATTATTTTCAGAGTGCTTATACTTGGGGCTATTTCCGGAATATTGCTCTTTATATCAGTTATTACCTACCCGGGGTATTTGAGGCTGCTCGGGTTCCCAATGCAGTAAATGGCTCCTTATGGAGTCTGCCAGTTGAATTTTTGATGTATCTCGTAGTGTTGATTGTCGGTGTTATAGCTGGCAGTCGTTGGGTAATAGCTTTCTTTGCAATTATTTCGGCCTTTATTTCAATTGGATGGGCGCAGGTGGGCGAGCAAGTCGTAATCTATGGTTTTGATTTGCGCCAGGTATTTATCTGCGGTACCTATTTCTGGATTGGCGCAGTTATTTATTTGTTTGATTTAAAACGTTACTTCTCTATGTCTGTAGTGATGATGGCACTTGTAACATTGATCTGTTTTGAGCCTTGGATCGGTATTTTGCAGGTGGTGGCTTGGGGTGCGTTGCCAGTTGCAGTTCTTGCTTTTGGTCTTTCGTATAATCGTATGCTTGGTTGGCTAACTCGCACTGGTGATTATTCTTATGGAATTTACATTTATGCATTTCCAATTCAACAAACGGTGATTTATCTATTGCCAGAAATTAAAATTGGAAGTTATTTGATGTTGTGTTCAAGCATCGTGCTGTCGTGTGCGATTTTGTCATGGCATCTCGTCGAAAAACGTGCCATGAAATTAAAACCTAAGAAGATGGGTTTAACGCGATAGCTGAACCACATAAATTTACAGCAGGGATTAGATATGATGAAAAAAATAATTTTACGATTGCTCGGGGTAAATGAGCAAGGTTCACAGCAGGATTTGAATGTGATATCGCTGCTGTTTCCTGTGGGCCATTTTTACTCACCGATAGCCGATCCTGAGGACATTCGTTTGCGGGAAGCCAGAATATGGAATGGTGTGGATACGATGCCGGGCATTGATATGCACGTTAAATCTCAATTGAATTTGTTGGGTCAATTAAAGACGCATACAACCTCTATAGATTATCCTGTAGAACGCCCTGCTGATCAGCACACTTATTATTATAGTAATGATCAGTATCCGGTTCTTGATGCCGAATTCTTGTACGCAGCGCTGCTTTATTTTAAACCACGCGCGATGATCGAAGTGGGCAGCGGTTTTTCGTCACTCATTGTTGCAGATGTGAACCGCCGTATTCTTAATAATTCGATAGAATTTAGCTGTATTGAACCATATCCGCGCCAATTCCTTGTGGATGGGGTTGAAGGGATCACCCGGTTGGTACAGAAAAAAGTGGAGGACGTAGAGCTGTCGTTTTTTGATCGTCTGGACGATGGCGATATTTTATTTATTGACTCTTCGCATGTATCAAAGGTCGGGAGCGATGTAAATTACCTGTTCTTTGAGGTTCTGCCACGCTTGAAAAAGGGGGTTATAGTTCATATTCATGATATTTTTTTGCCGGACGAGTATCCAAAAAACTGGGTGATTGAACAAGGAAGAAATTGGAATGAACAATATTTATTCCGCGCATTTATGCAGTTCAATTCTGATTGGGAAGTGCTATGGGCGGCCCATTTTATGGGCACACGTCATACGGAAGCTGTTCGTGAGGTGTTTCCACGATATCCAGACTTGGGAGGTGGTGGCAGTTTCTGGATTAAACGAGTCAAATAATGATGCCTTATATAGTTATTTCCTACTTTGGTGAGTGTTTAAGTTGATTAAAGTTGTATCACAAACTTTGCGAAATATCCCTCTTCTAGCTGGAATTTCTGATGAAGAGTGTGCATTATTGCTGAAAGAATTAACGCTCGAAGAATTTCCGCGACGTGAAACTATTATTCGGAAAGGCAGCCCGCCGGAGAGTTTGCTTTTCCTGATTTCTGGTCAATTGCAGGTAATCGATATTACCGAAGATGGTAGGGAAGTTGGCTTAAGAATTTTATCACCGGGTGATTTCTTTGGTGAAATAGCTATTATCACTGGTGGACCAAGGACAGCTTTTGTTGTGTCGCTCACCAGTGCGGTTGTAGCATTTTTACCTCGTTCGCTGGCCTTGCATTTGTTTGCAAACTCCCCCTCTATCGCCAATAAAATGATGCAGCTACTCGCCAATAAAATATCCAAGGATTCAGAATTAAGAAGTTTATTAAGTATTCAGAATGCACGCCGACGCGTGTTTGCGTTACTTGATTCATTAACAACCAAAAAAATTACAGGACAAAACGTTATTGAGCGGCTTCCAACACATCATGAAATGGCCCTTATGGTTAATACTAGCCGGGAGACTGTTACGCGAGCATTATTGTCGTTGAGCCGGCAGGGCGTCATCGTGAGAAAGTCCCATACCGTCGTCATACTGGACCACAAAATTCTGAAGCAATTGACGCAGGAATCTTAAGCTTATCTCGTATCCTTTGATGCCAATCAGGAACAGTGCTGCAATATGCAAATAAAGACAATTTCATTATTGTTTCGTCACCTAGCCCTGTTCCACTGGATGCGATATCTTATTGTTGTAGCTGCAATACTGATTTCAGCGTGGGCGCAATGGGCTGCACCTCAACGCGGCTTGACCTTCGCAGATGAGTGGTTGCGCGATCATTTTGTAAGGGCACATTCATCGGTGCAGCCAGAAAAACGTTTTGTGATTGTTGATATTGACGAATCCAGTATTGCCAGTGTGGGTTCATGGCCGTGGCCAAGAACACAAATTGCGTCATTGATTGAGGTGTTACTGTACGATTATGGCGCAAACGGGATCGCACTGGACATGGTGTTTCCTGACACTGCAGATGCCAAGGGTGATGCTCAATTAGCCCATTTGGCTCATACCGAACCTGTTGTATTCGCTCAAGCACTGGATTATATCGAGCGGCCTTCTGCGTTACGCATAGGCTCTATTTCCGGTGGGTGGCCGGTTAGCACTACCTTACCATTGGCCAAGGGTTTTATCGCAAATCATGCCGGGCTAAATCATCCTCCGCTAACAGGAAATATTGGTTTCGAGCCTGATAGTGATGGCGTCGTCAGACATTTGCCGCTGCTTAGCCAACTTGACGGGAAGGCATATCCCGCTCTCTCTCTGGCACTTATTCAATGCTGTACATCATTTCAGGTGGGACTGAAAAGTGGGGCGCTACGGCGTGTTCCGTATGATCGTGACTTTTCATCATATACGGTTATTCCTGCATCCGACATTCTTAATCTCCGTGTTCCGGCAAGTCTGGTCGCTGGTAAACTGATCTTAGTTGGCTCGTCATCACTAGGACTTGCAGATTCTGTCGTTACGCCGCTCTCTTCTAATACCAGCGGAGTTTTTGTGCATGCTGCCATGTTGAGTTCGCTCCTTGATCAAGCTGTTGCGGCTGATCGTAAAAAATGGCACGCAAAATTATACGCTTTTGTCTTCTCGATTTTTATCGTTTTGGCATCATTTTTCACCTTATCTCGTCTCCCGGCAGTAATTAACACTCTGTTATTACTTGTTGCATCTGTAATCTGGATATTTTTGGCTTACTGGTTTTCTTTGCACGACGACTCGTTTTCAACGAGCGGCCCATTGGCTTCCTTTTTGCTGTTGCTGATTGTTGCGATTCCTTATCATTGGCAAATAGCCCAGAATAAAGCACGAGAATTACTCGATGCGCTGAATCACTATGTTGCGCCAGCTGTTGTAAACGAGCTATTGAACAGTGGGCTGATTGATCCCTTATCGCCACGACTACATGATATGACAACACTTGTGGTTGATATGGAGGGATATACAAAACACATTGAAGACTTGCCGCTCGACGAGGCGGCTTCGGTTACACGTGAATTTTTGGATTGCTTGACTCAACCCGTGTTGAAATGTCGAGGTACGCTGGATAGATATACTGGAGATGGATTGATTGCTTTCTGGGGCGCACCCATTCATGATGAAGATCATGCAGACTTGGCTTTAGAGGCTGCAAAGCTGATGGTGCAATCTATCAAATCCCTTAATTCCTCAAGAAAACTAGTGGGGAAACAGGAGCTGCGGATAAGGATTGGGATTGAAAGTGGAATTGCCATGTCAGGAGATTTCGGGTCATCATCTCGAAGTATTTATACCGCGGTTGGAGATAGCGTGAATACCGCATCACGATTAGAAGATATGGCACGCAATTTTGCATTCGACATCATTATTGGGCCTGGCTCGGCTCAACGTATCAGGCGACATCAACTTATATCGCTGGGAGTAGTGCAGTTGCGAGGGAAAAAGGTTTCTACAGAGCTATTTACGTTAAAACACTCTGAAAACATCTCCTGAGATGAGAATAATCAGGGCGAATTTATTGGTCGGGGCGAAATGGATCAATAAGCTGAACAAGCTTGTGGGATCCGTTGAACATAATGGACTTACAGATCGATTTTGCGGCACTAGTGGTAATGAATGGCTTGTTTGATTGTGATTAGAAGTGGCCAGCTATGAAAAAATACGAATATTTCGGCATTATGTTGACAAAGATAATTGGCTGTTTTGCCGGGCCACTTCTTGATTGTGGTTCTCTATGAAAATTCTTGTCGTAAGGTTGTCGTCGCTGGGCGATATTCTGCATTTGTTTCCGGCCATCAGCGATTTGCGCCGCCATTTTCCCGATGCACAAATTCACTGGCTGGTGGAGCCTGCCTTTGCTGAAATGGTGGGTTGGCATTCGGCTGTCAGCAAGGTGATACCGGTGCCGCTGCGCAGTCACAAGAAAAACTGGTGGAGGTTGCCGCGTTTGCTGCGTGGTTTGAAGCAACAACTCAGAGCGGAGCATTACGACCTTGTGCTGGATGCGCAGGGTTTGCTCAAGAGCGCGCTGCTGGCGCGCCTCGCGGGGGCGGATATATATGGTTTCCATGCCGATAGCGCGCGAGAACCCCTGGCGGCAAAGTTCTATCTGAAGACCGCCAGCGTAGCGCGCGGCTTGCATGTTATCGAGAAGAATCGCCAGCTTGTGGCCAAGCTGTTTACTGCAGATGTGTCGCAAGCCGCTGATTATGGTTTGACTGCTTTTCATCAGCGGCAATTGGCAGAAAATCTGCCAGAGGCACTCGCAGGTTTGGACGGTCAGCGCAGCATTGTGCTGTTGCACGGTACAACCTGGAACAGCAAATACTGGCCGGAGTCGTCGTGGATGGAGCTGGTAGGTTTGCTGGCCGAACAGGGCTGCTTGTGTCTGTTGCCCTGGGGCAATGCGCAGGAACACCAGCGCGCGCAGCGTTTGCAGCTTGCCGGAGGCGCGCAGGCACGTGTATTGCCCAGGTTGACATTGACTGAATTGATGAGTGTGTTGCTGCACGCGCAGGCCTTCGTCAGCGTTGAATCAGGTATAGGTCATCTGGCTAGCGTACTGGATATCCCGGGCATCATGCTGCATGGTCCGACGGATCCGGGCTACAGCGGCATTCCGGGCAAAGCATGTCAGCACATTAGCAGTGGCCTGGATTGTTCACCCTGTTTTAAACGCGACTGTCCCAAACTGGCATCCAAATTGGATATTCCGCCCTGTCAGCGGGAAATCAGCGCGCAGCGTGTCTTGCAGCTATGCCTGCAATTGCCGGAGAACACCGGCAGGGATGCGAACACCGTAAAGGGTGGCACGCAAACTGATAAAATCGACATCGTTTAATCCACGATAGCGCCGCATGACCTACTATTCCCCGCTGATTTCCGCATTGGTCACACTATTACTAACGCTGATTCTGACGATGCACAAGGATCGCATGATTCAGGACGTCCCCAACGAGCGTTCCTTGCATGCCGAACCCGTTCCGCGTACCGGTGGCATCGCCTTGATGGCGGGCATGCTGAGCGGCTGGGTGTTACTGCCCTGGCTGTGGTGGATTGTATTGCCGGTGCTGGGGTTATTTGTCCTGTCGCTGGTTGACGATGTGCGCAATTTAACGCCGGGGACGCGACTGATAGGCCACTTTGCCGCCGCCTCGTGTGTGTTGCTGGGAAGTGGAATTGGCGGGATATGGATGTTGCCTGCATTGTTGTTCATGGTGTGGATGACCAATCTGTATAACTTCATGGATGGCTCGGATGGTCTGGCGGGCGGCATGGCGCTGTTCGGCTTTAGCTTCTACGGTATGGCCGCATGGATGAAGGGTGATCCCGCTTTTGCCATGATAAATTTTTCAGTGGGTGCTGCCGCGCTGGGTTTTCTTTATCATAATTTCCATCCGGCCAAGGTGTTTCTGGGCGATGCTGGTTCCATTCCGCTCGGTTTCCTCGCGGCAGCTTTTGGCGTATGGGGTTGGCAGCAGGGATACTGGCCATTCTGGTTTCCGGTTCTGGTGTTCTCGCCGTTTGTGATGGATGCAACCCTGACGCTGGTAAAACGTGCGCGCAATAAGGAAAAGCTGACGGATGCGCATCGTAGCCATTATTATCAACGCCTGGTGCAAATGGGCTGGGGGCATCGCAATACCGCCATTGCGGAATATGCGCTGATGTTGCTGGCGGGCATGTCGGCATTGGCAGGTCTTGCTCTGGATGTCAAAGGTCAGGGCGCTGTGCTGCTCTGCTGGGCTGCGATTTATCTGGGCTTGGGCCTGTGGATAGATAGGCGCTGGCGCTTGTATCAAAACACAATCAAAGAGAAGAGTTGTAATGCTGCTTAAATCAAACGTACGCACCGTGTTGGCAATCTTGCATGACATCGCGGCAGCCATCCTCTCGTGGCTGCTCGCCTATTTGTTGCGCTTCAATTTTGATTTGCCGCCGGATTTTAGCGCTGAAATGTTACAGACCTTGCTGTGGGTCGTCCCGCTGCAAGTGGCGATATTCTGGAAATTCGGCCTGTACCGGGGCATCTGGCATTACGCCAGCCTGAACGATTTGCGCCGCATCGTGCTGGCTGTGCTGCTGGCAGCGGCCATTATCCCTTTCGTATTGTGGATGCTGCGCAGTAATCTGGTTGTACCTCGTTCTGTGCTGGTATTGAATCCACTGCTGCTGATTTTATTCATGGGCGGCAGTCGTATTCTGTACCGGATGTGGAAAGAAACCCGATTTCACGGGCGAATGAAGCTGTCCAGTGAGCCGGTGCTGGTGCTGGGCGCTGGCGATGCGGGAGTCATGCTCTCCAAGGATCTGGCAAAGAATCCCGAGTGGCAGCTGGTGGGTTTTCTGGATGATGACGTTGATAAGAGAAACTGCATTCTCAACGGTGTAAAAGTGTTGGGTACGCTGGATGAATTGAAGCGTTGGGTTGATCATTTTGGTATCAAGCGCGTAATTATTGCCATGCCAGCCCGCTCGCACCAGATGCGCCAACGCGCCATCCAGTTGTGTAATGAGGCGCGGGTAGAGGCGCTGACCGTGCCCTCCTTTGATGATCTGATGAGCGGCAAAGTTGCCGTGTCGCAATTGCGCGCGATCGAGCTGGATGATTTGCTGGGGCGTGATCCGGTGGCGCTGGACAATGCGGGCTTGCAGGAGCTGTTGACCGGCAGCGTCGTGATGGTGACGGGCGCGGGCGGCTCGATAGGTTCCGAGCTGTGCCGCCAGATTGCCCGTTTTACGCCCGCCAGGCTGGTGTTGTTTGAATCCAGCGAATTCGCGCTCTATACGCTGGAGCAGGAGCTGCAACGGACTTTCCCTGCCCTGAGCTATGTGTGTCTGGTGGGCGATGTGCGCGATGCGGAGCGCGTAGGCGAAGTCATGCAAGGCTATCAACCGGCCGTGGTGTTTCACGCTGCGGCTTACAAACATGTGCCGCTGATGGAGCAGCACAATGCATGGCAGGCTGTTCAGAATAACGTGCGTGGCACCTGGACGGTGGCGCGTGCCGCCCAGCTGCATGGGGTAGGCAAGTTTGTGATGATTTCAACCGACAAGGCGGTGAATCCGACCAATGTGATGGGGGCTTCCAAACGTCTGGCCGAGATGGTCTGTCAATCGTTGCAGCCCTCTCCAGTCCCTCACCACAATCCTGATGAAACGACTAGCCATTCGACTAAGCTGCCAAAAGGCAGCAGCCAAGTCGCTGGTTATCTCCCGCAAGCGGGCGAGGAGGCAAACGAGAAAGTCACCTCTAAACTTTCCACGCAGTTTGTCATCGTTCGTTTTGGCAATGTATTGGGCAGCACCGGCAGCGTGATTCCGAAATTCCGGGCCCAGATTGCACAAGGTGGCCCGATTACCGTGACCCACCCTGAAATTACCCGCTATTTCATGTCCATACCGGAGGCGGCGCAACTGGTTCTGCAAGCCGGGCTGATGGGTCAGGAGGGGGAAATATTCGTGCTGGACATGGGCGAGTCCGTGAAGATCGTGGATCTGGCAAAACAGCTGATACGTTTGTCCGGTTTTACCGAGGATGAAATCAGGATCGAATTTACCGGCCTGCGTCCCGGCGAAAAACTTTACGAAGAGTTGCTGGCGGACAATGAACACACCCTGCCGACTCCGCATCCGAAACTGCGCATCGCCCAGGCGCGTGCGGCTGATGCCGCGTGGCTGGAGCAACTGTTGGCATGGAGTGCTGTGAGTACCATGCCCGATATGCAGGTGAAGGCGGCGTTGCAGCAATGGGTGCCCGAATATCAGCCCGACCAGTCGCAACCGGGTGTTCAGTCGTGAGGCCTGCCACCGGTTTGCACGATGGGTCAATTGACGGTTTGCAACGCACTGCGCTTTCGTCGTTGCGCGCGAGCACGATACTGCTGGGATTTACCGTGCCGATTTCTGTGGCACTGGACAACGTGTTGCTGGCTGTTTTGTTGTTGGGCTTATTGTTCAATGCGCGTGCGGTCTGGCAGATTGCCACGCAACATCCTGTCGCGCGCGCCGCCTGTCTGCTGTTTGTCGTACTTTTTTCGGCCATTTTCTACGGCGCAACACCGTTGCGTGAGGCCGCAGGCGCTTTGGGAAAATATATCGATCTGGTTTTTATTCCGATGTTCATGCTGATGCTATCCAATGAGGTTTTGAGGCATCGGGCACAGGGGGCTTTTCTCGTGGCGATGGGGCTGACTCTGTTGTTGTCGTATCTGGTGGGTTTGCATGGCTTGCCGGTTCAATCGTGGATGAACGTAGTTGCCTCACCCGATAATCCGGTTATTTTTCACAGCCACATTACGCAAAACAATATGATGGCATTCGCTGTATTCCTTGCTTTGCTTAATTTGCGCGACTCGGCTACGCGCGCGGTTCAATGGGCATGGGGTTTGTTTGCCGTGCTGGCGGGCATCAACGTGCTGTTCATGGTGCAGGGCAGAACGGGTTACATTATTTTACTGGTGTTGCTGGGCTGGTTTGCCTGGACTACGCTGGCGCGTTATATGCGGGAGCGTGGCAGCGCATGGGGCTGGCGGCAAGGCGCAGCGCTGATGTTGTTGTTAGTCGGCCTGGTGGCGGCAACCTATTCGGCTTCGCCGCGTCTGCACGACAGGGTGAATTTGATTTTCTCCGAGTTTCAGGCGTGGCAACCGAATCACGGCAAGGATACTTCGACCGGGCAGCGTCTGGATTTTTACTATAACAGCCTGAAAATTGTGCAACAGCAGCCATTTTTTGGCGTGGGGACGGGGGGATTTGCTGCGGCATTTGCCAGTCAGACGCAAGGCACGGAAGTGCTGCAAACGCCCAATCCGCATAACGAATATTTGATGATTACCACGCAATCCGGGCTGATCGGTCTGGCAATGTTGCTTTATTTGTTCTACACCCTATGGCGTTATGCGCCATTGCTGGGCACGGTTTTTGAGCAGGATGCGGCGCGCGGACTGGTGCTGGCCTACATGGTCAATGGTGCATTTAATTCTGCATTGCACGATCATGCCGACGGGCTGTTTTTTGCGTTCATGGCGGCTGTGCTGTTCGCCGGGCTCAAACCTGTTCAGCGCGCTGTCGAGGAGGTGGCATGACGAAGCTCTCGGTCATCATCATAGTCAAGAATGAGGCGGGTAACATCGGCGCGTGTATCGCATCAGTCGCGTGGGCGGATGAAATCATCGTGGTGGACTCGGGCAGCAGCGATGCGACCGTGGAGATTTGCCGCGATCTGGGGGCAAAGGTGTTTGTGCATGACTGGCCCGGCTACGGGCCGCAAAAAAACCGCGCACTGGGTTACGCCAGCCATGACTGGGTATTTTCCATCGATGCGGATGAGCGGGTCACGCCGGAATTGCGTGCCGAGATTGAATCCGTGTTGCAAGATCCACAGGCAGACGGCTACGAAATTTCCCGGCTTTCCAGCTTTTGTGGTCGCTTCATGTTGCATTCCGGCTGGTCTCCCGATTATGTGCTGCGCCTGTTTCGCCGTGACAAGGGGCGCTTCAGCGATGCGCTGGTACATGAATCCGTGCAGATGCGGGGCAGTAGTGCGCGCTTGCAGCAACGCTTGCAGCATTATAGTTACCGGGATTTTGAGGATGTGCTGGGCAAGTTGAATAATTACTCAAGCGCAGCGGCTGTCATGCTGGAACGCAGGGGGAAAAAGGGCAGCCTGGCACAGGCGGTGCTGCATGGTATGTGGGCGTTCGTCCGCACTTATATTTTGCGCGCGGGTTTTCTGGATGGGCGTGAGGGTTTCATGCTGGCCGTGATGAACGCCGAAAACAGCTATTACCGCTACATCAAACTCTGGTTCAAACAGCAACGCTGATTGTTATCTGGTGCCGCGCTCAGGGCGTCAGTTTTTCGATTACCGTCAGCATGTCCCGCGCGATTAGCGAGTTGGCATAGTCGGAAATATGGTCACCATAGCTGTACAGAAATTTGCCCTCATGGCTGATGGTGCACAGGTTGCGGGGAATATCGCACAGCAGGGGCGTGGGATCATAGACTGTCAGGCCGGGATGACGCTGTTGCAATGCCCCGATGAATTGCCGATAGGCCTGCGTGCCGGCAAGATGATCGGTATAGCGTATCGTGCAAAGCGGATTTTCCTTGCGGCGCAGGAATTGATTCAGGAAAGGACTGGCGGTCGCTCCCCCGCTGATACAACTGGTAGGGTCGGGGAAGGTCGGGTTGTCGATGACGAATACCACGCGCTTCCCTGCCTGTTCCAGTAACTGTATGGTTCGACTATAGTCAGCCATTCTGTCGGTGGCAGGGGCGGCAGTGATGAATCCCGTGTTGCTATCGACAGGGAAAATGCCGCGCAATGCCACAGTCAGGGCAACGACCTTGATAGACGGATTCTCAATGACTGTTTCCAGCGCGAGCCGATTTTTTATTTGCTGGTGATCATCGGCTGACGCCTCCCGTTCCTGAGGGAAAACCGAACCTATCATCATCCATTGTCTGCCCGGCTTCGATTCCCGTACCAGGCCGTAGAAAAGCGCCTCGGCCTTGCTATCCCCCAGCAAGGCGTAACGCGCTTCTGCCGTGCCGCCCTTCAGACAATATTGAAAAGCGGATTTCTGTGCCTCGGCAAGGCCGCATTCGTGGTGCAATTTTCCGCGATCGGCCCCGAGCTGCATGGAGCTGTAATCGCCGTTCAGCATTGAAAACTGGCGTGACTTGAAGCCGTCCTGTTTTTTGATCGTCAGTCCGATAGCGCCGAGCGCCAGCATGCTCAAACAGAGCATCCATATAAGCTTTCGGGATCGGGGTCTGGCGCGTATCGGGCGTTCGAGGAATTGATAAGTCAGCCAGGCCAGTAGAATGCTTGCTGCAATCAGCCAGAGCCGGACTGTAACCGTGGGCGTGCCGGATTCCATGATTCGTGCGAAAGAAAGCAAGGGCCAGTGCCACAGGTAAAGCGGATAACTGATGAGTCCGAACCAGACCAGTAAACGATGCGACAGCACTTGCCGGTTCAACCAGGTTTGCTCGCCGGCATAGATCAGGCATGCCGCGCCCAGCGTGGGCAGCAATGCCCATGCGCCGGGGAAAGCGTCATCGCGGTTGACGATAAGGATGGCACTCAGTATCAGGCACAACCCGACCCAGGAGATGAGGGAGCGATTCACTGCGCTCGTTACGGGTTTACGCGCGGCGAGATACGCCAGTCCGGCGCCCAACGCCAGTTCCCAGAAACGGGTCAGGGGGGAATAAAAGTCGGCCACGACATCGTGCTGCACAGTCATCAGGCTGTAGCTCAGTGAAATCCCCAGCACGCCCATAAATGCCCAACCCAGGTGGCGGGAATAGCGCCAGAAGAAGGCCAGAAACAAGGGCCAGACGATATAGAACTGCTCTTCAATGCCTAAGGACCAGAGATGCAGCAGGGGTTTGGTATCGGCCGCATTATCGAAATATCCCGCTTCCTTCCAGAGGATGAGGTTGGATATGAACGCGACTCCTGCGACGACATGCTTGCCCAGTTGTTCATATTCGCCCGGCGTCAGTATCACCCAGCCCATCACCACGCAGGCGAGCAGTACGACACTTAACGCCGGAAAGATGCGCCTGACCCGGCGGGCATAGAAGGTCTTGATGCTGAATTTTCCGGCAGCCAACTCTTCCCAGATGTGTTTGGAAATCAGGAAGCCGGAAATGACAAAAAATATGTCCACGCCTACAAATCCCCCCTGAAGCAGCGAGGGAAAGGCGTGGAAGATCACCACTGCGAGTACGGCAATGGCACGCAGGCCGTCGATGTCGGGCCGGTAATCGCTGCGGTTGGAGCGCGCTTCGACGCGTGCGGGGACGCTGGCTGGCGCAGCTATGGAGCCGAAGATGAGCGATCTGAGTTTTTGCACAGGCCGTATATCATTCATTCAGCAAGGTGGTTTTTCTGCGGGTAATTGCATACTATTCGGATCTTTGCGCCGGGAGCCGGATTATAGCGGCTTTATTCGAAAACTGATGACTGCAACTATCGACAAGAAACTGAAACTGCTGCATGTGGTGCGCCGCTACGGCCCGGTGGGCGGCATGGAGCGCTACGTGTGGGAAATCACCCGCGAGTTGCGCGATCTCGGTCATCAGGTCGAAGTGATCTGTGAAGAATGCCTGGCTGAAAAACCTGCGGGTATTGTCGTTCATGAACTGGGAACGATTGCGCCGCGCCCGCGCTGGCTGGCCTTGCTGCGCTTTGGCAAGCGGGTGGCGCGCTGGCTGGAGGCGAATCCGCGCCCAGGTAGTGTGATCCACAGCCACGAGCGCCTGAGTTCACATCACATCACCACCTTTCACGGCCCGCCTTTCGCCACCGTTTTTGAAAAACCGTGGTGGAGACTGATTTCCTTGCGCGTGGCGATGCAGTTATTTCTGGAACGGCGCGAGCTCTCGGTCGCAACACATATCGTGCCCAATTCGCAATTCATCAGCAAACAGCTGGCGCATTACTATCCTGAACTGGCGCACAAGTTGACGGACCCTGTGGTGCCGGGCGTGACGGTAACGGTGTTGCGCGAACCGCGTCGTGTTGCCGTTGACGGCGGTATCATCGGATTTGTCGGCAGAGAGTGGCAACGCAAGGGCTTGCCTCTGGCCGTGAAAATCGTTGCACAGATGCGCCGCGAACGGCCTGATTTGCAACTACGCGTGGTGGGGCCGGAAGTTAAGGAGGTACAACATCTGTTTGCCGACTGGCAGGGCGGCTATCAGCTATTGGGTTGGAGCGATCAGGCTCACTATGCCGAATTCGATGTGTTGCTGCACCCCGCCCGGGCGGAACCTTATGGTATGGTCATCAGTGAAGCAATGGCGACCCGTGTGCCGGTGGTGATCTCCGATGTATGTGGTGCCGCACCGCAAGTCACGGCGGATGCGGGCGCGGTGTTACCGCTTGCCGCTACGATTGCGGAATGGGCAGGCGCGGTTGAAGGACAATTGCGACGCAGCGACGAGCCGCCCCGATTCCTCCGAAGCTGGCAGGATGTGGCGCTTGAATATGAGATAATTTACCGGGAATTTTTGGCGGGGCAATTAACGCTTCATCCACAGTAGCCTTCATTTCACGACCAACGTGAGTAAATAAGCAAAAAATGAGCCATCCTGCACCCCTGCTTTCAGTCGTTATTCCGGTATATAAGGCCGAGCACTGCCTCGATGAATTATATCGACGTCTTAAAATTGCGCTGGAGAGCATCTCGCCGGAGTTTGAAATCATACTGGTCGAAGACTGCGGCGGCGACGGGTCGTGGCAGGCGATTACACGGCTGGCTGCTGCCGATGCGCGCGTGCGCGGTATCCAGTTCAGCCGTAATTTCGGCCAGCATTACGGTATCACTGCCGGGCTGGATCACTGTCGTGGTGACTGGGTGGTGGTGATGGATTGCGATTTGCAGGACAGGCCGGAAGAGATACCGCGCCTGTATGCCAGAGCGCAGCAGGGTTTCGATGTCGTGCTGGCGCGGCGCGGTGCGCGGCGCGATCCGCTGCTTAAACGCCTTACTTCATGGCTGTTCTACCGCCTGTTCAGCTATCTTGCCGATATCGACTACGACGGGCAGACGGGCAATTTCCGCATTATGTCACGCAAGGTCGTGGTGAGCTTTTTGCGGATGCGTGAACAATTGCGCTTTTTCGGCGGTCTGGTGCAGTGGCTGGGTTTTCCTACCGACAGCATAGAGGTGGCGCACGCCGAACGTTTCGAGGGTAACTCCACATATACTTTTTCCAAACTGTGGAAGCTCGCCGCCGAAACCATCATCGCGTATTCCGACAAACCGCTACGGCTGGCGGTGCGATTTGGCTTCATGATGGCCTTCTTCTCCTTTTGCTATGGCATGTACATACTGGGACATGCTTTGTTATACGGATCACCGATTCCAGGCTGGAACAGCCTGATCGTCTCACTGTATTTCATCGGCGGCATCATCATATCCATCCTCGGTATCATCGGCATTTATCTGGGCAAGACCTTTGATGAAAGCAAGAAGCGGCCGTTGTATATCGTCAGACGGGCTACCTTTGATGAACACGTTGATTAAGCCTACGCCGTGGGATGCGGCGGCGTTCGGCATTAATACCTGGGAGCTGCTCGAATATTCCGAAGCCGCGTTGCAACAGGCGGCGCAGACGGCAGGCCATCACACTCTCAAGGTCGATCCTCTGGCGGACAAGCGTCTGCTGCACGAATACGGTTTTTATTACTGCGACACGCTGGTGGAACCGCATTGCAATGCCAAGCGCTTGCGCAAGCTGCAGCATGCGGATGCAACCATTTCCAGGGTGGTTGATGTTGAACAGGCAGTGTCGATTTGCCACGGTGCATTTGCACACGGACGTTTTCACCGGGATTTCAACCTGCCACGGGCAGGTGCCGACCTGCGCTATGACAACTGGTTGAGGCAATTGCTCGCAGCCGGGCAGGTTTACGGCTTGTATTGGCAGGGTGAATTGGCGGGGTTCATCGCATACAGCGGCAATAATCTGTTGCTGCATGCGCTGGCAGAACAGCATCGCGGCCGTGGCCGGGCTAAATACTGGTGGAGCGCCGTATGCACTGAACTGCTGGCATCGGGGCATGAGGAAGTGAAAAGCTCGGTTTCCGCCAGCAATCTCGCCGTGCTCAATCTGTATGCCTCGCTGGGTTTTAGTTTCAAACATCCGCAGGATATATACCATCGCATGACGCAAACTATAGATGAAACAAACGGTCGGCCCGCATGAGCTATTTTTATATTTTTATGACCATTCTGCTGACCGTGTACGGTCAGATCGCCATCAAATGGCAGGTGCTTAAAGTCGGCTCCCTGCCCGAAGGGACGGCAGAAAAGGTCAGCTTCTTGCTGCATCTGTTGCTCAACCCCTGGATCGTGAGTGCGCTCGCTGCGGCCTTTCTCGCCTCGTTTTTCTGGATGGCGGCGATGACCAAACTACAGCTCAGTCACGCCTATCCCTTCATGGGCCTGACCTTCGTACTGGTGCTGCTGGCCAGCGGTTTCTTTTTTCAGGAACCGGTCACCCTGCTCAAAGTCGTGGGCGTTGCGCTGATTGTGCTCGGCCTGGTGGTAGCGAGTCAGGGTTGATTTATAGCCTGTTTAGGCCAGTGCGTCAGTCGATGAAGAACTCACGAATAGCGGCAGTGATGCGTGCGATGTCCTCCGCATTCATTTCGTAAAACAGCGGCAATCGCAACAGACGTTCGCTTAAATCATCCGTTACCAGCATGCGGCTGCCTTCGCGTCCATATTGGCGTCCGGCCGGCGAGGAATGCAGCGGCACGTAATGAAATACCGGATTAATTCCTTGCGCTTTGAGGTGCGCGATCAACTTGCTGCGCGTAGTCAGGCTGTCGAGCAGGACGTAGAACAGATGGCCGTTGCTGTCGTCATCGAAATCCGCGATGCGTAACTTGCCGGATTGTTGCAACGGGGCGAGTTGCATCGCGTAGGCGCTACAGATGCTGCGCCGCTTGGCGATGATCTCGTCGGCGCGCTCCAGTTGCGCGTAAAGGAAGGCGCTGACCAGTTCGCTGGGCAGATAGGACGAGCCGATATCCATCCAGGTGTATTTATCCACTTCACCCCTGAAGAACTGGCTGCGGTTGGTCCCTTTCTCTCGGATCACCTCGGCGCGCTCGGCAAATCGCGCGTCATTTACCAGCAGTGCGCCCCCCTCGCCGCTGATGATATTTTTGGTTTCGTGGAAACTCAGGCAGCCGAAATGTCCGATGCTGCCCAGTGCACGGCCTTTATAGGTGGAAAGCAAGGCCTGCGCAGCATCTTCCACCACTAGCAGCCTGTGTTTTTCGGCGATAGCCATGATGCGATCCATCTCGCACGGTACGCCCGCGTAATGTACGGGTACGATGACCCGTGTCCTGGGGGTGATGGCGGCTTCAATCAGCTCCTCGTCGAGGTTCAGCGTGTCCGGGCGGATGTCCACAAATACCGGTACGGCGCCGCGTAGCACGAAGGCGTTGGCTGTTGAAACAAAAGTGTAGGAAGGTAGAATCACCTCGTCGCCAGGCTGGATGTTGCATAGTATCGCGGCCATTTCCAGCGCGCCGGTGCAGGAGTGGGTGAGCAAAGCCTTGCGGCAGCCCAGCTTTTCCTCAAACCAGCGATGGCATAGCTTGGTGTACGCGCCATCGCCGGAGAGATGGCCTTGTGCCACGGCATCGGCGATCAGCGAGAGTTCACGACCGATGATGAAAGGTTTGTTGAACGGGATGGGTTTCATAGCGCGCACGCAGGGAACAATGGGCTCATTTTATCGTTAATCCGGTCTGGCAGGCAGTCCCGCGGCACAGCAAATAAAGTTTATCTCCCCCGAGTTGGTACGCTTTGACGTTTTTTTCTGCTTCGGGGTCAGCCGTCATGGAAATGATAAATCCGGATTCCAGATTAGGCGGCGGGAACTGCAACGCCTGCGCCGGATAGCGTTGCTGGTTGATGTAGGCCGCCACGTTCAGACCATTGCTAGTCACGTCGTTAATATAAAGCGGCTGCTTGCCGGTTAGGGTAATGATGTCGGTGGCGGTCAGCGCGTAGTTTTCGCCACGGTATTGATGCTGGTAATAGGGGAAAACCACCAGACCCAGAACGAAGTTGAACGCGATGGCGGCGGTCAGCCAGCGGCGTGTGGTGAGTAAGGCCGGATTGCCTGCGCGCCAGATTAGTCGTGCGGCAAGCAATGCGAATAGCGGATAGATAGGCATCAGGTAACGTACCCCGCTGTGTGGTGCGAGCCAGTAAGGCAGAAAGTTCAGCGCCGCGATCAGCAGCGCGTTGCGAAAGTGCTGAGGCTGGACTTCGTCCTGAGTAATTCTTCCGCGCATGGCGAAGTAAGCGACCAATATGCCGGCTGGCAGTAAGCCTGACCAGACTTCCAGCGGGTATTGCAACAGTTTGCCGATGTAGTCGCCGATGTCGGGCAGGGCAAGTTTGGCGAGGATTTCATCAAACATGCGCCCGCTTTGTCCGTGCCCGGCAGGGATGATGGCGAACCAGACCAACGGTGCCGCCAGCATGACGGCATGCGCGGCCAGCGACACGGGGCTGAGCAGAACCTTGCGATAGGCAGCGACGCGCGCGAGTACCAGCAGGCTGATGCCGTAAAATACATAGGCGGTGAATGCCTTGCTTAGAAATGCACAGCTCAGCGCGATGGCCGCGAGCCAAAGCAGATTGCGGCGTTGTTCTGTGCAAGCGACCCATAGCGTGGCGATGGACGTGAAGATGAATAGCGCAAACAACGGATCCACATAGGCCAGCCAGCCGTGGTACATCAGCACGTCGTCGAAGGTCAGATAAATCAGTGCGGCAAAGACCGCAAAGCTGCGATCAAGAAATAAGCGCAAGACCAGCCAGTACAACACTGCGGCCGTGGCCAGCGTTGCGCTGAGGGTCAGACCGCGTGCCACCTCCAGCAGATGAGACCAGCCGAACAGATTGGCGCAGGCGATGATCAGCCAGTTGAACAGCGGATTGTGCTGAACATCGCCGCCATACAGATACTGCTTGAGCCATACGCCGCGCTGCCACATTTCCATGGAGGTGATCGGGAAGATGGCCTCTTCGCCGACGTAATAATGGTTGAATGCGGTGAGCATACTCAACGCGGCTGCAAGGAACAGCAGGGAAAAGGAGCGGGTTGGGGTCATGGTTTCAGGTCTGCCGATGGTAGCGATATTGTGCCATCCGGGCGCAATGCATCGCGCCAGAACGACTGAAAGATTTTGTTGTAACAGCTTGATACGGCATGGTGCGGGTCAAGAAATTCATCAGGCCGGCAATCAAAGCGTTCCGATTGTCCTGCGTCCAGCAGGGTCAGCTGGTTTTCTTTGGCCCAGTCAGCCAGTATTTGCTTGGTTTTTTGCAGCACAGGCATTAGCTGAGGGTGGCGGAGAAATTCGACCTCCATTCCCGGCAACAGAGGTGGCAAAAATAAAATCAGCCCTCCACCATTCTGTTTTGCCTGCTTGCCCAGTTCGGCGAGGCGTTGCAAAAAAACCGGGTTGGGTGAGCCATCAGCCGATAGCAGGTTCTGGCGGTATTGAGAATGGGATGAGGTCGAGGCGAGAATCAGTGAACGCGGATTGCCAACCCGGGATGAGTTGGCGAAAGTGGCGCTGCCGTCGTGGCGGAACCCCGTGCAGGTGCCGCGATAGATGGTGTCGAAATCCTTGCCGGGCGTACCGTCAGCGCAACGGTAATCATTGCTCGCATCTTGCAGGAAATAGCCGCTGAAGGCAGCGGTTTTGTCATCGGCGCGACGAATGTTGTTCAATATTTCAAATAGGCTGCTGATGCGCGGATAGGACAGTGCATCGCGTATTCTTTCCAGCAGTGGGACTGATTTTATTTGCACCTGTGTTGCCTGCATGGCGGTTGCTGCAGAAAGATCGGCATCCGGCGGAGTGCCCTGTTGATAGATGAATCCCAATGACCAGTCCAGTGGAATAACCAGCCATTTCACGTTTGCGTAATGACGCTGGATATACTCCGCTTCGCCTATGACTGAACTGAGCGCGTGCCCGGTTTGAGCATAGTTGTACAGATGCAGCGCGTCGGGAAAAGCCTGCTGCGCGATGCCCAGAGCGGTGGAAGAGCCGAATACCACGGTGTTGATTTCAGACAGGCGATCAAGCAGGCGCAGCGTCTTGAACAGATGGGTGTCGCTCAGGGTCGGTGCGTAAGTAATGCCCTGCGTGCGCTGCTGCCACTGGCTGGCAAGCAATACTTTCTGATTGTTGCCCAAGGTGTCGTTGAGCAGAATCATATTCAGGACGAGAACAGGCAGCAGCGTCGCGCAAAAGCTGATTATCAGTATCCGGAAATAATGTTTATGCCGTGTGTTCATATTCAGAATTGAAAGTACAGAAACGCCGACTGCTTGCTCAGGTTGATGATCGCGATAAAACCGAGCAGCCATACGGCAATCGCAGCAGGTGCCGAAGGTCGCCACGACAATCGTGTGCGGCTTTCAGGCATATCCAGCGCGGGTTTATAAGCTGCCATGATCTGCTGGGTGTTGGGTGCGAACCAGACGATGAGCAGGGAAATCCATATCCAGTTGATGGCGCCACCCATGATTAAATCATTGGTTGCGCCGAAAGAGACGCCCTGCGCGGATAGCCATAGCCCGAACGCTCCCCATTTGGGCAGCCAGGCATCCGGCAGGACAAAACCGTTCAGGCCGGACATGGCACTGAGCATGGCGGTGGCGGAACTCAGGTTGTCGGCGCGGAACACGACCCATGCCGATACTACGGCCAGGAAGGTGAGCAGCACGGCCGCCGCTCTTGCCGGTTGGGATAGCGGTACTTGGGTATCCTGCCCCAGTGCGCGGCGGAGCGAATGCCAGCCGTGATTGATGATCAGATATAGGCCGTGCAGGCCGCCCCATATTACAAAAGTCCAGCCTGCGCCGTGCCACAGACCGCCCAGCAGCATAGTGATCATCAGATTCAGGTAGCGCTGTGCCGAGCCTTTGCGGTTGCCGCCCAGCGGGATGTACAGGTAGTCGCGCAGGAAACGCGACAGGGTCATATGCCAGTTGCGCCAGAATTCGATGATATTGACCGCTTTGTACGGAGAATGAAAATTAAGCGGCAGGGTTACACCAAACATGCGCGACAGGCCGATCGCCATATCCGAATAGCCGGAGAAATCGAAATACAGTTGCAGCGTGTAGCACAATGCGCCACCCCAGGCATCAATGAAACTGAGTTCAACTCCGGCTGCCGAGGCATCAAAAACCGGGCCGACATAAACGGCCAGTCCATCCGCCAGAATGACCTTTTTGAATAGCCCGATGAGAAAAATGGTCGTGCCCACCGACATGTTTTCGTAGCTGAAACGATAGGTTGAGGTCAGCGCAAACTGCGGCATCATCTCCTTGTGATGCAGTACCGGTCCGGCAATCAGGTGCGGGAAATAGGTCACGAACAGCAGGTAATGCACGAAATTGTATTCCTTCACCTTGCCCTGATAGGTGTCCACCAGATAAGCGATCTGGGTGAAGGTAAAGAAGGAGATGCCCAGCGGCAGAATGATATTCGCGAAATTCCAGTCTGTGCCGAGCAGCGGGTTAAGGTTATCGACAAAGAAGTTGGCGTATTTGTAGTAAGCAAGCAGAGCCAGATTGGCGATAAGGGCCACGATCAGCAGGCGTTGAGGACTAAGTGCTGAGGACTGAGTTCCGGGTGCTGATGTTTCAGTCCTCAGTCCTCGTTGCTCAGTCCTGCACCTGGCTTTGGCTATCCACACCCCGAAGGCGTAGTTGCATACGATGGACATAAGCAGCAGTCCGATGTAGGCCGGATTCCAGTAGCCGTAGAAAAACAGCGAGGCGAATGCCAGCCAGGCCGCCGCGTAGCTACGGTTTATTCGCCCGAGCTGGAAGAAACCCAGCAGCACTACGGGCAGGTAAAGAAAAATGAAGCCGTAGGAATTAAATAACATCAGGCGGCGAAATTGATGGGGATGGGAAGATTATCACGTAAAAGCGGCATGGATTTCATCGAAGATACGTAAAAATCTGGTACGCTATTTTATCAGGATATTTTGCTGGGAAAGCGCGATGGCGATTTATGCAGTTGGGGACATCCAGGGCTGTCACACGGAATTGGTGCAGTTGCTGGAAAAAATACGTTTTGATCCGGATTCGGATAAGTTGTGGTTGGTCGGCGATCTGGTCAATCGCGGCCCTGACTCCTTGCAGGTGTTGCGCCTGGTCAAGTCGCTGGGCGACTCCGCAATTACCGTGCTCGGCAATCACGACCTGCATTTGCTCGCGGTCGCGGCGGGAACGTCCAGGTTGTATCGTGGCGATACATTGGATGAAATATTGCGCGCACCGGACCGCGAGGAATTGCTGACCTGGCTACGCAAGCAGCGGATGCTGCATGCAGAAGGCGACTTTGTGCTGGTGCATGCCGGGTTGTTGCCGGGCTGGTCGGTAGCGCAGGCTGTCAGTCTGGCGGGTGAGGTCGAAGCGGCGCTGCGTGGCCCTGACTATGTGGACTTTCTCGCGCACATGTACGGCAACAAACCCGATGCCTGGGACGACGGGTTAACGAACTATAAGCGTTTGCGGGTGATTACCAATGCGTTGACAAGAATGCGCATCTGCACCGATAGCGGTGAGATGGAGTTTGATTTCAAGGCGGAGAAGCACAAGATTCCGCAAGGTTACTATCCCTGGTTCAACATTCCCGAACGTGCCAGTCGTGAGGCTACCGTGATATTCGGTCACTGGTCGGCGCTGGGGCTGATGATCAAGCCCAATGCCGTCGCACTGGATACCGGCTGTCTGTGGGGCGGGCCGATGACGGCGATCCGCCTGCAGGACCGCGAAGTGATACAGGTGGCTTGCGCGAATCCCTCCGTGGCCAAGCACTGGTGAGATTTCTTTATACATTTTTGCTGTGGCTGCTGCTGCCCTTCGTTTTCGTGCGTCTGGCGCTGCGCGCACGCAGACAACCTGAATACCGGCAACATCTGAGGGAGCGTTTCGGTTTTTATCCGTCGTGTCGTTATTCCGGCGAAGGCCGGAATCCAGTCATCTGGCTGCATGCGGTTTCGGTCGGCGAGACGCGCGCGACTGTGAGCCTGGTCGCTAAACTGCGTGCCGCGTATCCGGAGCATCAAATCCTGCTGACCCACACCACCCCGACCGGGCGCGCCACCAGTGAGCAGTTGTATGGCGATAGCGTGCGGCGGGTGTATCTGCCCTATGACTATCCGTTCGCGGTGCGGCGCTTCCTGCGCCACTTCAGGCCCGCAGTCGGCATCCTGATGGAAACCGAAATCTGGTTCAACCTGATTCACGAAGGGCGTGCGGCGGACGTTCCCATGTTGCTGCTCAACGCGCGCCTGTCGGAAAAGTCGGCCAAGGGCTATGCGCGGTTCGCCAGTCTGAGCCGCAGCGCGTTGCAGAACCTGACCGCTATCGCCGCGCAAACGCGGGACGATGCGGCGCGTCTAGGCCAGCTTGGTGCCGAAAAAGTTTCCGTGATGGGCAATCTCAAATTTGATATCGAGCCGCCGCCTGTGATGCGGGAACTGGGCAAGGCGCTGCGTCGGCAGTTTGGCGCGGACAGAAAAATCCTGCTGGCCGCCAGCACGCGCGAGGGCGAAGAAACTATTTTGCTGGATGCGTTTATGGCGCAGAGCGTCATGAAAGATGTCCTGCTGGTCATCGTGCCGCGCCATCCGCAACGCTTTGACGAGATCGCGGAGCTGCTCGCCAAACGCGGCTTGCGCTATCAGCGCCGCAGCGGGAACAGTGAAGTCGGGGCGGATGTTCAGGTAGTGCTGGGCGACAGCATGGGCGAAATGTTTGCCTATTACGCTGCTGCCGACATCGCCTACATCGGTGGCAGTCTGCTGCCGTTCGGCGGACAGAACCTGATCGAAGCCTGTGCGGTCGGCATCCCGGTGCTGATCGGGCCGCACACGTTTAATTTCACCGAGGCCACCCAGCTGGCGGTCGAGGCGGGTGCGGCGCTGCGGGTGGGGAATGCGGAGGAGCTGTTCCAAACTGCGCAGGCGTTGCTGAATGATGATTCGGCGCTGGATGCTATGGGCAAAAAGGGCGTGCAGTTCGTCGCATCACATCAAGGCGCGACGGATAAGGCGATGAGCGTCATTCGGGCAGTGATCGGGTAGGGTTCTGTCGTCATTCCCACCTGCGCGCATAAGCGACACTTTAAACACTTTATTCATTCCGATGGCTCTATCAGTGTGGCCGGGCTACCCCGGCGGTGTTGTTTTTAAAGGCTAGCGAGTCTCTGACAGCAACCTTTCCATCATATTCTCGGCCTGTCTGGCATAACTTCCACCGAACAGATTAACGTGGTTGAGAATGTGGTAGAGGTTGTAGAGCTCGCGGCGGGTGGCATAGCCTGAATCGAGCGGGTATGCGGCACGATAGGTGTCGTAGAACGCCGCGGGATAACCGCCGAACAGCTCGGTCATCGCCAGATCGCATTCGCGGTCGCCGTAATAGCAGGCGGGATCGAAAATCACCGGTGTGCCGTCCGGCAGGTAGGCGTGGTTGCCGCTCCACAGGTCGCCGTGTAGTAGCGAGGGTTGCGGGTTGTGGTCGGCGAACAACGCGGGCAATATTTCCAGCAGTTTTTCACCCAGCGTTTGCAGCTTCCCGCCACAGCCATTTTTCGCCGCAAGCCGTAATTGAAATCCCAGTCGCTGTTCGCGCCAGAACGTCAGCCAGTCATCCGTCCATGCGTTAGGTTGCGGCGTTGTGCCGAGGAAGTTGTCCTGTGCAAAACCGAAACGCGGAGCGGTATGGCGGTGTAGTGTGGCGAGCTGTTCGCCCAGCAGTCCGGCGTTGCCGTGCGAGTGTAATTCCAGATGTTCCAGTGCCAGAAAACTGTGGGTATCACTGGTGCCGTGGGCAATGGTGCGCGGTACGCGCAAGGCGCGGGTTGCGGCGATCGCCTCCAGTCCTGCCGCCTCCGATGAGAACATGGCATGACGCCTTGCATCGTTCAGTTTTAGAAAATAACGCGTTCCGTCATGGCCTTGGAGGCGATAGGCTAAATTGATGCAGCCACCCCCGACAGGCAGCGCGTCTTGCAGCTTGAACGGGCGATGCGTTGCATCGCGGATGGTGGAAGAAAGCTTGAATATGAGTTCCGGGTTCACGTCTTGAATTGCAGATCGCCCTGCGTGCTGAAATCGAACATCGGCCCCCAGGCTATTTCCCAGTAATAGCCGTCAGGGTCGGTGAAGTAGCCGCTGTAGCCGCCCCAGAAAGTGTCCTGCGGTGTTTTTACGATGTGTGCGCCTGCTTCGGCGGCGAGTTCGAAGATGCCAACGATTTCTTCCCTGCTGCGCGCGTTATAGGCCAGCGTGAAGCCGCGGAAGGTGCCCGGTGCGGGCAATGGCGTGTTCTGTCCGGTGTCTTCAACGAGTTTTTCCAGCGGGTAGAGCGACAGCCAAACTCCGGGCAGCGGTATGAAGGTAACGCCTTCGTATTGCGTGACAGGCGGAGTGGAAAACAGCTTGCTGTAGAAGCGGGTGGCGTGCGCCAGATTGGCTACGCCCAGGGTAATGACGGTCATGCGCGGGATGGTCATGTCAACCTCGGCCGGTATTATTTTGCTTTCTCGGATGTCTCCAGTTCAACGATCATACCGCCCCCTTTTTGCACGATGCGTATCCGGTCGCCGACTTTGAATAGATCGGGCTTGCCGGGCTGCATTACATAGGTGCTCTGTGCTTCGCCATCCAGCTTTACCCAGATTTCCAGTCCGGGGCGGGTGGCGATGCCCGCTTGATGCCCGAGCGTGCCGCCGAGCACCGTGCCCAATACAGAGCCGACCACTGCGCCGCGCCCATCGCCGGTGCTGGCTCCGCCAACCTGGCCGAAGATGCTGCCCGCTGTCGAACCCGCATTGGAGCTGGCATCCAGTTCGATGGGCGTCACGCTTTCGATGACGCCCAGCTTGACGGCTTTCTTGTGCGCGTCACCCGCGTTGACACCATGCTGGCCGCTGGCGCAGCCTGCCAGCAGCAGAATGAAAAGCGGTAACAGTAGGCGCATGATTTACAGCTTAATTGCGTAGCCGAAGTGGTGCTCGAATTGCGCCATGATGTCGTCCCTGCTGGGTGCGTGGTTCTGGCCGCCGCGACTGGCAATCTTGATTGAACCCATCAGTGAGGCTAGGCGTCCGGTGGTTTCCCAATCCCAGCCGCGTTGGATGCCATACATCAGGCCTGAGCGATAAGCATCGCCGCAACCGGTAGGATCGACGACAGCGGCGGGCTTGGGTGTCGGTATGGCGATCTCTTTGCCGTCTGCATAAATCAGCGAGCCGTCCGCGCCCAGCGTGACGATCAGGGCCGTCACCGACTGTGCGATTTCGGCCAGCGTCTTGCCGGTCTTGTCTTGCAGCAATTTGGCTTCGTAATCGTTTACCGTTACATAGCTGGCCTGATCGATGAAGCGCAGCAGATCGGGGCCGGAAAACATCGGCATGCCCTGGCCGGGATCGAACACGAAAGGAATGCCGGCTTCGACGAACTGTTCGGCGTGTTCTATCATGCCGTCGCGTCCGTCAGGCGAGACGATGCCGAGTTTGACTTCACCGGCCTGAGCGACCTTGTTTTGCTCGGAGAAGCCCATGGCGCCCGGGTGAAAGGCGGTGATCTGATTGTCGTCGAGGTCGGTGGTGATGAAGGCCTGACCGGTGAAGCTGTCGGGTACGTGGCGGATATGGGTCTGCGGGATGCCCAGTTTTTCCAGACGTTTGGCATAAGGCCCGAAGTCGTCGCCCACCGTCGCCATGATCAGCGGATTGCCGCCCAGCAGGTGCAGGTTATAGGCGATGTTGCCTGCGCAACCGCCGTATTCGCGGCGCATCTCCGGCACCAGAAAGGCAACATTGAGGATGTGTATTTGTTCGGGAAGAATGTGTTTCTTGAACTGGTCTTTGAAGACCATGATGGTGTCGTAGGCCATCGAGCCGCAAATGAGAGTTTTCATGTCGTAGTTTAAGTCAGTGATTGAGTTGCGCGAATTATAACTGTTTCAAGTCTGCTAGCCGTAGAACAGGCTCGAACGGAAACGATAAATTCAGTTTCATGTTACGAGCCTCGCGTATCGGCTGGTAGAGGTTTTCCCATGACGCGCGAGTAGAAACGCTGCGCCAGCGTTGAGGGATAGATCATGACCAGCAGTGCGCTCAGGGCGATGCTGACCAGTACCACCATGTAAGTGGTGTCGCGTATCACTTCGCCCCCGGCAACGCCGAATTGCAGCGGCAGCGCAGCCAGCACGGCGGCGGCCAGCCCTTTGGGAGCCAGCATGGAGGTGATGGCCGTGTCGCGCAGGCTGTATCCGGTGTCACGGAACACAAATCGGGTCAGCACCATGCGCATGGCATAAATCAGCAGCACCATGGCGACGGCTATCAGAGCAAGATTGATGGCGCCGAAGTGGATGGAAATACCCAGATAGACGAAGAAGTAGGTTTTGAGCAGGAACACCGCTTCGCGATAGAAGATCAAATCCACTTCGTTCAGCGGCACGATGTTGCGATCCAGACTGGGAATGCGATCCATGCCGAATTTCTGGAAGTTGGTCAGCGTGATGCCCAGCGCCAGCGCGGCAATCGCACCGGAGAATCCCAGCCCTTCGGTCGCGCCATAGACGATGAACACGTAAGCCAGAGTGGAGGAAATGGTGTTGGGAAAGTCGCGCACCTTGCCCAGCACCAGCAGCCAGCCGATGCCGCCGATTACGCCGATCACGGCGGCAAAGATCAGCGCGGACAGCACGCCGCCGATCAGCTTGCCTGCTTCCACGCCGCCCTGCGTGTGTATCTGCAACAAGGCAAACACGCCGACGATACACAGCACATCGGTCAGCGCCGATTCCAGTACCAGTACGGTGGAGGGCTTTTCGGACAGGCGCAAGGCATTCACCATCGGGATAACCACCGCCGAAGAGGTGCCGCCCAGCGTGACGCCGAGCAGGATGGCGGGCAACAATTCGAGTTCCAATGCAGAAAAACCGATGGCCGTCACAATGGCCGTTGTCAGTGCAAAGCAGACGATGCTCAGCACGCCGGTGGTGGCCAGCGACTTGCCCAATACGTCGAGATTGAGCGAGGTGCCGCTCTCGAACAGGATGACTACCAGCGCAATGGTGGCAATGAGCGAACCGATCTTGCCAAAGTCTTCAGGCGTAACTATACCCAGCAGCGGGCCGAGCACGATTCCGGCCAGCATCAATACCAGCACATCCGGAATATTGGTGCGGCGAAATTGCAGGGACAGAAAGTGTGCGAAAAACACCATCAGTCCGATGACGAGTATTGTTGTGGACATTGAAATATTCCATAGTTTGCCGGTGGGGATTATACCTGATGCCCGCGTCTAAATTCAGTTCGGGTCGCAAGGGCGCTGATAAGCGTTACAATCAGGCTCTAGAGTATTCATCTTGTCTGCTACAACAACGACGGAGCATGTTATGGTCAGCCATCAAACTATCATCGCCGCTACTGATTTTTCCGAGAGTGCCCAATGTGCCGTTAAACAGGCCGCACAACTGGCGAAAGAGTGGCATTCCACGCTTGTTCTTGTCCATGTGTTCAACGATAGCGCATGGTCTAGCATCAAGGCCATCTACGATTTGAGCAGCTGGAAGATAGCGGATCCCGTTGAGATCGCACGACAGAAATTAGAGGCGATTTGCTTCCAACTCAAGCAGGATTTCGGCGTGGAGGTTGAAGCGCAAATTTTGATCGGGCGCGCTTCCAAAGAAATATACGACTGCGCACTGTCGCGGCAGGCCGGATTGCTGGTGGTCGGCGAGCACGGCGAGAACTGGGTGCGGGATGCCGTGCTCGGCGGCACCGCACTCAAGTTGCTCGAAGCCACACGCATCCCCGTGTTGCTGGTGCGCAGCCCTGTCATTGGCAGCTATCAGCGCATTCTGGTTGCTACCGATTTTTCCGCAACCGCGACGCGCGCAGCCCGACTCGCTTTGGATCTGTTTCCGGATGCGCAGCATCACTTGATACACGCTTACGTTGTTCCATTTGAATCGAGCATGCGCATGGGTGGCGCGCGGGAGGAAGATATCAGCCGCTATCGCGAGCAGGCGTATCAGGCAGCGGTGCGCGATTTGGATGATTTCGTGATTGATTGCAATTATCAGGCGGCCGAAGAATTCTCCCAATTTGCATTACATGGCTATCCTGCCTCGGTGATATTTGAACAGGCACAGACCACGAAAACCGATCTGATAGTCATCGGCAAGCATGGCGGAGAACCCTTTGAGGAACAACTGCTGGGCAGCGTCACCCAGAATGTTCTTTACCATGCCGACTGCGATGTGCTGCTGACTCCCTGATCGGATCGAGCTGTATGGGCATTGATTCGATCAGTATTTTCCCCACGCTTGGCCCGAGTTGGATCGCTAGTCCGGGTTCAACTCGTACGATAGAGTAATCCACGCCGCATCAGCCATTTTTCAATTTCCACCGCGAAGAACACCACGCTGGACAGGACGAGACAGAGCGCCAATTCGTTCAGGGAAAGTGGCTCAGTCTTGAAGATCGGGTTGAGTGCGGGGACGTAGATGGTGGACATCTGCAACAGGAAAGTAACCAGCACGGCGGCGGCCATTGCCGGGTTGGAAAAGAAGCCGATAGTAAACAGCGATTCTTTTTCCGAGCGTATGGCCAGTACGTGGGCGAGTTGCGACAGCGTCAGTACCGTAAACACCATGGTTTGCCAGTGCGCTGAGCCGCTGTGCAATGCCCAGGCCTGTACCAGAAGACACATGCCGGCGATCAGCAGGCCTACCCAGATCATGTGTTGCCACATGCCATGCGCGAACAGGCTTTCGTGCGGGCGACGCGGCGGGCGTTGCATCACCCCGCGTTCGGCGGGTTCCGCCGTCAGTGCCAGACCGGGCAAACCATCGGTGACCAGATTGATCCACAGAATGTGGGTGGGCAGCAAGGGTATCGGCAGGCCGAGGAAGGGCGCGAGGAATATCGTCCATATCTCGGAAGAGTTGGTGCTGACCGCGTAGCGTATGAATTTGCGGATGTTGTCGTAGAGACGGCGGCCATGGCGCACGGCATGCACGATGGTGGCGAAGTTGTCGTCGAGCAACACCATGTGTGCGGCCTCACGCGCCACGTCGGTGCCGCCCTTGCCCATTGCTATGCCGATGTCCGCGGCCTTGAGCGCGGGCGCATCGTTGACGCCGTCACCGGTCATCGCCACCACTTCATGTCTGTCTTGCAGTGCCTTGACGATTTTTATTTTCTGGGCAGGATCGACGCGCGCATAGACCCGCACATGCTCGACCTCGGCTTCGAATGTTTCCTGATCCAGTTGTGCCAGCTCTGTTCCGCTCATTACACGGGTGTTGCCATCGACTAGGATGCCCAGCTCGCGCGCGATGGCGCGTGCAGTGGCGGGGTGGTCGCCGGTGATCATCACCGGCGTGATGCCGGCAGATATGCACTGCGACACGGCCAGTCTGGCTTCGCTGCGCGGCGGATCGATCAGGCCGACGAAACCGAGGAAAACCAGATCGTGTTCCAGCTCGCCGGGATGTTCGCTGCCGGGCAGTTCAGCCCAGCGACGGCAGGCCACGGCCAGTACGCGCAAACCATTGGTCGCCATGACTTCGGCTTGCTGTAACAAGACGGCGCTGTTTATGCTGTGCTCTCCATCGGCCATGAGCGCGCGCCTGCATTGCGGAATGACCGATTCCGGTGAACCCTTGGTGTAGGCGATGATGTCTTCCGCCATGCCGTGAAAGGTGGTCATGCGCTTGCGTTCGGAATCGAAAGGCAGTTCCAGCAGGCGCGGCGCTTGCTGCTCCAGCGTGGTCTTGTCGTAACCCGCAACCTGCGCGGCGTGCAGTAGCGCGGCTTCGGTAGGTTCGCCGCGTATCTTGCCGTGTTTATCCAGATGCGCATCGTTACTTAACGTCAATGCATGGAACAGGGTGCGCCAGGGTTCAGCCTTATTCTCGTCCAGTGGGGTGTCGTACAAGGTGCCGTCGGCGTAAATGGCGGTCACATGCATTTTGTTCTGCGTGAGCGTGCCGGTCTTATCGGAGCAGATGAAAGTGACCGAACCCAGCGTTTCAACTGCAGGCAGGCGCTGGATCAGCGCATGCTGTTTGACCATTTTGTGCGCGCCCAGAGCCAGTGAGATGGTCACCACCGCCGGTAATGCGGAGGGTATGGCGGCCACGGCCAGGCTGACTGCGGTCATAAACATCAGCAGTAGCGGCTCGCCGCGCAGTACGCCGATGACGAATACCAGTATGCAGATTGCCAGTGCGGCGACTGACAGCCATTTTCCGAAATTCGTCAGGCGTTTTTGCATCGGTGTCCTGGTGTCACCGTCTTCACTGAGCATGGCCGCGATCTTGCCCAGTTCGCTGCTCATGCCGGTCGCTACCACCAGCGCGCGTGCGCGCCCGTAGGTGACTATGGTGCCTTTATAAGCCATGCATAGTTTGTCACCCAGCGGTGCGTCGGCGATAGTCAGCGCCTGTGTCTGTTTCTCCACCGCAACGGATTCTCCGGTAAGGGCGGATTCGTCTATCCGCAGGCGTGCTGTTTCGATGATGCGCAGATCGGCAGGCAGTACATTGCCTGCTTCCAGCAATACCACATCGCCCGGTACCAGTTCGGAGGCGTTAATGGTTTCAGGCTGGCCATCGCGCAACACTTGTGCGCTGGCTTCGGCCATGCGCTTGAGCGCGGCCATGGCACGTTCCGCGCGGTATTCCTGAATGAAACCGATCACCGCATTGAGGATGACAATAATGATAATGAACACGGTATCGCCGACATCGCCTACAAAACCGGATATGGCTGCCGCGACGATCAGCACGATGATCATAAAATCGGTGAATTGGTCGAGCAGCATGCGCCAGGGTGAGCGGGCGCGCTTTTCCTGTAAGGCGTTGGGGCCGAATTGCACCAGGCGTTTGGCGGCATCTGCGGCGTTCAGGCCGGTTTGTGCGTCGGTCTTCAACCGTTTTGCGGTTTCCTCGCTTGTCAGCGTGTGCCAGTCGTTAATGTGCATGTTCGAAGAGTATCCATGAATTGAGTACATACAGCATGAACAGCCCCAGGCTTACCCAGGTCAGCCCAAACATGGCCCGTCCCTGCGGACGGAAAATAAAGCCCACTGTCACCAGTGCGCTCATCATCACGGCGGTGAAGGTGGTCAGCACATGGTTGGCATCGACGTGTGCCAGCAACGGGCCCTGGGTGTAAAACAAATCGTCTATTGCCAGAATGATGATGTCGAACAGGTTGCTGCCTAAAAGATTGGCGATAGCCATGTCCAGTGCGCCGATGCGCAGCGCCGAAATCGTGACGGCGGCTTCGGGTGCGGAAGTGACCGCCGCCACCAGCAGGGTACCGACAAAACTTTGTCCCCAGCCCATCATGTCGGAGATGTCCTTGGCGACGAATGGCAGCCAGGAACCTGCGAGCACCACGGCCAGTGCAGCCCACGTATAGCCTTTGATGGCGCTGCGCAGTGTCACATCCGGATAGCGTTCGGCGGATATTTCGGTGTATTCGGACAGGGTGCGGCGTTCATAGCTGTAAACAGCGCGCATCGCGACCAGATAAACCAGCACGATGAACGGCGAGTAGAGCCCTATATGCCCGATTTTAGGGCTTAGCCCGGCATGATCGAGCAGCAGGCTGAAGCCTGCGAAGGCAATCAGTATCGTCCCCAGAGAGGCCGACAGGATGTGACCCTGGGCAGCGCGACCATACAGGGTTTCACGCTTGTACAGCGCATCCAGAACCACGAGGATAAGGAGATTGAACACGGTGCTGCCCAGTGCATCGCCAACGGCTATGTCAGGCGCATCGGCAACCGTGACAGCGGAAATTCCGGTTACCAGTTCAGGGAGTGAGGTGGCTGTGGACAACAGAATGAGGCCGACCCAGGAGGCGGACATGCCGGTCTTATCGCTGATAATGTCGCCGTAGCGCGACAGAAAATAGCCTGCATAGCCGATCACAGTGAGACAAAGCAGTAGTTGTAGCCAAAGCAGCATGTCAAGGTAACCTTTAAAAGTCTATTTTTGGGTCAGGTCACGGCATCGCGTGACTGCTCATTTTTCGACTGTCTTTGCTGTTGATTGTACATGCATAAATCCTGCGCGGCAGGACACTCACGGTGTGGGGGAATAATTGCCATGCCTGTGCGGCGCTGTATTGCTGATGTTTAAAGCGATTTTTCCAGCTTGAAGTAATACCACAGATAGTAGATGCCTATCACTGTTCCGAGCGGGAAGGAGAACAGCGATAGCGCCGAACAGGGCAGGCATATCCATGTGGAACGGCGGAAATTCGCCAGCAACGCGAATCCGGCCACCAGATAAATCAGTCCCGCCACCATGCCCAGGACGACAAGCTGAATGTTGCCGTTATTCATGTTCAGCATGAGCAGGGAAATGATCAGCGCACCGAACACGACCCAGCAGATACCGATGATGCGTTTGTGATTATTCATTCTGTGAATTGTTGCCATGTCAGTTAGTTTAATGCGGCGAGCGCGGCAGCGTAATCCGGTTCGTGCGTAATGTCATCTACCAGTTCCGCATGCAGTATGCGGTTGTTTTCATCCAGCACCAGCACGGCGCGCGCGGTGAGTCCGGCCAGCACGGTGTCGGCGATTTTCACACCGTAATTGCGCATGAAGTCCCTCCCGCGCATCAATGACAGCGGGATGACATTTTCCAGACCCTCAGCCACACAGAAACGGCTCATTGCAAACGGCAGGTCGGCGGAGATCACCAGCACCACGGTGTTGTCCAGTGTGCCAGCGGCTTCGTTGAAGCGACGCGTCGAAGTGGCGCATACCGCTGTATCCAGACTGGGCACGATGTTGAGCACCTTGCGCTTTCCCGCAAAACTTTGCAGCGTCACGTTTTTCAGCTCTTTGTCCACCAGAGTGAACTCGGGTGCGATCTGTCCCACGGACGGGAAGGTGCCGTACAGGGTGAGGGGCGCGCCATCCAGCGTGACGGCAACTTTATCGGAAACTTCTTTTTTCTTGGTCATGGCGCGTCTCCTTAATTGAGTCATTCCCGCTTGTGCGGGAATGACGCCGGGTTGTTACATGTAGCTTTCAATTGGCGGGCAGGCGCAAATCAGATTCTTGTCGCCGTACACATTATCCACCCTGGCGACGGCAGGCCAGAATTTATTCTCGCGTACCCAGGGAAGCGGAAAGGCGGCCTGCTCACGCGTATAGGGACGATTCCAGTCGCTGTTCACCACGGCCTTCGCGGTATGCGGCGCATGTTTGAGGATATTGTCCTTCTTGTCGATCTTGCCGCTGATGACTTCTTCGATCTCCTTGCGAATCGCGATCATCGCGTCGCAGAAGCGATCCAGCTCTTCTTTCGATTCGCTCTCGGTCGGCTCGACCATCAGCGTATCGACCACCGGGAAGGAGGTGGTCGGCGCGTGAAAGCCAAAGTCCATCAGGCGCTTGGCGATGTCCGCCACTTCTACGCCCGCCGATTTCCAGGCGCGGCAGTCGAGGATCATCTCGTGCGCGCAGCGGCCATTGCTGCCTGCATATAGCGTGGCGTAGTGATCCGCGAGTCGCTCTTTGATGTAGTTGGCGTTGAGGATCGCCATGCGCGTTGCTTGCGTGAGGCCAGTTCCGCCCATCATTTTGATGTAGCCGTAAGAAATCATCAGGATCAGCGCGCTGCCGTAGGGCGCAGCCGATACGGCGTGTATGCCCTGCTCGCCGCCGGTTTTCACCACAGGATGCGAGGGCAGGAACGGGGTCAGATGCGCGGCCACGCCGATCGGGCCGACACCCGGTCCGCCACCGCCGTGAGGAATGGCGAAGGTCTTATGCAGATTCAGGTGGCACACGTCCGCGCCGATGTTGCCGGGGCTGGTCAGTCCGACCTGCGCGTTCATGTTGGCGCCGTCCATGTATACCTGACCGCCGTTGGCGTGGATGATAGAGGTGATGTCCATGATGGATTCTTCATACACGCCGTGGGTGCTCGGATAAGTCACCATCAGGCAGGATAAATCTTCACTGTGGAGCTCGGCTTTTTCGCGCAGGTCTTCCACGTCGATGTTGCCTTTGCTATCGCATTTGATCACCACGATGTTCATGCCGCACATCGCCGCACTGGCCGGATTGGTGCCGTGCGCAGAAGATGGAATCAGCGCGACATTGCGTTGGCCTTCGCCGCGCGAACGGTGATACGCCTGTATCACCAGCAGGCCGGCGTATTCGCCTTGCGCGCCGCTGTTGGGCTGGAAGCTCATTTGCGCGAAGCCGGTAATCTCGGACAGCGCCGCATCCAGACCCGCGATCAGTTCCTGATAGCCGACGGCCTGTTCCGCCGGCACAAAAGGGTGCAGGTTGGCAAACTCCGGCCAGGTCAGGGCGAGCAGCTCGGAGGCCGCGTTCAGCTTCATGGTGCAGGAGCCCAGCGCAATCATCGAATGGGTGAGCGACAGGTCCTTATTCTCCAGTCGCTTGATGTAACGCATCATCTCGGTTTCGGAATGGTGGGAATTGAACACCGCATGGTTCAGAATGGGCGAGGTGCGTACGGTTATTTGCATTGCTTGAGCGGCGACCTGAGCTTGCGTCAGTGTGGCGGTCGGTTTTTCGGCTGCCTGCGCAAATATCGCCAGTATCGCGTTCAAATCGTCCAGCGTAGTGGTCTGATCCAGCGCGATGCCCAAGCCTTCGCTACTGTAACGGAAGTTGATTTCTGCCGCTTCAGCCAAGGCATGTATCTTCACGTTGTCGGTATGCACCAGTTTCAGCGTATCGAAAAAACTGTCATTTGCGAGGTCGTAACCCAGCTTCTTCAGCTCGTTTGCCAGGGCCACGGCGGACAGGTGAACCTGAATGGCGATGCCTTTAAGTCCGGCGGCGCCGTGATACACCGCATACATGCTGGCCATAATCGCCAGCAGTGCCTGCGCGGTACAGATATTCGAGGTGGCCTTCTCGCGGCGGATGTGTTGTTCGCGGGTTTGTAGCGCCATGCGTAGTGCGGGGTTGCCGTCGGCATCCACCGAGACGCCGATGATGCGCCCCGGCATAGCACGTTTGAATGCGTCGCGGCAGGCGAAGTAGGCCGCGTGCGGCCCGCCGTATCCCATAGGCACGCCGAAGCGTTGTGTTGAACCCAACACGATGTCCGCGCCCCATTCGCCGGGCGGCGTGAGCAGCACGAGGCTGAGTATGTCGGCTGCGACGGCGACAGTCATACCGTGTTCTTTGGCGCGACTGACAAAATCACGATAGTCATGCACGACACCGTTGGCCGCAGGGTATTGCAGCAGTGCGCCATACAGCTTGTCGTTGAGCGTGACGGTCTTGAAGTCGCCGATCACCAGTTCTATGCCCAGCGGCTTGGCGCGGGTCTTGAGCAGTTCGATGGTTTGCGGGAAACATTCGTGCGAGACGAAGAAGCTATTCTTGCCCGCTGCGGCGGCTTCGCGGGTGCGCAGGCCGTGCAACATGGTCATCGCCTCGGCGGCGGCAGTCGCTTCATCTAACAGAGAGGCATTGGCGATTTCCATGCCGGTCAGGTCCATCACCATGGTCTGAAAATTCAGCAATGCTTCCAGGCGACCCTGAGCAATTTCGGCCTGATAAGGCGTGTAGGCGGTGTACCAGCCGGGATTTTCCAGCACGTTGCGCTGAATCACCGGCGGCAGGATGGTGTCGTAATAACCCAGGCCGATGTAAGATTTGTAAAGTCTGTTTTTCGTCGCAATGCCCCGCAAATGCTGGAGGTATTCGTGTTCCGACAGGCCTTCAGGCAGATTCAGCGGCTGTTTCAGACGGATTGCCTGTGGAATGGTCTGGGCTATCAGCGCATCCAGTGTCGGTGCGTCGATTTTCTTGAGCATGTCCTGAACATCTTGCTCAGAAGGGCCGTTGTGGCGATTAACAAATTGGTCGGTGTTCATAGGAATGAGAAGTGAGGATTAAAGATCAAAAAATCAGGATTGAAGATGTTGATCGAAGCGAGGTTTTCCCTCGTTCCTCAATCCTCAATCCTCGCACCTGTCTTTAGTGTGCTTCGCTATCGACGACAGCCTGGTAAGCGGCGGCATCGAGCAATGCGTCCACGTCGGCCGCATTGTCCGGTTTCATCTTGAACATCCACGCGGCGTAGGGGTCTTCGTTGATGGCTTCGGGGCTGCTGTCCAGATCGCTGTTTACAGCGATGACTTCACCGCTTACCGGCGCATATACATCGGCAGCGGCTTTCACTGATTCCACCACCGTGCATTCTTCCTTTGCTCTCAGCTTGCGGCCGACAGTGGGTGTTTCGACGAACACCATGTCACCCAGTAATTCCTGTGCGTGTTGCGTGATGCCGATGCTGATCGTGCCGTCTGCTTCCGTTTTGACCCACTCGTGGGAGGATGTGTATTTCAGGTTATCTGGATTGCTCATAAATATCTCCAATAATTAAACGATTATCTGTAGGGTGGGCATTTGCCCACCAAGTCTCGCGTGGGCAAATGCCCACCCTGCCAATCAAATTAAACCTTTGCCATTTCTTGCGAACGGGTACTTTACCACTTGTGCGTTCAGCATCTTATCGCGAATTGCCACTTGTACCGTATCGCCTATTGCAACTTCTTTGGGTAGGCGCGCCAGGGCGATGGATTTCTCCAGCGTGGGCGAAAAGCTGCCGCTGGTAATTTCACCGATACCGTGCGCGGTATGAACTTTCTGATGACCGCGCAGCACGCCGCGATCCAGTAGTACCAGACCCGCCAGCTTGTTGACGGGCGGATTCGCCAGCAGTGCTGCCTTGCCTATGAAGTCACGGGGACTGGTTAAATCCACAGTCCAGGCCAGCCCGGATTCCAGCGGGTTTACGCTCTCGTCCATGTCCTGTCCGTAGAGGTTCATGCCCGCTTCCAGACGCAGTGTGTCGCGCGCGCCGAGGCCTATCGGCTTGACGCCGTTTTCCGCCAGCGTCGCCCAAAAAAACGGTGCGGCTTTGGCCGGGATCATGATTTCAAAACCATCCTCGCCGGTATAACCTGTGCGTGCAATGAACATCGTGCCCATTTCCACCGCGCTGAAAGGGATGAGTTTTTCGGTTAATTCCTGGCTGCCGGGCAGCGCTTCCCATACTTTGGCGCGCGCATTCGGGCCTTGTACGGCGATCATGGCCAGCTCGGGGCGATCGCTAACGTCGAGTTGCGGCGCATGAAGTGCGGCCTGCTTTTTCATCCAGGCGATGTCCTTATCTGCCGTGCCAGCATTGACGACGATACGAAACCAGTCTTCGCTCATGAAGTACACAATCAGATCGTCGATCACGCCGCCGTTTTCCAGCAGCATGGTGGAATACAGCGCCTTGCCGGGCAGAGTCAGCTTATCCACATTGTTGGCTAGCAGATAGCGCAAGAAAACACGCACATCAGCGCCTTTAACATCCACCACGCGCATGTGGCAAACGTCGAACATGCCGACATCGTTACGCACTTGATGATGTTCGTCGATTTGTGAGCCGTAGTTTACTGGCATGTCCCAGCCGCCGAAATCCACCATTTTTGCGCCCATGGCGCGATGTGCTGCATTTAAAGGAGTCGTTTTGAGTGTCATGTTTTCTTTCGGAAATAAAAAAGGCGCAGCACGAAATCGTGCTGCGCCCCATCTGTCCTTGATACCTGAGAGATTACAACTTGCGTTGCCTGCCCCTTCGGTGGCTAGTCAACCAGACGTTAGTCGTTAGACGCTAGTCGTTAGTTAAATGCAAAATCCGCGTAGCGGACAACACCTACTAACGACTAGCGTCTAACGTCTAACAACTGATTCCAGCACTCTCCAGATTTGCCTGTGCCAATAGTTCTTTGTGCCTGAGCGGTTACGGGTGTTACGCCTTCGGCGGTGGTGTCAAAACCACGCTCTCCCATTGGTCTGAACGGCGGTGCGAATTATGCTGTAAAGGTCAAAAACTGACAACGAATATTTGCGTTCAGAAACCCTGAAACAAAAAATCGAGTGCCCCGGTTATCGTCATCTGTTCGTCAGTCAGTGAACATACAGACTGCTTGAGAATGCGCTGAGGTACGGCAGCCAATTTAGGGGTTTCCAGCATGCACGCTATTCCCTCGATATTGAAAATTGGGGTCAATCGTTGCGGAATACGGCTGACCGGAAAGCGGTCGCAGCGACGCAGGGGAATGACAACGCGTGTATCCAGACCATTCAGCAGATCGCTTTGTACATCCAGCAGATACGGAACGTCATCGGCATGTGAGCCGCTGTTGCAAAAGACATCGAAGCGCGCCATCTCAGAAGCTCCTCCATGCATCCAGCGGCAGGCCGTCGCGCGCAATGCCTTCGTTATAGGCCGCAATGAATTCGGCATTGTCGGTCTGCCAGCGCCGCGCCTGCTCCTGCCTGACCATGTTCCGCAAGAACTGGTCGCATGCTTGTGAAATATTGATGCCCAAAGCCTTCGCCTCACTTAAAACGTCGGCTGAAAGGGTGATGTTGGTGGCTTTTTTGGGTGTCGCTATGTTGATATTCATGGCGGTTTTAATGTTGGCTTGATATGCGCATATTAGCACAACAATGGCGTGTGGTCAGGGCGAACCTCGGCGATATTCATCGGGAAGCTAACATTCTGACATTGGTAACAAAAACAGTCAGCTTAGCCCGGACTTGATGCAATGGAATCCGGGTTTGATCTCAACGAGTATTCCCGGATTCCACTTTGTTCTATCCGGGTTACATTACCCCGCCAGCTTCTGTTTCAACACGTCATTCAACTGCGCCGGATTAGCCTTGCCTTTGCTGGCCTTCATCGCCAGTCCGACGAAGAAGCCGAACAGCTTGTCTTTGCCTGAACGGTATTCCGCAACCTTGTCGGCGTTGGCGGCGATGATTTCATCCGCCAGTGCCTCGATTGCGCCTGAATCCGAAACCTGCTTCAGACCCTTGGATTCAATAATTGCATCGGCCTCGCCGCCCTCTGCCCACAGGGTGCGGAACACTTCTTTGGCGCCTGAATTGGAGAGGGTGTTGTCCACGATACGCGCCAGCATGCCGCTCATCTGTTGTGCCGTGACCGGGCACTGGGCCATGTCCAGGCCGTCGCGATTTAACTGGGCGGAAAGCTCGCCTGTCAGCCAGTTGGCACAGAGTTTGGCAAGGATAGAAGATTGATTTTCACGTTCGCCTCCTCGCCCGCTGGCGGGAGAGGATTGAGGTGAGGGTGCGTGCACGCCGACGGTATTCACGCAGGTGTCGAAGTAGTCCGCCATTTCGCGCGAACTGGTCAGATTGCTGGCGTCATAGGCGGACAGGCCGAGCTCATTCACATAGCGAACGCGGCGTGCTTCGGGCAACTCCGGCAGCGTGGCGCGCAGGCTTTCCTTCCATTCTTCGCTAATGTCCAGCGGCAGCAGATCGGGGTCGGGGAAATAGCGGTAGTCGTGTGCGTCTTCCTTGCTGCGCATCGCGCGCGTTTCGCCGGTGTCCGGGTTGAACAATATGGTGGCCTGATGAATCTTGCCGCCATTCTCTATGGTGTCGATCTGCCACTGCACTTCGTAATCGATCGCCTGCTGCATATACTTGAACGAGTTGAGGTTTTTGATCTCGCGCCTTGTGCCCAGCGGCTCGCCGGGTTTGCGTACCGAGACGTTCACGTCGCAGCGGAACGAGCCTTCCTGCATGTTGCCGTCGGAAATGCCGATCCAGCGCACCAGTGTATGCAAGGCCTTGGCATAGGCGACGGCTTCGGCGGCGGAGCACATGTCCGGTTCGGAGACGATTTCCAGCAAGGGAGTGCCGGCACGGTTCAGATCCACGCCGGTCATGCCTTGCGATGCGCCATGTACGGATTTGCCCGCGTCTTCTTCCAGATGGGCGCGAGTGATGCGCACTACTTTTTCATAGGGCTTGGCGTTGCCGGAAAGCGGTTCCACCTGTATGGTCAGTGCGCCCATGCCCACGACCGGCAGGTCGAACTGGCTGATCTGATAGCCTTTGGGCAGATCGGGGTAAAAATAATTCTTGCGGGCGAATACCGAGCGCGGCGCAATATGCGCGCCGACGGCCAGGCCGAACTTGATGGCGCGTTCGACTGCGCCCTTGTTCAGCACCGGCAATACGCCGGGCAGCGCAATGCTCACCGCGTCCGCCTGCGTGTTAGGTTCGGCGCCGTAAGTGGTCGAGGCACCGGAAAAGATTTTGGTGTGGGTGGAGAGTTGCGTATGCACTTCCAGACCAATGACGATTTCCCAGGACATGTTGTTTCCTTACAGGGGCGCGCGACTGTGCCAGTCGGTCGCCAGTTGATATTGGTGTGCGACGTTTAGCATGCGCGCTTCGTCGAAATAGTTGCCTATGATCTGCAAGCCCACCGGCATGGTGTTGTCACCGAAGCCGCAGGGGATGGACATGCCGGGCAGTCCGGCCAGATTCACGGCAATGGTGTAAATGTCGGACAGATACATCTGCACCGGGTCATCGCCCTTTTCACCTAGATTGAAGGCGGTGGAAGGGCTGGTCGGCCCCATGATGACGTCGCACTGTTCGAACGCGTCGGTGAAGTCCTGCGCGATCAGGCGGCGAATCTTTTGCGCTTGCAGGTAGTAGGCATCGTAATAGCCGTGCGAGAGCACATAAGTGCCTATCATGATGCGGCGCTTTACTTCCTCGCCAAACCCCTGTGCGCGGCTTTTCTCGTACATGTCCGCCAGATCGGTGTAGTCCGGTGCGCGGTAACCGTAGCGCACGCCGTCGTAGCGCGACAGGTTGCTGGAGGCTTCCGCCGGGGCGAGTACGTAATAGACCGGCACAGCCAAGCGCGTGTTGGGCAGGCTGATGTCTACGATGACAGCGCCAAGTTTGCGGTATTCGGCAAGCGCTTCAGCAACGCGGCTGCCTACATCCGCCGACAGGCCTTCGGCAAAAAATTCCTTAGGCAAACCAATGCGCAGGCCGTCAAGCGGCTTATTTAAATCACGCGTGTAGTCTTCCTTGTCGCGCTGCAAGCTGGTCGAATCGCGTTCGTCGAAGCCGGTCATGACGTTGAGCATCAGCGCGCAATCTTCCGCGCTGCGCGCCATCGGGCCTGCCTGGTCCAGGCTGGAGGCGAAGGCGATCATGCCATAGCGCGACACCGTGCCGTAAGTGGGCTTGATGCCGGAGATGCCGCACAGTGCGGCGGGTTGACGGATCGAACCTCCGGTGTCTGTGCCGGTTGCGGCTGCGCACAAGCGGGCGGCTACTGCCGAAGCTGCGCCGCCGGAGCTGCCGCCGGGTACGGCATTTTGATTCCACGGGTTTCTGACCGGGCCGAAATAAGAGGTTTCATTGCTTGACCCCATGGCGAATTCGTCCATGTTGGTCTTGCCCAGATTCACCGCACCCGCCCTGTTGAATTGCTCGATGACATGCGCATCGTAAGGCGCGATGAAGTCGGCCAGCATTTTCGAGCCGCAGGTGGTGCGCCAGCCTCGGGCGCAGAAGATGTCTTTTTGCGCGATCGGAATGCCGGTCAGCGCCTGAGCCTGGCCGCCAGCGAGCTGAGCATCGGCTGCGGCTGCCTGCGCCAGACTGGTTTTGGCATCTACGGTGATATAGGCGTTATATACCGGATTATGCGTGGCGATGCGATCAAGATAGAGTTGCGTCAATTCAACGCTGGAAATTTGTTTGGCGCGCAGTGCTGCGCCCAGTTGTGTGAGGCTGGAATTGAACATGATGGTTTACTCGATCACTTGAGGGACAAGATAGAGGCCGGATTCGACTTGCGGTGCGATGGACTGGAATAGTTCACGCTGGTTGGTCTCGGTGACGTTGTCTGCGCGCAGTCGTTGCGATAAATCCTGGGCGTGTGACATCGGCGCGATGCCGGTAGTATCCACGGCCTGCATCTCGGCAATCAGTTCAAAAATGCCGGACAGCTGGGACCTGGCAGCTTCGATTTCGGTGTTGTTCATGGCCAGTCGCGCAAGGCGCGCCACTTTTTGAACGTCGGCAGTGCTTAATGACATAGTAAAAGCTTTATATTAATGAGGCTGATAGAGTATCATAACGCGTTTTAGCAGCACACCTTTTTGGACTTTTCGGGAATCAACATGTTTGGATTGTTTAACGGCTATTTTTCTAACGACTTGGCGATTGATCTGGGTACGGCGAATACGCTGATCTGGTTGCGCGGTCAGGGTATTGTATTAAATGAGCCTTCGGTGGTGGCCATCCGTCAGGAAGGCGGCCCGAATGGCAAGAAGATCATTCAGCAAGTGGGGCTGGGCGCCAAGCAGATGCTGGGGCGGACACCCGGGAATATTACCGCAATCCGTCCGATGAAAGATGGTGTGATTGCTGATTTTACCGTTACCGAGCAGATGCTCAAGCAATTTATACGCAAGGTTTACAAGGCTAGCATCTTCAGTCCGAGCCCGCGAATTGTGATTTGTGTGCCTTGCGGCTCTACTCAGGTAGAGCGTCGTGCGATTCGTGAATCTGCCATCGGTGCTGGTGCGCGTCGCGTGGAATTGATCGAAGAGCCGATGGCGGCGGCTATCGGTGCCGGTTTGCCGGTGGAGGAAGCGACGGGTTCCATGGTGGTGGATATCGGCGGCGGTACCACCGAAGTCGGCGTTATCTCGCTGGGCGGCACGGTGTATTCAGGATCGGTGCGTGTAGGCGGCGACAAATTTGACGAAGCTATCATTAACTATATTCGTCGTAACTACGGTATGTTGATCGGTGAAACCACTGCCGAAGACATCAAGAAAACCATAGGTTCCGCGTTTCCGGGTTCTGAAGTGCGCGAAATGGAAGTGAAAGGGCGCAATCTGGCCGAAGGCGTGCCACGCAGCTTCACCATTTCCAGCAACGAAATCCTTGAGGCGCTGACTGACCCGCTTAACAATATCGTCAGCGCGGTGAAAATCGCGCTTGAGCAAACGCCGCCGGAACTGGGCGCTGATATTGCGAACAAGGGTATGGTGCTGACCGGTGGCGGTGCGCTGTTGCGCGACATAGACCGTTTGCTGATGGAAGAAACCGGTTTGCCCGTACTGATCGCAGATGATCCGCTGACTTGTGTGGTGCGTGGATCGGGGCGTGCGCTTGAAAGCATGGATAAATCAACTGGTATCTTCACGACAGAATAAATCGGTGAGTAGCAAGTGGTCAGTGGTGAGTAAAAATCACTGACCTCACACTGAGGCACGCAGTGCCAATCAACTTACCACTCCCCACTTACACGCCAGATGGATAGCACGCAAACTTTTCAGGTTTTCAATCGCGGACCTAGTCCCGGTGCACGGCTGGTGTTTTTTGCGGTGCTTTCCTTGCTGTTGATGTTTGTAGATGCGCGTTTTCGTTATCTTGAAGCGGCCCGGAGTGCGCTATCGGTGCTGGTTTCACCGATACAGCATTTGGCAACGCTGCCGGGCACGCTATGGCATAAGTCGGGCGATTTTCTGGTTGCGCAAAGCCGCTTGCTGGAAGCGAACGAGGTGTTGCATCGTCAGCACGAGCGTGATTCCGCGCAATTGGTGCAATCGCAATCATTGTTGCAAGAAAACAAGCAATTGCGCAATTTGATGGCAATGCAACAGCGCAATCAGTTTTCGGTTCAATTCGCCGAAATTGTGTATGCCGAGATTGATGTTTTCAAACGGAAAGTGCTCATCAACAAGGGTGGCTCCACCCATATTCAGGCTGGCCAGGTCGTGATGGATGACAAGGGTATTGTCGGGCAGGTTACGCGCATTTATCCCTGGCTTTCCGAAGTGACGCTGATTACTGAAAAAAATCATGCCGTGCCGGTACAGGTGTTGCGCAGCGGCTTGCGCAGCATTGCATTCGGTGCCGGCAATACCAGTCAGCTATCGTTGCGCTATATGCCGGTCAGCGCTGATATACAGAAGGGTGATGTGTTGGTGACTTCCGGTATTGATGGTCTCTATCCGCCGGGCATTCCCGTTGCCGTCGTGGAAAAGATAGAGCGCGATCCGGCGTATCCTTTTGCCAGTATTGTTTGTTCGCCGCTAGGCGGTGTGGATAAGCATAGGCATCTGCTGGTGCTGTCTGCGTTGCCCGCTCTGCCGGAACGTACGCAAGCGACGCCCGTGGTGACCCCGTCCGGGAAAGCAGGAGGAAACTGATGTCTTATCTCGATCAGGCGCATCCGGAAATACAACGTCCCGTCAGTAATCTGCTCATCATGGCGAGTGTGCTCGGCGCGCTGCTGCTCAATAGTATGCCGTGGCAAGGTCTCTGGCTGTCTTTGCGCCCCGATTTTGTGGCTGTGGCCATGCTTTACTGGTGTACTCACAAACCGTTGCGCTTCGGTATCGGCATGGCTTGGGCGGTGGGTATTCTGGCTGATGTGTCCGATGCCAGCCTGCTCGGGCAGCACGCACTGTCTTATACCGTGCTGGCGTTTGGGGGGGTGGTGTTGAGTCGTCGCATACAGATGTTCGATCTGCGTGAGCAAACCACACAGGTGTTTTTCATCCTGCTGCTGACCTATGCGGTGTACGCTCTGGTCCATTGGCAGGTGAGCGGTCAGGTGGCGTGGTCCTACTTGCTGGGTTGTCTGACTTCAACCTTGTTGTGGGTGCCGATCAGCCTCCTGTTTCAGTCTATGCGTCAGATGCGCGTGGATCGTGAATGAACAGGGTAGAGCTCAAAAATCATCAGCAAGAGATATTCAATTTCCGCTTGCGGCTGTTTATCAGTATCGCCTTCGTCCTGCTGTTGTTGGCTATCTTGCTGGCGCGCTTCGTTTATCTGCAAACCATGCGCCATGACTATTATCAGACACTGGCGGAAAAAAATCGCATTTCGGTCGTGCCCATTACCCCCAATCGCGGATTGATATTGGACAGAAACGGTGTAGTGCTGGCACATAATTTTTCGGGTTACACGCTGGAAATCACGCCGAGCAAGGTGGCGAATCTGCAAGCTACGATCAATGAACTGGCTACACTGGTTGACATTGCCCCCAGAGATCGAAAGCGCTTCAAGAAATTGATGGCAGAGAGCCATGATTTTGAGACCTTGCTGATACGCAGTCGCTTAAGCGACGAAGAAGTGGCGCGTTTTGCGGCGCAGCAATATCGTTTTCCGGGTGTTGAAATCAAGGCGCGTCTGTTCCGTGAATATCCTTATGCGGATAAGACAGCCCATCTGCTCGGCTATATCGGCCGTATCAATCAGGCCGATGTTGACCGGCTTGAGGAAAATGACAGAACGTCAAACTATCGCGGCACCGATTACATCGGCAAGACCGGGCTGGAACAATTCTACGAAGACGAATTGCATGGCACGACAGGCATAGAACAGGTCGAAGTGGATTCGGCGGGCCGTGCCGTGCGCATCCTGTCGCGCAGCGCGCCGGTATCCGGCAATACGCTGGTGCTGAGCATCGATGCCAAATTGCAGGAAATCGCCGAGCAGGCTTTCGGGGACTACCGCGGCGCCCTGGTGGCGATTGATCCTGCCAATGGCGAAGTGCTGGCTTTTGTCAGTCGGCCGGGTTATGACCCCAGCCTGTTTATCGACGGGATTGATGAGGAAAGCTGGAAAGAGTTGAATGATTCGCCCGACCACCCGCTCAATAATCGCGTGTTGCGCGGGCAATACCCGTCGGGCTCGACGATCAAGCCATTCATGGCACTGGCAGGGCTTTATTACAACACACGCTCGCCTGAGCTCTCCATCAGCGATCCGGGCTTTTACACCCTGCCGGGTAACCGTCATCGCTATCGCGACTGGAAAAAGGAAGGGCATGGCACGGTGAACTTGTTCAGGTCTATCGTCGTGTCCTGCGATACCTACTATTACGGCCTCGCGGTGGAGTTGGGGATAGATAATATTTTCAATTACCTGTCAAATTTCGGCTTCGGCAAGAAAACCGGCATCGACCTGCACGGTGAAGTGTCCGGCCTGTTGCCTTCTCAGGAATGGAAGCAGAAACGCTATAAGCAGAAATGGTACACGGGTGACACCGTGTCGGTGGGCATAGGCCAGGGTTACAGTCTGGTGACGCCCTTGCAACTGGCACACGCGACAGCGACGCTGGCGAATGGCGGTGTCAGTCATGTGCCTCACCTGGTCAGAGAAGTGAGGAATTCAAGCAGTAAAAAACCGTCTTTGCAGGAGAACAAGCCTGGCTTTGATGTGAAGATAGCGCCGGAACATCTCGATCTGGTTAAACGCGCCATGGTCGCCGTGACGCAGCCCGGTGGTACGGCAGTACAAGCGGCGGCGGGTGCGTCCTACTCGATCGCGGGTAAGACCGGCACAGCTCAGGTGATAGGCATGAAGCAGGGCGAAAAATACGATGCCAGTAAGATAAACGAGCGCTATCACGATCACGCCTGGTTCATGGCTTTCGCCCCTGCCGAACAACCCAGAATTGCCGTGGTGGTGCTGGCTGAGAATGGCGGTCATGGCGGCAGTACGGCAGCACCCATTGCGCGCAAGGTGTTCGATTATTATTTGTTAGGCAAGGTGCCACAGCCGGATGTGGTTCCAGCTGATAAAGTGATGGGCGCCGCTTCCGGCGTTCCGGATGTTGGGGAAGAGCATGACTAGGCGACAACTTTGGCAACGCTTTATCGTACACCTGGATATGCCGCTGCTGCTCGGGCTGGGTCTGCTGATGTCAGCCAGCCTGCTGACTTTATATAGCGCCGGCAACCATGATTTTGAACGCGTACTGGCACAGGGGGTCAATATCGTGGTGGCAATGTGCTGCTTGTGGGTGGTGGCCAATTTGCCGTTGCATTATCTGATGCGCACGGCGGTGCCGATTTATGTGCTGGGCATGCTATTGCTGATAGGCGTGGCGCTGTTCGGTGATATTAGCCATGGCGCGCGGCGCTGGCTGAATCTCGGGGTGGCGACCATACAGCCGTCCGAATTGATGAAAATCGGCGTGCCGTTGATGATGGCCTGGTATTTCGAGAGGCATGAGGCCTCGCTGACCATGAAAAACTACATTGTGGCGACCTTGTTGCTGCTGATGCCGGTTGCCCTGATCGCGCGCCAGCCGGATCTGGGAACCTCGCTGCTGATTTCAGCCAGCGGATTTTATGTCCTGTTCCTGGCGGGATTAAGCTGGCGCGTGATAGGGGGCTTTGCGCTGGCGTGCATCGCCAGTGCACCGGTGCTGTGGACTATGTTGCACGACTACCAGCGCCATAGGATTCTGATGTTGTTTGACCCTTCGCAGGATGCGCTGGGCAAGGGTTATCACACTATCCAGAGTATGATTGCGGTCGGCTCGGGCGGGCTGTTTGGCAAGGGCTATCTGAATGGTACGCAGTCGCACCTCGACTTCCTGCCGGAGCGCACCACAGACTTTATTTTCGCGGTGTATTCGGAAGAATTCGGCCTGATAGGTAATTTTATTTTATTGGCGATGTATTTCTTTGTGATCGCACGCGGTTTTGTGATTACCGCCAATGCCTCCACTTATTTCACTCGATTGATGGCAGGCTCAATCACGCTGACCTTTGCCACTTATGCCTTCGTCAATATGGGCATGGTCAGCGGTATTCTGCCCGTGGTGGGCGTGCCGCTGCCGCTGGTCAGCTATGGCGGCACATCCATGCTGACCCTGTTGCTGGGTTTTGGTATGCTGATGAGCATACAGACGCACAAAAAACTGGTAAAGAGTTAATAAATTGATTTTTAAGGATAAAATATGATTAAGCGTATCGCAACACTGGCCTCGGTCGCGCTGCTGCTCAGCGCTTGCGGCACGACGCCACAACGCCAGTCGGAAACGCGCGCCACCCCCGCGCCGATAGAAGACCGTTCCACTGCGCAGACGGTCGTGAAGCCGACAGAGGGCAGCGGCGGTTATCTGGCAGGCGATGGCCCCGGAGAGAACATCCCCGCTAATCTCGACGCGATACCCGATGCCGTGCCCGCATCTGAGCCGCTGCATCGCTATGCCAACCGGCCTTATGTTGCACTGAATAAGACGTATACGCCGCAGACCGTAGCGGGCAATTATAAGCAGCGCGGCATCGCTTCATGGTATGGCAAGAAATTCCACGGGCAGCGCACTTCCAGCGGTGAAAAATATGACATGTACGCGATGACGGCCGCCCATCCTACCTTGCCCATTCCCAGCTATGTGCGCGTAACAAATGTCGCTACGCAAAAATCGGTGCTGGTGCGCGTCAATGACAGAGGTCCTTTCCTGCATAATCGCGTGATTGATCTGTCCTACACGGCGGCGCACAAGCTGGGCATTATCAGCAACGGCAGCTCCATGGTGGAAGTCGAGAGCGTTACCGCCGAGAGTAATGCCCGTCCGATAGCTAGAGCGGAAAAAGTGCAAACTGTCGCGCTCGAACCTGCCGCACCGTCCGGCGCATCTGCCGCAGTCACATCGGCTAGCAATGTATTTTTGCAACTAGGCGCCTTCAGCACTCCTCAAGCCGCCGAGCAATTTCTGGCGGAAATGCGCGCCAAGCTGGGTGAAGTCGGCAGGCAGTTGTCGCTGTTCACACAAAACAACAAGACCCGGGTTCATATCGGCCCGTATGCCAGCGAGGCGGAAGCGCGCAGCAGCAGAGCCGATTTGCGGGACAAGCTGGGATTCATGCCTGTGGTGAGTCTGCATTAAAGTGGTAAGTGGTGAGTAGGGAGTGGTTTAATCGTGAGGTTGTATTTTTAGAATGAGCGACACTGGCAATAAGTTGCGGATCGACAAATGGCTGTGGGCGGCGCGCTTTTACAAGACGCGGTCTTTGGCGCTGCACGCCATTGAAAATGGTCGCGTGTTGATAGACGGGGTGCGTGTCAAACCCGCCAAAACCATCGCGCCGGGCGACAAGATAGTGCTTCATTTCGGACAGGCGCGCTTCGATATCGAAGTGCTGGTGCTGTCAGACAAACGTGGCCCGGCGCCGGTAGCCCAAAAGTTGTATCGCGAATCTGATGAAAGCATCGCGCGCCGGGCGCTGATTGCCGAGCAGCACAGGTTGCAGCCTGAGGTAGCCAGTTTCAAGTACCGTCCAACCAAACGCGACCGGCGCGAGATCGAGAAGTTCAGACGTGGCGAATAGCGCGCGCGCCGCAAAATGGCGCGGCTATGCCATCAATATTTTGCTCGTGGTGCTGGTCGTTACGGGCATCCGTCTCTGGCAGCAACGCGACATGGTCGCGGGTGCAGCGCCGCAATTGCAGGGCATCACCCTCGCAGGCCAGCCTTACCGTTTGCCAGCGTACCCCGACCATCCTGTGCTGGTGCATTTTTGGGCGAGCTGGTGCCCGGTCTGTCGCGCCGAACAGGGTTCCATTGCCGCCATCGCGCAGGACAACCCGAATGTCATCACGATCGCCATGCAGAGCGGGACGCCGGAACAGGTGGCGGCTTACATGCGCGAACAGGGCATCGCCTTCCCTGTGCTGAACGACCCGGATGGTCGTATTGCACGTGCATGGGGGGTGCATGCGGTGCCGGTCAGCTTCATCATCGCCCCCGACGGCGAGATACGCTTTGTCGAGGTCGGCTATACGACGCAGATAGGGCTGAGATTGCGCATGTGGCTTGCCGGCGTGTAGGCTATGTCTTGTTGCGTAACATTATGAATTTATTTGTCATTTGTAGGGTGGAAAAAGCGTAGCGTTTCCACCAGCAAGCATGGGTGCGTGGCGGATACGCGCTTGCGCTTTATCCTCACTAGCCTGCTACCCGCAACACCAGCCCCTTCAGATACGCGCCTTCGGGAAAACTGAGCAGTACAGGATGGTCGGCGCTGGCGTGCAGGTGGTGGACGATCTGCGCGTCCACGCCCGCATCGAGCGCGGCACCGGCGATGATTTTCTGGAACAGTTCTTCGCTGATGCCGCCGGAACAGGAATAAGTGAACAGCAGACCGCCCGGGCGCAGCAGTTTGAAGCCTAACAGGTTGATGTCTTTGTAGCCGCGTGCGGCTTTTTCAGCGTAGGCGGCGGTGGGGGCGAACTTGGGCGGGTCGAGGATAATCATGTCGAAGCTGCGGCCCTGATCGCGCAGCTTGCGCAGTGCAACAAACACATCAGCTTCCTGCCATTCGGCGCGCGATGCATCCAGATTGTTACGACTCAGGTTCTGCTCGGCAATGTGTAGCGCATCGCCCGATGCATCCATGGACAGCACCGATTTTGCGCTACCGCGCAGCGCGTACAGCGAGAACCCCCCGGTGTAGCAGAAGCAGTTAAGCACATCCTTGCCTTCGGCCAGCGTCTCGGTCAGTGCGCGGTTATCGCGCTGGTCGAGATAGAAGCCGGTCTTTTGTCCTGCCGCCACATCCACACCGAAGCGCAGGCCGTGTTCGATGACTTCTACTGCCTCAGGCAAGCTGCCGCGCAGTACGCCGTTGCGCAGTTCCAACCCTTCCAGCGCGCGCGAGTCGGAGTCGGAACGCTCGTAAATGCAGGCCGGATTGCACAGTTGTTGCAAGATGTCGGCTATCGTCTCGCGCCAGCGTTCCGCACCGGCGCTGCCGATCTGCATCACCAGCACGTCGCCGTACTGATCCACGATCAGCCCCGGCAGGCCGTCGGATTCGGCATGAATCAGGCGCATGCCGCTGCTGTCTTTGTCCAGTTTGAGACCCGTGCGCCCGGCTATCGCCGTAGCAATGCGGAGGCGGAAAAAGTCACCATCGATAACATCATCTTCGCACCATGACCAGACCCGTGCGGTGATTTGCGATCCGGCATTGTAGGCGGCCCAGGCGATAAATTTACCGCTGGTATCGCGCACTGCCAGCGTGTCGCCGCTGAGGGGCGCGCCATCGATGCGCTCGACCGCGCCGGAAAACACCCATGGGTGGCGGCGCAGCAACGATTTTTCGCGGCCTTCGCGCAGCAGGATGGCAGCTTGCGCATTCGCATTGCCGTCGCTGGGTTTACCGTGCGGTGCGGCGGGGGCAGGCGCATCGCGCCGGGTGCGCTTGCGGAAATCGCGATTTCCCTGTGAAGCGCGGTGCGGTGTGGACGGTGTGCGTCTGGTGTTGGGCTTTTTGTCTGTCATGGCTTTCTTTTTGCGCGCGGATGCGCGGCATCGTAAATTTTGCTCAAATATTGAAAATCGAGGTGGGTGTAAACCTGAGTGGTAGAAATGCTGGCGTGGCCGAGCATTTCCTGTACGGCACGCAAGTCGCCTGAGGATTGCAGCACATGGGTGGCAAACGAGTGGCGCAACATATGCGGATGTACGCTGCTGCTGATGCCCATTTTTATGCCCCATTGCTTCATGCACAATTGCACTACTCGCGGTGAGATGCGCAGGCCGCGTGTGCCGACAAACAGGGCGGGCTCGCTGGTTTTGGCCAGTTGCGCGCGAACTGCCAGCCAGGATTGCAACGCCTGAATGGCAAAGCTGCCGAGCGGCACGATGCGGGTCTTGCTGCCCTTGCCAGTCACGCGCACGATGCCTTCGGTCAGTTCGAGCTGCTCCGGGTCGAGACTGACGAGTTCGGCCAGCCGCAGGCCGGAGGAATAGAATAGTTCGAACATCGCCTTGTCGCGTATTGCGACAGGGGTGTGGGCAGGCAGATCGACCAGTCGTGTCGCCTCGTCGGGTGACAGCACCTGCGGCAGCGACTTGGGTGATTTGGGTGCGCGCAGTCCGGTGCAGGGGTTGTCGGTAAAGCCGTGGTCGCGCAGCAGATAATTAAAAAATCCGCGCCAGGCTGATAACAGCCGCGCGAGCGAGCGTCCGCCGAGTCCTGAACTGTGCAGTTGAGCGATATAGCGGCGGATATGGTGGATCTTGAGATCGCCCAGCGTGGTGCTGGCGCTTAGCTCGAACAGATGCCCGAGGTCGCGCGCGTAATTCTTAGCGGTCAGTTCGGAATAATGCTTCTCGTTACGCAGCCACGCCAGATAGCCCTGCAAATATTTCTGGTTGGTCCCGAAATGCAGGGCTGGCGTGGTGCTATCCGGCATGACTAGTGATCGAGATACGGATGCAGCGCACTGCTCACTGCTTCGCCTATGCGTTGCAGGAACACCGTGCCCATCTCCGGGTAGAAGCGTTGTTGATCTTCGGAGGCCAGTACCAGCAGGCCGACAGAGACGCTGCCCGCATGCAGTGGCAGATAAGCAAACGAGTGCAGTTGTGCGGCACTTTCTCCAAACCAGTTTGCGGTTTCATGCACGGCCTGATGCAGGCAAACGGGCTGTGACTGCGCATCGGTGAACACCAGCACTTCCATGCTGGGTGGGCTGACCTGCCACAGATTCAACACAGTATGCGGCACGGCAAAAATGTCGCGCAACAGATGCGGAATCATTTCCTGCAAGGTGGCCAGATCGCGCGCGGCGAACAGCGCGCTGGTGAATTCATGCACCTTGTGTTGCAGCGCATCGTTCTCTTTGGCAAAGGTCATCAGGTCATGCAGTTTTTTCTCCAGCACTTTGTTTTTTTCGCGCAGGGTGAACAACTGCCGTTCGCTCAGGGATATCGTGCGGCCTCCATGCGGGTGCGGTAGTGTGATTTGCGCGAGCACATCGATATGTTCTTCAAAGAATTCCGGGGTGTTCAGCAAATAGTGTGCAACGTCTTCTGATTTCATTAACATTCCTTATAAATTTATTTCGCCTGAGAATACGCTGATCGCAGGCCCTGTCATCAATACCGGTGCATCTTCGCTGTTCCAGGTAATCGTCAGGGTTCCGCCATGTGTGGCAACAGTGACCGGGCTGTCCAGCAGGTTGCGCCGGATACCGGAGACGGCGGCTGCACAGGCACCGGTTCCGCAGGAAAGCGTTTCTCCCGAGCCGCGCTCATACACGCGCAGTCGTATGTGCTGCCTGTCCATGATCTGCATGAAACCGGCATTGACGCGTTTCGGGAAGCGCGGGTGATGTTCGATCAGTGGCCCTAGTGTTGCAACCGGCGTGGATTCGACATCATCAACGACTTGTACGGCATGTGGATTGCCCATGGATACGACGCTGACCATCAGCGTTTCGCCTGCCACCAGTAAGGCCTCGCTCTGCTCGCCCGTGCCATCCGTGAAGGGAATGCGTTCCGGCGCAAACACGGGTGTGCCCATGTCCACCGTCACATGTCCGTCTTCTTCCAGACGCGGCCTGATTAAACCGCTGTGTGTCTCAACGACGATTTCAGGCTTGCTGGTCAGTTTTTGCTCATGCACGAAACGCACGAAGCAGCGCGCGCCATTGCCGCATTGTTCCACCTCGCCACCATCCGCATTGAAGATGCGATAGCGAAAATCTGCGCTCGCATCATGTGCTTTTTCGACCAGTAATATCTGGTCGCAACCCACGCCGAAATGCCGGTCAGCCAGCATGCGCAGCTGTTCCGTGCTGAGCGAAATGCGCTGACGTATGCCGTCCAGCACGACAAAATCATTGCCTGCACCGTGCATTTTGGTGAACTTCAGTAGCATTGTGAAACCCTCATGTGTTTATTGGTTGCGTAATTGTTCATGCCGGAAACATTCCGTGGTGTGGTCATTGACCATGCCGGTCGCCTGCATCAGCGCATAACAAATCGTCGTTCCGACAAATTTGAAGCCGCGACGCCGCAATTCGCGGCTCATTGCGTCCGACTCGGGCGTATTTGCAGGCACGTCGGCCTGAGTGCGCCATGCATTTTGCCTGGGATGACCTTCAACAAACTGCCAGATAAATTCTGCAAAGCTAGCGAATTCCTCCTGAACGCGAAGAAATTGTTGCGCGTTGCCAACAGCCGATTGTACCTTCAGGCGGTTGCGCACAATACCCGGGTTTTGCAGCAGCGATTCTATTTTATTCGCGTCATAGGCCGCAATGCGTGTGGCATCAAAATTATCGAAGGCGGCACGATAATTCTCGCGTTTGCGCAAAATGGTGATCCAGCTCAATCCGGCTTGCGCGCCTTCCAGAAGCAGAAATTCAAACAGGCGCTGATCGTCATGGAGCGGCACGCCCCATTCGCAATCGTGGTAGTGCTGATACAAGGTGTCGTCTCTCGCCCATGCACAACGCGTCGGTTCTTTGCTGTCGGGCTTCATTGCACGCAAATCAGGAATTTTGTTCACGATACTGTATAGCGTCGCGCCACAGGCAGCGATCCATGACCACCGTGATGCCAGCCATTTGAGCGCGCACTGCCGCCGCCTCGTGAATAATGTCGTCCTGCAGCCATATACGTTTGATGCCCAGTTTGATGCAGCTCTCCACAATGGCAGGCACATGTTCCGCAGCACGAAAGACATCCACGATGTCCGGCAACTCGGATAGGCTTTCCAGGTCGGCATAAGCTTGTTCTCCCAGCACTGTATCCACCATCGGGCGCACTGGAATAATGCGATAGCCCAGCTTCTGCAAGCCGTGCGCCACCCGGAAGCTGGGGCGTGATTCATTGGGCGACAGCCCGACCACCGCGATGGTGCGTATCTGATGTAACAATTGGCCGATTTTTTCTGTATCTGGATTGGTAAACATCATGAGGTAAAAAGCACGTTCGGGCCGCAACGATAACACTATTGTGCGCACTTGCCGCCATGATCAAAAGCGCACATGGACGAACACACCAAAAACCGCTATGCTGCGCACACTTTTGAACGCTGTTTCACCGTGTGTTCAGTTCTGGTTTCACTTCATCATAGTTTTCCTGAAGCGCCCGTAGCTCAGATGGATAGAGTGCAGCCCTCCGAAGGCTGGGGTCATCTAGCCAAGATAGTGTAAAATGACCCCTGCTTCACTTAGTATTTTTCCAGTATTTCCTCATACGCGCTCGTAGCTCAGATGGATAGAGTATCGGTTTCCGAAGCTTGAGGTCATTGGGGAAACTTCGTGTAAAATGACCATCGCTTCACTTAGTGGTTTTTCAGCATTTCCTCAGTACACGCCCGTAGCTCATCTGGATAGAGTGACAGTTTCCGAAGCTGTAGGTAGTGGGTTCGACTCCCGCCGGGCGTACCAAATTCAGACTTGCGGTCATACGACTTACGGTCATTCAAATCCCACAAAATTTCTTGGTGACCATTTGGTGACTAATCGGTGACCGTTTGGTGACTACGTAAAATTCAATTTGTTTATAAATTGAAAATTTTGACCATCAGTCTTGGTGACCACATTTAAGTCAACTGACGATTATGATTGTTGTGGTTTTCAGCAATGGCTTTTGCAGCCAATAATTCAACTTTTCAAACGTCCTGTTGTTCGTTGACGTATTCCATCAAGTCCTCAACTTGGCAATCAAAGAAATTACATAGCAGGTCAATATTGTTCGTGACAGTGCTATATCCCTTTTGATTGACCATCTTGGATAGCGTCCCTCTATTAATGCCCGTTGCTGTCAAACAGCGCCCAATACTTTCCACTAGTCAGCGTCCAATTGTTTCCACTTTTCCAGCCTTCTGAGATCGATTTTTGCGCTGTTTGAAGCGGTAAGAATCATTGCCTGTTTCGAGGATTTCGCAGTGATGGGTGATGC
>JAUXWM010000025.1 GCA_030681375.1 Gallionella sp.
GGACTATGCAACGAAATGGATGTGGACTTACAATCACGAACGCCCCAACATGGCACTCGGCGGCATCACGCCGAAACAGAAGTTAGATTTTTTAACCAGCTCTACTTTTGACCCCAACTAAAAATGGGGGGATTACCATAGTGATTCAACAAACTCCTGCGACAGCGATCATTGTGTTCATATCAATAGTCTCGGCAATTACGCCGCAGTTGTCATTTTCGCGGGTAAAAATCTTTCCAGTTTCACTCGAAGCAAAAGCGACATCAGCAAGTATTTGGAGGGGCGCAATAGCACCAATATGGCTGGATATGCCAACGGCAATGAAAATTACCAGATAGACGCTACCAGTAGCACATTCAACGATATCGTCTATTGCATTAAGGATGACACTAACCTGACAGTAGTCCCAGGAATCGCAGCAGGTTGTCCATAACCGGTTTGAAACGATTATGAAAAAACTAATCAAAAATGGTTTTACCCTCGTCGAAATGGCCATCGTGATGTTCGTCATGGCGCTGATGCTCGGCACCGGGATGACTATCCTTTCCACTCAACAGGATCAACGAAAAATCGAAGATAACGGAACCAAACTTGATGAAGCGCGAGAGGCGCTGATCGGTTTCGCCATCGCCCATGGCCGACTGCCCTGCACTGCATATTTCACTAGCAATATCAGCAACAGCAACGGCCTAGAAAGTTTTTGCACCAACGCTACAGGTTTGTGCGGCACGCAACTCACCACGTACCAAACTCACGGACGATGCTCTAACCCGTACGATGGTTTAATACCGGCAGCGTCTCTAGGCCTCTCAGACGTGGACAGTTTAGGTTTCGCTCTTGATCCATGGGGTAACCGCATTCACTATGCTGTTACAGATGCAAATAATAATGCATTCACAAAGTCAGGCGGAATGAGCTCTATCGGGATTTCAAATCTTATACCAGATTTACAGGTGTGCTCCACAGCTACCGGAATGACAGGCTCATCACCTGCTACCAACTGTGCCACTGGCACTTCTCTCGCGTCCAATGATGTTCCTGCAGTAATTTACTCCATCGGACCTAACGACCAGCCAGGCGGCACCGGAGGTGCGGGCGCAGATGAAGTAGCCAATTTGAACAGTGATCGAACTTTTATTACTCACCAATTAACAACAGCAAACGAAGCGGGTGGGGAATTTGACGACCAGGTTCTCTGGCTTTCCCAATACACCCTCTTCAACCGCATGGTACAGGCAGGGAAGCTGCCATGAACGGGAAATATCATCCGAATAGCGCGCTCAACTTTGCAAACGCGCGGCGGGAAATGTCACTGCTGATCGTTGAGGATGATGAAGCGCTCGCCAGCTATCTTGCCGGTGTCATGAAAGCTGAAGGTTATCGCGTGGCGTGCGCGCACAGTCGTTCGGAGGCGTTGTCTGTCATTCCCCGCCCTCTGCTGGCGCTGGTAGATCTGGGTCTGCCACCGGCTGTGAATCGCATCAGCGAGGGCTTGTTTGTGATAGACGGGCTGTTGGCCAATGAACCGCACTGCAAGATCATCGTCATCACCGGACAGGACGAAGAGTCCGCCGCGTTCGAAGCCGTGCGCCGGGGGGCGTTTGATTTTCTAAGCAAGCCTGCCGCGATGGCCGATGTGAAAGCCGCCGTCAAACGCGCCAGCCTGTTTTTGCACCATGAAGAGCACTTATCCGAATCCGGGGAAGCGCGCCTGCACATCACGGTGAAACTCGCCAACGGCCCGAAGGAAAGTGCCGACGCAGTCGAAGAGCAAATCGTCCGTGGCACGCTGGCCGACACCAACGGCAATGTCACTGAAGCTGCACGACGACTGGGTCTGGTGCGCGAGAACCTGTATTACTACCTGAAAAAATACGGCATCCAACTGCACAGGACGTAACAGTTAGACCATGGCATTTCTATCGTTCGACATGGTGAACGCGCTCACACAACAATACTAAACGCCGTGCACTTTGCAGTGCTTAACAATCTCCCCGCATACGGGCAAGGGGAAATTTACGATAATTAAATAATGACCCCTTACCTCATCCTGTCTTTGATCTTGGTCGCTACAGGGCTGGCCTTACTGGCCGTGGTTGCATATCTTGCGCGTCTGGTCAGACGGCATCGCCGTTCGCTAAGCACCCTGCTGAAACTGGCGAAAGACGACCTGGAACCTTTGCAACTCCCCGCCGCCGCCTGGCCTGCACTGTCCGATGGAGGCATCAAACGGCTGGATTTTTCAGGGCGCTGGTTCGGCCAGCCGGTTCAGGGTTCATTTGGCACAGCCACGGATGCCAGTCGCCCTTTTCACTTCAAGATCACCGCCAATGACGACATACGGCTAACCTTTCATCTCTACGCGCGGACCGACCGAGGCGAGGCGCGGCTATTTGCCGAAAATCTGGCGGGCGTATTTCGGCTGCTGCTGGAAACGGCCGTGCACAGCAAGATGCAAGCCTTGTCTGCCGCACTGGCCGAGCAAGCGCGGCTTACCCTGTATCTGCAACATGATCTGCGCAACCTCGCACAGTGGGTGGAATGGCTGGCGGGGGATTTCGCCGATGCGCACGATGACGCAGCCTTGCTGGGCGTCGCACAACGCCTGCGCACCGGCGCGCCCCATGCCGCCGCACGTGCCAGACACATCCTTGATGCCACCTGCAAACGCTGCGCAACCGTACCGCCCGGGCTGCAGATGATCGCACTGCGCGAAGCCATCGTTCAATCAGCCGAACACGCAGGCATAGCCATCACCATAGTTCAAGACGCCTTCGTCCTGCTGCAACGCGAACTGCTGAACCGCACACTGGACAATCTCTTTGCCAATGTTGCGACCCTGCTGCGCTCGCACCCGGACAGGCGTATTGCAGTCGATATCGCAGATGAAGCAGAAAAAGTACATGTGAGAATACAGATACCGCGCCTTGCCGAAGTCGCACAACTGCCCCCGGAAAAGCTGTTCGAACCCTTCGCCAGTGGTCGCCCCGGCGGGCTGGGGCTGGGGCTGTATCAGGCGCGCAAGAGCCTGCGCGAGGCGGGTGGAGACCTGCTCGCCGAACTGCAACAGGACAACATCGTCTTCATGCTGAGCTTGCCGCGCACACAAACTCTGACGGTGTAAAACTTCTTTACTTCCGGCATAGCAGCACATCGCTTAAATTTCGCCCCGTACCAACCATTCTACAACCCGCTGTTAATTCATACTTTTTAAGGAGAATATCATGTGGAAACATAGCAAACAATCCGGCTTCACGCTGGTCGAACTGGCCATCGTACTGGTGATCATCGGCCTGATACTGGCCGCCGTGCTCAAGGGGCAGGAAATGATACAGAATGCCAAAGTAAAAAACGTTATCAATGATCTTCAGGGTGTAGCCACCGCCTATTATGCTTATCAGGATCGCTACAAAGCGATACCAGGCGATGATGCAGCGGCCGCCAGTCATTTCAATGGGACTAATGGCGGCGGTGACGGGCTTATCACTGGCTTATACGATGCGGCAGTTGCGCCGAGTTTAACAGCCGAAAGCAATAATTTCTGGCAACATACCCGCATGGCAGGATTTATGACGGGCAGCGGCACAAACCCACCAACCAATGCTCTGGGCGGCGTCACCGGCATTCAAAACGGCACATCCGGCACGCCAATCTATGGCATGACTGGCCCTGCCGCCTGCGTCAACAATATCCCTTGGAAAATCGCTCTGGCGGTTGACATCACCAAGGATGATGGCAACAGCGATACCGGCACGATCAGAACAGGTGCTACAGGTGCCACCACCACCGGAAATTCCGCCGCTTACGGCGCCTCAGGAGTTCCAAGCGCTGCGACAATGGAAGGTTTGCAAACTGTTTGCATGAAAATCTAGCCGTACTTACCACTCGAACTCAGCCCGCCGAAGCGGGCTGTTTTATCTTCTGCAACCGTAAAACTTTTTTACTTACTAAAGGAATACATACGGCCTAGATTGCGGCTCATGCACTTCCCGTTAATTCATACTGTTCAAGGAGAATATCATGTGTAACCACAAACATCAGTCCGGCTTTACGCTGGTCGAACTCGCCATCGTGCTGGTCATCATCGGCCTGTTATTAGGAGGCGTGTTGAAAGGCCAGGAAATGATCGAGAACGGAAAGATCAAAAACCTGCAAAACGATGTCAAAGGCGTGACCGCCGCCTACTACGCCTACCGGGATCGCTACAATGCCATACCGGGCGATGATCCTAGGGCTTTAGCCCGTTGGCCAGCTGCAGCCCCCGCCCACATGGCTGTTGCTGCAACTACTGGCGACGGCATCGTTCAAACGAACAATACCTGGTCAGCCTGCACAGCTGCCGCCGCCGCCACGGAAAACTGTCAATTCATGCAGGATCTGCGCCTGGCAGGCCTGATTACGGGTGCTGCCACCCCCGCCGACCCGGTCAACGCCTATGGCGGTGTGATTCGCGTCGAGCAAAATACTGCTGCCGTTACAGGAATGTTGGTCGGTTTAAATCTGTGTTTCGGTAACCTGCCTTCCAAGGCAGCGGAAGCACTTGATTCCAGTTTTGACGATGGCAATCCAGCTACTGGCAACGTGCGTGCGGTTCTCGGTACGCCCAACATCGATCCCGGTGCTGCGGCCCCTGCTTCCTATATCGATCCGAACACCTACACCGTCTGCAAACTGCTCTGAGCGTTTATCACCCTTCCTGACTGTCAGGTCGCAAAAAAGACAAAGCCCGTAATACGGGCTTTGCTCTACTTGATTTTAGTATCCAAACGAGTACACTCTTGAACGCTTTCCAGAAATCCGATGAATTCGATGTTTGGCTGAGCAGTCTCAAAGATCAGATTGGTAAAGCACAGATTGTCTTGCGGCTTGATCGTGCGGCGAAAGGCAACTTCGGTGATTGCGAACCGGTGGGAGCCGGGGTTTTTGAAATGCGGATTCACTACGGGCCGGGATACCGTATGTATTTCACCCGGCGGGATTCAGTGATTTATATGCTGCTGTTGGGCGACGATAAATCAACCCAGAAACGTGACATCAAGCGCGCCATAAAAATGGCAGACGAATTACCCAAGGATTAACACCATGCCCCATTTCACACCCTTTGACACGGCTGATTATCTCGATAACGAGGAGACGATCACCGCTTATCTGACAGCAGCGCTGGAAGACCCTGATCCGGACACCTTTCTGGCGGCGGTAAGAACCGTGGCTCGCGCCCGTGGCATGACACAGTTAGCCAAAGATTCCGGCTTGGGGCGAGAAAGCCTTTACAAGGCTCTCTCACCGGGTGCCAAACCGCGCTATGAAACGATAATGAAAGTAGTGCGAGCTCTGGGCGTAAACCTGCATGCCGAAATCAGGCATACCTAAAACTACACCCGCCGCCAGTTCGTCCCCGCAGCACTGTCTTCCAGCACGATGCCGTCAGCCAGCAATTCCTTGCGGATGCGGTCGGCCTCCGCGTAGTTCTTGGCCTGCTTCGCAGCATTTCGCGCTGCAATCTGCTCGACTATCAGCGCATCATCGGAGCCGGTGCCTTGCAAAAACTCAGTCGGATCGCGTTCCAGCAGTCCCAGTACCGCGCCCAACGCCTTTAACTGTGAAGCCGCCTCTGCCGACTGGGTGCGGTTCACTTCATTCGCCAGATCGAACAGCACCGCCAGTGCTTCTGCGGTGTTAAAGTCGTCATCCATCGCCGCCTTGAAACGCTGCGCATGAGATTCGTTCCAGTCCACCCCTCCCGCCTCACCCGAGCCTTTAAGCGCGGTATAAAGCCGGTCCAGCGCTTTCTTGGCATCGTCCAGATGCGCATCTGAATAGTTCAACGGGCTGCGGTAATGGGCGCGCAGAATGAAGAAGCGCACCACTTCCGCATCGTATTGCTTGAGCACCTCGCGTATCGTGAAGAAGTTATCCAAACTCTTGGACATTTTCTCATTGTCCACGCGCACGAAGCCGTTGTGCATCCAGTAGTTCACATACTGGCAGTTATGCGCGCCCTCGGATTGTGCGATCTCGTTCTCGTGATGCGGGAACTGCAAATCTGCGCCGCCGCCGTGGATGTCGAAATGTTCGCCCAGCAACTTGGAGCCCATCGCCGAACATTCTATATGCCAGCCCGGACGGCCTTTACCCCACTTCGAATCCCACTTCACTTCGTCGGCCTCGTCGTCACGCGCATGTTTCCACAACACGAAGTCGAGCGGATCATGCTTGTCGGTCGTCACCTCGACGCGCTCACCGGCGCGCAGGTCTTCCAGTGATTTGCCGGACAGCTTGCCGTAACCGTCAAACTTGCGCACCGCGTAGTTCACATCGCCGTCCGCCGCCTGATAAGCCAGCCCGTTCGCCTCCAGCTGAGCGATCATCGCCAGCATCTCAGGCACAAACTGCGTGGCGCGCGGCTCATGATCGGGGCGCTGCACGCCCAGCGCATCGGCATCCTGATGCATTGCATCGATGAAACGCTGCGTGAGCTGATGAATAGACTCGTTGTTCTGTGCCGCACGCCTGATAATCTTGTCATCGATATCGGTGATATTGCGCACGTAGGTGATGTCATAGCCGGATGCCTTGAACCAGCGATAGACCATATCGAACACCACCATCACCCGCGCATGGCCCAGATGGCAATAGTCGTAAACCGTCATGCCGCACACATACATGCTCACAGTGTTCGGCGTTATCGGTGTGAATTCCTGCTTGTCGCGGGCGAGGGTGTTGTAGATTTTCAGCATTTGGCAATCAGAATGTCATGGGTTTATTTTCGTTGAGGTTGAGCCAGCCTTTGACGATGCGATAGATGATCCAGCAGAAATTAGCGAACAGGATCGCCATGCCGATCAGAACAAAGAACGTCAGCGCGCCGATCACCGCCCACAGCATGCCGTACCAGAAGGTGCGTATCTGCCAGCGGAAATGGCTCTCCAGCCAGGTACCCTCTACATCGTCTTTTTTCACGTAATTGATGATGATGCCGACGATCGCAGTCACGCCTGCAAAATACGACAGCGCATACAGGACATACACGACCTGCGTCAGCTTCTTCAACGATTGTTCATCGCCGGGAACAACGAATGCTTCGCTCATGACTGCTCCTTGGTCCATGAATCTTTCAGCGTCACGGTGCGGTTGAATACCAGCTTAGCCCCTGGCTGATGGTCGCGCCGGTCGGTAACAAAATAGCCTAGGCGCTCAAACTGATAGCGTGTTTCGGGCGCGGCGTGCTGCACGGCGGCCTCCACCCAGCCCTGCACCACAGTTAAGGATTGAGGATTGAGGAATTGGCAAAAATCCACTTCCCTGTCCGCATCCGGCTCCGCCACGGTAAACAGACGGTCATACAAACGTATTTCGGCAGGCAAGGCGTGTGCGCAGGACAGGTAATGAATCACGCCCTTTACCTTGCGCCCCTCAGGGTTCTTGCCCAGCGTGGCGTGGTCTATGCTGCAACGCAGCTCGATCACGCGGCCTTCCGCATCCTTGATCGCCTCGTCACAGCGCATCACATAGCTGTGGCGCAGACGCACTTCTCCGCCCGGCGTGAGGCGTTTCCAGCCCGCAGGCGGGACTTCTGCGAAGTCATCCGTCTCGATGAGTAATTCGCTGGAAAACGGCACGACACGGCTGCCAAACTCAGGATGATTGGGATGAAAACCCGCTTCACGCGTCAGCGCACCGTCGAAATTGGTGATGCTCACCCTGAGCGGATTGATGATCGCCGTCACGCGCGGCGCGCGCGCTTCCAGGTCTTCGCGAATCGCGCCTTCCATAATCGCCATGTCCACATTGTTGCCACTCTTGGACACGCCGATGCGTCTGGAGAATTCGCGTATCCCTTCGGCCGTATAACCACGGCGGCGCATGCCGCTGATGGTTGGCATGCGGGGATCGTCCCAGCCGCTGACATGCTTTTCATTCACCAGTTGCAGCAGTTTGCGCTTGCTGGTGAGGGTGTATTGCAGTTCCAACCGCGAAAACTCGTACTGGCGCGGATGACACGCGATGCTGATATTGTCCAGCACCCAGTCATACAGCGGGCGGTGATCCTCGAATTCCAGGGTACAGATGGAATGGGTGATGCCTTCGAGCGCGTCGGAGATGCAATGGGTGTAGTCGTACATCGGATAGATACACCACTTATCGCCGGTGCGGATGTGATGGGCGCGACGGATGCGGTAGATGGCCGGATCGCGCATGTTCATATTGGGCGAGGCCATGTCTATCTTGGCGCGCAGCACTTTCGCGCCATCGGCAAATTCACCGTTCCTCATCCGTGCGAACAGGTCGAGATTTTCCGCCACCGAACGATCGCGACTGGGGCTGTTTTTACCGGGTTGTGTCAGGGTACCGCGATATGTGCGCATCTCTTCAGGCGAGAGGTCTTCCACATAGGCTAGCCCCTTGTTGATCAATTCGATGGCGAACTGATAAAGCTGCTCGAAATAATCCGACGCCCAGTGCACCTCGCCTTCCCACTGAAAACCCAGCCAGCGCACGTCTTCCTGTATCGACAGTGCATATTCTTCGCTTTCCTTTTCCGGATTGGTGTCATCGAAGCGCAGATTGCACGTGCCCCGATAATCCTGCGCCAGTCCGAAATTCAGACAGATGGATTTGGCATGACCGACATGCAGATAGCCATTGGGCTCGGGCGGAAAACGCGTAACGATGCTGTTGTGTTTACCACTGGCCAGATCAGCATCGATAATACTGCGGATGAAATTGGAAGCCGGAGGGACTGCCGGTGAATGTGCACTGCTCATCTGAACTTTCTTGACTCTAGGTTGGACATTGTAAAATTAGCGGGCAATTTTACCCGAAAATACGTGTTCCATCCCCATCAGGCGATACGGATATATATTAACTCTGTGAAAACACGTTGGTTATTTGGTAGAATCCACCGCGAGTTATACCCGCGCATGCCGTCGCGCCTCCACAGGATATGAATTACCGATGAATATATTGAATCGCCTCCCCCTTTCTGCCGCTCTGCTGTTCAGCATATTGACTATCAGCCCTGCCTTGCATGCCAACGAATTGCAAGATGCCACACAACTGTTTAAGCAAGGTCAGCACAGCCAGGCACTGAGCAAGGTAAACAATTTTTTGTCCAGCAAACCCAGAGATGCGCAAGGGCGCTTTCTTCAGGGGCTGATTTTTACCGAACAAGGCAAAATACCTGATGCCATCAAGGTTTTTTCCAGTTTGACGGCCGACTATCCCGAATTGCCCGAGCCCTACAACAACCTCGCCGTGCTGTATGCCAGCCAAAGCCAATACGACAAGGCAAAGTCCTCGCTCGAAATGGCGATACGCACCCATCCCAGCTATGCGACCGCTCATGAAAACCTGGGCGACATCTATGCCAAGATGGCCAGCCAGGCTTATGACCGCGCCTTGCAACTGGACAACACCAATACGACGACTCAGACCAAACTGGCGATGATCCAGGATTTGTTCACGGACAAGTCACGCGTAAGACCGGGTGCTGCACGCAATCCAGCCCTGCCCAGCAGACCCGTTGCTGCCGCGCCGGTAGCCGTGGCCAAGCCTGTGGCGGCTGCTACAGTCAGCGCCCCGCCGGTTCAAACGTCTGCCGCATCGGATAAAATGCTCAGTGTGCTGGAAGCCGTTGATGCCTGGGCCGCCGCCTGGTCTTCAAAAAACGTGAAAAAATATCTTTCCCATTATTCGAACGATTTCAAAACGCCGGATGGCGAAAGCCGCAAGGCATGGGCTGAGACTCGCAAGGATCGCATCAGCAGACCGAAATATATCGATGTCAAGGTAAGCAACGGCACCGTCGATTTCACTGACGACACGCACGCCACCGTAAAATTCCACCAGGACTACCGCGCCAGCAACTTCAAGGCTTCCGGCAGAAAAACCCTGCTGATGGTGAAATCCGGCGGCAATTGGCTGATACAGGAAGAGCGTACACGTTGATGCGATTATTCACACTCACCTCATTGCTATGCAGCCTGGTCGCCGTCACGGCACAGGCCGCACCCGACTCGCGCGCCACGGAAGTCAAGCTGGCGAAAAGCCTGCTCGCCATCAAGAACAACCGGCTGGACATCGCCATGAACGAGGTGGACAGCCTGTTGCGCGTCAACCCCAATTACAAGCTGGCGCAACTGGTCAAGGGTGACCTGCTGATGGCCAAGGCGGGCGCCATTACCAGCTTCGGCAATGCGCCCCATGCTTCGGGCGATAAAATCCAGGATCTGCGCGACGAGGCACGCGTGCGCGTACAACGCGCGCAAGCTCAGCCACAAACCCAGCGTGCTCCAAGCTACCTGTGGCAGCTCAATGCACAGCAAAAATACGCTCTGGTCGTGGATACCAGTCGCTCCACGCTGTATGTGTACGAAAACGTCAACGGCGTACCGCGTTACGTGACTGATTTCTATGTCACGATAGGCAAGCTCGGCACTGAAAAAGTTTCCACGGGCGATCAGCGCACGCCGATAGGCGTCTATTTTGTTCTGGCGAACCTGCCCAAAAAACAACTGGCCGACATGTATGGCACGGGCGCTTTCCCGCTCAGTTACCCGAATGAATGGGATAAGAAAAATGGCCGCACCGGCAGTGGCATCTGGCTGCACGGCACGTCCAGCGACACTTACAGCCGCCCGCCACGCGCCAGTAACGGCTGCGTAGTGCTGGGCAACGACGATCTGGATAAACTTGCCCCTTACCTGCAAGTTGGCATCACCCCGGTCATCATCACCAACCAGATTGCCTGGAGCAGTGCTCAGGATCAGACTGAACGCAGCGCGCTGTTGCAAGAAATAGAACAGTGGCGCAAAGATTGGGCGAGTCTGAACACCGACGCCTACCTGAAGCATTACGCGCGCAACTTTTCCAGCAATAACACGGACTACGCTTCCTGGGCCAAGCAGAAGCAGTCTGTCAATGCCGGAAAATCATGGATCAAACTCAATATTTCCGAACTCAGTTTGCTCACCTACCCCGAACAACCCGGCATGGTAGTCGTCGATTTTGAACAGGACTACAGCAGCAGCAATCTGTCGAATCGCATGAAAAAACGCCAGTACTGGATGAAGCAAAACAAACGCTGGCAAATTATTTATGAGGGCGGCGCATGAATCTGAAAAAAATTCTCATTACATTATTCGCGCTGCTACTCTGCGGCATGATGCAATCCACTTATTCTTTAACTCAAGGCAAACAAAAAATGGTCAAGTTACATACCAATCACGGCACTATCACATTACAACTGGATGCTGAAAAAGCCCCACACACTGTCCAGAATTTTCTTGACTACGTGAATGCAGGCTTTTACAAAAATACTATTTTTCACCGCGTGATTGCTGACTTCATGATCCAGGGTGGCGGCTTCGAACCCGGTATGAATCAGAAATCGGTGAACGCACCGATACAGAATGAGGCGGCCAATGGCCTGAGCAACGACAAGTACACCATCGCCATGGCACGTACCAACGACCCCCATTCTGCCACTGCGCAATTCTTCATTAACACCAAGAACAACACTTTCCTGAATTACAGCGCCGCCAACTCGCAAGGTTATGGCTACTGCGTATTCGGCAAGGTTGTCGAAGGCATGGATGTCGTTGATGCCATCCGCAAGGTCAAGACAGGTAACAAGTCCGGACACCAGGACGTACCGCAGGAAGATGTCATCATCACCGGCGCGGAAGTCATCACAAAATAGGATGCGTAATTGAGGATTGAGGATTGAGAAAAGCCACTACGTCACTTGATTTTCGATCCTCTATCCTCGATCCTCATTCCTTATTTATCTCCGACCTGCATCTGACTCCGAATCATCCGGAGAGCATGGCGGCGTTTCAGCATTTCATCGCCACTGTCGCGCCGCAGGCCGAAGCACTCTATATTCTCGGCGACCTGTTTGAATACTGGGCAGGCGACGATGACATGCACGATGCGTTCCACCGACAGGTGATAGACGCAATCCTGAGCCTGTCCGCCCACGCTACCCGAACCTATCTGATGCACGGCAACCGCGACCTGCTGATGGGTGAGGCACTGGCTGCGGCCTGCGCTGCGACCTTGCTATCCGACCCTACCCTGGTGGATATGTACGGCACGCCAACGCTGCTTTGCCATGGCGACACGCTGTGCACCGATGACATCGACTATCAGGCTTTTCGCGCGCAAGTACATTCTGCCGATTTTAAAAAACAATTCCTTTCCAGACCGCTAGCGGAACGCAAGCACTACATAGAACAATTGCGCGCACACAGCGACAGGGAGAAACAGGAAAAAACCGGCGAGATCATGGACGTGAACAACGCCACAGTCGAGAAATTATTGCGCGAATACCACTATCCGCGCCTGATCCACGGCCACACCCACCGCCCGCAACGTCACGAACATCGGCTGGAGGGTCACGTCTGCGAGCGCTGGGTACTGGGCGACTGGGACAAACAGGCAAACGCGCTACGCTGTGATGCACAGGGTTGCCGGAATGTCGTACTTTAGCTTATTCCCCAGCCCGAACGCATAACCGTTCGCAAGGCAGGCCATCGCCATTACCATCCAGACTTTTGACTCCACATTGCGTCAAATAATGCCTGGCTTCTTCGCAGGAACGCATTTCGGAACAATACTGTTTTTTTCCGCAGCCGCTCGACATGCCGACTGGCGTTTGGGCCGCACTCTGATGCTTTTCTGTAAACGCGTCGGGATGCTGCTTGCGCCAGTCTCCCGGAAGGATAGGGCTATTCAGCGCCCACAAACCGCGTCTGGCCTGCCTGGCTTCGGCCTGCAAGGCAAGCAGGGGATGATTGCCATGGCGGCTTTGTCGCCACCCCACCGCCGCCCAGGCCATGCCCAGGCGGACTTGTTCGGCATTCACATCCAGTCCATTCACACTCAGCTTCGCGACCAGACGCCCATATTGATCCACTGCCCGGGTAGCCACGTTCACCTGTTTGCCCAACACCATCTCGGTGAGTGATCGCTTTGAAATTTCACCGAAGGGCTGTTCCATTTGCGGGCTGGCACTCTGGCCGTCCGTCCCTGCATGACCTACTTCGGGCGCGTCGATTTCCGCCAGCCTGATTTTCACCATAGCACCGCGCCGGATAAGCACGGTATCGCCATCCAGTACAGCGATTACCTTGGCCGTAAAATCATGAGCCGCGTCAGATTGGGGAGCGGCGGCCAGTGCTCTGCCGGCGGCTGACAGCAGCAAGGCGCAGATCAGCAGACGAAAATAATTCACAACAGGATGCTTTTAACTATGGCCAGACACAGCAAGGCATAACCCGCTGCCAGCAGATCATCGAACATCACGCCCAGCCCGCCATGCCAGTTGCTGTCAAAGTGGCGTATCGGCGGTGGTTTGACGATGTCAAAGAAGCGAAACAGCACGAAGGCCAGCAGCGACCACTCCCAGCCCGGCGGCGTAAAAAACAGCACCAGCAACATCGCAACAATTTCGTCCCAAACCATCCCGCCGTAATCCGCCGCACCCAGTGCTTTGCCTGTGATGTCGCATACCCACACGCCAATGGCAAACGCCCATATCAACACCAACAGGAACAGCGCATCCGACAGACGCGGCGCAAGATACCAGTAGATAGGAAATGCGACCATCGTGCCGAATGTGCCCGGCGCCTGACGCGCCAGCCCGCTGCCGAAGCCAAACGCCAGCAAATGCGCAGGGTGGCTGAACAGAAATTTCCAGTTCGGTACAAGCTTCAATTCATCGGAAGTGGTCATAACCGCCGCTTTCTGGATTTATCGGATTTCCCGCCGCATCATAAATGCAACAACCATGCCCCGCAACAATGCGCCCTATGCGCGTCAGCGGCAAACCCAGCTGTTTGCTGATGCGCAGCACTGCGTCATGGCGCGATGCCGGCACGGTAAAACACAATTCATAATCATCGCCGCCAGATAGCACACACTGTTTTTCTAGCTGAGGATAACGCCGTAACGTGTCAGAAACAGGTATGGCCGCATATTCAACGGCTGCGCCCACGCCGGATGCAGCAAGAATATGGCCCAGATCACCCAGCAAGCCGTCAGATACATCAATGGCGCTGCTGGCAAGGCCAAGCAACGCCAACCCCAGCGCCACGCGCGGTTGAGGCTGATAGAGTGCGGGGGCGCAGACGGAAAAATCGTCTCCAGGCAAGACCACCCTGCCCTGCAAATGCGCCAGCGCCAGTGCGGCGTTACCCGGTTCGCCCGAAACCCATATTTCATCGTCAGCTTGCGCACCGCCGCGCCGCAATGCCTGCGCGGCCTGCACCTCGCCAAATATCGTCACGCAAAGGTTGAGCGGTCCGCGCGTAGTATCTCCGCCCACCAGTTCCACGCCATGCGCACCGGCCAGTGCAAAAAATCCCGCAGAAAACTTCTCCAACCAGACTTCATCTGCACCCGGCATGGCTATCGCCAGCGTGGCCCAGCGTGGAACGGCACCCATGGCAGCCAGATCGGACAGATTGACCGCCAGCGTCTTATGCCCCAGCAGGTAAGGGTCGGCATCCGCGTAGAAGTGCGTGCCGCATACCAGCATGTCGCTGGACACCGCCAGCACACGGTCTGCACTCGGCTGCAACAGCGCCGCGTCATCGCCCACCCCCAGCAACGCGCCAGGCGTATCGCGAGTGAAATAGCGTTTAATCAAATCGAATTCGGACATATCGTCAGTCGTTCACTATCATCAAAATTCACCTTCTATCCGCTTTGGCCATAAAGGGGTGAGCATGTCGGCTCAGGATGAAATCAGCAATCAGCTTGAGCCAGATGGTCGTGCCGGCCGCCGCACTCCAGGTCGCATAATCGAAATAGGCGGTGACTACACCGATGATCACGGCTATCACCACCCCGCCGGCCAGCAGATTGATCGCGACCGCATAAGGCGCGTATTTCTGCGCATCGTCTGGCGGCACACCGCGCTTAGTCGCCACCGCCGACAAATCTCGCTTGATGGCGATGCGCCATGCATTGCGTAACCAGTAATAAGAGATAGGGAACAAGGCGATGAACAATATCCAGGTCATCGCTACGTTAATGTCAAAAACCATAAATTCTCCAAGAAAAACCCCGCCGTATGACGGGCGGGGTCTATGTTACATGCAGATCTGGGTTACATGCAGATCAGGCTTGCACCCAGATCAAATTGCCTTAGTGAGCGTGACTGCCATCCACTGCTTTTGAACCGCGCGGCGTACGCACACTTTCCACCAGATGCTGGATATGCTCCGGCGGCTCCTTGGTGAATTTATCCACCACGAAGGCAACGATAAAGTTGAACAGCGCACCCACCGCACCAAACGCTTCCGGCGTAATGCCGAAGAACGAATTAGGTCCGCCGATCAAGTCCAGATATTCCGTGCCCTTGATGAAGAACAAGCCTTTGTGCGCGAACACATAGAACAGGGTGATGAGCAGACCGGCCAGCATGCCGGCGATCGCACCTTCCTTGTTCATCTTCTTGCTGAAGATGCCCATCATGATGGCGGGGAACAAGGAACTTGCCGCAATACCAAAGGCCAGCGCCACCGTACCTGCCGCAAAGCCGGGCGGATTCAAACCCAGATAACCGGCGACCAGGATCGAAAAGGCCATCGCAACCTTGCCTGCCATCAACTCATTCTTCTCACTGATTTTAGGATTGAATACACCCTTCACCAGATCATGTGAAATCGCCGAAGAAATAGCCAGCAACAGACCCGCCGCAGTGGACAAGGCAGCAGCCAAACCACCCGCTGCGACCAGTGCAATTACCCAGTTAGGCAACAAGGCGATTTCAGGATTGGCCAGTACGATGATATCGGGATTGACCGTCAACTCGTTACCCTTCCAGCCTGCCGCCTCAGCCTTGGCGATGACCTCAGGATTCTCGGTCTTGTCGTTGTAATACTGGATGCGACCATCGCCATTCTTATCTTCGAACTTCAACAGCCCGGTTTTCTCCCAACGATTCATCCACTCAGGACGCGCTTCCGCCTTGATGCTGGATTCGACCGCATACAAATCACCGCTGGTCGCAACCGCCGTATTCACCGTGGTATGCAGGTTCAGCTTGGCCATCGCGGCCACGGCCGGAGCAGTGGTGTACAGAATAGCGATAAACACCAGCGCCCAACCAGCGGACGAACGTGCGGCAGCCACTGTAGGGACGGTGAAGAATCTCATGATGACATGCGGCAGACCCGCCGTACCGATCATCAGCGACAAGGTATAGACGAACATGTTCAGCGTGCTGCCGGCCGTAGTCGTGGTGTATTGACCGAAACCAAGGTCCACGACGACACTATCCAGCTTCTGCAACAATGACATATCGCCTGCCACCAGATCAGAGCCCAGACCCAGTTGCGGGATAGGATTGCCGGTCAGATGCATGGAGATGAAGATAGCGGGAACGGTGTAAGCGAAGATCAGCACCACATACTGAGCGACCTGAGTATAGGTAATGCCCTTCATGCCGCCCAGCACCGCATAAACGAACACGATACCCATGCCGACGTAAATACCGGTCTCGTTAGATACACCGAGGAAACGCGAGAACGCGACGCCCACGCCTGTCATCTGTCCGATCACATAAGTGAGCGAAGCCGTCAGCAGACAGACTACGGCGACCGTGGATGCCGTCTTGGAATAGTAGCGATCGCCGATAAATTGCGGCACGGTGAACTTGCCGAATTTACGCAAATACGGCGCCAGCAACAAGGCCAGCAGCACATAACCGCCTGTCCAACCCATCAGGAACAAGCCTCCGCCATAACCCATGTTGGAAATCAGTCCCGCCATGGAGATGAAGGACGCGGCCGACATCCAGTCCGCCGCCGTAGCCATGCCGTTGATGCGCGGGCCTACACCGCCGCCGGCGACATAGAACTCGCTGGTACTGCCCGCGCGCGCCCAGATGGCGATAGCGATGTAGAGCGCAAAACTCGCGCCTACCGCCAGATAAATTGTTGCTTGCAGATCCATGTCTTCCCCTTATTCTTCGTGAACGTCGAATTTGCGATCAATCTCACCCATCTTCTTGGCATAGATAAAAATCAATGCCACGAACACATAAATCGAGCCCTGCTGAGCAAACCAGAATCCCACCGGGTAACCACCCAGATGAATGTTGTTGAGCCAATCAGCAAACAAAATCCCTGCACCGAACGAAACCATGAACCAGACTATCAATATCTTGGTCAGCAGCCCCAAGGTTGCTTTCCAGTAAGCACCACCGCTTTTATCCATTGCTATTCTCCCTTATTGATGTCCAGGCAAAACGTAATCAGAATCGTTACATGACGACTAAGACTTTGGGATTGTATAGCAGGCCGCGAAAAATTTATTACCTAAATTTCCGCTATCCACCCTGCCAACATGGCTATGCATCACGTCTTCCCGCTGGCATAGCGATAGCTTCGTTCGAGACTGCGCAGGCCATCAAAATTTGCCGCATCGCTCTTACGCGCTTCAGCCATTGCAATCAACAGCAACTGCGCGGTCGCCAGCGCATCGGCAGTGGCGTTATGGCGCGCGAAGTTGGCAATATCAAAATGTGCAGTCCAGTCGTCCAGCACACGATGAGTGTGCATCAGGCCGGTGAACAAGGAAGGTATGACATAAGCCAGATCCAGCCAGGGATGTTTAAATGAAACCCCCAGATATTGACGCATGGCGCGACGTATCATGGTCTCGTCAAACGTCACATGAAAAGCAACCAGCGGGTCTTTGCCGATAAAGGCCAGGAAGGCCAGCAAGGCATCGGCAGGCTGCTCACCTGCACGCTGCGCAGAACCGGAGATCCCATGCAGCAGAATATTGTTCCTGCCGCTGCTCTCGCGCTGCTGCAACACCACCGAGAAGCTATCCGCCATCACGATGCGACTATTCACTACACCCACCGCCCCGATAGAGATCAGGGTATCAGTCATCAGGTTCAGTCCGGTAGTCTCGACATCCACCACCACATAGCGCGTCTGGTCGTATGCTGCGCTGCGGTCGGCTTCTGGCAAGGCCTGCCAGAGCGCCAGTTGCGCAGACTGCGCGGCGTCCAGTTGCGGACTGGTCGCAAACCAGCGTTGCAGCATTCTGATCACAACTGATAATCCAGCGTGAGTCTGGCCTGCACTTTTCGCGCCTGCCTGAATGCTTCCTTCAGAATGCGTCTGTCCAGCTCGTTGAGCAGCGCAGGTTCGATCAGATTATCCAATTCCCCCGACCCTGCATCCGTCTGATGCACACTCACCTCATAGTGGTGGCGCAGGCGCAGCATCTGGATGAACAGCAGCGCATTGATCCACGCCTCCACCTCGACAGAGGGGATATGCAGACTTTCCGCGCTCAATCGCAGACGTTGAATGGTACTGGTATGCGTCACGCCAGCCGCCAGGCTGAAGATACGCGCCGCATCCACAAAGGGAGTCAACCCGTTGAATTTAAGATCGAGCCGGTTAGCATCGTTCAGAACAAAATCGCGCACCATTCCCAGCGGAGGGCGATTGCGAATGGCATTCGCCGCCATCTGATGCAGGAAGCGCGTGTTATCGCGAGCATATTGTGACAGCCAGTTGCGCAGCGATTCCGCCATGCGGCGCTGGCCTGCCAGTGCGCGAAAATCAAAGAATATCGAGGCACGCAACAAGGCTTCGGGAGAACCCTGATCCACCCAGCGAGCGAATACGTTCTGCCACTCCTCCAGCGACAGACACCATTGCGGATTGGATGCCATGATATTGCCTGTGCACAAAGGAAAGCCGCAACGCGCCATCGCCTGATTGACGCGCAATGCGACCGGCAACAACTGCATGCGAACCTCATCTGCCGTCATCCCATCCGGCACGGCAAAGATCAAAGCATTGTCCTGATCGGTATAGAGCGTTTGTTCGAAGCGTCCGCCCGAACCCATCACCAGCCAGCACATTCCTTCATAGATCTCAGTGCCTATCAGTCCGGATGCACGACACTCCAGCTCGATCAGGCGCGCCGACAACAAATCATTGAGCGTGGAAATAAATAAAGTCAGCTGCTCCGCCGCCACGCCCTGCGCCATCATATTATGCGTCAGTGAGCGTATCTCTTTACCCAACAGCGCCAGCGCATCCACGCTTTCCGCCCGACGCAGCGCCATGCTGATCTGACGCAAGCCGACACGCTGCAAGGCAAACAGATCGCGCTCCGACAATATGCCCTGCAACGCGCCGTCGCTGCCTGTCACCAGCACATGATGAAAACCGGCACGCGCCATCGCCATCGCGGCCTCGTATGCCAGCGCGCCCGGCGGCAATGACAAGGGCTCCGGCGTCATCACCTCGGAGATGGGTCGCGCTGTTGACAATCCCGGCAGCACCACGCGTCCCAGCAAATCCTTCAGGGTGAATATCCCCACCGGTTTGTTTGCCGTATCCACCACCACCATCGAGCCGACATGCCCGTCACGCATCAGGGTAAGCGCATCCTGCAAAGAGGTGTCCGGCGCACAACTCACGGGCGTTCGCCGGATAACGTCAGATAACGGACTGGAAAGGGATTGATGCTCGTTTGCCGCCTGAGCGTACTGTGCCTGTATGACCTGATTCGACTGATCGAACAGCGCGGCGATGCGGCGCGTACAGAAATCCTTGAACACCAGCGACATATCGAGCAGGGTATGGAAATCCTCCGCGCTCAACTCGAAACTGAAGACATCTTCGACGGCACGGTACGCTGAACTGACCGCACGCCTGGCCAGCAGCGCTCCGACCGGAAAACTCTCGCCCACGTGCAACTCGACCACGGCATCGCCGGCACTGCCCTGTCGCTCCCCCTGAACCAACCCCTGCTTGATGATAAAAAAGCGATCCGCCACACCCTGTGACGGCTCGGCGAGCTTTTCCCCTTTGGCGTAATAAGCCAGACGCAGATGCTCCAGCAACCACATCTGATGCGCGCGCTCCATGCGGTCGAACGGCGCATGAAGCGTGAAAAAGGTTAACTGGGTAACGTGAATCGCACTCAAGACAACACCTCACTATCTATTCGGCTGAAGGGTTTGATCAGATCGAATTCGGACATATTTTGGCTGGCAAGTAGCAAGTGGAGCGGTACTTTGTGCCTCAGTGGACAGTGGGAAACCCCGCCTTATACTTACCACTTGCCACTTACCACTCCCTACTTCCTGTTGTGTGCGAACTCCACTGCGCGAACCTGAGGCGCGAGCTTGTCCAGCACGCCGTTCACATACTTGTGGCCATCCGTTCCGCCAAAGGTCTTGGCCAACTCGACGGCTTCGTTGATGACGACTTTGTAGGGGACGTCCGGCTGCTGGCTCAGTTCGAACGCCGCCACCAGCAGCACCGCCAATTCGACCGTGCTCAACTCGTCCAGCGGACGATCCAGATGCGGAGTCAGCAACGCCTCCAGCGCATCGTGCTGGGCAATCGCACCCCGCAACAGCCTGGAAAACATGGGCTTGTCGTAACGGCCCAGATTTTTTTCAGCGTGCATATGTTTTTCGATATCGGCGGCTTCGCTGCCCGACACACGCCATTGATAGACGCCCTGCAATGCCAGTTCCCGCGCGCGATGGCGCGGGCTTTTCTGCGGTGGACTCTTAGCTGCGACTGTTTCGGCTGGCATGCTCATGCCAGATCACGCAACAAATTGGCCATTTCAATCGCCACCAGCGCGGCTTCGCTGCCCTTCACGCTGATGCGCACCAGCGCCTGCTCGTCGGTGTCCGTGGTCAGAATCGCATTGGCGACCGGTACGCCGCAAGCCAGTTGCACATCGCCCACCCCGCGCGCCGATTCATTCGACACCACCTCGAAATGATAGGTATCGCCGCGTATCACCGCGCCGAGCGCAATCAGGGCGTCATATTTTTCGCTGTCCGCCATGTGCAGCAGCACCAGCGAAATCTCCAGTGCGCCCGGCACCGTAGCCAGCGTGATGTCGTCTTCGGCAACGCCCTGCTGAACCAGTTGCGCACGGCATGCCGCCAGCAGTCCTTCACAGATTTCAGGGTTAAAACGGCTTTGCACGATCCCGATGCGCAGACCTTTGCCGTCCAGATTTTTTTCGATTTCTTTCATTTTATATCCCTTCAAGTTTTACCCTCCCCACCCTCGCACATTTATAGGAGGGGGGGGTTAATGTGCTGCGTAACCCACCACTTCCAGACCAAAACCGGCCATGCTCGGCATCTTGTGCGGCGTGGCCAGCAATCGCATCTTGCCGACATTCAGGTCGCGCAATATCTGCGCGCCGATACCATAGCTGCGCGGGTCCCACTGGCCGCTTTGCTGGCCGTTGCCATCCAGCGTCGCGCGCGCCAATAATTCCTGTGATGTTTCCCCCCTGTGCAGCAACACCAGCACACCTGCTGGTGCCTGAGCCATTTTCTGCAAGGCTTCGTGTGCACTGGTCGAATGCCCCGGTGATTTGTGTTCAAGAAAGTCCATCACTGACAAAGGTTCATGTACCCGCACCAGCGTTTCAACTTCGTGGGTGATGTCACCTTTCACCAGGGCCAGGTGGGTACGCTGCGTGGTCTTATCGACATACGTCGCCAGATCAAATTCACCGTAAGCGGTTTGTATTTTGCGCATGGCCACGCGTTCGACCAGTTTTTCATGCTGACTGCGATGTTCGATCAAATCGGCAATAGTGCCGATTTTCAGGCCGTGCAACTTGGCATACTCGATCAAATCCGGCAGGCGCGCCATCTCGCCATCTTCCTTGAGTATCTCGCAAATCACCGATGCGGGCGTCAGACCCGCCAGTTGCGCCAGATCGCAGCCCGCTTCGGTATGTCCGGCGCGTACCAGCACACCGCCGTTTTGCGCACGCAGCGGGAAAATATGACCCGGCTGCACGATGTCTGACGGCTTTGCGTACTTGTCAGCAGCAGCCAGCACAGTACGTGCGCGATCCCCCGCCGAGATGCCGGTAGTCACTCCGCTGGCCGCCTCGATGGAAATGGTGAAGTTGGTCGCCAGCGGTAAACCGTTTTCACGCACCATCAGCGGCAGATCGATCTGTTTGCAGTGTGCTTCCGTCAATGTCAGACAAATCAGCCCGCGGCCATGTTTGGCCATGAAGTTAATCTTCTCGGGCGTGGTGAATTCGGCGGCGAAGACCAGATCGCCCTCATTTTCGCGGTCTTCTTCATCTACCAGAATGACCATGTTACCCGCGCGAATTTCCGCGATTATTTCCTGTATCGGTGAAATTTCTATCATTGCACTTCTTTCTGCATCATTCGTTCTACATAGCGTGCGATCAGATCAATCTCAAGATTAACTCTCGCACCCGTATTCAATTCATTCAGCGTAGTCACATCCAGCGTGTGCGGAATCAGATTCACCTCAAACTCGGAACCGGCAACATGATTCACGGTCAGGCTCACGCCATTTATAGTGATGGAACCCTTCATCGCGATATATTTGGCGAGCTGCTGCGGCGCGCGCACCACCAACCGCCAGCTTTCGCCGATGTCATTAAACGCCACCACCTCGCCCACCCCGTCCACATGACCGCTGACCAGATGTCCGCCCAGACGATCAGACAGACGCAAGGCTTTTTCCAGATTGACGTGACCGCCCTGATGTTCCAGGCCCACCGTGCAATTGAGCGTCTCGCGCGAAACGTCCACGGTAAACTCGCGGCCGTCTATTTTAACCACGGTAAGACAGACGCCGTTCACCGCAATGCTGTCGCCCAGTTGCACGTCGTCCATGCCCAGCACTTCTCCCTGAACAGCCAGACGCAGGCCGCCCTCGCGATTATCTGCACGGGTGATGATGCCGACATCGGCAATGATTCCACTAAACACAATCCAACCCCTTTAATATCGTCATTTTTTCTTCACTCGCGCCGTAATGCGCAAATCCCTGCCCACCTGACGCACATCTTCCCAGAGCAGTTCCACGCGCTGATCCAGACGGGTCAATTTACCCAGCTGCGCCATGCCCTGCGCCGCGTCGCCCAATAACTGCGGTGCGATGTACAGCAGCATTTCGTCAACCAGCCCCTCGCGCAACAGACTGCCATTCAGCGTGCCGCCCGCCTCCACCAGCACCTCATTGCAGCCGCGCTGCGCCAGATCACGCAGCGCTGCGCTTAAATCCACCCGCCCGTAGCCGTCCGGCAGCATCACCACCGTCGCCCCCAGATCCTGCAACAAAGCCATCTTGCGCTCATTGTGCAGTGCGCCATATATCAGCACGCCCCCCCCTTGCAGGATGCGGGCATCCGGCGAAATGCGCAACTGACTGTCCAGCACCACGCGCAAGGGCTGGCGCTGAGTGTCTATTTCGCGCACATTCAATTGCGCATCGTCCGCCAGCACGGTATTGATGCCGGTGAGCACCGCGCAGGAGCGTGCCCGCCAATGCTGCACATCCAGCCTCGCTTCAGGGCCGGTAATCCACTGACTGACTCCGTTCGCCAATGCGGTGCGCCCGTCCAGGCTCATGCCTGTCTTGCAACGTACCCACGGTGTAGCGCGCGTCATCCGGGCAACAAACCCTGCATTCAACGCCCGCGCCGCCGCTTCCATCAAACCGCATTCGACCCGTATCCCGGCAGCATGCAGTTTTGCATTCCCCTGCCCTGCCACCAGCGGATTCGGATCCTGCATCGCCACCACCACGCGCGCCACACCCGCCGCTATCAGCGCATCGGCACAGGGCGGTGTCCTGCCCTGATGACTGCATGGCTCCAGCGTGACGTAGGCAGTGGCGCCCCGCGCCGCGCCGCCGGCCTCGCGCAAGGCATAAATCTCGGCATGCGGTTCGCCGGCACGCTGATGCCATCCGCTGCCCAGCAACTTCTCATCGCGCACCAGCACACAGCCGACACGCGGATTCGGGCTGGTGCTGTAAAGCCCGAGCTCGGCCAGACGCAGCGCCTGTGCCATCCATTTATTATCTTCAGCGCTGAACATTATTCAGCTTTATCGATGGAAGGCGATGGTGTCTTGCGCACCGCCTTGACCGCATCGGCAAAGTCACCCACATCCTGAAAACTCTTGTAAACCGAAGCAAAGCGGATGTAGGCCACCTTATCCAGCTTGAGTAATTCCTGCATCACCAGCTCGCCCACTTGCCGCGAATCGACTTCGCGCTCACCCAGCGCATACAGTTTATGAGTGACGAGATCGATGGCGGCATCCACCATTTCGGTTGAAACCGGGCGCTTGTGCAAAGCGCGTTTGAAACTGGTGCGCAGTTTTTCTGCATCAAACTCGCTGCGCATGCCGTTTTGCTTGACCACCTGCGGCATGCGCAACTCCACCGTCTCATAGGTGGTGAAGCGTTTGTCGCACGACACGCAGCGACGGCGGCGACGTATGCTGTCGCCCTCCTCGCTTTCGCGGGTATCCACCACCTGAGTGTCGTGACCTTTACAGAAGGGACATTTCATAAGAGCAGTCGTTAGTCCTTAGACGCTAGCCGTAAGTTAAAGCCCGCCGCAGGCGACGAACCCAACTAACAACTAACGTCTAACGTCTAGCTACTATTCTCCGTAGACCGGAAACTGTTTCGTCAGTTTCTTCACTTCGCCCACCACGCGTGCGATTACCGCATCGTCGTTCGGCGCATCCAGCACATCGGCGATCAGATGGGCGAGTTGTTCGGCCTCCAGTTCCTGGAAACCGCGCGTCGTTATCGCCGGGCTGCCGATACGGATGCCTGAGGTGACAAACGGTTTTTGCGGATCATTCGGAATGGCGTTCTTGTTGACAGTGATGTGCGCGCGCCCCAAAGCCGCCTCAGCATCCTTGCCGGTCAACTGCTTGGCTTGCAAATCGACCAGAAACACATGGCTGTCGGTATGACCGGATACGATGCGCAGACCGCGCTCCTGCAACACACGGGTCATCACACGCGCGTTTTCAACCACCTGGCGCTGATAAGTCTTGAATTCAGGGCTGGCGGCTTCCTTGAAAGCAACCGCCTTGGCCGCGATGACATGCATCAGCGGGCCGCCTTGCAAAGCAGGGAAAATCGCCGAGTTGAGCGCCTTCTCATGCTCGGCTTTTGCCATAATCAAGCCGCCGCGAGGACCGCGCAGCGTCTTGTGCGTGGTGGTGGTGACAAAATCAGCAATACCAACCGGGTTGGGGTACACGCCCGCCGCGATCAGCCCGGCGTAGTGCGCCATGTCCACGAACAGGTACGCGCCCACGCTGTCGGCGATCGCGCGGAAACGCTTCCAGTCGATTACCAGCGAGTAGGCGGACGCACCGGCCACGATCATCTTCGGCTTGTGTTCCAGCGCCAGCGCCTGCACCTGATCGTAATCAATTTCTTCTTTGTCGTTCAGACCGTACTGAATGGCGTTGTACAGCTTGCCGCTGATATTCACCGAGGCGCCGTGGGTCAGGTGACCGCCATGCGCCAGCGACATGCCCAGTATGGTATCGCCCGGCTTCAATACGGAAACATACACCGCCTGATTGGCCTGCGAACCGGAGTGCGGCTGCACGTTGGCATATTCCGCGCCGAACAGCGCCTTTGCGCGGTCGATCGCCAGTTGCTCGGCCACGTCCACATATTCGCAACCGCCGTAATAGCGTTTGCCCGGATAACCTTCGGCATACTTGTTGGTCAACTTGCTGCCCTGCGCCTCCATCACCGCACAACTGGTGTAGTTTTCCGAGGCGATCAGCTCGATGTGATCTTCCTGACGCTGGTTTTCATTCTGAATCGCGGCCCACAATTCCGGATCCGTAACGGCAATGGTGTTTTTGCTGGAGAACATGGCAGACATTCCTGATAGAAAATTTGAGGTCGCGAATTCTACCATGTTCGGCGCATAAAGCGCCGCACAGGCGTTCATCATCCGCACCCGCGCAGTGCGCTGCGGACGGGTGCATGCTCATCAACTCCCTGCGATTGTCATCCCTTCCACCAGCACCGAACCGCACTGACGCGAACCCTGCACCAGCACATCGTTACCGACGGCGGCGATATTGCGGTACATTTCCTTGAGATTGCCCGCGATAGTGATCTCGTGCACCGGATATTGTATCTCGCCGTTTTCCACCCAGAATCCCGCCGCGCCGCGCGAATAATCACCGGTGATGGCATTGACCCCCTGCCCCAGCAACTCGGTCACCAGCAAGCCGCGCGTCATCATTTTGAGCAAACCGTCCAGATCCAGCGTGCACGATGGCTGCAAAATCAGGTTGTGGTTGCCGCCCGCGTTGCCGGTTGAGCGCAGCCCCAGCTTGCGCGCCGAATACGTGCCCAGGAAATAGCCGCGCAACACGCCATTTTCGACCAGGTTACGACGCTGCGTTCTCACACCTTCGTCATCGAAGACACCGGAAGCCAGCCCCCTGGAAATATCCGGTATGTCGGCGATATTGATGTGTTGCGAAAAAACCTGTTGATCGAGTCGATCGAGCAGAAATGACGACTTGCGATACAGACTGCCGCCGCTCACCGCGCCGACGAAATGCCCCAGCAGACTGGAGGCGACCGATGCGTCAAACAGCACCGGCACTTGCATGGTGGCAATCTGCCTGCTGCCCAGTCGGCGCACGGTGCGTTCTGCGGCAATGCGCCCCACCTGTTGCGCGCCCAGCAAATCGCCTGCGCGCCTTGCCACGCTGTACCAGTAATCGCGCTCCATCGCGTCGTCCTGCCCGGCGATGACCGAGCAACTCAGACTGTGACGTGAAGTAGGGTAACCGGCTGCAAAGCCCAGACTATTGGCCAATACGAACTGTGCTTCATGCACGTTCACCGTCGCGCCTTCCGAATTATGGATGCGCGCATCCGCATCCAGTGCTGCCTGCTCGCACTCCCGAGCCAGTGCGATGGCATCTTCCACCGGCAAATCCCAGGGATGGTACAAATCCAGATCAGGAAATTCACGAGCCAGACTGTCCGCTTCCGGCAAGCCTGAACAATCGTCTTTTGCGGTGTAACGCGCAATGGATAAGGCCGCATCCACCGTATCGCGCACGGCTTGCGGAGAAAAATCGGAAGTGCTGGCATTGCCGCGTTGCTGACCGAGATAAACCGTGATTCCCAGACCTTTATCGCGATTGTATTCTATGGTTTCCACTTCGCCCTGACGCACCGTAACAGCCTGACCGAAACCTTCGGAAACCTCAGCGGAGGCCGCCGTGGCACCCTGTTTTTTGGCATAACTCAGCATGTCCTGCGCAATGGCATGCAACGCATCAGCCGAATTGGAAAATCGATCACTAGCGGGCGAGTTTGGCGCGGATGATGTAGGTTTGTTCATAACTTCAAGCTGTAAAATGACGAAAGGCGCTATCATAGCAGCATCTTAGCAGCCACATCGCACACCATGAGCACGCACGACGAAACAATAGACCCAAAAAACCATCAAGATATCAACGAGTTCGACGCAAGCGACGAACAGGATGAGTTCGACAACGATGAGCATGAAGACCTGCTTGACGAGGATGAGCAGTACGACGATGAAGATCAAGACGATCAGGACGCTGCACCTGCGCCAGCCAGACCGCAAGGACGCGGCCTGCGCAGCCTGCCCGTCGTCGAGGAAGAAGAACTGCCACCCAGCAAGACCAAGATAAAGAAGCAAATGCACGATTTGCGTGATCTGGGAGAGGAACTGACAGAGCTAGGCAAAGACCAAATCGCGCAACTCGACATCCCGGAAACCTTGCGCGATGCGATACGCGAAATGGGCCGTATCAAATCATTCGGCGCACGCCGCCGCCAGATGCAATACATAGGCAAACTGATGCGCGATGTTGACACCGCACCGATCATCGCAAAACTGAATACCTGGAAAGGCATATCGCAACAGCATATCGGCTATATGCACCAACTGGAACGCTGGCGTGAACGCCTGCTGGAAGGAGATAGCGCGCTGACCGAACTACTGACCGCCTATCCTGAAACCGATGTGCAGCGTCTGCGTACGCTGATACGCAATACGCTCAAAGAACGTGAAACGGGCAAACCCGCCAAAAATTTCCGTGAGCTGTTTCAGGTTCTGCGCGAGACCATACCCGAGCCGACGTGAATGGTGAGTGGTGATGCAGCAAGTGCATTCCCACGAAACAACGGAGCTAAAGCTCCTGTTTCTGAGTGAAGTGGTGAGTGGTGAGTGGTGAGTGGTGAGTGGCAAATTAAACCCCAACTCAGCTACCCACCCCATTACTACTTACTACTTACTACTTACCGGCCAAATCAGGGTGCTTCTCGGCCACCATTCGATTCAGAATTTCCATCACAACAGCGCTGCTGGCTTCAGACCCCGCCATCGCATCTATCATCGCCGTCTGCACCTTATCGTCATGTTCCCAGCCCGCATCGAGCAGAGACACCGCCTTGTGCGCACCGGCATGCACCTGACTATGCGGCTGAAGCAGGGCGCGATACGCAGGCAAATCACCGAACACCGCTTTGCCCGCCCCGTCATACCATTTGCCCAGACGACAGTTGTGATGATCTACACCTATCGCCTTGCGCAATTCATCATCTTCCGGACTGTTAATCAGTGCATAAGCGCGTTGTTTGTAAATGACATGATCTACCTTGATCAGTGAGGCGAAACTCAAATCCTGCGCATAGTGCGCGCTGCTCAGCGTTACCTTTGCGGATTGATAGAATCGACCAAACTTCTCTTCCAGACGCAAAATCACACTTTGCGATGCCTGAGCAATTTCATGCATTTCCTCTGAATCCGCCAACATCTTGCTGGCCTCGCCCTGCAACATCTGCATCACGCGTCCGATGGATTCAGACGCATTTTTGGTATTCTCGGCAAGTTTGCGCACTTCATCGGCCACCACGGCAAAACCGCGCCCCGCCTCACCTGCACGTGCGGCCTCAATCGCCGCATTCAACGCCAGCAGATTAGTTTGATCGGCAATCGACGTGATCAGCCCGACCGCCTTGTTGATTTCCGTGCTACGCGCATTCAGCTGAGTAATGGCCGCGTTGGCACTCTCGACACGTTCCGTTATTCCGGACAAGCGCACCACGATATCCTTGACCGAGGACTGACTGGCTTCCGCGTCTTCGCTGGTACGCAGTGCCAATTTGGCGAGCGCCTCCATGTTATCGGTAATAATCTTCAGATCTTGCTGATTAGAAGCCAGATTACCCAGCAAATTGTGAGTATTCAAATGATGCGCCTTGGACAACAGATTGTTGCGCATCGCGCCCTTCTTCTGCCCCACCATGCCCTCCAGCAAAATATTCTGATTGGACAAGCCCTTGTTAAATCCGCCGTGCATCCCGCCATTCATCGCAACGCGATGAAAATCTCCGGCCAGATTGGCGCGAAAACTGGTTTCCTGCTCACGGAAGAAGGCGCCCAACTGATCCAGCATATCGTTCACGTTCCAGCACAATCTGCCGATTTCATCCGTATCCGAAACCCCGGTGATGCGCTTGTTAAAACTGCCCTGTGCAACACTTTTAATCACGTCATTCAACGGAGTAAGCGGTGCCATCCAGCGCCTGACCAGCCATTGCCCCAGCGCGGAAACCGCAATGCCCACCGCCAGAAAGACCAACATAAAAATCTCCACGCCGTGCAGCGCGAAGCTGGTCAGAATAATCGCCAGAGTGCCAAAAGAAAACGACCAGAGCAATGCCGAAAACTTAGATTGCAAGGATAAGTTCATCATAGCTGAGCCCCTTTTCAGTCAATACATTAACGAGTAATTGCGTGGAGGCTGCGATGGCATTCGCCGCACCGGCCTTTTGTTCCGCCTCCAGCATGGCGGCATACAAACCTGTCACGGTCTGTATGCCGCTTATTTTGGGCTTGCGACGTACTGAGAAATATCCGGTGACATTGCCCTTCGGATCGAAAGTGGGCGTCACATTGGTAAACACCCAATAAAATCCGCCGTCCTTGGACATGTTTTTGACATAGGCAAAACACTCCTGCCCAGCCTGAATTTTATCCCAAAGCAACTTGAACACACCGCGCGGCATGTCCGGATGACGGATAATATTGTGCTGCGTACCGATTAATTCGCTCTCTTCATAACCGGAAAATTCTATAAAAATCCGGTTACCGTAGGTGATGCGTCCTTTAAGGTCCGTCATAGAGACGATAAAGTCGTCGTCGCGCATCACGCGTTCAATTGATGTAGGTGTTATTGATCTTTTCATTTCGCCCCTCCCGCCTATAATTCCGTACTGATTATTATTGTTTTATCGTTATATTTATCGGCAAAACGCCGCAAACCTTGAGTATTTATTCAGGCTCACATGATAACCGCTGACGCAAGCTGGCAAAACAACGAACAGGAGCAATACATGACCGCTATTCTTTCGCACATCGCCCTCGAATCTGGCAAACAGCCTCAATACAGCATCATCTGGCTGCATGGTCTGGGTGCTGACGGCCAGGACTTTGTGCCCATGGTGGATGAATTAAAACTGCCTGTGGCGGTGCGCTACCTCTTTCCGCATGCGCCCAAACGACCGGTCACCATCAACGGCGGGTTTGTTATGCGCGCCTGGTATGACATCGCCAGCGATAAAATCGACGCACAACAGGATAGCGCGGGCATACGCGCCTCGCAAGCGGATGTCGAAGCACTCATCGCGCAGGAAGTATCGCGCGGCATTCTGCCACAACATATTTTTCTGGCTGGATTTTCACAGGGAGGCGCCATTGCGCTCCACACCGCATTGCGCCAGACTGTGCCCCTGGCCGGCGTACTGGCCCTCTCGACCTATCTGCCGCTGCCTGAATCGACACAAGCAGAAGCCACAACCCTCTCACGACAAACACCCATTTTCATGGCGCACGGACGTAACGATACCGTCGTGCCCTGTAGTCTGGGTGCGGCCTCAAGAGTGTGTTTGCTGGCGCAGGGCTATACCGTTGCCTGGCATGAATACGCGATGCAACACTCGGTTAATGAAAGGGAATTGCGCGATATCGAAGCATGGCTTAAAAACAGGATGGAAAAACAAGACCGCAAGGGTCTTCGCCTAAAAACATAGTCGCGCTTTGCGCTCGTTGTTTTGAGCGAAGGACTGAGGAGCGAGGACTGAGGACTGAGTGGAAAGTCAAAAACGGCGCTTTCTCTTCCTCCGCACTCAGTCCTCCGCACTCAGCCCTCCGCACTCAGTCCTCAGTCCTCAGTCCTGCTCTTCTATCCTCAGTCCTGCTTCTAAAACTCGTATTCGACCTGCGCCCTGAAGGTATGGTTGGGCGTAGCGGTACTGGTGCCTATCAGCCAAGCTGCGTTGTACTTGATGGCCTGCCGGTTGCCGAGCGCAAATTTACCGAAAGCCGCAGGGCCGAAGCTGTGCAATTGCGCGTTCTGCCCAGACCAGTTATCCCATTTCCCCAGTTCACCCAACCCCTGCAAGCCGAATTCAAAAACAGGCTGCCAGCGGTATTTGACTTGCCACTGGTAAAGAAGGTTAGTGGCAAAAGGTACGCCGGTTTCGTCCGCCATACCGAAGGCGCGTTCAAAAATCAGATTTCCGTTCAATTGTATTTTGCCGAATTCTGTCTGCAACAAGGGGCCGAACTTTATCTCCCATGGCGCACTGCCGCTTAACGGCGCTTCCAGTTCTGCGACAAACCCCAACTCCACAGGGTATTTTCCGGTTTCGGTAAGTTGAAACTTGTTTTCCCATTCAGCCATTGTCATGTTCTGGTTGCCATTGCGTTGCTGTTTCAGGTAAACCTCGGTAAACCAGTATTCTGTCGCGCCATAACCCAAACCCAGGCTGCTTACTTGCCTGAACGTGCCATCCAGTTGCCGGGCTGAACCGTGTTTGAAATCGAGTTCCACTTCGCCGTGCTCGACTGTCGGCGTATAGACATAAGCCGCCGGGCCAGCATAAGCGATGCCGGCATGAATGGCACTCAGACAAAAAACCAAGGTATTGAATTTATGTTTCATTTAAACAACTCCTGTAGTTGAACGAATTGCGATACGCGGGCGGTTGGCCCATTTCATGCCAGCGGCGATGGCGATTAGCGCGGTCATGTAAAACACAATCTGCATACCCGCCGGGCGGGCGTCATATCCGATCAGGCTGTGCAGCACCATCCCCGGCAGTCCGTTTTCCGGCAGCGCCGCCAAGGTATCCCACAGAGGTGCCGCGAGACTGGGCAACAGATCGGCCTGGATCAGAAAATGCGCGGCCTGCGAGGCCATGCCAGCGGCCAGCAGCAACACCAGCACGCTGGTTGCCGAGAAGAACCAGCGCATCGGCACGCGCAGCAGCCCGGCATAAATCATGTATCCAACCGCACTACCCAGCGTCATGCCGAGCAAGCCGCCCAGCAGCATCGACGATTGCCCCCCGCTATCGCTGGCCGCAATGCCATAGAGAAACAGCACGGTTTCCGATCCTTCTCTTAGCACGGCCAGTCCGACGATGAGAAACAGCACCGAACAGGCGCGTCGTCCGTCGCGGATGTCGCCCCCGACGGAGCGTGCGCTGCTCGCCAGCGCGGCACCGTGCGAGGCCATCCAGATGTTGTGCCAGGCCAGCATCAGCACCGCAATGCCGAGCACGATGGCGTTGAAAATTTCCTGACCGATACCGCTGGCCAGCGATCCAATCACATCGGTAAAGCTGGCAACCACCGCCGAGCCGAGCAGACCGGCCAGCAATCCAGCCGCCAGCCAGCGTCTGCTGCCTGGAACATCGCGCGTGGCCGCAGCGATGATTCCAATGATGATGGCCGCTTCCAGCACTTCTCGAAAAACAATAATGGCGGTTCCGAACATGATCTGTTTCTCCTATCGAGCAATGATGACGCCGGTTGCACTCGCTTCATGAAATTCGCCGAAGAAAGGGTAACGACCCGAATCTAGCGGCCCGATGTAGAGGATGGTTTTACCGTTCCCGGCAATCAACTTTTCCCGGTTCAGCGCATGACTTTCAAATTCTTCCGGCGTAGCGTCCTGATTGATAATCAGTAGCTTGATTTTTTTGCCGGATGGCACAATCAGCTCGGAAGGCTGAAAACGATGATCTTTGATCACCAGTGTGTAGTCGGCATCGGCCGCAAAAGCAGCCAGCGGAAGCAGCAGCGAGACTAATAAAATGTTTTTCATGGCTATCCTTTGTTGATTGAGGATGCAAATGATAATCGTTCTCATTTGCGATTACAAGCGTTTTCAGGCATGATGTGAAAAAATGATAAGGAGACGCTGACATGCAACAGCCAGAGCATTTGAAGAATGCCGGACTGAAGTCCACCGTGCCACGACTCAAGGTCTTGAGCCTGTTTGAATCCGGCCAGGAACGCCACATGAGCGCAGAGGATGTGTACAAGCTATTGCTGGCGAGTGGCGATGATGTGGGACTGGCCACGGTTTACCGCGTGCTGACCCAGTTCGAGCAAGCCGGCTTGCTGGTACGCCATTACTTTGAGGGTGGCAAGTCGGTGTTTGAACTCAATCAAGGTAAGCACCACGACCACATCGTCTGCCTGCAATGCGGACGTGTGGAAGAGTTTTACGATACAGCTATCGAAGCGCGCCAGGAAAAAGTCGCCTCCGACCGTGGCTTCAGCATACGCGATCACGCACTGCATATTTATGCCGATTGCACCAAAAAACAATGTCCGCACAAACCATGAAGCGGGCCTGTTGATTTCATGATTCCCTGGCTGCTTGAAAACACGCCATTCCCGCCGCTAACACAGGCCTTGCGCGAACCCGACGGTCTGCTGGCGGCGGGCGGCGATCTCTCTGCCGCACGTTTGCTGGAGGCGTACCGTCAGGGAATTTTTCCGTGGTTCTCTCCCGGCGAACCCGTACTGTGGTGGAGTCCCGATCCACGCATGGTACTGATACCTCAGGAATTCAAACTGTCCGCTTCACTCGCCAAAATATTGCGCAACAGCAATTATCAGGTGCGCACTGATACCGCATTCGAACAGGTGATACGCGCCTGCGCCGCGCCACGCGGCGGACAGCGCGGCACATGGATAGATGAACAGATGATAGCCGCGTATTGCACGCTGCACAGCCTGGGCTACGCGCATTCCGTGGAAACGTGGATGGATGGCAAACTTATCGGCGGTTTGTATGGCGTCACCCTAGGCCGGATGTTCTATGGCGAATCCATGTATAGCCATGCCAGCAACGCCTCCAAAATAGCGCTGGCGCATTTGACCCGGCAGATGGAACGCTGGAATGTCGGCCATTTGACCAACGCCGCAACTGGCATGATCGATTGCCAGATGTACACGCCACACCTTGCCTCACTGGGCGCGAAAAAAATTCCACGCGGTGAATTTGTTGTGCGACTGGAAGAATTGGTAAACTGCGCGCCTGTTACCGACTGGTCATTCGACCCCGACCTCTACAAATGAGCTCGTTACACGACATTCCCATTTCCGCGCTGCATTTTTATCTGAGCGCACCCTACCCGTGCAGTTATTTGCCCGGATTGCAGGCGCGCTCACAGGTCGCCACGCCATCATTCCTGATTAATTCCCCGTTGTATTCTCAATTGGTCAGGCATGGCTTCCGGCGTAGCGGCAGCTACGTCTATCGCCCGCGCTGCGACGAGTGCAACGCCTGCGTGCAGTTACGCGTACAGGCAAAACAATTCACGCCAACTCGCTCACAACGCCGCGCCTGGACGCAGCACGCACAGCTCAAGGCCACGCTGCATCCACTGCAGGATCAGCCCGAATATTACGAGTTGTATCAGCGTTATCAACGCGCCCGCCACCCCGATGGCGGCATGGATAATGACGACTACGACGCCTACCAGACCTTTTTATTGCAAAGCCATATTGATACACTGCTGGTAGAATTTCGCGATCAAGGCGTGCTGCGCATGGTCAGCGTGATTGATCTGCTCAGCGACGGACTGTCCTCGGTGTACACTTTTTACGATCCTGATCTGCCGCGCGCACGTTTTGGGGTGTACAACGTACTCTGGCAAATCGAACTGTGCCGCAAACTCAATCTGGATTTTGTTTATCTGGGTTACTGGATAAAAGACAGCCGCAAAATGTCGTATAAAACCCAATATCAACCTGCACAAGGTCTGCAAAATGGCATTTGGCAGACGCTGGACAACGCTGACCTGAATCCCGCCGAAGGAGTATCCCTATCAAAACCCGATTAAGCATTTTTATATCTACGCTGTTGTTGCTGCCGCTGGCAGGGTTTGCCCTGAGCGGCGCCGAATGGGACGCGTTCGATAGCGCTGCCGCCAAGATAGGTGTCGGCGCTACCATCACCTGCATTTTCATGCTGATCAGCTATTTGCTGCTCGTCAACAGGCTGGTCAAAATCAGCACGGGCAACAGCCCGCTTGCCAGTCAACTCAAATATTATTTATCGCTGGGCGCTGCCGGTATCGTACTGTGCTGGCTGCTGGTTTACCTGAATCTGTACACGGCCAGTTGGGCGACAGCGCAAGACGGTTCGGGCATCCTGTTCTCCATCCTGTTCGCGCTGCTGGCACCCGCCGTGCTGATTACCCGCGCCTTGCTTGGTTCCATTCATGGCTTGCTGAAATTCCTGGCACGCGGCCCCGCCCTGTCCGGAATCAGCGGCGAAACGATGGCATTCGCACTCCTTGCCGTTGCCGCCGCAGGTTTGCTGGGCGGCGCAGCCTGGCCTGCCTACCTGTTCTGGCTGATGTGGCTATCCCCTTTACTGCTGCTGGCCGCACTGCAACTGCTGTGGCACGAAAGCACCGTTTTCGCCGCTGTTCGCTCCGGTGACTGGGGGCGTTTAATCTGCGCCGCACTGGCCGGACTGATAGTAGGCAATCTGGTCAACTACACCTATCAGGTTGCCGGTGGCAGCCTGATCAGCAACCTGCCCCACACGCTGTTCACCCAAGCAGGCTTTGTACTGTTCGGCCTGTTGTGCATGCAACTGGGCGATGTCATCGCCGAGCACTGGCGCGGCAAGACACGCACTACACAGCGAAAATTTCCGATTCCGGTCGTCGTGAAGAAAAATTAGTCGCTAGTCGCTAGTCGCTAGTCGCTAGTCGCTAGTCAGAAAATTAAATCACCGCTTTTGAAAGTTTAACAATGTATTCTCTGCTCCGTCCCGCACTGTTCCGGCTAGCTCCGGAAACCGCTCACCATCTCACCCTGAACAGCCTGAATGCCGCATATTCATTAGGATTAAGCGGAATGATTGCGCCAAACATCCCCAATGATCCGCGCACGGTCATGGGCCTGACCTTTCCTAACCCTGTCGGTCTGGCCGCGGGTCTGGACAAGAACGGCGATTGCATCAATGGTCTGGCAGCACTCGGCTTCGGCTTCATCGAGATCGGTACTATCACGCCGCAGCCGCAACCGGGCAATCCCAAACCGCGCCTGTTCCGCCTGCCCGCCGCCTCCGCCATCATTAATCGCATGGGTTTCAACAACGAAGGCGTGGATGCGCTGATACGCAACGTTCAACAATCCGGTTACAAGGGAATATTAGGGATAAACATAGGCAAAAATGCCGCAACACCTATCGAACAGGCCGCCGATGATTATCTGATTTGCCTGCGCAAAGTGTATGCCCACGCCAGCTATATCACCGTCAACATTTCCTCACCCAACACCAAGAATCTGCGCCAGTTGCAGGACGAAGCCGCGCTGAACGACCTGCTCGCGCAACTCAAGGCCGAACAGCAGAAACTGGCCGATCTGCATGGCAAATATGTACCCATCGCCCTGAAGATCGCACCGGACATGGAAGGCGAGCAAATCACCCAGATCGCCCGCTTGCTGATGCAGCATCGCATCGACGGCGTGATCGCCACCAACACCACGCTGTCACGAGCAGGCGTCGAAAATCTGCCTCACGGCAATGAAACAGGCGGCCTGAGCGGTGCGCCGGTACGCGAGCGATCCACCGCCGTCATCCGTCAACTCGCCGCCGCCTTACAAGGCGCGCTGCCTGTCATCGGTGCGGGCGGCATATTGAGCGGCGCGGATGCCGCCGACAAAATCAAGGCAGGTGCTGCGCTGGTGCAAATTTACAGCGGGTTGATTTATCGCGGCCCGGCACTGATAGCAGAAAGTTGCCAGGCCATACGCACACTGCCGCACTGATAAGCTGTTCCGGCTGCGCCGACGCGCATCACCGCGCCCTGCAGCAAGCCGTATTGTGTTCACCCTGACGCAGGTGTACAGTGCCGCCCCATTCTTCCTCTGACAGGAATGAAGGAGGCAAAATGAGCGGCACACACACCAAGGCAAATTTATCCACACTCATGCTGGGCGCAATCGGCGTGGTGTATGGCGACATCGGCACCAGCCCGCTGTATGCCATGAAGGAGACTTTCGCCGGTCATCATCCTCTGCAAGCCACCGAAGCCAACGTGCTCGGCGTACTCTCGGTGATGTTCTGGACCATCATGCTGCTGGTATCGCTAAAGTATGTGACCATCATCATGCGTGCGGATAATCGGGGCGAGGGCGGTTCATTAGCCCTGCTGTCTCTGGCCAGCGAACTGAACGCGCGACGCCCGAAAACCCGATGGTTCCTCGCCATACTCGGGATATTTGCCGCCGCGCTGTTTTACGGGGACAGCATGATTACCCCTGCCATTTCGGTGCTCTCGGCCGTCGAAGGCCTGAATATCGTCGCGCCTCAACTCCATAGCTTTGTGTTACCCATCACCGTCATGGTGCTTACCGCGCTGTTCATGGTGCAAAAACATGGCACGGGCGTGATGGGTCTGGCATTCGGGCCCATCATGATCCTCTGGTTCACCACCCTGGGACTACTGGGCGCAAAAGCCATCCTGTTCAGCCCGCATGTGCTCTTGGCGCTCAATCCCGTGTTTGCCTATCACTTTCTCACCCTGGATCCCTGGATATCCTTTCTGACGCTCGGCTCTGTAGTGCTTGCCGTCACCGGAGGCGAAGCCCTCTACACCGACATGGGACACTTCGGCAGATTCCCGATTCGGCTTACCTGGTTCTCTTTCGTGCTCCCCGCGCTGGTATTGAACTACTTCGGGCAAGGTGCGCTATTGCTGCAAAACCCGCAAGCGATCAAAAACCCCTTCTACCTGCTCGCTCCGGAATGGGCGCTGATCCCGATGGTCTTACTCGCCACTGCGGCTACGGTAATCGCCTCGCAAGCCGTGATCTCCGGCGCGTTCTCGGTTGCCAGCCAATCGGTACAAATGGGCTTGCTGCCACGCATGGAAATACGCCAGACTTCCGACAAGGCACGCGGTCAGATTTACGTTCCGCTAACCAACTGGACGCTCTATCTGGCCGTCATTTATTTGGTATTCACCTTTCAAAGCTCCAGCAATCTGGCGGCAGCCTATGGCATTGCCGTCACCGGCACGATGTTGATAGACACCGTACTGATCGCCTTTGTACTTGTGGCGTGGCGCTGGTCGCCGCTACTCATCCTCCCGCTGGTCGGCACATTCTTCTGCATCGATCTGGCCTATTTTTCTGCCAATGCCCTGAAAATCCCGCAAGGCGGCTGGTTCCCGCTGGGCATCGCGGTTATTTCGTTTACCGTGCTCACCACCTGGAAACATGGCCGAAAACTGCTGTTCGACATGATCGCCAAACAATCGGTGCCGGTAAAGGTAATCCTGGACGATGCGGACAGCGTCAATCGCGCCCAGGGCACTGCGGTATTTCTGACAGCGGTAGGCGAAGGCGCGCCCTCGGCACTGCTGCACAATCTCAAACACAATCAGGTGCTGCACGAGCGCAATATCCTGCTCACCGTTATCGTCGAAGACAAACCTTATGTCACCAAGGGCAACCGCCTGCTGATCGACGATATGGGCAAGAATTTTTACCGGGTAAGCGTTTTTTACGGCTTCATGGAAATGCCTGACATTCCGGCCGCTCTGGAACTGTGTGCCACACGGGGGCTGCCCTTCGACATGATGAGCACGTCGTTCTTTATCTCGCGCGCCATGATCATCATCACACCCCAACCCGGCATGATGAAATGGCGCAAAAAACTATTCCTGGCCTTATCCAGAAATGCCATGAGCGCGGCAGACTTCTTCAAAATCCCCACTAACCGCGTCATCGAAATGGGCACGCGGGTTGAAATCTAAAGAAACACCGACTTATGGCGTTACCCCATAGACAACTCTGCGGATCAGACACCCGCAAATGCGAAATAACCCGCCGTCATATGGATATTCCGACAAAGCAGTTGAAGCCGAGTATGAATAATCGGATAATCCCGCACACTTTCTGAAAGCGCGACAATGACTGAATATCTGCTGATCCTGGTTGGCGCGGTGTTTGTAAACAACATCGTGATGGTCAAGATACTCGGGCTATGCCCGTTCATGGGTGTCTCCAAAAAACTGGAGGCCGCCATCGGCATGGGTGCAGCCACCACCTTCGTACTGACCCTGGCTTCCGGCAGCAGCTACCTGATCAACCAGTATTTGCTCGGCCCTGAGCTGGCCTATCTCACCACGCTGTCGTTCATCGTGGTGATCGCCGGCATCGTGCAATTCACCGAAATGATCATTCAGCGTACCAGTCCGGAGTTGTATCAGGTGCTGGGCATCTATCTGCCACTGATTACCACCAACTGCGCGGTGCTGGGCATACCGCTGCTCAACGTACAGGCCAAACACAATTTCATGGAATCACTGATTTTCGGCATGGGCGGCGCGCTCGGGTTCACGCTGGTGATGATATTGTTCGCCGGAATGCGTGAACGCATGGAAGGCGCGGATGTGCCCGGCATATTCAAAGGTTCGGCCATCGCTATGGTCACGGCCGGACTGATGAGTCTGTCCTTCATGGGATTCTCCGGGTTGGTCAAATAATGCTCAGTGCATTGCTGGTCATGGCGGCCATCGCCATCGCGCTGGGCGCGGTGTTAGGTTTCGCCGCAATCAAATTCCACGTTGAAGGCAATCCACTGGTCGAAAAAATCGACGCTGTCCTGCCGCAAACGCAGTGCGGCCAATGCGGTTACCCCGGCTGCAAACCCTATGCGACAGCAATCGCCGAAGGCGCTGCGGACATCAACCTATGCCCGCCCGGCGGCGAGGAAGGCATACACAAACTCGCCGATCTGCTGGGCGTGGACTTCAAGCCCTTCGGCGGCGACACCGCGCCCAAACCCAAAGCCGTCGCCTTTATCGATGAAAATAACTGCATCGGTTGCACATTGTGCATCCAGGCCTGTCCGGTGGACGCGATTGCCGGCGCGGCAAAACAAATGCATACCATCATCGCGGCGGAATGCACCGGTTGCGAGCTGTGCGTCGCGCCCTGCCCGGTGGACTGCATCGACATGGTGGAGATCGAAGAAAACATCAGCAACTGGAAGTGGAAATATCCGGTTTACCCACTGAGGCCGGCAGCATGAGATCACTATTCAAGTTTCACGGTGGCATCCATCCGGCCAGCAACAAGGCGCAATCGAACCACAAGCCGATTACGCAAGCCGCGTTACCCTCCAGGCTGGTCATCCCGCTGCACCAGCACGTCGGCAACAGCGCCAAGCCTATTGTTGAAGCTGGTCAGCGCGTGCTCAAGGGCCAGATTATCGGCGCACCCGAAGGACACGTCTCCAGCGCAGTACACGCCCCCACTTCCGGTGTCATTGCCGCTATCGACATGCAGCAAGTCGCCCATCCTTCCGGCATCCCCGACCTGTGCATCACCCTGATTCCCGATGGCGATGACGAATGGATCGCGCGCGAGTCATGCGATGACTGGCAGGCGGTGGCGCACACCGATTTGCGCCACCGTTTACGCGACGCAGGCGTAGTCGGCCTCGGCGGCGCGGCATTCCCCAGCGATATGAAGCTGTATTCGCATAAACACCAAATCAAGACGCTGGTGCTCAATGGCGCAGAGTGTGAGCCCTACATCACCTGCGACGACCTGCTGATGCGCGAACGCGCGGCAGAAATCCTGCAAGGCGCCGAGATCATGCGCGCCCTGCTGTACGCTGAAGAAGTGCTGATCGGCATCGAGGACAACAAGCCGGAAGCCATCGCAGCCATGCGTAGCGCCATACTGGACGGAAAACACCAGAACATGGAAGCGGTAGCCGTACCCACTATTTATCCGGGGGGCGGCGCAAAACAACTAATCCGTGTGCTCACCGGCATCGAAGTCGCCGCAGGCATGCGATCCACCAATCTGGGCGTGCAATGCTTCAATGTCGGCACCGCCTACAGCACTTGGCGCGCCATCCGTCACGGCGAAGCGCTAATTTCACGCATCGTCACCGTGACCGGCAACGTCGGCCAGCCGCAAAACTTTGAGGCCCTGCTGGGCACACCGGTCAACGAACTGGTCGCCCAGGCCGGGCCACTGCCCGACACCCGTGGCTATATCATGGGCGGCCCGATGATGGGCATACGCCTGCCCTCGGCAGAGGTCGGCGTGATCAAGGCGACCAACTGCCTGATCGCCATGTCCGACAGCCTGTTTCCTCCCGCGCTGCCGGCCTTGCCCTGCATACGCTGCACGCGCTGCGTCGATGTCTGTCCCGCAGAGTTGCAGCCACAAGAGCTGTTCTGGTTCGCCCAGTCAAAAAACCTGCTCAAGGCTCAGGAATACCACCTGTTCGACTGTATCGAATGCGGCGCATGCAGCTATGTCTGTCCAAGCAACATTCCGCTGGTGGAATATTATCGCTTTGCCAAAAGTGAAATCTGGGCGCAGGAAACCAGCAAAAAAGCGGCCGATGCGGCACGCGAACGACATGAATATCGCGAACTGCGCATCGAACGCGAAAAACAGGAAAAGGCCGATAAGCTGGCTGCCAAAGAGAAAGCCGCACTTGAGGCCAAGGCACTGAAATCAGCCGCACCCCTCCCGCCTGCGGTCGAGGGAGCAAACGTATCGCTGTACGATGCTCCTGTTGATGCAGATCCTGAAAACACCATGCAGCTGAAAATTCAGGCGGCGATAGATCATGCCAAACAACAGGCGGCAGTCAGCAAACCCGAAAACACCGAACACCTGACACCCCAGCAACAGGCTGAAATCGCCACGATAGAGGCGCGACGCGCGCGCATCCGCGAACTAGCCCTCTCCTCAGCTGATGAGCACACCAAGGAATAATATGCCCGGATTCTTCTCACCCTTCATTACCAAACCGGACAGCGTGTCGCAGATCATGCTCAAGGTGCTGCTGGCCCTGATTCCCGGCATCGCGCTGTATGTGTGGTATTTCGGCCCGGCGATTCTGGTTTCGATCACGCTGGCCAGCCTCACCGCGCTCGCCACCGAGGCGCTGATGCTCAGACTGCGCAACCGCCCAATAGCGCCGTTCCTGAAGGACAACAGCGCGCTGCTCACCGGCTGGCTGATTGCCCTGTCCATCCCGCCCCTCGCGCCCTGGTGGCTGGTGGTAATCGGCACGGCTTTCGCCATCAGCGTGTCCAAGCATTTGTACGGTGGCCTGGGCAACAATCCCTTTAATCCGGCGATGATAGGCTACGCGGTGCTGATCATTTCATTCCCGGTACAGATGACGCAATGGCTCAGCCCGCACGGTCTGGGAGCGATTCAACTGGGTTTCATCGACCAGCTCAATTATATTTTCCTCGGCGTCTTCCCGGAGGGCATCAAACTGGATGCCCTCACCATGGCTACACCGCTGGATACGCTCAAGACGCAATTGCATCTGGATGGACAGATCAGTGAAATCCTTGAGATGCCCATCTATGGACGACTGGCCGGACACGGCAGCGAGATGGTGGCCGCCGGATTCCTGTTCGGAGGGCTTTACCTGCTCGCCTCGCGCATCATCAGCTGGCACATACCGGTCGTTTACCTCGGCACCTTATTCGCCGTTGCCGGCCTCTTCCATCTGCTGGACCCCGCACACTACGTCGAACCGCTGTTTCACTGGTTCTCCGGTGCAGCCATGATAGGCGCATTCTTTATTCTGACCGACCCGATCACCAGCCCCACCACGCACAAGGGAAAATTGATTTTCGCCGCCGGTGCAGGACTGATCACCTATCTGATTCGCGCCTTCGGCGGCTTCCCCGATGGCATGGCGTTCGCCACCTTGCTGATGAACATTTGCGTGCCATTGATCGATGCTTATACTCAACCCAAAGTATTCGGCAAAAAGGAGCAAAAACCATGAGGCGCACCATGGCGAAGGCCTCTTTCCATGCCGCGCTCAACCTGCTGTTCTTTGCCGTACTGGCCACACTGGTATTGGCTTCGACCTACTATCTCACTCGCGATCGCATCGCCAGCAGCGTGGAGAAAGAGAAACTCCAGTTAATCGCCCAGATTGTGCCGCCGCAACTGTACGACAATGCCATCGTGCAGGACACGCTGCAACTGCCGCCCAGCGAACTGCTGGGCACCAATGAAACCAGCATTGCCTATCTGGCACGCCTCAAGGGCGAGCCCAGCGCCGTCGTGCTGCAAGCCATCGCGCCCGACGGCTATGGCGGCAGGATAGCCCTGATCATCGCGATACATCGCAACGGCGAAATCAGCGGTGTGCGTGTGGTATCGCACCGCGAAACCCCCGGGCTCGGCGATTACATCGAGCTGCCGAAAAGCCCCTGGATCAAGGGGTTCGATGGACAGTCGCTGGCAAAACTCAAGAAAACGGACTGGAAAGTGAAGAAGGACGGCGGATCGTTCGACTACATGGCTGGCGCAACCATCACCCCGCGCGCGGTGGTGCAAGCCGTACACAAGGCCGCGCACTATTTTGAACAACATCGCGCAGTGCTGCTCGCACACCCTGCCGACACATCCGTGCCGACCGTCAAGGAGAAAACCCAATGACCTTACAGGAACTCAAGGACATCTTTTACAACGGCCTGTGGAAGCAGAATGCCGGCATCGTGCAACTGCTCGGCCTGTGCCCGCTTCTGGCGGTGAGTTCCACGGTAGTCAACGGCGTCAGCCTGGGGCTGGCGACCACGCTGGTGATGGCGATTTCCAGTGGCGCCGTCGCGCTGATCCGCAATTACGTGCCCAATGAAATCCGCATCCCGGTATTCATCCTGATCATCGCGGTACTGGTCACGGTGGTGCAGTACCTGATGAATGCCTATATGTATCCGCTGTACATCGTGCTGGGCATCTTCATTCCGCTAATCGTCACCAACTGCATCGTACTGGCACGCATCGAGGCCTTTGCCTCCAAGAACCCCGCGCTGCAATCCGCCATCGATGGAATGGCAATGGGACTGGGGCTGACCGCCGTGCTGACTGTGCTGGGCGGCATGCGCGAACTCTTCGGCCACGGCACGCTGCTGTCCGGCATTGATCTGGCCCTGGGCGAATCTGCCCGATCGCTGGTCATCACCGTGATACCGGATTATCACGGCTTTTTGTTTGCCGTGCTACCACCCGGCGCGTTCATCGGACTGGGGCTGCTGATCGCGGCGCGCAACTGGCTTACCTTGCGCGCCGAACGCAAAACCCGTGGCCCCGAGGCGCAAATCACGCCGATATCAGGCGACTGCAGCCCCGCCTCACATGCGTAAACAGCCATGCGCCTGAGCGAACAACAGTGTTCCATCATACGCGAGGCAGCTGCTGAAAACTTTGGAGCAACGGCCAATGTCTGGCTGTCTGGCTGTCTGGCTGTCTGGCTGTTTGGCTCAAGGGTAGATGATGCCGCACGGGGCGGTGATATTGATTTGTATATCGAAGCCGCCACCGACAATGCCGACGAGGTTATCGAAGCCAAACTAGGTTTTCTGGTGGCTCTATACAAAAAGCTGGGCGAACAAAAAATTGATGTGATGATCCGTCGCCCCGGCTTCAAGGAAAACCTGCCTATCTATCAAGTCGCCAAACAAACCGGAGTGAAACTCTCATGAGCTCACTGAGGGATTTACGCGCCTGTGGCCAACTGTCGGCACTGTGCTCGCGATGGTGATTAGCCTTGGACTGCTAGGCATTGCCATGAAGTCGCTTCCCGTGGGCACCGCCTACACAATATGGGTTGGCGTCGGGGCGATAGGCACCGCGATACTGGTGATTGTCTTGCTTGGCGAGCCAGCGAACGCAGAGCGACTACTGAGCCTCGCGCTTATTCTTACAGGCATAATTGGCCTGAAGCTGGCTACACCGGCCTAATAATTCATGCAAGCCGACGCTGCTTCGCAGCTTGGTTTAATTCAGGTTTCGAGCCTTTTGTTGGTCGCCCGGGCACTTGACATGACGTACGCAATACCGTACTTTACCGCTTCTCTGAAGGAGCACGAAATGAACACACTTACCGCCAGCGAGGCTCGCGCCAATCTGTATCGTCTCATAGACCAAACGGTGGAGTCACACGAACCGATCATCATTTCCGGAAAGCGCAGCAATGCCGTGCTGCTCTCCGTGGAAGACTGGAGTGCAATTCAAGAAACACTATACCTTCTGGCCGTGCCTGGCATGCGCGAGTCCATCAAAGCTGGTATGGCCGAGCCGCTTGCAAAAAGCTCGAAAGAGCTTAAGTGGTAGGCTGGGCAGTTGTTTACGCCAAGCAAGCATTGAAAGATGCAAAGAAGCTTGCCGCAAGTAGTCTTAAGCCCAAGGCGCAAGAATTGCTCGCAGTTATTGCCATCGACCCATTTCAGAATCCACCGCCCTTCGAGAAATTGGTCGGTGATTTTGCAGGCGCATACTCTCGCCGCATCAATATTCAGCACCGCATCGTGTACGAAGTCTTTACCCAAGAGAAAACGGTTCGCGTCCTGCGTATGTGGTCGCACTATGAATAAACAGTAGCCCAATCGGCAGGCACGTCGGCGTTTACCGAAAACCTGACTCGCGCTACAACCCAAAATCGTCGACTGGAGGCCTATTATGTCAACACAATTTGAAATCCTTGAGGCATTTGTCCCGCTTTGTGGGAATGACGCAGCCTCTTTAATCTGTTTAATAGCCTAATCTATAGCGATTATTACGTTGACCCTTTGCACCACCAGAACCTATGAACGCAGATAAACATCGGCAAATTTTTCAACGCCTGCAAGCGGCTAATCCGCACCCGAAAACCGAACTGGAATATCACTCGCCGTTTGAGTTGCTGATTGCCGTGATGCTCTCCGCGCAGGCCACCGACATCAGCGTCAATTCCGCTACCCGGCAGTTGTATCCTGTTGCCAACACACCGGCGGCGATACTCGAACTGGGCGAAGAAAAACTGACCGAATACATTCAGCGCATCGGCCTATACAAGACCAAGGCGAAGCATGTGATGCAAACTTGCCGCATTCTGCTTGAACAGCATAATGGCAGCGTGCCGCAGACGCGCGAGGCGCTGGAAGCCTTGCCCGGCGTGGGGCGCAAGACCGCCAACGTGATTCTCAACACTGCCTTCGGCCAGCCGACCATTGCGGTGGACACGCACCTGTTCCGACTGGGAAACCGCATCGGTCTGGCAAAGGGCAAGACCGTGCTGGAGGTGGAAAAGAAACTGCTCAAAGTGATACCGCAGGAATTCATGCTCAACGCGCATCACTGGCTGATATTGCACGGACGTTATATCTGCCGCGCACGTGCGCCCAAATGCGCCGAATGCATTATTTACGATTTATGCGAATACAAAAGCAAGGACAGTTGCTAAAAACCTTTCACGCGGAGGCGCGGAGAAATATTTATAATATACATAAGGTTATCCAAATGTTTTTTAATCCATCGCGCGACGAAGCGCGACAGTTCCTGTTTGAAACCTGGCGCAAGCGCCGCGAGAAATCGCTGCTGACACCGCTGGAGGACCTGGCCGCGCAGTTGATCGAAAAACATCCCGAATATTTTTCGGTATTCGAAGACCCTGAGCAGTTTGGCGATTATGATTATTCGCCGGAACAGGGTCAGCCCAACCCCTTCCTGCATTTGATGATGCACCTCGCCATCGAGGAGCAAATATCCATAGACCAGCCGCCGGGAATACGCGCGCATTTTGTGCGCCTGACCCATCAGTTCGAATCGGAACACGATGCGCAACACCGCATGATGGAATGTCTGAGCGAGATGATCTGGCAGGCCCAGCGCAACCATGTCCAGCCGGATGCCACCGTCTATCTGGATTGTTTATCGACCAGCTGATGCATGCCTGCCAACCCCGCACAACGCAAAATTGAAAAGGATATGTTATGGCCCTGCCCTGGCTTGCAGTACTGAAAATCGTCCCCTGGACCGATGTCATCAGCAACGCCCCCAAGGTGGCCGATGGCGCGAAGAAACTCTGGAATGCCATCGGCAAGCAGCCCACTGCGCCCAAGAAAGCCGCGCCTGCGGAGCACACGGCTGCCGCACCCGAAGCGCCATCCATTACCGCATCGCGACTCAACGAGCTGGAGGCCGCGACGGCGCAGTTGCACGAGCAGATGCTCGCGTCTTCAGAACTCATCAAGGCGCTGGCCGAACAGAATACCCAGCTCATCAAGCACATTGAAACCCACCGGAGACGCATGCGCTGGATGTGGCTCGCCATAGTCATCACCGGTATTCTCGCGGCCTCTGCGCTGACACGCTAATCAGCCTCAGGCATGACCGCCTGCCGAATAGCAGAATGAATCTGCCAGCAGCTGTGGCGACCTGCTAAAATGTGCGACTCTTTACGCCCATCCAAGATCATCCATGCAACACATATCAGAATCCATGAGCGCGACCGAGCGTCGCGCCAGCCTTGGTCTGGCAGGCATTTACGGCCTGCGCATGCTGGGTCTGTTCATCATCCTGCCGGTTTTCGCGCTGTATGCAGAACATCTGCCAGGCGGCAACAGTCATTTGCTGATGGGCATCGCGCTGGGCGCATACGGTCTGACGCAGGCGATACTGCAAATCCCGGCGGGCTGGCTGTCTGATCGCTACGGGCGCAAACCGGTGATTTATGTCAGCTTGATTTTGTTTGCGCTGGGCAGCTTTGTCGCCGCCTTTGCCGACAATATTTACTGGGTGATACTCGGTCGCGTGGTGCAGGGCGCGGGCGCATTGAACGCGGCGGTCATGGCACTCACCGCCGACCTGACCCGCGAGGAACACCGCACCAAGGCGATGGCGCTGATAGGCATCTCCATCGGCATCACCTTCTCGATTTCCATGGTGCTGTCGCCGCTGCTCAACGAGATGATAGGCGTACCCGGAATTTTCGCCCTGACCGGCGTGCTGGCCCTGCTGGCGATGGGCGTGGTGAAATTCGTGATCCCCGATCCGGCCATCACCCGCTTCCACAGCGACACCGAGGCCAGCAGCAATAAATTTGCCGAGGTGCTGCGCAACAAGGAATTGCTGCGCCTAGACTTTGGCATTTTTTCCCTGCATGCGATTCTGATGTCGGTGTTCATGCAAGTACCGTTCGTACTACAACGCGACGGTCTGGCAGTGGCGCAGCACTGGAAGATTTATCTGCCAGTGATGCTGATCGCCTTCGTGTTGATGGTGATGCCGCTGATCATCGCCGAGAAAAAAGCCAAAATGAAACAGGTATTCATCGGCGCGGTGGCACTGGCGTTGTGCGGGCAATTACTGCTGCTGCTGGCACAAGACAGTTTATGGGGCGTAGCCACGGCGCTGCTGATTTTCTTCACCGCGTTCAACATACTGGAAGCCACCCTGCCCTCAATGATCAGCAAGATTTCACCGCTGGCCGCCAAAGGCACGGCCATGGGCGTGTATAGCAGCGTACAGTTTCTCGGCGCATTCTTCGGCGCGACCGTGGGCGGCGCGCTGATGCAGTATGTGGGCGGCAATGCCGTATTCATCTTCAGCATCGCCCTGCTGCTGGTATGGCTGATCGTCGCATACGGCATGCAGCCACTGGCCGTAGTGCGCACCAAGCTATACCACCTGGGCGAACTCAGCGATGCTCAGGGTGCACAGTTACAGCAGCAACTGGCAGGCCTGCAAGGCGTGCGCGAAGCGATGGTGGTGGCGGCAGAGGGCATGGCCTGCCTGAAGGTGGACATGCAGGGATACGATGAAACCGCCGTAGAACGGCTGGTCATACAGACCGCCGACAAATAAAGTGCGTCTGTGCCGTCAGGCGCTGCCTCCTGAATATCCGCATAAAACCGGATAAATCAATGTTTACAGGCAATTGCCGGACTTGCGGGTGTGTGTTAGGCTTTGCCCATCTGCAATTTGCGGACAAAAACAGGACAGGCGTTGTATCTAATCGTACTCGGGCCAATGACTGAAATTCACACGCGCATGAAATTCACTACAATCACCTCCCCGTAATGCGAGATTGAATATCCTTCTACGTCATAAGGCATACGCGCACAGCGTGTGGCAGAGGATTGCCCGATACGCGCCGCCGCGCGGCAGTTTTAGTGCCCATATCGTCGCGCTTGCGCTGGTAGGGCTGGCCGTCTTATTACGCATTGAATTTATCGCCGTAGATGCGGGCTACCAATATATAACCTTTTTTCCGGCCGTCGCCATGGCTGCGGTTGTGGGTGGATTCTGGCCGGGAATGCTCGCTTCTATCGCCGGTACCGTCTGTGCGCAGTTCTTTTTTACCGCCCCTTATTATGGCTTCTCGGTCGAATCGATAGAAGCCAGTTTCTGGTCAATTGCGGTATTCTGGCTGGATGGCATCATCGTGTGCTCCGCCATTGAAGCCATGCACCGCTATCGCGCCAGATCCGCAGCAGAATTCAAGGAACTACAGCAGAAAAATCAACATATCCAGCAGTTGCACCGTGATACCGAGATGTTGCTGCTGCGCAGCCAGTCCTTGATGTCAAACTCCATGGATGGCATCCATGTGCTGGATACGCACGGCAATATCATCATGGCTAACGATGCCTTTTGCCGGATGCTGGGCTACACACAGGAAGAAGTCGCCACACTCAACATCACGGATTGGGATGTGCAATTTTCAGCAAATGAATTGCGTCTGATGCTCAATAACTTTTCCGGCAAGGGAGTGTTGATCGAGACACAGCACCGTCGCAAGAACGGCGAAATCAGAAACGTCGAGGTCAGCGTAACCGGCGTTTTGAGCGGTGGGATAACAGTCATTTATGCTTCGGCACGCGACATTACCGACAGGAAAAAAATCGAGCAGCATCGATTACAGGAAAGCGACTTGCGTTTTCGCGGCACGCTGGAGCAAGCCGCGGTGGGTATCGCGCATGCCTCACTGGACGGCGGTTTCGCGCAGATTAACCAGAAATTCTGCGATATCGTCGGTTATAGCCGCGAAGAACTGCTCAACATGAGCTTTCAGGACATTACTTATCCCGCCGATCTGGGTGGGAGCATGCATTATCTACAGCAACTGCTGGCAGGAAAGGTGGTCACCTTCTCGCTTGAAAAACGCTATATACGCAAGGACGGCAATCTGGTGTGGGTCAACCTGACCGCTTCCCTGCTGCGCCAGCCGGACGGAATCCCGGCCTATTTTATCGGAGTGATTGAAGACATCACCGAACGCAAGCAGCATGAATTCTTGGTGCGGCAGTTCGGCAGCCTGCTGAAATCCTCCTTCAATGAAATCTATATTTTCGATGCGTCCACTCTGCGCTTTCTGCAAACCAGCTCAGGCGCGGATAAAAATCTGGGATATTCGTCAGACGAGCTGCGGATGCTCACCCCGCTGGACATCAAGCCGCAGATTGAACGGGAACGCTTCGAATTGATGCTTGCGCTGCTGCGCAGCGGCAAACAGGAATCACTGCTCTTTGAGACGGTTCATCTGCGCAAGAATGGCACGACTTATCCGGTGGAAGTGCGCATGCAATTCATGGAGTCCGACTCGCCGGTGTATATCGCTGTCGTTCAGGATATAAGTGAACGCAAGCGCGCCGATAAACAATTGCGCGATCTTTCCTCACATCTGCAAACGGTGCGTGAAGAAGAAAAGGCCAGCATGGCGCGGGAAATCCACGACAATCTGGGCGGCACGCTAACCGCGCTCAAGATGGATGTTTACTGGCTGGCGGACGAATTGTCCGCCTATCAGGGTGCCGCTCCGCTGCTCAAACACGTTAATGCCATGTCACGGCTGCTGGACGATGCGGTTGACGTCACGCGCCGCGTGATCACCGACTTGCGCCCCACCATACTGGACGATCTGGGTTTACTGGCCGCACTCGAATGGCAGGCAGGCCAGTTCCAGAAACGCAGCGGCATCAAATGCCGGGTCAGCGGCATCATGCGTAGCCAGTGTCGCGCCGGTTGCGAGGAAAACTGCACTGCGATGCCGGACAAGATACAATCCATCAACCTGTTCCGCATTTTTCAGGAATCGCTGACCAATGTCGCACGACATTCCGGCGCGTCCAACGTGGACGTTGAATTAAGGATAGAGGCGGGAAATCTGACCCTGAGCATAGCCGATAATGGCTGCGGAATCCCGGCTGAACATGTCGCATCCCGGACTTCCTACGGCATGCTGGGGATGCGTGAACGCGTCGCGCAACTCGGTGGCGAGATTTATTTTTCAGGGGCTCCGGACAGCGGGCTCTGCGTGACGGTGATACTGCCGTTGCGAACGGACAGGCAAACAGGAGAAGCAAATGATACGTGTACTGATTGCTGACGATCACGACCTTGTGCGTCATGGTTTAAGACGAATTATTGAAAACACGCCCGACATGGAGGTGGTTGCGGAGCAGACAAACGGCGTGGATGCCCTGCACTGGCTAGGACTCCACGACTGCGATGTGCTCCTGCTCGATATTTCCATGCCGGGCCGCAACGGCATCGAAGTGCTCAAGCAGCTACGTGCGGAAAAACCAAAATTACCGGTACTGATACTCAGCAATTACACCGAAGACCAATATGCCGTGCGCCTCATCAAGTCGGGCGCTGCGGGCTACCTGAGCAAGGGATGCGCCTCGGCTGTGGTGGTGGAGGCATTGCGCGCCGTCGCGGGCGGTAAAAAGTACTTCAGCCCGGCGGTACTCGAAATGCTCACCAACGAACTCGCCATGCCTGAAGGCAAGCTCCCGCACGAGATTTTATCTAACCGCGAGTATCAGATTTTCAGGTATCTGGCATCGGCCAGAACGGTGACGGAAATTGGCGAACTGCTGAACCTGAGCGGCAAGACCGTCAGCACCTACCGCACGCGCATCCTGGAAAAAATGAATTTGCGCAACAACGCCGAACTGATGCAATACGCCATCGAGAAACACCTCACAGAATAGCGCTCGCTACGCCCGCCCCCTCTTTGTAGTCCAAACACGGACAAAAAATACCCCCCCCCTTACATCACAATCAGGCACATGCCTATGCTGCTTTAATGAGCAATAGCGCATTATCTGCCCATGGATTCCCAGATTAAATCGACTCTGGCAATGAATGACCTGAAGGTCTTCATCGTAGAGGACTCATCCGCTGTGCGTGAGAGCCTGCACACCCTGCTGTCAGGCATGGCGGGGATTTCCGTGGTCGGTTACGCAGCAGATGAAACGGGCGCGATCGAAGGCATCAACACGCTGCTGCCGGATTTCGTGATTCTCGATCTGCATCTGCGACAGGGAACAGGAGTCAATGTGTTAATAAATGTGAAAAAAAACCATGCCAGAATGAAAGTTGCCGTGTTGAGCAATTACGCCAGCACACTGTATGTCGTTGCTTGCAGACAGTACGGGGCGGATTATTTCTTCGACAAGTCCTTCCAGTTCATGCTGCTCGGGCAACTGCTGGCACAACTGGTGTCACCCGAAGGGCTGAACGGGGAAATCGCCGCTTTGCAATCGTGATGCATGAATAACCAACGAGAAATACAAGGATGGAGCCGGGCATGAATCAGGGTGAAATGACAATACGTGCGGATGCTGCAAACTGGATATTGCCGCTGGCAAGCGGGGGCTCGGGGGTTGCCGCGCTGCTGCTGGTGTCCGGCGGCGCGCTCCCGGCTGTTGCGGTGGCACTGATTTCCGGCATTTGCGCCTGGGCCTGCGCCCACCGTCAACGTGCCGCGCTGACGCAATTGACGCGCGAGGCCGAGAGCCGACTGGCGCAGGCGCAGGCGCAGCAGGCATTGCAACTGCAAGGCGGTCTCGCAGGGCTGGAACAGATATGCGATCAGGCGACGCCGATATGGGCGAAACAGATCGAGACCGCACGCAACCAGACCGAAGAAGGGATTACCGAGGTGGCCGCGCGCTTCGCCGCCATTGTCGACCGTCTGCATGCCTCGGCCGCTGCTGCGCAACAGGCGACAGGCGAGAGTGCGGAAGGCGGACGTGTGGTGTCGGTCTTGTCGCGCAGTGAAGCCGATCTGGTTGCCGTCAACCAGGCCATGGAAACGGCACGGCAAGAGCGCTCCTTGATGGTACAGGATGTGCGCGAGTTGACGGCTTACACCTCTGATTTGAAGAATATGGCTGCCGATGTCGGCGAAATCGCCTCTCAGACCAATTTGCTGGCGCTCAATGCCGCCATTGAGGCCGCGCGCGTCGGTGAGGCAGGACGCGGTTTCGCAGTGGTGGCGGACGAGGTGCGCAAGCTGTCCGATCTGTCCAGCAATACCGGCAAGAAAATGGCCGAAAAGGTCAATATCATCAATAAGGCGATCATGACCGTGATCAGCGTAGCGGAACGATTCAGCGAGCAGGATACCCGCTCCGTGGCTGAAGCCGAGAAAACCATACAAAAGGTATTGGAGGATTTCAAGGAAGTGGCCGTCGGCCTGAGCGATTCCTCGAAAATGCTGCGCCGCGAAAGCGAGGGCATGCGCGAAGAAATCTCCGAAACGCTGGTTTATCTGCAATTTCAGGACAGGGTCAGTCAGATACTGGCTCAGGTTCGCGACAATCTGGACGAGTTGCATGAACGGCTCGTGCGCTATGCCGAGGAGCGCAGCCGGGGCGGAATGCCTAACATAGATGCGGATGCCTGGCTGAGTGAGATGACGCGGGCTTATACCACGACCGAACAGCGTAACAACCACCGCAATGACAAGGCGAATGCCGTCGCCGACGAGACCGAAATAACCTTCTTTTGAATCTGGACCATGTTGTACAATTTTTGCAGGGGAGATGAATAATGGCTAAAACGATAATGGTTGTAGATGATTCCGCTTCGCTGCGGCAGGTCGTCAGCATCGCACTGCGCGGTGCAGGATACGATGTCCTGGAAGGCTGCGACGGGCGTGATGCCCTGTCCAAACTGACCGGACAAAAAGTACATCTGGTGATCAGCGATGTGAACATGCCCAACATGGACGGCATCACTTTCGTAAAAAACCTCAAGCAGCTCCCCGCCTACAAGTTCACGCCTGTGATCATGCTGACGACCGAATCACAGGAAGGCAAGAAGCAGGAAGGACAGGCGGCCGGCGCGAAAGCCTGGGTGGTCAAACCCTTTCAGCCGGCGCAGATGCTGGCAGCCGTCGCCAAACTAGTGATGCCTTAAAAGCAGGATTGAGGATTGAGGATGGAAGAGCGCAGCAGAGGTTTTACTCGATCCTCGATCCTAAATATAAAAAGGAGAACACCATGACGATCCACATCGAAACTCACAATGGCGTGTGTCATGTCCATGTAGCAGGTGAAATGACCATCTACCATGCCGCCGAAATCAAGGCGGAATTGCTACCCTGCCTCGAACTGGGTGCAGAACTTGAAATAGATTTGTCCGAGGTCAGCGAGATGGATACCGCAGGCTTTCAATTGCTGCTGCTGGCCAAGCGCGCAGCGCTTGCCGCCAACAAGCCCCTGCGCCTGGTTGCACACAGCCCGGCCACGCTGGAAGTGCTGGATATGCTCAATATGGCTTCCTATTTTGGCGACCCGGTGATCATGCCGCGAACCGTACATTAGCCCGCCGATCGGACAACTCATGAGCAATGCGGAATTTGATCAGGCACTGCAAACCTTCTTCATGGAGAGCCGCGAACTGCTCGAAGCCATGGAAGAATCGCTGCTCGGTCTGGAATCCTCCCCGGACGATGACGATGCGATCAATGCCATTTTCCGCGCGGCGCACACCATCAAGGGCTCGGGCGGCCTGTTCGGACTCGATGGCATCGTCAGTTTCACCCATGTGGTGGAAAACGTGCTGGATAGGGTACGGGGCGGCCATGTGCCGGTAAACGGCGAGCTGATCGCCCTGCTGCTTTCCTGTCGCGATCATATCGGCATGCTGGTGGAGCAGATCGCCGCCGACCCGTCCGCACAGCCGGACAAGGAGCTTGAGTCTGTCGGGAGCATGCTGCTGGCACAACTCAAGTCATACCAGACCGGCGTGACGCACCCGGCATGCGCGCCGGTGTCCACCTCATCATGCACGGAGATATTGCCGCAAACCGGCAATACGGTAGAAAACGATCTGTGGCATATTTCGCTGCGTTTCGGCCAGGATGTGCTGCGCAACGGCATGGATCCGCTGGCCTTCATCCGTTATCTCGACAATATGGGCAAAATCGTCCACATTCTGACGCTGCCCGACGCCATGCCATTCGCACTGGAGATGGATCCGGAGAGCTGTTATCTGGGCTTCGAGATTGATTTCCAGGGCGATGGCATAGACAAGGCGGCTATCGAAGGGGTATTCGAGTTTGTGCGCGAAGATTGCAGCCTCCGCATTCTGCCGCCGCACAGCCGTATTGAAGCCTACACACAACTTATCAATGAATTGCCCGAGAACAACATTGCACTGGGCGAGCTGCTGGTGAACTGCGGTTCCCTGACACGCAAGGAGCTGGAGCAGGCATTGCATCTGCAGGAAGTCCTGCGCAGCGGTGCGGGAACCGGAGAGGCCAGCAAGCTGGGCGATATTCTGGTGGAACAGGGTGTGGTGCAGCCGGAACTGATAGACGCGGCGCTGGGCAAACAGAAGGTTGCCAGGGAAAACAAGTCTCAGGAAAGCAAACTGATACGCATCCAGGCCGACAAGCTGGATCAATTGATCAATCTGGTGGGTGAAATGGTGATTGCAGGCGCGGCCACCAGCCTGATCGCGCTGCGCACCCAGGACGCCGCGCTGCATGAAGCGACCTCCACGCTATCGCGTCTGGTCGAGGAAATCCGCGACAGCGCCCTGCAGTTGCGCATGGTGCAGATAGGCGAGACCTTCAGTCGTTTTAACCGTGTGGTGCGCGATGTGAGCCGCGAAATCGGCAAGGACATCGGGCTGGACATTCTCGGCGCGGAGACCGAACTGGATAAATCGGTGGTGGAAAAAATCGGCGACCCGCTCATGCATCTGGTGCGCAACAGCATGGACCACGGCATCGAAGCCGCCGAGATTCGCCTGCAGCGCGGCAAACCCGCCAGGGGTACCCTGCGCCTCAACGCCTATCACGAATCCGGCAGCATCGTAGTGGAAGTCGGGGACGATGGTGGCGGGCTGAATCGCGCCAGAATTTTTGCCAAGGCGCTGGAAAAAGGCCTGGTAACGGCCAATCAGGTGCTATCCGACCAGGAAGTATACGGGCTGATCTTCGAGGCCGGATTTTCCACTGCGGAGGCGGTCACCAACCTGTCAGGTCGCGGCGTGGGCATGGATGTGGTGCGGCGCAACATCGAGGCGCTGCGCGGCACGGTGCAAATAGACAGTGTGGAGGGTGCAGGCACGACGGTGAAGATACGTTTGCCGCTGACGCTGGCGATCATAGACGGCTTTCTGATGGGCGTGGGCAGCTCCTCCTATGTCGTGCCGCTGGACATGGTGATGGAATGCATAGAACTGAACGAGGCGGAACGTCAGGAGACACGCGACAGCCATTACATCAACCTGCGCGGCACGATACTGCCGTTCATACGCCTGCGCGATCAGTTCCGCGTACGGGGCAAGCCTGCGCGGCACGAAAATATCGTCGTGGTGCAATACGCGGGACTCAGGGCGGGGCTGGTGGTGGACGAGCTGATGGGCGAATTCCAGACCGTCATCAAACCGCTGGGCAAGCTGTTCGCCAATCTCAAGGGGATAGGGGGTTCGACCATACTGGGAAGCGGAGAAGTGGCGCTGATACTGGATGTGCCGACACTGATACAGCGCGCGATCTCGCTGGAATCCCGTGTGCTTAATTAACGCAATATTTGTTCCGATCAATATTTTCAAGGTAACGCAAGGGGGTTGTAAATGAGAACGAACATGCCGGTAACAAACGTGGAACGCGAATTCAGGGATGGCGAAACCATCGTTTCCAAAACCGACCTCAAGGGGCTGATCACTTACGTCAATCCCTACTATTGCGAGATGAGCGGCTATAGCGAGCATGAGTCCATCGGCCAGCCGCACAATTACATCCGCCACCCCGACATGCCTCCCGAGGCGTTCGCAGACCTGTGGAATACGCTGAAAGCCGGGAGACCCTGGACCGGCATAGTGAAAAATCGCTGCAAGAATGGCGATTATTACTGGGTCGAGGCCAATGCCACGCCGATACGTGAAAATGGTCAGGTGGTGGGTTATATGTCAGTGCGCAGCAAGCTCGACCGCAGCCGGATAGAGGCGACCGCCAAGGTATATCAGGAAATAAGGGACGGCAAGAGTCAATACAAAATCAGGGAAGGCAAAGCCGTCAAACCCGGCCTGCTTGATTTCCTGCGGCCGCTTAAGAATCTGAGAGTTGGTACCAAGATCGGGGTGGGCTTCGGACTGGTCGTGCTGATGGCAGCCGGGATAGCCCTGCTGGTGTTGAGCCACATGCAGCAATTGAGCTCGCAGCTGGCTCAGGTCGCTGCGAGCCTGACACCGGCCCAGTCGCAGGCACTGACAGCGTTGATTGAGACGACCCGCGATGAGGTGATCGCTGCGTGCATTCTAATGGCACTGGCGGGCCTGCTGTCCACCTTCATGCTGACACGCGTCATGGTCAGGCCGCTCAGGGCGGCAGTCGATATTTTCGACAGGATGGGTCAAGGGAATTACTACAACCGGATAGAAGCGGACAGCGAAGATGAGATCGGTCAACTGATGTACGGGCTGAAATCCACGCAGATCAAGCTGGGTTTTGACATCAACGATGCCAAGCGCCGCGCGGACGAGTCCCTGCGCATCACCAACGCACTCGACAACTCCTCCACTGGTGTAATGATCGCCGATACCGATCTCAACATCATTTATCTCAACAAATCGGTACAGACAATGCTCAAAAATGCCGAAACCGACATCAGGAAGGATTTGCCCGATTTCAGCGCGGACACGCTGCTGGGTACCAATATCGACGGCTTCCACAAGAAGCCTGAGCACCAGCGGCAATTATTGAAAACCTTTACCACGACTTACAATGCCACCATCAAAATCGGCGGCCGCACTTTCCGCCTGTCCGCCAATCCGGTGTTCAACGCGGCCGGGCAGCGTCTGGGCGCTTCGGTGGAATGGATAGACGCGACGGCCGAGGTAGCGATCGAGGAGGAAGTAGATGCCATCGTCCAGGCGGCGGTCGCAGGCGACTTGTCCAAACGCATCGATTTGCAGGGCAAGCAGGGTTTCATGAAGACCTTGAGCAGCGGCATCAACGAACTCACCGGCGTTGCCGAAAACGTGATCAGCGACGCGGTGGAGGTAATCGAGTGCGTATCTGCCGGCGACCTGACGCACACCATCGAACGCGATTACCAGGGTATGTTCAAGCGGCTCAAGGATGCGACCAACGGCACGGTAGAGAAGCTCTCCGAAACCATTTCAGACGTTCGTCTGGCTGCGGATTCACTGTCCAGTGCCGCTGAGGAAATCAGCGCAACGGCGCAGAGTTTGAGTCAGAGTGCCAGCGAGCAGGCTGCCAGTGTAGAAGAAACCAGTGCGTCTATCGAACAGATGTCGGCATCAGTCAGCCAGAATGCGGAAAACGCCAGAGTGACGGACGGCATGGCAGCCAAAGCCGCAGCGGAAGCCACGGAGGGCGGCACGGCGGTCAAATCGACGGTAACTGCGATGAAGCAAATCGCCGCCAAAATCGGCATCATCGACGACATTGCCTATCAGACCAATTTGCTGGCCCTGAATGCGTCGATCGAGGCGGCTCGCGCCGGTGAACATGGCAAGGGTTTTGCTGTGGTGGCGGCTGAAGTCAGAAAACTCGCCGAGCGCAGTCAGGTTGCGGCACGGGAAATCTCCGAGGTGGCAGGTTCCAGCGTGGAACTGGCCGAACGCGCCGGAAAACTGCTGAACGAAATGGTGCCATCGATCAACAAGACGTCCGACCTGGTTCAGGAAATATCAGCCGCATCGGATGAGCAGTCCACTGGCATCAGCCAGATCAGCGGCGCGGTGAATCAACTGAGTCAGACGACCCAGCAGAATGCCTCTGCCTCGGAAGAGCTGGCAGCCACCTCCGAGGAGATGAGCGGACAGGCCGAGAAGTTGCAGCAACTGATGGCCTTTTTCAGCGTTGATAGTAATGAAATGCCTGCTGCAAGACAGCTAAGCAATCCGATTTCCACAAGAAAGATGTCCTCTGCCAGCACGTCAGTCAATCAGACACGAATCAATATTGGTGCGGAGCCGGACGAAAACGACTTCGTCCGGTTCTAGGAGACTACCATGGGAGCCATCGTTCGTACGGAACAACCCACCCAGGTCGCAGAGCGCGACGAGGGGCAAAGCCAGTATCTGACCTTCCTGCTGGGTGGCGAGATGTTTGCCGTCCCCATCCTCAACATCAAGGAAATCATCGAGTATGGCCACATCACTACGGTGCCGATGATGCCGGCATTCGTGCGCGGGGTGATCAATCTGCGCGGCAGCGTGGTGCCGGTGATCGATCTGGCGGTACGCTTCGGGCGCAGTGCCAGTGAGCTCACCCGGCGCACCTGCATCGTGATCATCGAAATCGATTCGGGAGACGGTTGCCAGGATGTCGGTGTAGTGGTCGATACCGTCAACGAAGTACTGGAAATTCCTGACAGCGAGATCGAGCAGGCGCCTTCGTTTGGTGCACGAATACGTGCCGATTTCATCAGCGGCATGGGCAAAATAGAGGGGAAATTTGTCGTCATCATCGCGGTCAACCACGTACTCGCCATCGACGAGATGGCCACGCTGGGACAGCTGAGCGATGCCTCCCCTGCCATGCTCACAGCGCCTTAAACGGAGATGAATAGCGTGAATGACACCATCAGCAGCCTGCACCGCGTGGTCAAGGCCAATGAAGACATCAAGAAGGTGATCCGTATTTCATCGGGCGTCAACCTGGTCGCGCTCAATGCGATGCTGATCGCCAAGCGTTCCGGCGAGCGCTCACGCGGTTTCGCTGTCGTGTCATCCGAATTGCGGCTGTTCAGCCGAAATCTGGACGCGGCGATGAATGGATTGGGCGAACTGATTTTCAGCCTGGTCAGAGACGCCGCCGCGATGCAGAGACAGCGGCAGCAGCATAGCCATTTTATGGCTGTCATGAAGACCAACAAATCCGTGCGCAAATGGGCAGAACCCACCCTTGCCCGTGTAGAAGCGCGCATGGGCGTTGTTGAAGAAGCAATCCGCCGGGATTGGCACAGGCTGAGATTACAGCTCAACCGCGTCCTGCAACTGTGTGAATCGGGCCGATCCCTGTCGCGCAGTGCCAAAATTGAGGCGGTGTATGGGGGCGATATGAGCACCACGCTGAAACAGGTGGCCAGCCAGATCGAGGGCACAGTGGACGAAATATTTTCCACGTTGAAACTGTTACGTATGCAATTGGCGGACTAATGAAAAAACTTGAATTCATCTATGAAGACGGCGCTCACAAGTGGGCGGTAGTGGCGCGCGATCCGGAAAAGCCCGGTCATCTGATCGACACCAATGAATATCTGGTGCTCAACGGCAGCGAAGCGCTGCTGGCCGACCCGGGTGGCATGGAAATATTTTCTGCGGTGTTCTCCGCCATCAGCGCCGAGATAGACCCTTACACCATACGCCATCTATTTGCCTCGCATCAGGACCCCGACGTCATTTCGTCGCTGGCGCTGTGGCTGGATTTCAATCCGGAGCTGAAATGCCACCTGAGCTGGCTGTGGGGCTCATTTGTCCCCCACTTCGGCGGCACGGCCGACACGTTTGTGGCCATTCCCGACGAAGGCGCGACCCTCTCACTGGGCGGACTGGCGCTGGATGCGATCCCTGCCCATTACCTGCATTCATCGGGGAACTTCAATCTCTATGATCGCAAGGCCCGCATCCTGTTTTCCGGCGATGTGGGAGCGGCCTTGTTGCCGCCCGAGGAGAGCAGCCTGTATGTCGAAAATTTCGACCGTCACATCCGCCACTCGCGGGATTTTCACCGCCGCTGGATGGGTTCAAACAAGGCCAAGCTGAGCTGGTGCGAACGCGTCAGCCGGCTGGACATCGACATGCTCTGTCCGCAACACGGCGCCATCTATCGCGGCGAAGATGTCAAACGCTTCATTAACTGGTTTGCCGACCTGGATGTAGGTTCGGGAATCAGGGATTAAACCGATGTCAATCGCCACACTGAGCGAGCCGGAATTTACCCAATTTCAGCAGCTGATTTACCAGCTTGCCGGCATCAGCCTGTCACCCGCGAAAAACGCGCTGGTCAGCGGACGGCTGTCCAAACGTCTGACTCACTACGGTCTGCGCAGCTTTGGCGATTATTTCAATCTGCTTTCCGGCGGCAAAAACGACGATGAACTCCAGGTGCTGGTGGATTTGCTGACCACCAATGAGACCTATTTCTTCCGCGAACCCAAACACTTCGATTTCCTGCGCGACAAAGTATTATCGGAGCATAAACCCGGGCAGAATTTCAGGGTATGGAGCGCGGCCTGTTCCAGCGGCGAGGAAGCTTACAGCATCGCCATGGTGCTCGCCGACCATCTGGGCGATGCGCCCTGGGAAGTGGTGGCATCGGATATCAGTACGCGGGTACTGAATCGTGCGCGCACCGGACACTATCCCATGGATCGCATAGACGGCATTTCCAGTGAACATCTGTCGCGTTACTGCCTGAAGGGTATCAATTCACAAAAAAATACCCTGTTGGTGGATAAAAAGCTGCGCAGCAGGGTGAATTTCATGCAGGTCAACCTGAACCAGCCCCTGCCGACATTGGGCGTGTTCGATCTGATATTCCTGCGCAATGTGATGATTTACTTCGATCAGGAAACCAAACGCCAGATTGTGCAACGCATGTTACCGCTGCTGAAGCCCGGCGGCCATTTTCTGATTGGTCACTCGGAAAGCCTGAACGGCATAGTGGACACCCTGCGTCCGCTGGCACCGGCCATCTATGGCAAACGATGAAATCAGCCATGCCACAGCCCGCCGAACCAACTGAAATTTACCTGCTGCCGGGAGACCTTCATTTTTCGGACAAATTGGTCCGCATCCATACCGTGCTGGGTTCCTGCATTTCCATTGCGCTCTGGCATCCGCTGCTGCGCATAGGCGGCATGTGTCATTTCGTGCTGCCTAACCGATCCAAACAGATCAACCATGAACCCAAAGGCCACTATGCCGACGAGGCGATCGAGCTGATGCTGCGCGAAATTGCCAGACACAATACCCGGCCGTGCGATTATCATGTCAAGTTATTCGGCGGCGGCAACATGTTCGAGCATGTACCCTCACGGCAAACGCTGAATGTCGCCCTCGACAATATTGAAGCTGCGCGGACCTTGCTGAAGCAGCACGGATTCGAGATACATGCCGAACATGTGGGCGGCAGCGGCCACCGCCGCATCATCTTTGATTTATGCGACGGCAGTGTACTGATGAAGCACCGAAAACTGTAACTTACTAAAAAATGAATAAAATCAAGGTGATGATAGTCGATGATTCCGCCGTGGTGCGTCAGGTACTGCAGGCCATACTCGAACGCGACCCCTCTATCCGCGTCATTGCCACCGCATCCGACCCGATTTTTGCGATGGACAGACTGAAGCACGAGTGGCCGGATGTCATCGTGCTGGACATCGAGATGCCGCGCATGGACGGGCTCACTTTTCTGAAGCAAATCATGGCGGAACGCCCCACCCCCGTAGTGATCTGCTCCTCGCTGGCCGAGCAGGGCACCGCGACCACGGTACAGGCGATGGAGGCCGGCGCGGTGACCATCGTCACAAAACCCAAGATCGGACTCAAGCAATTCCTGAGTGATTCGGCAGCCGATCTGATTCTGGCAGTGAAAGAAGCGTCACAGGTCAACGTCATTCGCCTCAAACCCGCATTCAACAGAGTGCACAAAGTAGCCGACAAGCTGACGGCCGATGCGATGCTGCCTGCCGCCGGTGCGCACGCGATGGATCAAACCACCGAACGCATCGTGGCCATAGGCACGTCCACCGGGGGAACGCAGGCGCTGGAAGCCGTGCTCACCGCCCTGCCGCGCGTGTGCCCCGGCATCATCATCGTACAGCACATGCCGGAAAAATTTACCGCCTCCTTTGCCGCTCGCCTCAACAGCGTGTGCGAAATCGAGGTCAGGGAAGCGCAAAACAATGACCGGGTCATGCCCGGACTGGCATTGATTGCGCCCGGTGGCAAGCACATGCTGCTCAAACGCAGCGGCGCTTATTACCACGTCGAGGTCAAGGACGGCCCGCTGGTTAACCGCCATCGTCCTTCGGTAGACGTGCTGTTTCGCTCGGTGGCGAAATTCGCCGGAAAAAACGCCACCGGCATCATCATGACGGGCATGGGTGACGATGGCGCGAGGGGAATGAAGGAAATGCATGATGGCGGCGCGCCGACCATCGCACAGGATGAGGAAAGCTGCGTGGTGTTCGGCATGCCCAAGGAGGCAATCAAACTGGGCGGCGTTGACCGGATAATGGGCTTGCATGACCTGCCCCGCGCCATACTGAAAGGATAAGGAATGACACTCAGAAAAAACGCTTCTGGTTCACGTTGAGCACTTCATTGGTGCTGATCGTGCTGTTCTCCGTCGTAACCATACAGTCGTTCAGTTATTTCAGCCAGAACACCATCCGCGAACAGGCGCGCATGACAGCCGAAATGCTGCGTATCTCGCTGACTGAACAGATGCGCACCGGTGTCATTTCAGAACGTGAGACATTATTCAAACGCCTGCGCACCATCCCGGGACTGGTGGATGTCAGAGTCCTGCGCGGCGAGCCGGTGATCCATCAATTCGGCCTGGGTATCGATGGTGAAAAGCCCAAACTGGACATGGAAAAACGGGTGCTGGCCACAGGCGAGTGGGAAGAACAGTTTACCCAGGAAAAGGGCAGGACCATCTATCGCATCACCATACCCTACATCGCCAGCAGCATGGGTTCGTTAAACTGTCTGCAATGCCACACTGTGCCGGAAGGCAGCATCAACGGCGCAGTGACGCTGGGATTCTCGCTGGACGACATGCAACGCACGGAAGTGTACGCAATCGCTCCGTTGATCCTGCTGCTGCTTATTTTTGGCGTGGCACTGGGTTACTTTCTCAAGCGCCTGTTTCAGCCCATGGTGGACACAGCGGAACAGCTGAAATTCGTGGTTGAAAACGCGGCGACCGGGGACTTCAGCGGCCGTATCACCGCCGCCAGCACGGATGAAATCGGTGAAATCGCCAGCCACACCAACACGCTGATGGATGCGCTGGAACAAAGCATAGGTAAAATCTCACACCGCATTCAATCGCTGGGTGAACACACGCGAAGAGGGAGCGACCGTAAAAGCCTGCTGACACACACCGTACGCATCGTCGATGAAATGGTCGGCGCGACCCGCTTCAAGCTGGCGGTAGAGAATGATCTCGATCTGGAGGAAATCCATGAGCGTCTGCGCACCGTCCTGAAACAGCATTTCGGACTGCGCTATTTTTCCTACTATGAAACGGAGAACGGTAAACATCTGCAGCCGATATTCGTTGAAGGCCTGCAACAGGAAAGCGAGCTCTGGTGTGCGCCCGAGATACTGATCAACCCGGAAGTATGTCGATGCAACCGGGTCGCCGCATGCGTTTCCAGCGTATCCTCCCCGAATATCTGCAATCGTTTCTGCGGAAATGAGAAAGGTCTGGGGAATATGGTGCATTTCTGCATCCCCCTGATGTTGTCCGGGCATGTCGGCGGCATTCTGCAAATCGTACTGAATGAGGATGAAATAGCACAGTTTGCTGACATTGAGCAGACGGCGCAGCTCTATCTGAATCAGGCCGCCCCGGTGATTGAAGCGCGCAAACTGATGCAGTCGCTGAAAAACACCGCGATGCGCGACCCGATGACCGGGCTATACAACCGCCGCTTCATCGAAGACTACATCGACAATCTGACCGCCAGCACCTTACGCCAGAAGACCAATCTGGGCGTGCTGATGTGCGACGTGGATTTCTTCAAACAGGTGAATGACAAATATGGGCATGATGTGGGCGACCAGGTTATCAAGGGGCTAGCCGATATATTGAAGAAAACGGTGCGCACTTCCGATATGGTGATTCGTTTTGGTGGCGAAGAATTTCTGGTGTTGTTGCCGGATACGGATGCGGAAGGTTGCATGCTGCTGGCTGAACGCATCCGTCTGACGATGAAAGAACACATCTTCCAGACACCACAAGGCCCGCTCAAAAAGACACTCTCGGTAGGCATCTCGCTCTTCCCCAGAGACGGTCAGGGATTCTGGGAGTGCGTGAAATACTCGGACATCTCACTTTATTATGCAAAAGAACATGGCCGCGACCAATGTGTCATGTTTACTGAAGATATGCGTGTAGAAAAGGAACAGTACTAAGCCCAGGGAGATACGGAGATGCCGGACACAAATGATCAGTCTGTCAGGATGGAGCTGGATGCACTTAAACTCTACCCTGGCACTGCCATGTACATACAGAGCCAGAGTGATGGGTCGCACACTCGCCACAAGGTGCAATTCATCGGCACCATCAAGGGCAAGAGCCTGCTGGTCACGCTGCCTTTTGAGAATGGCAAGGGCATGTGGATACAGGCTGGCCATACTTTTGTGGTGCGCGGATTCAATGGCATCTATGCTTACGCCTTGAGCACACAAGTGATCCGTGCCCGCGCCCACCCTTTCCCCTACATACACTTTTCCTGGCCGCGCGCAGTCGATTGTCAGATGGTGCGCAAATCGCTGCGCGTGGAGACTTCCCTGCCGGCCAGAGTCACGCTGGCGGACAACAGCACGGTAAACGTCACCCTGCTGGACCTGAGCGCGCCCGGCTCCATGCTCAATACACCCACAGCAATAGGCGCAGTAGGCGAGCATGCCAGGATAGCATTTGCGGTGGACTTTGAAGGAAATACCAGCAATCTGAATATCCCCGTCATTATTCGCAACATCCACCCCAAGGAAGACGGCAGCGGATTTCACATCGGCGTCGGCTTTGAATCTGTCGCTCAGAATGATGCTCTGATCCTTCATTACGTTATCAACACCATCGCACTGGGCGCCAATCCGTGACGCGCGAACAAATCGTATAAGCTCCCCTAATTGCATCGCGTAAGACTACACGGCTTGGGGAAGCGCAAAGAATCGCGTATATTGCCCAGTCGTCTCCACCACGTTTGCACATCATGGAAAGCATCAAGATACGCGGCGCTCGCACGCACAACCTGAAGAACATCAGCCTCGACCTGCCACGCCACAAGCTGGTGGTGATCACCGGGCTATCCGGCTCGGGCAAATCCTCGCTCGCCTTCGACACCCTGTATGCGGAAGGCCAGCGCCGCTATGTGGAATCGCTATCCGCCTATGCGCGGCAATTTCTGCAATTGATGGAAAAGCCGGACGTGGATTTGATCGAGGGGCTGTCGCCTGCGATTGCCATCGAGCAGAAAGCCACTTCGCACAACCCGCGCTCTACCGTCGGAACAGTGACCGAGATACACGATTATCTGCGCCTGCTGTTCGCCCGCGCAGGCGACCCCTATTGCCCGCAGCATGACCGGGTTTTGCAGGCGCAGAGTGTCGGCCAGATGGTCGATCATGTGCTGGAACTGCCGGAAGGCACGAAGGTGATGATACTTTCGCCGCTGGTAGTGGATCGCAAGGGTGAGCAGCTGGAGATGTTCGACGAGCTGCGCGCCCAGGGCTTTACGCGGCTGCGCATCAACGGCACGGTATATGAGATCGACGCGCTGCCCAGCCTGCAAAAGACTAAAAAGCACACCGTCGAAATCGTGGTGGACAGGCTGAAAGTCAATCCCGAATCCAAGCAGCGGCTGGCGGAATCGTTCGAGACCGCGCTGCTGCATGCCGACGGACGCGCGCTGGCGGTGGAAATGGACAGCGGGAAGGAGCATCAGTTTTCGGCCAAATTTGCCTGCCCGATTTGCAGCTACTCCCTGCCCGAACTCGAACCACGGCTGTTTTCATTCAACAACCCTATGGGCGCGTGTCCCAAGTGCGACGGGCTCGGAGTCATCAGCTTCTTCGACGCTAAGCGCATCGTCGCCCTGCCCTCACTCTCGCTGAGTTCCGGCGCGATCAAGGGCTGGGACAGGCGCAATCAGTTTTACCATCAACTGCTCGCCGGTCTCGCCCGCCACTACGACTTCGATCTGGAGCAGTCGTTCGAGAGTCTGCCGGAAAAAATCCAGCAGGCCGTGCTGTACGGCTCCGGCAAGGAGGAAATCGCCTTTCAATACCTCAACGAACGCGGCAAAGCGACGCTGCGCGAACACGCCTTCGAGGGCATCGTCAACAATCTGGAACGCCGTTACAAGGAAACAGACTCGCCCACCGTGCGCGAAGAACTGTCGAAATACCTGAACAGTTGCACTTGCACGGAATGCAAAGGGACGCGCTTGCGTCTGGAAGCGCGCCATGTGCGCGTGGCGGACAAAAACCTGTACGAGATCAGCGCGCTGCCCTTGCAGCAGGCGTTGGCTTTCTTTCAGGGATTGACGCTGCAAGGCCAGAAGCAGGCCATAGCCGAAAAAATCGTGCATGAGATCGCTTCCCGACTGACTTTCCTGAACAACGTCGGGCTGAATTACCTGACGCTGGAACGCTCCGCCGAGACGCTATCCGGCGGAGAGGCGCAGCGCATCCGCCTCGCCTCGCAGATCGGCTCCGGCCTGACCGGCGTGATGTATGTGCTGGATGAACCCTCTATCGGCCTGCACCAGCGCGACAATGACCGTCTGCTGACCACCTTGCACAGGCTGCGCGACATGGGCAACAGCGTAATCGTGGTGGAGCATGACGAAGATGCCATCCGCCATGCCGACTATGTGGTGGACATGGGCCCGGGTGCAGGTGAACACGGCGGACTGGTGGTGGCGCAAGGCACGCCGGATGAAATCTGCCGGAATGCGCAATCACTCACCGGCGACTATCTGACCGGTCGCCGTCGCATCCCCATGCCGGAAAAACAACTGATTCCCGACCCCGAACGCATGCTGCGCATCGTCGCGGCCAGCGGCAACAATCTGAAAGATGTCACGCTGAACCTGCCGGTCGGCCTGCTGACTTGCGTAACCGGCGTATCCGGTTCCGGCAAATCCACGCTGATTAACGACACGCTGTACCCCGCCGTCTCGCGTCATTTGTATCGCAGCAACACCGAACCCGCCGCCCACGCCGAAATCAGCGGTCTGGAATTCTTCGACAAGGTGATCAATGTCGATCAGTCGCCCATAGGCCGCACGCCGCGCTCCAATCCCGCCACGTACACCGGCCTGTTCACGCCGATACGCGAGTTGTTCGCCGGTGTGCCGTCATCACGCGAACGCGGCTACGGGCCGGGACGCTTTTCATTCAACGTCAAGGGCGGACGCTGCGAATCCTGTCAGGGCGACGGCGTAATCAAGGTGGAGATGCACTTCATGCCGGACGTGTATGTGCCCTGCGACGTCTGCCACGGCCAGCGCTATAACCGCGAGACGCTGGAAATCCAGTACAAGGGCAAGAATATTCAGCAAATTTTGCAGATGACCGTCGAGCAGGCACACGACTTCTTCAAAGCCGTGCCGCTTATTGCACGCAAACTGCAAACCCTGCTGGATGTCGGCCTGGGTTACATCACGCTGGGGCAATCCGCCACCACCCTGTCGGGCGGCGAAGCGCAGCGCGTCAAGCTATCGCTGGAGCTGTCCAAACGCGACACCGGACGGACGCTCTACATCCTCGACGAGCCCACCACCGGACTGCACTTCCACGACATCGCCCAACTGCTCAGGGTGATCCACAAACTGCGCGATCAGGGCAACACGCTGGTGGTGATCGAACACAACCTGGACGTAATCAAGACCGCAGACTGGGTGATCGACCTGGGGCCGGAAGGCGGCGACGGGGGCGGACAGATTATTGCCGAAGGCTCGCCACAGGATATCGCAAAGAACAAGCGCAGCGTGACCGGCGCGTATCTGAAGCCGGTGCTGAACAGAAAACCCGGATAAACGCAAAACCGGTTCACGCGGAGGCGCGGAGATCGCGGAGAAGATCAAAATCTGAGAACCAAGTGTCGTTTTAAAAAGATGTATTGTTTTATTGCGATTTCTTCATCTGGTTTTAGATCTGATTACAGTTTTCTCCGCGCTCTCCGCGTCTCCGCGTGAGGCTGCTTTTCCATGATAACTAGAAAATAACTTATGCAAATCACCAGAGACATTGATCTTCCCGAATCCGAGATCGAGTTGCATGCGATACGCGCGCAGGGCGCTGGCGGTCAGAACGTCAACAAAGTTTCGAGCGCGATCCATCTGCGTTTCGACATCAATGCCTCGTCGTTGCCGGAGGAGTACAAGGAAAAACTCAGGACGCTGGCCGACAGGCGCATTAGCAGTGAAGCCGTGATCATCATCAAAGCGCAGCGTTTTCGCAGCCAGGAAAAGAACCGCGAAGATGCGCTTGATCGCCTCCGCGCGCTGATCATCAGCGCGGGATATTCGCCCAAAAAACGCATGCCGACCAAACCTACCCGGAGTTCAAAGAAAAAGCGCCTGGAAGGCAAAGCCCGGCGCGGTGAACTGAAAACATTACGCGGAAAAATCGGCGAATAGGTCAATGAAATCGCGGTTGCCACGAATAATCCGCCATGCAATCAGTGCATATTCCAGTAAATCCCACCACTCATTCCAACTCCAAACCCAACAGGCATGGGCCAAACAATCACTATGCCAATGGCGGCAATGGAAAGTTTCGGTCTAAGTCCGGTTGGCACTAACCTATCGGTGAACTTAACAAAATTCAAAAAACTTGTATGACAGTCCACACTACCGCCCATGAAGATTCGATATTGCATGCCGAAAAGCAGCCTTTGGTTAACAGTTGAAACTGCAGTCGGGCGATCCAGCACGCTGGCTTGTAACTATGAACGCACGACAGTGAGAGTTCAGCCAACCCAACTATTTCATACGAGAATGAGGATAGTCTCTGCGCCTCATGTAAAAAGCAAAGAAACTTTCATTTAATTGCTTCAACCTCGCTCTTTCCTCAAATACTGTACGACAAATACCATTGCGCTCGCGTAAACCTAGACTCACGACCAGCTTATACGCCGAGCTTCCTTCACAGGCAGGGAAATTCTCCTGTATCGTTACACCAGCCACTTTTTCATTTGCGCACCAAGCGGGGAACCACGTTGCATCAAGCTCATCCAGATCAGCCTGACAGCGACTCCAGTCGCGCGCTAAGGCGATATCTTTCATTTCATCAACAAAGCCATCAAATTCTTGCGGTGACAACCAGGCAAAACGAAGCGCAGCGCTTCTGGCCTGCTCTGCTTCGTCACACCCCGCGTATCCCAATGCCAGCCAGCGTTGTACTGCTGAGCGCATATCTGCACCCGATATTACTTTGGCTATCCTCACGACCTCATGAAATTGCCCCGCGCGCAAATAGAGTTCCGCGGCGAAACAATGCGTCTGTCTTGGATCGATGTCCGCCTTTTCGGATAAGCTGGCCAAAGATTTCCAGCACTCGCGAATCAGCACCTCACCCCTTACTCCCATGGTAATCCCCCCATTTTTAGTTGGGGTCAAAAGTAGAGCTGGTTAAAAAATCTAACTTCTGTTTCGGCGTGATGCCGCCGAGTGCCATGTTGGGGCGTTCGTGATTGTAAGTCCACATCCATTTCGTTGCATAGTCCT
>JAUXWM010000029.1 GCA_030681375.1 Gallionella sp.
ACGGAGTGAGCCTGGCGAGGTGATTCGGCGCGACCATCATGACTGGTATCGAAAACTCTTCGAGCCTTCCGTCATGAGCGGTATCCTCGAAGCTAAACATCTCGCCGGCTATCGTTCCTGGCCGGTATTCATTCGCTATGCCCGGCATGTGCCGCCCTCCTACGAATCTGTACGAGATGCCATGCCGGTCTTCTTCGATTTAATATCGAAGGAATCAGAGGCTGCTGTCCGTGCGGTACTCGGCCATTTTATCTTCGTCTATATTCACCCTTATGGGGATGGCAACGGCCGCATGGCGCGGTTTCTGATGAATGCTATGCTCGCATCTGGCGGATACCCGTGGACGGTCATCCATGTCGAAGATCGAGACGGCTACATGACCGCGCTTGAACAAGCCAGTGTGAATGGAAATATAAAGCCGTTTGCTAACTTCATCAGCACAGTCGTGCAAAGACAAATGGATAATTCCAGCAAATTATAAGGATTTGATAGCTTGCCAACTTTGACCGTTCTGAACTGATCCAGCTTGTCGCTGACCTATACGCTGCCGAAAAGGTGAATCAATAATTCCTGCATGCCCGATTTTCCATTGGCGGAGTCCCTCTGGAAATATACAAAAGCGAATTCACAAGGCAAGGCGGTTATTGCCGTTCGTTGTTCAGAACAGTTTATGGTTGAGCAGCAAATGGGTGGCGATGCTGGCTGCGTAGCCCAGCGCGATCACCGGCGTCCACTTGAGATGGGCGAAAAAGGTGTAGGTGCCGCGTGCCTGGCCCATCAGCGCGACGCCTGCCGCAGAACCCACGGACAGCAGAGAACCGCCCACGCCGGCGGTCAGGGTGACCAGCAGCCATTGGCCTATGGACATGTCGGGTTGCATGCTGAGCACGGCGAACATGACGGGGATGTTGTCCACTACGGCGGAAATCAAGCCGACGGCGATGTTGGCGTTGGTCGCGCCCCATTCACCGTACATGATCTGGGATGCCATGGACAGATAGCCGATGAAGCCCAAACCCCCCACGCACATCACCACGCCGTAGAAGAAGAACAGTGTGTCCCATTCGCTGCGGGCCACTTCACGGTAGATGTCAAATGCCGCAGGACTACCGATTTCAGATACGGTCGCCTGCGCGCGTCCGCTGGTGGTTATTCTCAAATAATAGGCGAAGAATTTTAACAGCCCCAGGCCAGTCAGCATGCCTATGACAGGGGGCAATGACAGCATGCTGTGGAAACTCACCGCCAGAGCGATGGTGCACAGGAACAAAAAGATGATGCGGCGTGCACCGCGTTTCATCATGATGAGTTTTCCGCCAGCCTCGGGTTTTCCGTTCGGGACGAAGAAATGCATGATGGCGGCAGGCACCAGGTAATTGACCAGAGCAGGAACGAACAGATAGAAAAAAGTCCAGAAACCGATAGGTCCATTGCTGGCGATGATGTTCTTTTGCCAGACCATCAGCGTGGTGATGTCGCCGAAAGGCGAGAACGCGCCGCCGGCATTGGCTGCGACCACCACGTTGATGCAACCCAGTACGACGAAGCGCTGGTTGCCATGACCCACTGCCACGACCACCGCGCCCATCAGCAGGGCGGTTGTCAGGTTATCGGCCAGACCGGAAAGGAAAAACGCCAGTATCCCGGTCACCCAGAACAGCGCGCGGTAGCCGAATCCCTTGCGTATCAGCCAGGAGCGCAGCGCTTCGAATACATTGCGCTCATCCATCGCATTGATATAGGTCATCGCCACGATCAGGAACAGCATCAGTTCGGCGTATTCCTCCAGGTTATGGCGCAACGCGGTTTCGACCACATGGGGGATGTCATGTGACTGGTAGTACCAGGCAATCAGCGCCCAGATAATGCCCGCCGCCAGCATGACCGGCTTGGATTTGCGCAGATGGGAGAACTCTTCTGCCATGACTGCCAGATAGGCGATGAAGAACAGGGTGATTGCCGTAATGCCGACCCAGTTTCCGGTCAGGTCGAGGCGTGAGGCGGTTTCAGAGGCATGAGCCAATAAAGGGGTGAACAGCAGTGTCAGCAGTAAGGTAAGACGATTCATCTGTAAAAAACTCCGAATATTTTTATGCAAAATAACACACTATGCTGAATTATCCACCCGATAAACGTGATTTTCGACGGGTGAAATAGGCAGTGATTGTCTGGGAAATTAATATGCGATTGAAAAAACGTGACCTAGACGCAGGATTGCGTCGTCCGTGGACGGTTCGGTTGTTGAGGGGGTGGAATGAGGCTGCTGGGTCAGCTTTTATATACAAACGTGATGACTTCAGCGGGATCTTTTTTGTAGGTGTGTCCCAGGCTGATGCTGCCGCTCTCGCGCAATACCAGCTCTTCGCGCCGTAGCTGAACTTCGCTTTCGTTCCTGAACGTCACGTAACTGCCATTGGAGCTGATATCAATAAAAACGAATTTATCGCGTCGCCGTTCAATTTTGGCATGCATGCGCGACGCCCTGCGATCCTGAATCATGATGTCCGCCAGTTCGCCCCGCCCAATCGTGATGCCGGGGTGTGCGGCATCCATGACAAACTTATTGCCGCGATAAATCAACTGCAGGGTAGGTTCGACGTTGGCGGGCGAGAGGGTGCGGCCGACCATCATGGTCATTTCCTCGCTTTCCTGCCAGATAACTTCATGTACTTCGATGTCATCTGTTTTTCCCTTGATAGACAGATTGTCGAAGCTGCGCGTGCTGGTGCGCATGATGGGCGGCAGCATGGCTACTGTCGCACCAGTCGTGATGATTTGCTGTGCCTGGGCTATTTCCGTCATGCGTGCGGCTATGTTGACCGTTTCGCCGAACACGTCGCCATCGCTGGCGCTCTCAATCACCGGGCCGTAGTGCAATCCGATGCGTATTGATAGCTGTGTGCCGTCGATTTTGGCGTGGCTGATTACCAGCTGCATTTCGCAGGCGGCTTGTGCTGCAGAAATGGCATCCGGGAATACGGCCATAATCTCGTCGCCTATGGTCTTGACTGTCTGGCCGGTATGCGCTGCCGTCAGGCGCTGCAAAATGTCGAGACAGCTGTTGATGGTGGTGAATGCGCGCGCATCGCCCAGCGTCTCATACAGGCGCGTGCTGCCGCTTATGTCGGCGAACAGAACCGCTTTGTCTGGATGGGAATGGTCAGGTGTTGTGTCGTTCACGATTTTATTCTGGTCGAATCAAGGTGCATATTATAAGGGTTGTTACGACTTTTTAAGCATGCGACGAAAAAACCTGCGGGGTAAATTACCCCCGCAGGTCGGGTTGCAGGTGATCTGAAATATCAGTAGTCGGTGTAGCCTTTTTCACCCGGCGTGTAGAAGGTATTGAAATCAGGTTCAGTCAAGGCGCTGCCATTGCGCAATTTTCCCACCAGATCGGGATTGGAGATGAACGGACGCCCGAATGCCACCAGATCGCCGCGCTGTGCATCCAGGTCGGCATTGGCGCGCGCCAGATCATAGCCGCCTGAGAGGATGTACTGACCCTTGAATGTGTTGCGTAGAGTGGCTTTCAATGCGGGGCTGACTTCCGGTGCGCCCATGGCACTGTGATCGACGATATGGATGTACACCAGGCCGATCGCGTTTAATTCGGTGATCAGTGCAGCATACAGCGCATCCATTTCGGCATCGGCCACCGTGCCGTTGAATACGCCGTAAGGCGAAATACGCATGCCTATGTGTCCGGCGCCAATCGCGGCCGCAGCCGCTTTGGCTACTTCCACCGCAAAGCGGATGCGGTTCTTCACGCTGCCGCCCCAGCGGTCCGTGCGTTGATTGGTAGCGGTATTGAGGAATTGGTCGATCAGATAACCATTTGCCGCATGCAGCTCAATGCCGTCGAACCCGGCCTCCATGGCGTGTTTCGCCGCTGCGGCATACTCGGCAATTGTCCTGGCGATATCGGTTTCATTCATCTCGGCAGGGATAGGATAGGGCTGTAACCCGCTACTGTCCGTCCACATTTCGCCGGGCGCGGCCAGAGCAGAAGGGGCGAGTATTTTTGCGCCGTCCTGCATGTTGGCCGCATGACTGACGCGCCCGGTGTGCATCAACTGGACAAATATCCTGCCGCCCGCCTGATGCACGCCGTCGGTCACCAGACGCCAGCCCTGTACCTGCTCATCGCTGAACAGGCCTGGCTGGCGCGCATAACCCAAGCCATTCGCGGAAGGCGAAGTGCCCTCTGCGATGAGCAGTCCCGCGCCGGAACGCTGCCGGTAATAGTCGGCCATCAGTTGATTGGGCACATTGCCGGTGGCCCGGCAGCGCGTCAGCGGCGCCATAACGATGCGGTTTTTTAGTTGCAATGCGCCCAGCCGGGTTGGGGTAAACAGAGTCGTGGTCATGTGGTGCTCCTAGGGTTATGTGGTTCAGGCAAAGCGCCCGTTGTTAAAATCATCCAGTGCCTGATGTATTTCCTGCTGGGTATTCATCACGAACGGCCCGTGTTGCACGATGGGCTGGTTTAGCGGTTTACCCGCGATCAGAATCAGACGTGCGGCTACTGATGTGGTCATTGTCACGCCATCGCCGGTGTTGCTCAATATTCCCATGCGGCCTGCCTCCACTTGCGTGTCGCCGACTTGCACCGCGCCGCGATAGACGTAGATGAACGCATTATGCGTCTTTGCCAGTGCCGTCGAGAACGTGGCGCCCGCTGGCAGATGAACATCCAGATAGAGCGGCTCGGTGCGTTCGCGGCTGACCGCGCCTGCAACGCCGTTGCTGCTCCCGGCAATGACCCGTACGGTAACACCGCCGCCCGTGACATATTCCGGCAGGGCGGCGTCGGGAAAGTCACGATACCACGGTTCGCACATCTTGCGTTCTGCGGGCAGGTTCAGCCAGAGCTGGAAGCCTTCCATCACGCCATCTTGCTGTTCGGGCAGTTCGGAATGGATCACACCGCGCCCGGCGGTCATCCACTGTACGCCGCCGCTTTCCAGCAAGCCTTCATGTCCCGCGCTATCGCGATGGCGCATGCGACCGGAAAGCATATAGGTCACCGTCTCGAAACCGCGATGCGGATGGTCGGGAAAGCCCGCGATATAGTCGTCCGGATTGTCGCTGCCGAAGGCATCCAGCATCAGGAAGGGGTCGAGACGTTGCTGTAGTTTTCCGGTGAGCACGCGGGTCAGCTTCACCCCCGCGCCATCCGAGGTGGCGACCCCTGTTATCAGACGCTCGATGACACGGGACAGTCGCGGTGGGATTTCAGTGATGCTGTTCATGGCAATCTCCTGTTGGAAAGCAGTGCTGCACATGGTAGAGGATAGGAAAAAATAGATAAAGCCATGTATGCGTGATAGCTCTCAACCCAGTTCCGATGATGCGAGTGATGGACTCTCATGGGTGAACGGTTACTGGGTTTTTGTGGCGGGTATATTAGAAAAGGGTGGAAGAATTGACAGGCTGCGAGGATAATTGGTCGCACAGGCAGCTTGCCACTCAATTTGTAATATTTTATTCGTATCCTCCGTCCGCAAGCCGGTATCATCAATACGGCGGGAAGATTTCAGCATTATTTCAATTAGCCAAGTACACCAAATCATGTCCAGACATTACCTTACCGAACTATTCTCTCCACAATCCGTCGCCGTTTTTGGCGCCAGTGACCGCGTTGATTCAGTCGGCCAGATTGTATTTCATAACATGCTGGAAAGCGGCTTTCAGGGCGCGCTGTATGCGATCAATTCCCGTGTCGCGGAAGTGCAGGGACGCAAGGCATACGCCTCTATTGCTGATATAGAAGAAAAGATCGAATTGGTGGTGATTGCCACGCCGCCACAAACCGTGCCCGGTATTATCGAAGAATGCGGTAAACGCGGAGTCAAGGCTGCGGTCATCATCACCGCCGGCTTTGGCGAGATCGGCGCCGAAGGCAAGGAGCTGGAACGCCGTTTGCTGGAAAATGCGAAGCGTTTTGGTATTCGTCTGATCGGGCCGAATTGTCTGGGTATCATGCGCCCCGGTATCGGCCTCAATGCCACCTTCAACAAGGGCGGGGCGAATGCCGGCAATCTGGCGCTGGTCTCGCAGTCCGGTGCCTTGTGTACCGCCATTCTGGATTGGGCGCAGGTCAATGATGTCGGCTTCTCCAGCGTGGTTTCGATGGGCTCCTCCGCCGATGTGGATTTCGGCGAGATACTTGATTATCTGGTGTCCGATCCGCAGACCGAGAATATCCTGCTTTATATCGAAGGCATACGCGAGTCGCGCCGCTTCATGAGTTCTTTGCGCGCCGCTGCGCGCATCAAACCGGTGATCCTGATCAAGGTCGGCCGCCATGAGGCGGGTTCCAAGGCGGCGATGTCGCATACCGCATCGCTGGTCGGTTCGGATGATGCCTTCGATGCGGCCGTGCGTCGCGCCGGTGTGGTGCGAGTGCATAGCGTGACGCAACTGTTCTCCGCTGCCAAGGCCTTGTCCTGCGGCTTCCACCCTTCAGGCAATCGACTGGCGATTGTCACCAATGGCGGCGGCCCCGGCGTGATGGCCACGGATCGCGCATCGGACCTGGGGCTGGTCATGGCTGAGTTGTCCGAGGCCACCATAGCCCGTCTGAATCAGGTATTGCCGCCCAACTGGTCGCACGGCAATCCGGTGGATATCATCGGTGATGCGCAGGCGGATCGTTATCAGCATGCGGTTGCCGCCTGTCTGGAAGACCCGAATGTGGACGGCGTGCTGACTATTCTGACGCCACAGGCGATGACCAAGCCGCTGGAGGCGGCAGAAGTCGTGATCGCGCTGGCCAACCAGTACAGCAAACCGCTGCTCACCTGCTGGATGGGTGAGGCGCAAGTGAGTGAGTCGCGTAAATTGTTTGCGGCATCAAAAAAACCCAACTTCCGCACCCCGGAACCTGCGGTGGAGGTGTTTTCCTACCTGTCCGATTACTATGAAAACCAGAAGCTGCTGATGCAGATGCCGGAGCCGTTGTCCAGCAGACTGGAGCCGGACGTGGAAGGCGCGCGCATGGTGATCGAAGGCGCGTTGCAGGATAAGCGCAAGGTATTGAGCGAAATGGAATCGAAGGCGGTGTTGTCGGCTTTCCATATTCCGGTTGCGCAGACCATGGTGGCCCGATCGCCGAACGAGGCGCTGCTGATCGCACAACAACTGGGCTTCCCGGTGGCAATGAAGGTCAATTCCCGCGACATTACGCACAAGAGCGATGCGGGCGGCGTGAAACTCAATCTGGGCAACGCTCAGGCGGTGCGTGCGGCGTATCACGAGATTACCGAAAATATTCAGCACAATCGTCCTGGCGCGCACATGGATGGCATTTCCATTCAGCCTATGATCGTCAAACCGAACGGGCGCGAACTGATGGTGGGGGTGATCTGCGACCCGGTGTTCGGCCCGGTGATTACCTTTGGCGCGGGCGGCACCATGGTGGAAGTAATGGGCGACGCGTCGGTTACCTTGCCGCCGTTGAACTCCTTTCTGGCGCGCGATCTGATCAGCCGAACTAATGTCTCCAAATTGCTGGGCGCGTTCCGCCACATGCCGCCCGCCGACATGGAGGCGCTGGAATCGGTGTTGTTGCGCGTCTCCGAGATGGTTTGCGAACTGCCGATGCTGACGGAAATGGACATCAACCCGCTGATACTGGACGAGAATGGTGCGCTTGCCGCCGATGCGCGCGTGGTAGTGGAATTCAGACAGCCGAGCGCGGACCGTTACTCGCACATGGCAATTTATCCCTATCCGACGCATCTGGTCAATCACTGGCAGCTGGCGGACGGCATGGATATCACCATACGTCCGATCCGCCCCGAAGATGCCGCGCTGGTACAGGCTTTTGTGCGCAACCTGTCTGAAGAATCACGTTTTTTCCGTTTCATGAACAGCGTGCAGGAGCTGAGTCAGGCCATGCTGATACGCTTCACGCAGATCGACTACAGCCGCGAGATGGCGTTGATTGCAGTGACCGAAGTGCAAGGCAAAGAGGTGGAGCTGGGCGTGGCGCGCTTCGCCTTCAATCCAGACGGCGAGAGTTGTGAATTCGCGCTGGTGATTGCCGACAGCATGCATGGCAAGGGGCTGGGGCAACGCCTGATGACGACGCTGATGGATGCGGCACGCTCCAAAGGACTGAAAGTCATCGAAGGCGAAGTGCTCAAAAACAACAGCGACATGCTGCATCTGGTGGAACGCCTCGGTTTTGAAGTCAGCAGCAGCGCGGATGACGACAGCATCAAGGCGGTGCGCAAGGTGCTTTAACCCTGGGACTTGGTGAACAGATTTTTCTGAATCTATAACTTATGCAAACTGCCTATCTCAGTCATCCTTCCTGTCTAAAGCATGAGATGGGTGCGGATCATCCGGAGAGTCCGGCGCGGATTCAGGCGATCGAGGACAGGCTCATCGCCTCGGGGCTGATGCCATATCTGCGCTATTGCGTAGCGTCCGAAGTGACACGCGGGCAATTGTTGCGGGTGCATGCCGATGCCTACGTTGATGCCGTGTTCGCGCAGGCGCCGCAAAGTGGTCTGCTGTATCTGGATGGCGATACCGCGATGAATCCATACTCGCTGGAGGCGGCGTTGTGTGCGGCGGGGGCGGCGGTGCAGGCCGTTGACCTGGTCATGACGGGGCAGGTGGAGAACGCATTCTGTAATGTCCGCCCGCCGGGCCATCATGCCGGAATGGCGACGGCGGCCGGTTTCTGCATCTTCAATAATGTGGCCGTCGCCGCAGCACATGCGCTGGAACAGTATGGGCTGGAACGCGTGGCTATCGCCGACTTTGACGTGCATCACGGCAATGGCACGGAAGCTATCTTTCACGACGACCCGCGCGTGCTGTTGTGCTCGACCTTTCGTCACCCTTATTATCCGTATTGCGGTGCGGGCAGCGGCAATGAGCACATCATCAATGTGCCGCTGGCGGCGGGCGCCTCGGGTGAGGATTTTCGGGCAGCCGTCACGCAACACTGGCTGCCCGCGCTGGAAACATTCCAGCCGCAAATGCTGTTCATCTCGGCCGGATTCGATGCACACCGCGAAGATGATATGGGCGGGTTGGCGCTGCGTGAGGCCGACTATGTCTGGGTGACAGGGCAACTCAAGCTGCTGGCGGAAAAATATGCAGATCGACGCATCGTCTCCGTGCTGGAAGGCGGTTATGCGCTCGATGCACTGGGGCGCAGCGCCGCCGCACATATCAAGGTGCTGAGCGGCCTGTGAGCGCAGCAGGAATTTCCTGATAGACATAGGGCAGCTAATGCCTGTATCTTGCCAGCCAGATTAAATTGCCTGCTGAGGATGAATTGTGGTTGCCGATAACACTGAAACACCGGAAATCCCCGCTAATATTGACGTGTCGCGCAGCTTTCCTGTTGTCGGTATAGGCGCTTCCGCCGGTGGACTGGAAGCCTTTGAGGCGTTCTTTCATCATGTACCGCCTGTCAGCGGCATGGCCTACGTGCTGGTATCCCATCTCGATCCCAGCCATGCCAGCATACTCACTGAAATCCTGCAACGCAGCACCAGCATGCCGGTGCTGGAGGTGCAGGATCAGATGGTAATCCCCCCTGAAATTAGTTGCGATTAGAAGTAGAATTTTCTCACTTGGAAATAGAGGAATTTTTACATGAAGTTATCACGCTTTTCAGATAGCCAGATCATCGCAATTCTTAAGCAGGCCGAGGGCGGCAGCCC
>JAUXWM010000031.1 GCA_030681375.1 Gallionella sp.
AATAAGCCAGTTATCCAGAAACTGAATCGGTGACTTGTAGCCCAGTGTTGAGTGCTGCCGTTTTCGGTTGTACAACACCTCAATGTATTCAAAGCTCATCGCCGTCATTTCGGCCCGTGTCTCGAACTGCACCCCGTGCACTCGCTCATTTTTAAAGCTGTTAAACCAACTTTCAGTCGGTGCGTTATCCCAGCAATTTCCCTTGCGACTCATCGAGCAGACCATGCCGTACGCCTTCAGTTTTTCCTGAAAGGCATGGCTGGCATACTGGCTGCCGCGATCCGAATGATGCATCAGTCCCGCCGCCGGTTTCTTGCGAAACCAGGCCATCGTTAGCGCATCGGTGACGATGTCGGCAGTCATGCGCGGCTTGAGCGACCAGCCGACCACCTCGCGGTTGAACAAATCGAGCACGATCGCCAGATACAGCCAGCCTTCATTCGTCCACAAATACGTGATATCCGACGTCCAAACCTGATTCGGCGCAGCCGGGTTAAAGTTTCGATCCAGCAGGTTCTGGGCAATCAGCAGATTGTGCTTCGAGTCTGTCGTCACTTTGTAACGCCGCTTATGCCGTGCGCGAATGTCGTTCTCGCGCATCAGTCGCTCGACTCTCGGTTTGGATGCCGGGAAACCACGCTCACGCAGCTCTCTAAACATACGCGGACTACCATAAATCCCTTTAAATTCAATATTAATAGACTGAATCCACATTAACATCTGCGCATCTGTCAGCCGTGTTCTCTCTGGCTTGCCACCACGCTTCCAGGCTCGATAGCCACTTACACTGACATTTAGAACGGAACATATTTCGACCAGACCGAATTCTTCACGTCGCTCGTCAATCCAGGCGTACTTCACCGAGTTTCTCTCGCGAAGTACGCCGTCGCTTTTTTTAATATTTCACACTCTCGTTTCAAGCGGATATTTTCGGCGCGTAACCGCGATAATTCCATCTGCTCCGGCGTAATCGGCTTGGCGCCCGGACCATTGAGCTTGCCAGCCTCTGCCGCCTTGACCCAGTTACGCAATGTCTGCTCGACCAGTCCTAACTCCTTGGCGACCCCGCTGATCGATCCAACTTCCTTATGTCGCTTGAC
>JAUXWM010000032.1 GCA_030681375.1 Gallionella sp.
CTGATCAGTAGATGCAAGCCACATCCTCGCCCGTCGTGACGGCAGAAAGCCCGTGCATCGGTCACTGCACCACAGTGCTGGGCGATGAGGTGTGCCGCAGTTGTCTGCGCACTTTCGAGGAGATCACCCGCTGGATCGAGATGAGCGATGAAGAGCGCTGCGCGGTAAATCGGCGCATCGCAAAGTTGGTGGTGGGCAATGAGTGCCCACCCTACGATCATTAACCCCACGGAAAATATAATGGACATTATTCTTTTACTCAAGGCAGCCACCCTTGGCGTGGTCGAAGGGCTGACCGAATTTTTGCCGATTTCATCCACCGGCCATTTAATACTGGTCGGCGACTTGCTGGATTTCAACGACGCGCGCGGCAAGGTGTTCGAAATCGTTATCCAGTTCGCCGCTATTCTGGCCGTTTGCTGGGAATACCGCGCCAAGCTGGCTCAGGTAACGTCCGGCCTGATACAGAAACAGGAAGCCGCACAACGCTTCACCTTCAACCTGTTCATCGCCTTTTTACCACTGGCGATACTCGGCCTGTTGTTCGGCAAGGCCATCAAGGAACACCTGTTCGCGCCTGTTCCGGTTGCGCTGGCGTTCATCATCGGTGGCTTTGTCATCCTCTGGGCAGAAAAACACACCCATACGGTCTCCATAGAAAGCGTGGACGACATGCACTGGAAGGACGCCGTAAAGATGGGGCTGGCACAGGCGCTGGCGCTGATTCCCGGCACATCGCGTTCAGGCTCGACCATCATAGGCGGTCTGTTTTTTGGCTTGTCTCGCAAGGCTGCGACCGAATTCTCGTTCTTCCTCGCCATTCCGACACTGACGGCGGCAACCCTCTATGAAGTGGTGAAATACCGCGATCAGTTCCACGCCGATGACCTGGGCATCTTCCTGGTAGGCTCCATCACTTCGTTCATCAGCGCCTTCATCGCCGTGCGCGGCCTGCTGCGCTACATCAGCCGCCACGACTTCACGATATTCGCCTGGTATCGCATCGCCTTCGGCCTGATCGTGCTGATCACCTCTTACACCGGACTGGTAAGCTGGTCGGCTACGTAATCGCATGGCTGTAAAAAAGCCGCCGGGGTAAGCGGCGGCTTTGGTTTGCGCTACACCATCAGAATTTCATTGTCATGCCCGCATAGAGCGAGCGACCCATACCCGGAACCGCGTAACCATATGACCAGCCACCTGTTGGAGGCATGGTCAGACCCTGCCCCACGTACGCGCCGCCCAGTGGATCGCCATAGAATTTATCCAGGGCATTTTCGATGCCTACATCGAAGCGGAATTGCTTCCATTCATAGCTGCTGCGCAGGTTAAGCAGTCCGTAGCCACCCGTTCTAAGTTCATTGCGAACTTGCGATACTTTCGTCTTGGCATCGACCAACTTTACTTCGGCGGTGTTGGTCCATCCGGCGAGGCGCTGAATCATGGAGAGCTTCACATTCAGCGGCATCATGTTGTAGAGATTGTCGCCGGTAGTCTCGTTCTTGCCGTCAACATAACTGACCACGCCTGTTGCGTTGAAACTGCCATAACCACCGGATTCGACCAAAGGCATGTGTCCGGAAATATCTATCCCGTAAAGACGCGCACGCTGGTTGGCGAACTGCAGGAAGACGAATCCGTTTGTCCTGGTCACATTTGCGGCAGTACACACCGCGGATCCGGCAGCGCAGCGCTGTACATCGATATAGTCCTGCACCTGAGTGTAATACGGCGTCACCTTCACACCCCATTGTTCTTGTGCATCATGCCAGTCGCCAGTTGCACTCAGGGTGTGCGCTATTTCCGGTTTTAAATTCAGGTTGCCGACATAGCCGTTGCCATCACCTGCCATGTTGATCATGTTCATAGCCATGCCGCCCTTCGACCAGGTGTAACGCTCATAGAGGTTGGGCGAACGGGTTTTCTGGGCAAAGCCGAACTCGTAGGTCTGTGTGGAAGTAGGCGTGAAGCGGGCCAGCGCGGTCATATCCCAATTGTGGTCAGTCTTCTTACGGTTGGCGGCATTGAAGGCAGCCACGTCGGCCGCATAGGTGGCACCCGTGTTGTAACCCTGTACCGTACCGGTGTTCATATCAACTGTTTCGTGACGTACACCGAATTGCGTCAGCCATTGCGGGTTCCATTGAGCCTCCCATTCACTGAAGAGAGCCAGCCGGTCGCGCTGACCATTATTGATGTTCCAGAATGTAAGCGGTGACATGCCGCCATTGCCGGACGGTTCCCACCAGTCATTCAGGCGGTACTGCTGCACCTCGCCCCCTACCCGAAGCAGGTCGCGTTCCGACATGAGAATATCCGCTTTGGCAACCACGCCGCTGTTATTGCCATCGGTGTCCATCGGCATGCCCGGAGCAGCTATCGTTTGACCGGGGCCCATGTACCAGAAGACCTTATCTTCGAGGAAGTTCATCTTGTGCCGTGTATGTTCATTATAGGCACGGGCTTCCAGCGCACCCCTGTCGTATCGTCCGTTGTAGCGCAAATTAAATTGTTCGCTCTTGTTACCAGTCATGTCCATGCGCTGGTTGGGGTAACCCTGGTAGGGAATATCCTGTTCGCCGTACTTGAATTCAAACTGATGGTTTTCGTGGCGCAGCGCGAACCCCAGGGATTGATTTGTCGATTTATACATGGATGATCCGACCTCATTGCCAGGCAGCCATTTTGTCGAATTTATAAGTGACTGACCGGCATCTGTAAAAGCCAGGCCGGCCGGTTTGAAATCGGCTCCCGCCGTGTAATTATCCGCCTTGGCGGTGGAACCGCTGTACGTCATGCTCAGTTGTTCGCCCGCGATTGTGGCTGAAAGATTACCGCCTTGTGCATTGCCGTTGCTGCGATAGAAAGCACCTGCCTCGCCCTTGAGCAGCGTCCCCTGCCCCGCAGCGGCAAATTCCGGCGCAGTGGAATTCACCTGTATCGTGCCGCCGATACTGTCGCCGCCCACGCTGACCGGCGTGATGCCGGCATACACTTGAAGGCTGCCGACACTGGACGGATCAATATAGGAAAGTGGCGGATTCATGTGATTACCGCAGGCGGAAATCAGGTCCATGCCATCGACCTTGATGCGCAGGCGATCATCCGCCATGCCGTGAATGACGGGCAGGCTGGACACGCCACCAGCGCCGTAAAAACTGACACCCGGCTGCCCATCGAGCAGTTTTGCCGTATCGTTGGTAGAAGCGCGCAGACGGACAAGGTCAGCGCCACCAAGCGCCGAATCGCTCAAGGCGGGCAGCGGCTGGATTTTTTTCCCGGTCACTTCTACATCAGGCAAGGTCACATCAGCGGCCTCAGCCGCAAACACGCCAGGCGTAAAAGCCAACGCGATACAGATAGATATACGTTTGAGTTGCATTATTCGACTCCCCTTAAAAAATGTGCCTGATTGTCGCCGAATGCCTGCTTCATGAGAATGCGACATATTGTCGCACCCCCGCACCGGCAGGCTCGCACTCCGGCTTTCAGCGTAACGGCTCAAATCGCAACAGGAAAACATGTGAAAAAATGTAGCGCTGCGCGACTGTCACGTTAATGTCATAATTGCGTCACATAATTACTGACACGGAGATAGACAACATGACAAGAATAGTTCAATGCGTAAAACTGGGTCGTGAGGCCGAAGGGCTGGATCGTCCGACCTATCCCGGCCCGCTGGGTCAGCGGATTTTTGACAACGTGTCCAAAGAAGCCTGGCAAGGCTGGATCAAATTCCAGACCATGCTGGTAAACGAGAATCGCCTCAACCTGGCCGATGCGGCAGCACGCAAGTATCTGGCCGCACAAATGGAAGGTTATTTCTTCAGCGGGAGCACGCAAATGCCGGAAGGTTATGTACCGCCCAAAAATTAAGGTGCAAGCTCTTGTCTAAAAAATTTACCGCGCAGCAATTTCTCAATCGTGAACTCGGCCAACTCGAGTTCAATCGTCGCGTGCTGTCTCAGGCCGAAGACGCTAGCATCCCGTTGCTGGAACGATTGAAATACCTGTGCATCGTCAGCAGCAATCTCGATGAATTTTTCGAGATCCGCGTGGCCGGTCTGATGGAACAAATCAAGCTGGGCGGCATCGCTACCGCTGCGGATGGCATGACCGCCACACAAACGCTCAAACTGGTGCGTGAACAGGCGCACCAACTGATCAAGCACCAGTATCAGCTATTCAACGCCGATATCACACCTGCACTGGCCGCGAATGGCATCAAATTCCTGCGCCGCACGCACTGGAATGAGGCACAACAAGCCTGGGTGAAGGACTTTTTCTTTCGCGAGGTCATGCCGGTATTGACACCCATCGGGCTCGACCCGGTGCATCCCTTCCCGCGCGTGCTCAACAAAAGTCTGAATTTTGCCGTGGAACTGCAAGGCAAGGATGCTTTCGGGCGCAACTCCACGCGCGCCATCGTACAGGCGCCGCGCGTATTGCCCCGCACCATCGCGATGCCGCCCGAAATCAGCGGCTGTGAACACGGTTTCGTGTTCCTTTCCTCTATCTTGCATGCCCATGTCGATGAGTTGTTCAGCGGCATGGAAGTGCTGGGCTGTTTCCAGTTTCGCGTGACACGCAACAGCAATCTGTTCGTGGATGAAGAAGAAGTCAAAAACCTGCGCCTCAGCTTGCAGGGTGAATTGCCGCAGCGCCATTTCGGCGATGCCGTGCGTCTGGAAATCGCCGACAATTGCTCACCACAGATAGCCGAGTTATTGCTCAAGGAATTCAAGCTGACGCCCGATGACCTGTATCGCGTTCACGGCCCGGTTAATCTGGTCAGGCTGATGCAAATCCCGGATAGAGTGGCGCGCGACGATCTCAAGTTTCCGGCCTTCGTGCCCGGCGTACCGCTGGTGTTGCAAAAGAAGGGAGCGGACATGTTCAAGGTCATCCGCAAGAGCGATGTGCTGCTGCATCATCCTTACCAGTCCTTCAAACCAGTGATCGATTTTATTCAGCAGGCCGCCAGCGATCCTAACGTGGTGGCGATCAAGCAGACCGTCTATCGCACCGGCGCAGATTCCGCGCTGATGGAAGCGTTAATTGCCGCCGCCCAGCGGGGCAAGGAAGTCACGGTGGTGGTGGAATTGCTAGCGCGATTCGACGAAGAAGCCAACATCAACTGGGCTAATCGCCTGGAAGAAGTCGGCGCGCATGTGGTTTACGGCGTGGTGGGACACAAGACCCATGCCAAAATGCTGATGGTGGTACGCCGCGAAGACGGCAAACTGCGCCGTTATGTACATCTGGGCACGGGCAACTACCATCCGCGTACCGCGCGGCTGTATACCGACTTTGGCTTATTCACCAGCAACGAAGCAGTCTGCGCCGATGCGAACGAGGTATTCGGTCAGCTCACCAGCCTCGGTCGCGCACGTACGCTCAATCATCTGTGGCAATCGCCGTTTACGCTGCACGCACGTGTCTTGCTTGCCATCCAGAACGAAACCGCTCTCGCCAAAGCCGGCAAACGCGCGCATATCATCGCCAAGATGAATGCCTTGCTGGAACCGGAAACCATCGCGGCGCTGTATGAAGCCTCTCAGGCCGGGGTAAAAGTGGATTTGATCGTGCGCGGGGTATGCGCGCTGCGTCCCGGCGTCGCCGGACTCTCGGAAAACATCAAGGTGCGCTCCATCATCGGACGTTTCCTCGAACACACCCGCATCTTCTATTTCCGCAATGATTTACAGCATGACGTGTATCTGGCCTCGGCTGACTGGATGGACAGAAACTTCTTCCGGCGTATCGAAGTTTGCTTCCCTGTGCTCGACAAGAAGCTCAAGAAACGCGTGATTGATGAGGGATTAAAGGTATACCTGCAGGACAACAGCCAGGCGTGGGACATGGATAGCGAAGGGCAATATCGCCACAAACAACTGCGCCGCGCCGCACGGAAATGTGCGCAAAGCGAGCTGCTCAGGCAACTCGCCAGCACTTCGTTCAAGCTGCCTAATTAATGCTTGTTCGGACGTCCGGTTTTGATCTTATCCAGACCGTTCAAGGTATTCAACATTTGCGCTTCAGCCATTGCACTCAACACCTGTAAACCGGCGCGCAGCACTTCGCTTTTCTTCACCGGCAATCCGGCCTTCAGGCACAATTCCTTGATCTCGGCGATTTTCTGATATTCGCTCTGTGGCATGGTAAAACTGTCACGCACCACCTTTAATTTCGGTTTTTTTACTGCCTTGGCTTCTTTGGCCAACTTTGGCTCTTTTGCCACTTTAGCCTCTTTGACAGCCGGAGCGGGGACAGCTTTCTTGATAGCGGGTGCTGCGGTAGCTGCCGACTTCCTCAACGGTTTGGCGGCAACTGCAACCTTGGGTGCGGCAACTTCTTCGACCTTGTCCAACTTTTTGGTTTTCATGATTGTCTCCTTGGAATAAAATGCATGAAACAGTATATACAGTATACTTAAAGAAATAAAACGTAATATTTGGAGGACATAATGGATCTGATTTTATGGCGCCATGCCGAAGCTGAAGACGGCCCGCCCGACCTTACGCGCGAACTGACCGAGAAGGGCCGCAAACAGGCCGATAAAATGGCAGCTTTTTTGCACCAGCATCTACCCGCCCATACACGCATTCTGGTCAGCCCGGCGACTCGCACACAGCAAACGGCAACGGCACTGAGCGCCGATTTCACTCTTGTTCCCACGATTGCACCCGGCGCATCCGTGCATGCCGTGCTGCAAGCGGTACGCTGGCCTAATGCCGGAGGAACCGTGCTGGTGGTCGGACACCAGCCGACACTGGGCTCAGTCGCGGCACAGTTGCTGGGCTGCGGTAACGAATCCTTACGCATCAGAAAAAGCGGGCTGGTATGGCTGAGTCGCGCTGAAGGCTCGTCCGAAACCAGCCTGCGTCTGGCTATTACCCCTGATTTTTTATAAGCGCAATTACACTACACTTGGGAGACCAACATGTTTGAATCCGCTGAACTCGGTCACACGATAGACAAGCGCACTTACGACAAGGAAGTGCCGCCTTTGCGCGTAGCTCTGCTGGATGCGCAGATGGAACTGGCCAAGCTGGCAAAATTTCCGGTCATCATTCTGGTTGGCGGCGTAGATGGTGCAGGGCGAGGCGAGACCGTCAATCTGCTCAACGAATGGATGGATCCGCGCTTCTTGCAGACCCACGGCATGGGCGACCCATCAGATGAAGAGCTGGACAGACCGATGATGTGGCGTTTCTGGCGCGAACTGCCGCCCAAAGGCCGAGCCGGAATATTTCTGGGTTCCTGGTACACCTGGCCGATTATCAACCGAGTGCAGGGCCGCATAAAGACAGCCGATCTGGACCAGAGCCTGGAACGCGCCAAACGTCTGGAAAAGATGCTGACCGATGAAGGCGCGTTGATACTCAAGTTCTGGATGCATCTGTCCAAAGACAAGCAGGAAAAACGCCTCAAACTGCTTGAAAAAGATCCTAAGACCCGCTGGCGCGTCACTAAACGCGACTGGGAACATTTCAAGATGTATGACAAATTTTTTACTGTCAGCGAAAGCGTCATCCGCCACACCAGCACGGCAGAGGCGCCCTGGACCATCGTCGAAGGTTACGACCCGCATTACCGCAGTTTAACCGTGGGCAAGGTTATTCTGGATGCAATACGCAAACGCCTTGACGAGGCCGACGCGAAAAAACCTGAAGTTTCCGCCCCCCCGCCCCTGCCTTCCATCGATCAGTTGAATATACTGAAGACGCTGGATCTCAGTCAGAAAATTGACAAAAAAGATTATCAGGCCGAACTGGAAAAATATCAGGGGAAACTCGCACTGTTGACCCGCAGCGCGAAATTCAAAAATATCACCGTCATCGCCATGTTCGAAGGCAACGACGCGGCCGGCAAGGGCGGCGCGATTCGCCGCATCACCGGCGCACTGGATGCACGCTATTACAACATCATCCCGGTTGCAGCCCCCACCGAGGAAGAACGGGCACAACCCTATTTGTGGCGATTCTGGCGGCACATTCCGCGGCGCGGCCGTGTGACGATTTTTGACCGCTCATGGTATGGCCGCGTGCTGGTAGAGCGGGTGGAAAATTTCTGCACCGAAGCGGACTGGATGCGTGCTTACAGCGAGATCAACGATTTTGAAGCTCAACTGGTGCGCCACAATATCGTCGTCGTTAAATTCTGGCTGTCCATCAGCAAGGACGAACAGCTCAAACGCTTCAAGGAGCGTGAGGCGATAGGCTTCAAACACTTCAAAATAACCGCCGAAGACTGGCGTAATCGTGAAAAGTGGGACGAATACGAACAAGCCGTATCTGACATGGTGGACAGAACCAGCACGACTACCGCCCCGTGGACGCTGGTAGAAGCGAACGACAAGAATTTCGCCCGCATCAAGATATTGAAGACACTATGTGAGCAAATCGAAGTGATGCTGAAGAAGAAAGGCATCGTGATAAAAAAGATGCGGCCACCGGTCAAGGCATAGCTAACGCCTGAGGCTGATGGCCACCTCCGGTTTAATTTTTGGGTGACACCGGCTGCACCAGCACCCAAGGACTGACGACCACGACCCAGTGCATCGCGTCATTCGCTGACCAGACACGCGCCTGCTCATCCGTCACCTTGCCGAACTGGCCTGCCGCCATCCACTGCCCGATGAGCGCGGCATTGTCTTCGGACATCTGAAATGCCGTCTCGACCAGATCCAGCTCGGGTGAGACAAACAGTGCGGCACCGCTGGCGAAATAGCGCTGCATTTCGCTCCAGCGCATTTGCGCGGTTTCCAGATTCACCTTGGCGCGTATGATTTCTTTTGGGTCGCTCATTCTTTCGTTCTTTCTGATTTATGTTTTGTTCAGGTAATTATCCTTCACCCGAATGTAATGCTCGGCCGAATAGCGCAGATAGCTGATTTCCTCTGGCGTCAGCGCACGCACCGCCTTCGCCGGACGCCCCATGTAGAGCATCCCGCTCTCCAGCAGTTTGCCGGGCGACACCAGACTGCCTGCGCCTATCATCACCTGATCGGGAATCACCACATCATCCATGATGATAGACCCCATGCCGATCAGACACTCATTGCCTATGTTGCAGCCGTGCAGTATCACCGCATGACCGACGGTCACATAGTTGCCGATGATCAACGGCGATCCGTCCGGTCTTTCAGGTGTTTTGTGCGACACATGCCCCACGCTCAAGTCCTGCACGTTGCTGCCTTTTCCTATCACGATGCGGTTCACATCGCCGCGTAAAACCGTGTTGCACCACACCGAACTGTCATCGCCTATCGTCACCTCACCGATGGCCTGGCAGGAAGGATGCAGGTAAACGCGGTCGCCAAGAATAGGCGATGTTCGCAAATAAGGCGCTAATGGCATGGTAATCAGAAGCTTTCTGGCCACAATCTGGCCGTATGTATCACTGACAAGATATGCACTTCATCCGCATCAATTCGATACGCCAGCAAAAAGGGAAGGCGCCCGACCGCCAGTTCACGAGTGCCGCTCACCCGCCCTGCTCGACCAACTAAAGGATTGAACAATAATACTTCAGCCGATTTACGAATGATCTTAATCACCCGCCTCGCCACGTATGAATTTTCCTGCGCGATGTAATCGTGAATTTCCGCGAGGTCTAACCTTGCTCGCGGTGTATAGCGCAGCTTCACACCTGAGGCTCTGTGTAGCGCGCAAAAAACACTTCCATCTCCTCGTCCGAAACAAACTCACCTCGCATCGCCTGTGCCAACCCCTCCTGAATGCGCGCGGTAATGCGGCGTTGCTGGGCAAGATAGAGTGCAACGGCTTCATTTGCCAAATCGCCTTCACTGCGATGGCTTTCTGCCGCCAAATTATCGAGCTGAATTCTCAACTCTGGGCGAATCTCAAGGGTATTCATAGCGATACTCCAAAATCAAATTTGATGAATGTTTCTCATTGATTATCCAAAAACCTAATGTTCACAATTTGAGGATTATGCCCACGCGGTAGCAATTCACATGAAGGTGGGCAGTTTCTGCCCACCCTACCTGTCTACCTGTCATCTTTGGAGCTTCCACTTCATCGTTTCACCCGCCCTGAGCGGCACCAGCTTGTGTTCGCCAAAGCCCACCGTCGCAGGTACCAGCCAGTCTTCTTTACGCAAGGTGATTTGCGCAGTATTGCGCGGCAGGCCGTAATAATCCGCGCCATAGAAGCTGGCGAAACCTTTCAGCTTGTCCAGCGCACCCGCCGCCTCGAACGCCTCTGCATACAATTCGATGGCGTTATGCGCAGAGTAGCAGCCCGCACAGCCGCAGGCGTTTTCCTTGGTGTGCTGCGCGTGCGGTGCGCTGTCGGTGCCGAGAAAAAATTTCGGGCTGCCGCTGGTGGCAGCTTTGACCAGCGCCTCGCGATGCGTCTCGCGCTTCAGAATCGGCAGACAATAAAAATGCGGGCGTATGCCGCCGACCAGCATGGCGTTGCGGTTGTAGAGCAGGTGTTGAGGCGTGAGGGTCGCGGCGATGTTATCAGGCGCACTCATCACAAATTGTGCCGCATCCCGGGTAGTAATGTGCTCGAATACCACGCGCAATCCCGGCATATCTTTGAGCAACGGTTGCATCACGCGCTCGATAAATACGGCCTCGCGATCGAACACGTCGATATGGCTGTCCGTCACTTCGCCATGTACCAACAGCGGCATCCCGCAACGCTGCATCTCTTCCAGCGCCGCGTAAGTCTTGCGTATGTCGGTCACGCCCGCGTCGGAATTGGTGGTCGCTCCGGCCGGATACAGCTTCACCGCATGCACAATACCGCTATCCCTGGCACGGCGTATTTCTGCCGCGCTGGTTACATCGGTCAGATAAAGCGTCATCAGCGGCTCGAACACAGCGCCCGCAGGCAGTGCGGCGAGTATCCGCGCGCGATATTCCAGCGCCTGCGCAGTCGTGGTGACCGGCGGTCTGAGGTTGGGCATGACAATGGCGCGGGCGAACTGCCTAGCGGTATCAGGCAGTACCGATTGCATCAGCGCACCATCGCGCAAATGCAGATGCCAGTCGTCGGGGCGTGTGAGAGTGAGTTGTTGCATGATGGTTTCCGGCAGGATAAGTAGGCGAGATTATAAGTCAAAGGCCCGTGCGCCGCCTTGACATGCGGAAACGCACTTACCCTTAAGCGTCCCTGCGGGTAAGTTGATTCATCGCAGCCAGTGAAAATTCCGCAATATGCGCGGCAATCGCTCCGATTTCATCGGCATCGTAGCGCAACTCGGGGTGCAGGCGTTGCAACACGGGTTCCGTATGGTAATAGAACGAACATTGGCCGAGGATGCTGAACACGCAGCGCAATTGCTGCGCTGCGCTCATCTTGTCGCCGACGATTTCGCACACCAGCCTGCCCAGAAATTCGTGCAGCGGCGCGATGGCCTCAGACACGATTTTGTCCAGCGCGGGGGTCGGGTCGGCCAGTTCGCGCGCCATGATGCGGCATTGCCGGGAGGCGCTGTTCTCGTCCAGCAGCATCAGCATAAAATCCTTCAGAAACAGACGTAAACGCTTTTCAGGACAGGGGTCGGCTGACAGATTATTTGTTTGCAGCGTCTTGAGTCCGCTGAAATTTAACGCTTCGGCGAGCAAACCATCCTTGCTGCCAAAGTGATAATTCACGGCTGCGACATTGGCCCCCGCGCGGCGGCAAATCTCGCGCACCGTCGCCCCCTGAAATCCGTATTGTGCAAATACCTCGCGCGCAGCTTCAATCAGGCGCGCGCGGGTTTGTTCACTGCCGCTTTGAATATCGCTCATCACTTGTTTTCAGCCACTTCACCCGCCAGCGCCTTGTACAGTTGCGTCGCAGCGACTAGCTGCGCACGCCTGATCTGTAGCTCGCCCTGTCCTGCGTTATAAGCATCGCGTTGTGCATCCAGCAAATCCAGATGATTAGCGATGCCTGACTGATAGCGCGCGTCAACCAATGCCTGCCGCTGCCGCTGCACATGAGCATGAGCCTGCCCGGCAGCAAGCTGGCTTGCCAGACTATCGCGCGCGCTTAGCAAATCTGCCACTTCGCGGAATGCCTGTTGCAGGGTCTTTTCATATTCGGCGACCGCCACCACCTTGCGTGCTTCGGCCACATCGAGATTAGCCGCATTCCGTCCGGCATCAAACAGCGGCAGTGTCAGCGCCGGCTGAAAACTCCAGGCATCGCTGCCTGCACCGAACAAGCCACTCAGCTGACGACTGGCCGTACCCATACTGCCGGTCAGGCTGATGCGCGGCAAAAAGGCGGCGCGCGCCGCACCGATATTGGCGTTCGCCGCGATCAGCCGTTGTTCGGCAGCCAGCACATCCGGACGTTGCAGCAACACCTCGCCGGGCAGGCCGGCAATCAAATCGGGCGTTATATCTTGCCGATCAAGACTGCGCCCCTCCGGTAGCTTGTCAGGCATTTTGCCAACCAGCAGAGTGAGCAGGTTCTCTGCGGCCGCCTGTTGTCGTTGCAGATTCGCCTTGTCAGCCAGCGCAGCCTGATACTCGCCTTCAGACAGCAACGCATCCAGCTCGCTGGAAATTCCCGCATCGCGACGGCGTGCGAGCAATTCCCGCATCTCGGTGCGCCCCTGCGCGGTGGCGCTCGCCAGTTGAACGCGCTCACTCAGCTCCAGCACAGAAAGATAAGCGCTCGCCACGTCGGCGATCAGCGACAAACGGAAGCTGCGTTGCGCCGCTTCGGTCGAGAAATAGCTGGCCTTCGCCGCCGCATTCAGGCTGCTCACCCGCCCCCAGAAGTCCAGTTCGAACGACACCAGACTCACTTTCACGTCATAGCGCTGCGCCTGAAATGGACGGCCGGTAAATGACGTGCTGGCCGGAGACAGGGACGCGTTGCGAGAGGCATCCAAACTCACATTCGGCAGGCGGTCCGCCTGCTGTATGCCATATTGCGCACGCGCCTCTGCAATACGCGCGGTGGCGATGCGCAGGTCACGGTTGTTTTCCAGTGCCGCCGCGATCAAGGCCTGCAGGCGTGGATCGGGAAAATAAACCTGCCAATCCGGCATGGCACGAACCTCACCCGGTTTTGCGGCAGCGGAATCCGGCCATGTTGCAGGCACTGGTGCAGCGGGCCGCTGATAGGTAGGTGCCATCGAACAACCGCTTAACAATGCCACCAATAAGACGGGCTGAACTTTAAAGCCACCGTCATTCCCGCGCAAGCGGGAATCCAGACGATTAAAAAATCCCCGCGCAGCGGACAAAACCAAGTTTTTTCTCGCTGCGCGGGACAACTTTTTGCTGGATTCCCGCCTGCGCGGGAATGACGGCATCAATGGATTATCTGAATTCATGCTTGCTCCTCATGCTCGACATGACTGCGCGCATGTCCAGGGAAAATACGCCGCACCACGACAAAAAACACCGGCACCAGAAACACCGCCAGCAGAGTGGCCGCGATCATGCCGCCCATCACGCCCGTACCGATCGCATGGCGACTTTGCGCGCCTGCTCCGCTGGAAATCGCCAGCGGCAACACACCAGCGATGAAAGCGATGGAAGTCATCAGGATAGGCCTGAAGCGCAATCGGCATGCTTCCAGCGTCGCGTCCATCAGACTCATGCCCTCGTCCTGCAATTTGCGCGCAAACTCGATAATCAGTATGGCGTTTTTGGACGACAGGCCGATGATGGCGATCAGACCAACCTTGAAGTACACGTCATTGGGCAACTCGCGCAAGGTCACCGCCAGCACCGCGCCGAAGATACCCAGCGGCACAACCAGCAACACCGCGAACGGGATGGACCAGCTCTCGTACAGCGCCGCCAGACACAGAAACACTACGAACAGCGAAAGGCCGAACAACAAGGGTGCCTGAGCGCCGGACTGCCGTTCTTCGAACGAGGTCCCCGACCACTCGAAACCAATGCCGGGCGGTAATTTTTCCGCAATATCTTCCATCACCGCCACCGCTTCTCCGGTACTGCGGCCCGGTGCCGAACCGCCGGAAATTTTCATTGCAGGCAAGCCGTTGAAGCGATCCAGCTTGGGCGCGCCCACCACCCAGCGCGGCGTAGCCAGTTCAGACAACGGCACCATATTGCCTTGCTTATTGCGTATCGACAGCTTCATGATGTCATCGGGCGTCCGGCGGACATCCGCTTCCGCCTGCATCTGCACGCGCAAAATACGTCCCTGACGTTCGAAATCATTGATGTATGCCACGCCCAGCGTGGATTGCAGCGTCTCATTGAGATCGGCGATAGACACACCCAGCGTTTCCGCCTTCAGCCTGTCGATATCAAGCAGCAGTTGCGGCCCGGCCTCCTGCCCTTCGGGGCGAACGCCCGCCAGCAGCGGATTTTGCGATGCCATGCCCAGCACCATATTGCGCGCTTCCAGCAGCTTCTCACGCCCCACCCCGCCCCGGTCCTGCAAGCGGAAATCGAAACCACCGACGGCCGCCAGCTCGGGTATCGGCGGCGGATTGATCGCGAAAATCATCGCCTGCTTGATCTGGAAGAACGTCATATTCGCCTTGCGCACCAACGCGGTAGAGGAGCTGCCCTCGGCGGTACGCTCATCCCAGCCCTTGAGGCGCACAAACGCAATGGCCATATTCTGCCCTCGCCCGAAGAACGAAAACCCTGCCACACCGACCACATGCTCGACTTCCGCCTGTGCCAGATAATACTGCTCGACCTGACCCAGCACTTCCAGCGTGCGTTCCTTGCTCGCCCCGGACGGCAGCTGGATCACATTGATGAAATAGCCTTGGTCTTCTTCCGGCAGGAAACTGCCGGGCAATTTGGCGAACATCCAGCCCATAGCCATAAAGATCACCAGATAAACCAGCAGATAGCGCGTGGTTTTACGAGTCATCCTGCCCACCGTGCTGGTATAACTTTTCGTGGTGCGCGCAAACAGGCGATTAAACCAGCCCTTGAATCCACCGCCCGAAGTTGATTCATTAGCCGGTTCATGCCTGAGCAAAGACGCGCACAGTGCGGGGGTCAGCGTCAGCGCCATCAGTGCCGAGAACATCATGGTCAGCAACAGGGTGACGGCAAACTGACGATAAATCGCCCCGGTTGAGCCGGGGAAGAACGCCATCGGGATGAACACTGCCATCAACACCAGTGTGATCGCGATAATCGCGCCGACTATCTGATCCATCGCCTTGCGCGTCGCGTCGCGCGCGGACAAACCCTCGGTCGTCATGATGCGTTCGACGTTTTCTACCACCACGATGGCATCATCCACCACGATGCCGATGGCCAGCACCATCGCAAACAGGGTCAGCACGTTAATCGAATAACCCAGCAGATACAGGCCCACCAGCGCGCCCACCAGCGCAATCGGGATAACGATGGCCGGAATAATCGTCGCCCTGATATTGCCGAGGAACAGATACATCACCAGCACCACCAGCAGCAAGGCTTCGGCCAGACTCTTCAGCACTTCCTTGATGGAAATATCGATGAACTGCGAAGTGTCGTAAGGCACTGCCCAGCTGATGCCTGCGGGGAAAAATTTAGACAGCTCGGTCATTTTGGCTTTGACCTGTCCTACGGTTTCCAGCGCATTCGCGCCCGGCGACAGGCGGATCGCAATCGCGGCGGTCGGCTGACCGTCGATACGCGCGCTGCGGGTGTAGTCCTGCGCACCGAGTTCGACGCGCGCCACATCCCTGACACGCAACGAAGAACCGTCCGGGTTGGTGCGCACGATGATATTGCCGAATTCCTCAGGCGTGGACAACCGTCCCTTGGTGACGATCACCGCATTAAGCTGCTGACCGGGCAGGGCGGGGACTTGCCCCAGCTCGCCTGTCGCGAGTTCCACATTTTGTGCGCGCACCGCCGACGCCACATCGCTCGGAGACAAATTGTAATGTTGCAGCTTGTCCATCTTGAGCCACAGCCGCATGGAATATTCGGTACCGAATAACAGCGCTTCGCCCACACCCGGCACGCGCCGAATATTGTCGAGCACATTGGCGCTGGCATAGCTGCCCAGCGCGACATCTTCCAGGCTCTTGTCCGGAGAAAACAGGGCGATGAACATCACATAATTGCGCGCGGTCTTGGCCACCGTAATGCCCAGACGGCGCACGGCTTCGGGCAAACGCGCCTCGGCGCGTTTAATACGATTCTGCGTTTCGACTGCAGCCAGATCAAGATCGGTACCCGGTTTGAAGGTCAGCGTGATGCTGCCGCTGCCCAGTTCCGCCGCCGATTCCATGTACAGCAAATGTTCGATGCCGTTCATTTCCTGTTCCAGCAGCGCCACGGCCGTCTCCTCGACGACCTGCGCCGAAGCGCCGGGATAACTGACGTTAACAGACAGGGCGGGCGGCGCCACCGCAGGATATTGCGCGACCGGCAGATTTTTCAACGCCAATGCGCCGCCGAGCAAAATGATCAGCGCAATGACCCAGGCAAAAATAGGACGATCAATAAAAAATTTTGCGAACATGGCCCGGCCCTATTTCTTTGCTTCTGCTTGTTTGTCATCCGCTTTCCGGGCGGCTGGCTGCGCTGCCATCGGCGGAGCGGAAGCATCCCACGGCACGGGCACGACCTGTGTACCGGGGCGCGCTTTTTGCAAACCGTTCACGATCACCTGCTCGCCGCCTTTCAGCCCTTCGGCGATAATGAAATCATTGCCCGCCATGCTGCCGGTCTTCACCGGCACGGGCGTAGCCTTGCTTTCTTCGCCCACCACCATCACGAATTGTCCCTGCGGCCCGGATTGCACCGCGCGTTGCGGGACGCGTATCGTATTTTCCGCCATCGCTTCAGGGAAGCGAATGCGCACGAACATGCCGGGCAGCAGTTCACGCTGAGGGTTGGCGAATTCCGCCCGCAAAGACACCGCGCCCGTAGTCGAGTCAACCGCCATATCGGTGAAGAAAATGCGGCCCGCATGCGGATAGACGCTGCCATCCGCAAGCAGCAGTTCGACGCGTGCAGATTCAGCGCGCTTCAGCTTGCCCGTCCTGAAGGCCTGTTTCAGGCGCAACATGTCCTCGCCTGACTGGGTAAAATTGGCATAAATGGGGTCCAGCTGTTCGATGGTCGCCAGCAGTGTGGGTTCGCTCTTGCCGACAAATGCCCCTTCCGTCACCAGCGCGCGGCCTATGCGTCCGGAAATCGCAGCGGGAACAGCCGCATTCTCCAAGTCTTCACCGGCAAGAACCCATGCAGCTTCAGCCTGCTTGGTCTTCGCAACCGCCAGATCGTATTCCTGCTGGCTTACCGCCTTAATCGCCAGCAGCGGTTTGTAGCGTTCGACGGTTTGCCGTGCAATCGCGAGTTCCGCCTGTGCCGCGTCCGCAGTCGCCTGATAGGTGCGCGCGTCAATCCGGAACAGAGGCATTCCCGCCTTCACGTCGCTGCCCTCCTCAAACAAACGCTTTTCAATCACACCCTCGACCCGCGCACGCACTTGCGCGCTGCGATAAGCCTGCAACCGTCCCGGCAAATCCTGCGTCAGCGTCGCATTGCCTTTGCCCACGGTAATCACGTCCACTTCAGGTGGCGGCATCGCACCCCCGACGGCTGGCTTGTCGCCCCCGCCGCTACAACCGGACAACAGCGCAATCAGCAAAAACGCAGGAGTAAATGATTTGGTAGTTGGGTTCATGTTTTTTCCATGATGAAGGAATGGCGTGCAACATATCAAACGCTTGTTTGAAAGTAAAGTGGCTTAACTTATTTTTACAAAAAACCAGGCTATTTTTCGCTATCTGCTCATGCCGGGTCAACAAATGCGCGTAAAACCATTACACTCTCGTCCTCACGGAAAACCGCCGGATCTCCGTCTGGCCTTTCTCTGTCACAGCGCGTCAGACGCGCCTGCTCCTGTTGCAAACTTATTCAAAGGTAACGCGATGTTCCCAGTCCACGATGTTGATGCATTTCTTTTACTCGCCATAGCCGTTTCATCCAAGCGGCGCCCGGCTGAACTCGTCGAGATCATTGCCGCAGGCGATTTGATTCAAGGCGCGGTATGTTCCGAACTGGATCTGATAGAGTCATTTTCCCGGCTTTCCGTAAACGGCCTGATCTGTGAACTGGATGGCGGTTACACGCTGACGCCGGATGCGCAGCTCATTCTGGCCGCTCAGCGCAAGAGCGCAGATGCCCATGAACGCGTCGGCAGCATCAAAGGCAAGCTTTCCGCGTACGACCCCAAAGGAGAGCATCCCGCGAGTCAGCCTGGCTCAGAGCAAATCGCTGCGGCCGTTCTGGCACACCAGACAGCCAAAAATTCAGCTGTCCGAAACCTGTTTGTGCCCAAGCCCAAACCGGCAGAGATCGACAGCAAGCGTCCGGGAAAACGCAAACCTTTGGTTAAACGCCGACGCTAGCACGCACAATCCAGTTGAATTTGCCGAGAATTAGGCGTATAAAATAACTGAAGTTGGCAGAAGCAGGGGTTTGGAAAAGTTAACCATTGCAAGGAGGCGCGTATCGAGAACTCAATGAGTGTTCATCTTTAAGCTGTTACCGCTTCAGCATTCGTGCTGACGAAGTCGGCTCCCCATAAGCTGACACATAACGCCGCAATAAGCGGCGTTATCCATTAATACCGTTCTTATTCAAGCGAATTCAATCAAGTACCCGTCTTTAACTCACGCCAACACGTTATGGATACCGCACCCGGCGACACCCTCGCAAGCTGCAAAGGCTGCACCCACTATTACATTACCCACGATGTCAGTTTCAGATATGGCTGCCGTGCGCTGGACTTCAAAAGCCAGCGACAGCCCATCCTTGAGGTCATCGCGGCCAGCGGACAGTCCTGTCTCTACTTCCGCAAGAAACCGGACCAGAAATAATCCGCTAGGCCCCTGCTGTTATCCCAGCGATCTCTCGACAACCTCAAACACATCACGCGAAAGACCGGCATGATTGCGCAACTTTTCCAGCGCGGCGCGCGCGTGCGCCTGTCGACCCGAGTCAAACTTGCGCCAGCGATCAAAACAACGCGCCAGCCGTGAAGCCACCTGCGGATTGATGGCATCCAACCTGATGGTTTGCGCGGCCAGGAAACGGTAACCGCTGCCGTCCGCCGCGTGAAAATGCACATGATTGCTGCCGAAGGCGCGCAGCAAAGCGTAAACCTTGTTCGGGTTGCGCAAGTCGAAAGCAGGATGTCTGACCAGTCGCTCGACTTCCGCCAGTGTGCCGGGACAACGACTGCCGGCCTGAACCTGCAACCACTTGTCGACCACCAGCGGCTCGCCCTGCCAGCGTTGATAAAAAGCATCCATCGCCCGCCCGCGCTCCTCGCCTTCGCTCTGCGCCAGCGTGGCAAGGGCGGCGAATTGATCGGTCATATTATCGGCGCTATCGAACTGTTGCCGTGCCAATGCGCGGTGAGTTGTGCTGTCGGCTTCGCACAAATAGCCCAGACATAAATTACGCAGGGCGCGGCGCGCGGCATCCGCTGGTGCAGGACGATAGGCCTGAGTCGGCGTCAGCTGCTGGTAGCAGGCCATGAATTGCACACCCAGCTGATCATTCAGAAACTGGCGCAAGCCGTTACGGGCGGCGTGCAAGGCATCTGGATCAACCACTTCCAGTTGTTCGGCCAGCGTCGCTTCCCCCGGTAGCGAGAGCGCTTCTGCTGCAAAGGCCGGGTCGGCCTCCGCATCCTCCAGCACCCTAGCCGCAGCCGCAGCGACACTGACAGGCCACTCCGGCGTGCCGCCTGCGCTGATCGCGGCGGTCGCCTTGATGATCAGACGACTATACAGACGCTGCCCGGCCTCCCAGCGATTGAAGGGGTCAGCATCATGCGCCAGCAAGTGCGCGAGCTCTGCATCGCTGTAGGCAAAATCGAGTATCACGGGTGCCGAAAAATCACGCAGCAGCGAAGGAACCGGCGCGACAGCGATGTCTTCAAAGACAAATTCCTGCGCTGCATCGCACAGCGACAGCACACGCTGGCAGGGAGCAGCGCGCTCACCCGCCATATGCAGAGGCAGATCCCGCCCGTCAGGGCCGATCAGCGCGACGGCAACAGGAATATGGTAGAGCTGTTTATCCGGCGCAGTGCAGGACTGGCTTAAACTCAGCACATAGCGCTGTTCGGCAGCCTCGTAGCGGCCCGTAGCATGCACATGCGGTGTACCGCTGTACTGATACCAGTACATAAACTGACTGAAATCAGTACCCGATGCGTCACTCATGGCAGCGACGAAATCATCGCAGGTCACCGCCTGGCCATCGTGCCGCGCAAAATACAGATCCATACCGCGACGGAAAGCCTGTTTGCCGATCAGCGTGCGTATCATGCGCACCACCTCCGCACCCTTCTGATAGACCGTAGCAGTGTAGAAATTGTTGATTTCGATGTAGGAGGACGGGCGTACCGGATGCGCCATCGGCCCGGCGTCCTCGGGAAACTGGGCGGCGCGCAGACCGCGCACCTCGCGGATGCGGGCGACCGAGCGAGTATGCACGTCCGCGCCGAATTCCTGATCGCGAAACACCGTCAGCCCTTCCTTGAGCGATAACTGGAACCAGTCACGGCAGGTGACGCGGTTGCCGGTCCAGTTGTGGAAATATTCGTGCGCCACCACCCGGTCGATGTTCTCGTAATCGAGATCGGTCGCGATGTCGGGCCGCGCCAGCACAAATTTGGTATTGAATATGTTCAGGCCCTTGTTTTCCATCGCGCCCATGTTGAAGTCGCCGACCGCAACGATCATGTAGTGATCGAGGTCGCACTCCAGCCCAAAGGTTTGTTCATCCCAGCGCATGGATTTTTTCAGTGCATCCATAGCGTGTTCGCACTGGTCTAGCTTGCCGTGCTCGACGTAAATCGCCAGCTGTACATCGCGCCCCGACGCGGTGCGGTAGCGGTCGCGCAACACATCCAGCCGTGCAGCGACCAGCGCGAACAGGTAGCAGGGTTTGGGGAAGGGGTCATGCCATTTGGCCCAGTGTCGCCCACCCGCCTCGTCGCCGCTGGCGAGCGGATTCCCATTGGACAGCAAATGCGGCAGGGATGCCTTGTCGGCGTGCAGAGTGACGGTATAGCGCGACATCACATCCGGCCTGTCCGCAAACCAGCTGATGCGGCGAAATCCCTGCGCTTCGCACTGGGTGAAATAGCCGTTGGCCGAGCGGTAAAGGCCGGATAAACGGGTGTTGCCATCGGGATGAATGCGCGACACCGTAGTCAGGCTACAGGCATCGGGCAGATTATCCAGACTCAGCCGGGTGGCGCTCAAGGCGTAACGCTCGGCGGGCAGTTCCATGCCATCGAGACTCACGGCAATCAGCTCCAGCTCTTCGCCGTCGAGCACCAGCGGCGCATCCGGCGTGTTCGCAGCCGGATTGCGGCGCACCGCCAGCTGCGCCGTCACGATCGTCTCATTCTGTAGAAAACTGATGTCCAGATCGACCGTATCGATCAAAAATGACGGCGGCGCATAGTCAGCCAGACGTATGGTTTGCGGAATGTCTTGTGTCATCGGTTCGATCACGTTGCGAAAAAACATAGTGTGACAGCAAAACCGGACAACTGTCTTCCCGAATTGCCCTAAACCTGTCCAGTCAGCCCGGCTTGCATCACCTCGTCCAGCTCGTCCTCACCCAACGGCTGTGCAGTGAGCAATTGTTGTTCCAGCACGCGCAGATCGGCATCCGAGGCATCGTTGCCCCCCGCCTGCCGCTGCCTGACCCGCTCGCGCAAGGTGGTGATTGGCCTGACCCAGCCCAGCCTTCGGGCGATGCGCCAGCAGTGCGTGTCCACTGGGAAAACCTGTTGGCCCAGCGAGTACATCAGAACACAACGCGCAATCTTTTTTCCCACACCGGGCAGCGCCAGTAAAAAATCTTCTGCTTCCTGGTCGCTCATCGAGCGCAGGAGTTCGAGGTTCGGCTCGCCAAATCGTGCCACGACAGCGTCCAGCAGGTTGCGGATCACTTTGGATTTTTGACTTGATAACTCGCCAAATAATAGGGAATTATTTTTGTGCTGGGATAACGCGCCGACTGAAAGTTGGTTTAACAGCTTTAAAAATGAGCGGGTGCACGGGGTGCAGTTCGAGACACGGGCCGAAATGACGGCGATGAGCTTTGAATACATTGAGGTGTTGTACAACCGAAAACGGCAGCACTCAACACTGGGCTACAAGTCACCGATTCAGTTTCTGGATAACTGGCTTATT
>JAUXWM010000033.1 GCA_030681375.1 Gallionella sp.
ACGGGGCTGCCGCCCTCGGCCTGCTTAAGAATTGCGATGATCTGGCTATCTGAAAAGCGTGATAACTTCATGTAAAAATTCCTCTATTTCCAAGTGAGAAAATTCTACTTCTAATCGCAACTAATTTCAGGGGGGATTACCAGTTCGGCTGCTTTATTCCTGTTATTTGCATTGCTTGAAATAAAACGCTGGACATCAAAAGATGTAATTTTTGCCTCCGAATATAGTGAGCGGGTGAACTCCGTATTGTGGTTGCTAATAACAACTGGGATACCACGAGCGGTAAGCTTCTTAGCGTGGTCTGCCAATGCCTGTTGGTCAGCCATGCTAAATCCCAACTGGGTATAGGCGCTGAAACTTGCAGTAGCGGTTAATGGCACGTAAGGAGGGTCGCAGTAGATTATTGAGCCATCATCGGCCTTGTCCATAGTTGCTTTGAAGTCTGCTATCTCAAAAATTGCTCGCTTACTCTTCTTTTGAAAGTTGCGTATCGCTTCCGTAGGGAAAGTGGGTTGCTTGTATCTCCCAAAAGGAACATTGAATTTTCCTTTTGAGTTGTATCGACACAGCCCGTTAAAGCAATGCCTGTTCAAGTAAATGAAAAGTGATGATTTCCTGATTGGTTCAACACACTCATTGAATTCATTCCGTAGTTCGTAGAATGCGCTTTCTGTGTTGTTTTCAGGTGAAAACAGGCTGGATGCATAGTCTATGAAATCGTCCCCATGCGACTGAATTTGCTTGAATAGATTTATCAGATCTGCATTGGTATCGGCGATGAGATATTCCTCGAAATTGGTGTTAAGGAAAACTGCACCCGAACCCGCAAACGGCTCGATCAATCGGTTACCCTTGGGTAAGGTATCCAAAATACGATCCATGATTCGATACTTGCTTCCTGCCCACTTCAAAAAAGGCTTCATCTGTTTGTTCCTGTTAGTTGCTGCTTTGTTATATTCACGGTGGATCGCGATCACGCTGTCAGTCATCACGCAGCATCCGTTCCAGCGGTTGAATCTTGTTCAGTAATTCGGTCAAGGCATTCTGTGTCATTCCGGGTGGCTTCACAAATTCTTCTTCCGGTATTTCTCCAAGTGACGCCGGGGCAATTTCACGCATGATTTAATCCTCAGTCCTCAGTCCTCAGTCCTCAGTCCTCAGTCCTCAGTCCTCAGTCCTCAGTCTTTACAGCTTATACCCTCTATGTACCGCCACCACGCCGCCGGTCAGGTTGAAGTATTCGACGCGTTCCAGGCCGGCATCGACCATCATTTGTTTCAGTTCTTCCTGTCCGGGGTGCATGCGGATGGATTCGGCGAGGTATTTGTAGCTGTCGGCATCGCCCGCGATCAGTTGGCCCATCTTCGGCAGCAGTTTGAAGGAGTACAGGTCATAAACTTTTTCCAGCGGTTTGGCGACCTTGGAGAATTCCAGCACGATGACGCGTCCGCCCGGTTTCAGCACGCGCTTCATTTCGCGCAGCGCATCTTCCTTGTGTGTGACGTTGCGCAGGCCGAAGGCGATACTCACGCAATCGAAGTAGTTGTCCGGGAAGGGCAGGTGTTCGGCATCGCATTGCGTGGTCGGCGTATTGATGCCTTCGTCGAGCAGGCGGTCACGCCCCACGCGCAGCATGGCGTTGTTGATGTCGGTGAGCACGACTTGTCCGGTGCCCCCGACCGCTTTCAGGAACAGCCGTGACAGGTCGGCCGAGCCGCCCGCCACATCCAGCACGCGTTGTCCGGCACGCACGCCGCTGACGCCAACCGCGAAGCGTTTCCAGATGCGGTGCAGCCCGGCGGACATCAGGTCGTTCATGATGTCGTATTTGCTGGCGACCGAGGTAAACACGCCCGCAACGCGGCGCGCCTTATCGGTTTCATCTACAGTTTCGAAACCGAAGTGGGTGGTTTTGCTCATGGCGTTTCCTTTTGCTTAAAAACGTTTTTTGCGGACAGTAGGGTTAGGGTGGGCAGGTTTATTTTGGATCGCGGCTGGCGCCCGCTGCTTCCATTCTGGTCAGATAGTCGTGCCACATGCCATTCTGGTATTTCCCCATTTCACGCAAATATTCCCATGTGTACAGGCCGCTGTCATGTCCATCATCGAACACCAGGTTGATGGCATAGCTGCCTACGGGCTCGACCCCGGTGATGACCACATTGCGTTTGCCGACTTGCAGCACTTCTTCGCCGGGGCCGTGGCCGCGGACTTCGGCAGACGGTGAGAATACGCGCAAAAATTCGAAGGGCAGCACGTAACGCACGCCATCATCGAAAGCGAGTTCCAGTGATTTTGATTGCTGGTGCAGGGTGATTTCGATGGGTACAGGGGTGGTGTTCATAATGAGCGGATCTTCCTTAATAAAGCGGTGGTTGAACGTTGATGCAGGAACGGGAGGCTGTGCACCGTTCCGCCCCAGCCTTGCACTTCCTTGTGGCCTACAATATTTTCCGGTTTCCAGTCGCCGCCCTTCACCAGTACGTCGGGCTGGCAGGCGAGAATCAGCTTGAGCGGGGTATCATCCTCGAAGGGAATGACCAGACTGACGGATTCCAGCGCAGCGAGCACAGCCATGCGATCCTGCTCGGCATTGATAGGGCGGTCCTCTCCCTTGCCTTGTCGTTTAACGGACGCATCGCTGTTCACGCCCACCACCAGTGACGCGCCCAATGCGCGTGCCTGCGCGAGGTAAGTCACATGACCGCGATGCAATACATCAAAACAGCCGTTGGTGAACACCAGCGGGCGGGGCAATCCGGCAAGCCGCCGCGCCAGCTGGTCGAACTGGCATAGCTTGGCTTCAAAGACAGGGCCGGGATACATTAGTCAACAAATTCAAAGAGTTCAACCACGCGCTGTGCGCCGCTGGTTCCGCTGGCGACTTCTGCCGCGGCACTGGCCTCTGCACGGTTAACGATACCCATCAAATACACTGTGCCGTTTTCCGTGACGACTTTGATGCTGGTGGTGCTGAAGCGTTTGTCATTGACGAAGCGCAGTTTCACATTGGAGGTGATCAGGCTATCGCTGCTGCGCGAAGTCAGCGAACTGTTGCCTGCAACCACCAGTTCATTGTGTATTTTTCGTACATTCTGAATGTTGGCTACGATGTTTCCGACTTGAGCCTTGATGGTGTCATCGGGCGCTTCGCCGCTGATCAAAACATTGCGGTTGTAGCTGGTGACATTCACATGCACGGTGTCCTTGTACTGTTTGCCGATGCGGTCGAAGGCCTTGGTTTCAATGGCCTGATCTTCAACATAGGCGCCGCTGGTGCGGCGATCCTGCACCATCAGTGCACCCGCGCCTGCGCCCGCCGCAACGACTTGCACGCAACCCTGTAATACGCCTGAAACCAGCAACAGCAACAAAATAATACGCATTCTTATTCTCCCATTAGGTGGTAATCAATGACATCGCAGATGCAATGCAAGGCAAGCAGATGTACCTCTTGTATTCTCGCGGTGCTGCGTCCGTCCACGCAAATCGACACATCGCCCGGCCTTAGAATTTGCGCCATTTCGCCGCCATCGCGACCGGTCAGCGCGACCACACGCATATTGCGCTCATGCGCGGCGCGGATCGCGGCAACTACATTGGGTGAGTGACCGCTGGTTGAAATCGCCAGCAGGCTGTCGCGTGGCAGGCCCAGCGCGCGCACTTGCTTGGAAAATATCTGGCTAAAATCATAATCATTGGCGATGGATGTGAGCACAGAGCTATCCGTCGTCAGCGCTACCGCCGCCAGTCCCGGGCGTTCAATTTCGAAACGGTTGAGCAATTCCGCCGCAAAGTGTTGCGCATCAGCGGCCGAACCTCCATTGCCGCAACACAAAATTTTGCCGTCGTTGGTGACACAGTCGAAAAACAACTGGGCGGCGTTGGCGATAGGCGTGGCCAGTACGTCCTTGGCCTTCAGCTTGAGTTCCGCGCTGTCGGTGAAATGCTTGATGATGCGTTTATTGATGTCCATGTTGGTAGTTGTATCTGTCCTGAGTGCGGATATTAACTGAATCAGGCATCGAACGCATTTTTCAACCATTCTGCATTGCGGCCTTCTGCATCATCCATCAGCACCACATCGAAGCGGCATGGCGGGATGCGACCCAGATTGGCGAGATAGTGCTGCGCGGTGCGGATCAGACGCTGTTGCTTGTGATGATCAATGCTCGCAGCCGCGCCGCCAAAACGGGCGTTGCTGCGCTGGCGTACTTCGATAAAAACCAGCGTGCCGCCATCCTGCATGATCAGGTCAATCTCACCGAAACGGCTGCGATAATTTTGCGTGACCGGCTTGAGTCCCTGTCGCTGTAAATATTCCGCCGCCCAGCGCTCGGCCTGCGCACCGTTCACGGCTTGTGAGACAGATCGGCGGGTGCCTCTGTAGCGGCATGACCGGGAAACATGGAGGCGGCAGGTGTAACGGGCGCATCGGCTGATTGTGCGCGGCCTTGCATGAAAAGCGCCGGAAGCGCTACACGCTCAAAGGTGTGTTCATTCAGTTGTATGCGTCCGGTGACGCCGTCCAGCGGCAGGGCCGTTAGCTGATGGGCAAGCAGCATCTGCATCAGACGATATGCGTCTATGCCCAGCGCGTACAGTCGCTCCTGATCTATGGCCAACGGTGGATGGGCGCGTGGATAGAGCATGACGGCCGGATGATCGGCTTGCAACAACCAGGGCATATCAACAAATCGAATGCCGTCCAGATCGAAATTGATCAGGGTTGCGTCATCGCCAGTGTAGAGCAGGGAAGTGGCGTAAATCGTCAGGCTGTTCGGCAAATAAGGACGAATTTGTCGCGCATGTGTGACATCGGCGGCAATAAACACCAAGGTGTCTGGCTGCGCGACGATGCTCGCGAATACCGCCGCGTCATCGCCGGCGTCGATTTCGCGCGTTATCGTGCCGCCTGTAGCAATCCATTGTTCTTCAAAGGCGAATTGCAATCTCCTGGCAAGTTGCGCGTGAGAGGTGATCACGATGGCATGATGAAAACCCTGCTGTCTGGCCAGTTGCGCCACTTGCCGCGCTTCCATTTCTACGGCCATGCCAAAGAAATACAGGTTGTTAACAGGTTGGCTATCCAGTATGTTCAGACTCAGGGTAGGCACCGGGAAATATTGCGTTTCCGCCAGCGCTGTGACCCCATTCCGGGTCAGCGGCCCCACCACGGCACGTGCGCCGTTTGCGATGGCGTGACGATAAACCGCTGTAATGCTACTGTTTTCATCTACATTGCTATACGCTCGCACCGGCAGCGCCCGCGGGTTAAGATGGGCTGCCGCCATAAACCCCTGCTGAACGGCGGCGGCTGCCGCGCCGAAATTGACCGATTGCAGGGGCAACAAGAGCGCGATGTGCGCGCTGGAATCTTGTTCTGCGCGCAGCGGGACGCTGGATGTTTCGGGCGTAACAGTGACGGGGGCGGGTTTTTTGATGACGGCTGTTACGGGTGCGGGCCTGTTGATTTCGGCATGCGGCACGGCGGGACGCACTGTACTGGGCTTGATGTCAGCGCCGGGCTTGTGCACCTGAGCGGGGGTACAAGCGTATAGTGCGAATATGGTCGAAAGTATTAGGAGTACACGTTGCATAACGAACATCTGCAAAAAATAGAGCCTGCATTATATGTAGTTGCCACCCCAATAGGAAATCTGCGCGACATTACCCTGCGCGCACTCGACGTGTTAGCAGGGGTCGATGTGGTCGCCGCAGAGGACACGCGCAATACCTCACATCTGCTGAAACATCACGGAATTTACGCGAAGCAACTGATCGCGGTGCACCAGCATAACGAACGCGGTGCGGCTGACAAGCTCGTCTCCCTGTTGCTGGCGGGACAAAGCGTGGCCTTCGTTAGCGACGCGGGTACGCCTGCCGTCAGCGACCCCGGTGCATTGCTGGTGCAGGCCGTGCAAGCAGCAGGAGTGCGCGTGATACCGATTCCGGGGGCGAGTGCGGCAGTCGCGGCTTTGTCCTCATCGGGATTAGCCGCGCCGCACTTTCTTTTTTACGGCTTCCTGCCCAATAAATCAGCCGCGCGTCGTACGGTTATGCAAGGCTTGAGCGGCCATCCTTATACGCTGGTGTTTTACGAAGCACCGCATCGCATCGTCGAATGCATCACCGATCTGCACGCGGTATTGGGCGGTGAGCGGACTATCGTGCTGGCGCGTGAAGTCACCAAACTGTTTGAGACCATCCATACTTGCAAGCTTTGCGAGGCGGAGGCTTGGCTGCAATCGGACAGCAACCAGCAGCGCGGTGAATTTGTGGTGCTGGTTTCCGGTGCGCAGCCTGAAGAAGGCCTGTCCACTGAGACGTTGAACACGCTCAATTTATTGCTGGAAGACTTGCCGCTCAAACAAGCCGCGCAACTCGCCGCTAAAATCACCGGAGCGAATCGTAGCGAGCTTTATCAACATGCGCTGGCGCTCAAGACGGCAAAAGAGTGAGACGCCCTGGCAGTTCATTTAATCTCAAGGCCCCCCGTGACCCATAAACCTACCCCCGGCAAGGCCGAAACGGCGCTCATGCCACCCTTTAAGGCGCTGACGCTGGAGCATATTTTCATACCGGACACTCAGGAAGCCTTGTCGTCAGCAAGCGCCGAAATTTTTGCGGCAGGCGTGGTGGGCTTCGACACCGAATCAAAGCCGACCTTTAACCGGGGCGATGTCAGCGAGGGGCCGCATGTCCTGCAATTCGCGATTCAGGATAAGGCGTTTATCTTTCAACTCAATCGCCCCGAGTGTCTGCCCTATGTTATTGAAATTCTGCAATCGGAAGCCGTGCTCAAGGTGGGCTTTGGCTTGCAGTCTGATCATGCGCAAATTCATCACAAGCTGGGCGTGAAGCTGGCGGCGGTTCTGGATATGAATCACGTATTTCGCCAGGATGGCTATGGCAGTTCCACCGGGGTCAGGGCGGCAGTCGGACTCGCCATGCAGCAAAAGTTTCATAAATCCAAGCGCGTCACGACCTCCAACTGGGCCGCTTTGCAACTCAACGACAAGCAGCTGATCTATGCAGCCAATGACGCTTACGCCGCCCTTGAAGTCTTGAACGCCCTGGACCGGCGGCGCGAAGATCTGCCGATCCGCTGGCAGATGCCGCTTTTCGAACAGGATGTTTGTAATGGCTGACGCACTGCCGCCGCTGATCCGGACATTGCTGGCAGCACCGGCTTGTTACGACCACGCGGTGGAAAAACTGGAACTAATCGAGACGCATATTTCCTGGGTGTTGCTGACAGGCTCGTATGCCTACAAGATTAAGAAACCGGTCAATCCGGGTTTTCTGGATTTTTCCACGCTGGCGCTACGCTATCAGGATTGTACTGAGGAATTGCGCCTGAACCGGCGGCTGGCTGCCGACATTTATCTGGACGTGGTTGCCATTACCGGAACCACTGATGCGCCGCGCATCAACGGCTCAGGCGAGATTCTGGAATATGCGGTGAAGATGCGCCAGTTCCCGGCTGAAGCCACGCTGGACAGGCTTGCGGCTCGCGGCGAACTGGGTAACAGGCAAATAGATGCGCTGGCCGCACGTCTGGCGCATTTTCATCTTTTTGAATGCGAGCGTGCGGCTAACGATAGTCCGTGGGGAGAGCCGGATGCGGTCGCCCGGCCGGTCGCAGAAAATTTCCAGATATTGGCCGCCCGGCTGGACGCCCCGGCAGAAATTCAGCGTCTGGAGGTTCTGCAAGGCTGGTGCAATGCCGAATATGCGCGCCTCGTGCCGCTGATGTCAGCCCGCAAACAGTTGGGTTTTGTGCGTGAATGCCATGGCGACCTGCATCTGGCCAATCTGGCCTGGGTGGACGGGCGGCTGGTGATATTCGACTGTCTGGAATTCAGCCCCGCGCTGCGCTGGATAGACGTGATTTCGGAAGTGGCCTTCTGTTACATGGATCTACTGCAAAAAAACTACCAATCCCCCCTTCACATTGAAGTGGAAGGGGACGATTGCCCCCTCTCCCGCCTGCGGGAGAGGGTTGAGGTGAGGGCTGGCGGTTATGCCGGTCTGGCTTTCCGCTTCCTGAATGCCTGGCTGGAGGCGACGGGCGATTACCAAGGCGTAGCGCTGCTGCGTTATTACGCTGTTTATCGCGCCCTGGTGCGCGCCAAGGTGGCGGCGCTGCGCGCAGAGCAGGGTTGCCTTGCCAGCCGTGCCGAAATGAACGATTGCTTGCAACTGGCCGAACAGCTCGCATTTTCCAGTTCCCACTTCCCACTTTCTACTCCCTTATCGCTGATTATCACCCACGGTCTGTCCGGTTCCGGCAAGACCACACACTCTCAGCATATGTTAGAAAAGCACGGCATGATACGCCTGCGCTCCGATGTCGAGCGCAAGCGCCTGGCCGGGCTGGATGCGCGCGCGCGCGGTGGTGAGGCATCGGGGCTATACAGCACATCGTTTGGCCTGCGCACCTATCAATATCTGGCCGAGCGTGCGGAAGATTTGCTGGCCTCCGGCTGGAGCGTGGTTGTCGACGCAGCCTTTCTGCAACGCCGGGAGCGGGACAGGTTCCGCGATCTGGCAAGGCGAACCGGAGCAGATTTCAGGATACTGGACATGCCAGCCGACCCTGCTGTGTTGCGCGAGCGGGTCAGGCAGCGGCAGGCGGAGGGCAACGATGCTTCGGATGCCGATCTGCGCGTGCTGGAACAACAATTGCTCACTGCACAGCCGTTGGGTGAGGACGAGCTGGCAGTCTGTTTGGGCATGGAGTTGAGGTAATAAATTCTCTTCGGGTAATTTATAAGTTACAATAAATTTTGTGAATACCCTCGAACATTACCGCGACGAAGCCGGTCATGTGCCCTTTCAGGCATGGCTCGATTCCTTCAGGGATAAGCAGGTCAAGGCGGGAATCGCTTTTCGTCTGGCCAAAGTTGCTGCAGGAAATTTTGGCGACTGCAAACCTTGTCGCGAAGGGGTTTGGGAGCTGCGCGAGGATTTCGGCCCCGGCTATCGCGTGTATTACGCCCGCAACGGCAAGACAGTCGTGCTGTTGTTGTACGGCGGAGATAAAAGCACCCAGAAAGCGGACATCGGGCGTGCTGTCGAATATTGGAAAGACTACCAACGGAGGAATGCCACATGAAAACGCAAAAGACACATGCCGCCTCGACCTCGCACGAGGACTGGGTTCTTGATACGCTGCGCTCTGATCCCGATTTTGCGGTCGAATATCTCAAACAAGCCATGGCTGGAATGAATGACCCGGATGGCCGTGGCGCGGCGCTGTTGGCCTTGCGCCAGATCGCGGAATCCTGCGGCGGCATCGCCAAGGTTGCCGAGGCGGCCGGAGTCCAGCGCGAAAGTCTCTACCGGGCGCTGTCGCCGAAAGGCAACCCGACACTGAACACTTTGTTGGCGGTGCTAAAGTCAGTCGGCATGCGCCTTTCCGTAGAACCGGAAGAAAAAGCGCACGCGTAACCGTTATTGACATAAGGCGTAGAAACCGGAACAAAACTCGGGGCTGTTTTGCCTGACATGATGAGCTACAAAACTTTATCTGAGTTTTACTCGCAATGAGAACAACTCACTCAGATAATCTTCACCCGTCAGTCGCCATGGGTAGCCATGATTGCGAACCTGCCCACCCTCCTTTTCAGACATCATAAATTCGAACACGATTCGTTTCGAACGAACGAGGTCATTGAAATTCCGGATAGATGGCCGCTCGCAGTAAATCAACTCCTTGTAGTGAAAGCGTTGTCGTCCGGCAGAAGAGCGGACGTCCGCTTTAATGAAAACTGCGCGGGAATGTTTTTCACGAAGTCGTTCCTCCAGAACCTCAAAGGGCCAGTAACCGAATCTTGTAATTCCTTTCAACAGGTCGATCTGTTCAGGAGTTGCCGTCTGGTCAAGTGACAGCCCGATATTGTTCGCTGTCGTAGTCACTTGGGAATAGCAGGCGTAGCGGTTGTTCTCATCCGACTGTCCAATTAGACGTATCCGCTGTAGCGCTGTTAATTTCTCCTCCCAACGTGGTTGATTAAACTGGAAATTTTATTCATTTGCCTCTTCAGTCCAATAAGTGTCAACGAACTAGATCGACTTGGAACTCGAAAATCGACGTCAATACCTTGATGGGATTTTTTTGTTACCAAGTAGCATATTCGATTGACAAAATGGTATCCGGGAACAATCCATTGGTCATTGCTAGAGCCGCCCTCCAGCACTGTCCACAAATAAGAGGTATCCAGTTTTATGACGGTATCAAAGTCTTTGCCGAAGGTTTCCAAACCCAATCCACCCCAAATGTCATGGAACGCATCAGGGTGGCGATATGGTTTGAAATACTCATAGAAAGCGTCTTCATGAAGCACTACCGGAGTAGTCATAGCCCCCCCCTTAACAGGCCGAAAATTAGCGTGCGACATCAATAAAAATTTCGTTGCGATGGCGTGTAAGAAAAGCAATGTTCGGAATAAATTTCTCCGGCAATTCAATCCTGCGACCTTCCAATGGCAGAAATATCTGCGCAACAAAGGCATCATCACTCCGTTTCAGTTGCTCCGACAACATTACCTCATAGCCATCTGAGATAGTTATCAACCCTCGATCAAATGCTTTGTCGTGGATGGCGGAAAGACACAAACCATTGCTGGGATTAAGACGATTTGCTTTGTCGTTACTCCACGGCACGATGTGGCTTGCCATCAGCAAGCGTGAATCCGAAAGACCAGATATGCAGCAACGTCCCCGATAGCTACTCAATACTGCGCGTCGAAAAAAATGTTGTTTGATTCTCTGCGTTGTTAGGACTTGCCGAGTTTCCCCAGTAAAATCTTCTGGCAAAAGTTCATCGTTTTCCAGTTTCAAGTCCTCTACAACGTTTTGGTCTAATTGCTGCCGTAACAACTGGCATTCCACGGCAAGCCTTTCCCAATCCGAGTGAAACTCGTCCCATACCTCACGATCCAATGCTGAGGCATTTCCTAAGCCAGAACGTCCCGTACTCGTAATGGCTGGATCAAGGCTTGCGATGTTCAGCATCTTCATGGCAACAGCATCAGACGTACGACCAATAACCTTCGCCAATGCAATTATTTCCGGGTTGCGTCCGTGAATTCGCCCGTATGGAAGCTGACAATATAAGTGGAAAGCCAGTTTCACTTGTTCCTTTGTCCAACGTACTGTAGTCATTATATTTTTCGTCGGTGTCAGGGCAATAATCCCGTCTGCCGACTCCATGTGGGAAATGAAAGAAGTCATGAGTCTAGCAGTTGCTTCTATCATTGGCACAACTGCCGCTTGAGAAAATAATTGATAGGCTCGCGTATCCGATACCGGAATCCTGAACGTGTCCGGGAAACCCATCAGGCGTGCGCATTCGCGCGGTGTCAGACGGCGCGGATTGGTGCCTTCGCCCTGATAAACAAGAATTTCCGAGCCGTCCTTGTAGTAACGCGCAGACAGGGTGCGGGTAACACTGTCGGGCGTGACCAGACCGAAGCCGTTACCCTTGGCTCGGTGCTTTTCCGCATAGCCTTGCAAATAGGCCCATAAATTATTTGTCAGTGTGTATTTGGCCAAAACCTGTTGCGTAGTGTGATCGAAGAAGTGAGCTTCCCTCGGTTTTTAGTCTTCCAAGGGCTGGTGTTCATGCTACCAGTTTCTCGTTCTGCTGAGCAATAAGCCAGTTATCCAGAAACTGAATCGGTGACTTGTAGCCCAGTGTTGAGTGCTGCCGTTTTCGGTTGTACAACACCTCAATGTATTCAAAGCTCATCGCCGTCATTTCGGCCCGTGTCTCGAACTGCACCCCGTGCAC
>JAUXWM010000043.1 GCA_030681375.1 Gallionella sp.
TGTTTTCGGTCCGACTGCCTGTATGCACTGTCAACGTTGCAAGGTGTTGCTAAATTGACGACAACCTGACGCGCTTTGGCGCTGATTTTGGAGCAACATTGCAATTTCGATGAGAGCCGGGTTAGAGAGCAGGTACGAGGAATATTCTTGGGTGCGTGCCGTCGCCTCTGCGAATTGGCGGTATGCAGAAAACTGGAGATAGACATGAAAAAAATCGCTCTCGCTGCCGCTTTGTCGGTTGCTGCTACCACCGCTTTCGCTGGCGGCGTTGTTGAACCCGTAATGGAACCAGAAGTTGTTGCAGCTGCAACCACTTCTTCCTCGGGCGGCATCCTGATCCCGCTGCTGCTGCTCGTTATTGTGGCTGCTGCAGTTTCGTCCAACTAATCCTTGGATCGAATTTAGGAAGGGCGGCAGAGCAATCTGCCGTCCTTTTCTGTTTTGCGGTCTGAATCGAGCGTGACCCGCTGTGACCTACATTAATTTTTAGAATTTCTCGCTTGAAATGAACATTCACCAAGAACTGATTGATTGCTAAGGCGCTCGTCGTTAGAGTTTTAGTACGGATGCACAGATTTTGTTCAGGCCATGCAAAGCGCTGCGGTTTTGTAGCGAAGGTGTTGTGACCAGGATCGGCGGAGCAACCGTGTGGTGCCTTTAGTTAGTGGTTTTTTAAGAATGCTCTGGTCGCGCAAACCCGCGCGGATTTGACGTTTATTGGAGATACCGATGAAAAAGATTGCTCTGGCTGCCGCTTTGTCGCTGGCCACCACCTCGGCCTATGCCGGCGGTGTGGTCGAACCGGTGATGGAGCCGGAAGTTGTTGCCGCACAAACCACGTCCTCGTCCGGCGGGGTCATCATTCCGCTGTTGTTGCTGGTGCTGGTCATCGCGGCTGTGGCGTCGAGTAGCGGTAGCGACGCATTACCGCCAGTATAGTAATAGCTTAGCTTGTCGACCAGCGGTACCGCAGCAACCAGCGTCTGCAAGACGCTGGTTGCTCTGTTCTAGTGGAAATAGCAAACAACCTAAATCCAGCCGGCGAGGTTTTCCTCAATCAC
>JAUXWM010000047.1 GCA_030681375.1 Gallionella sp.
CCCAGCGCCTTGCGATAGAGCAACAGATTTTCCGGGTTAATCAGCAAACCGTTATTGTTCACCAGATCGTTAAGGTTTTCGGTGCTGTTGAAAAACTCGTTGTGCTTCATCCCCTCTGGTACCTCCAGCGGAATGGGTCTGAAAGGTGTCAACACTTCGCGCGGCCCGGTTTGAGCAGGTTGCTGAACGAGGCTCATCTATTTCTCCTTGCCTGATTGCACGGTAAATTTATCAGGTTGCTTTTCAACTTTCACACTCCCATGGACTGCTTGCGTGTTGCACCCATAATCGCCACACCCTGAGCGGATTGTACGCTGCTGCCGTAAATAGAAATGCGCATTAACGTTCTTGAGCACTCTTACACCAGCTGACCACAGCGATGGCAGTTTCAGCAGCCTGTCAGGAAATAGTCAGCCGCGCTTCCGTGCCGCCACCCTCGCGTGGCAACAGTTCTATTTTCCAGCCGTTGACATCTGCCAGTTGGCGCGCAATCGCCAAGCCCAGCCCGCTGCCGCCGGTAGCGCTGCTGCGCGATGATTCGAGCCGATAAAAGGGCTGAAATACGTTTTCCGCCTGCTCAGGTGGAATGCCGGGGCCATGGTCGAGCACCCGGATGATGGTGATTCTGTCTGCGCAGTCGCACTCAATTTCCACCGCCTTACCTGCGCCGTAACGCACCGCGTTGCCGATCAAATTAGCCAATATGCGCCGCAAGGCCATATGACCGACAGATCGCAGGCAGGGCCCTTGCGGCTGCCACCTTATTTCCGCACCCTCGTTCTGAGCATTGCCAGCCAGTTCCTGCAACATCTGATTGATATCAATTTCCTGAGCAGCCTCCTTTTCCAGCCCTCGGCTAAACGCAAGAAACTCACCGATGATGCGGTTCATTTCCTCCAGCTCATTTTGCAGTCGAGTGATGATTTTCGGATTCGCATTTTCCGGCAACATTTCCACTGCCAGACGCATACGCGCCAGCGGCGTTCGCAGATCGTGGGAAATTCCGGCCAGCAAGGTGGTGCGGTTGGCGAGCAGCTCCTGCACCTGCAACGCCATCTGATTAAAGGCGCGCGCCAGATTGGCCAGCTCCTCAGGTCCGCTTTCCTGCAGCGCTTCCGGGATATTACCTTGCCCAACATGTTTCGCCGCTTCTGAAAGCCGTTCCAGTGGTCGGGCAATGCGCCGCGCCAGTATGACGGCAGTGATCAGCGTGAGCGCAATGGTCGCAGCCAATACCAGTAGCAGCGCCAGTGGCGGCTGTATTCCAAGTTGATCGCGTGGGATAGCGATACGTATCTGTTTACCGCCGACATGAATTTCCGCCCAGAACCAGCTCTGTTCCCATTCCGTGGTTTTGATGCGGATATTCTCC
>JAUXWM010000049.1 GCA_030681375.1 Gallionella sp.
TCGCTCACCACCGTACTTCGCGAGTTCGGTCAGCGTCGCTTCCATCATCTTCAAAAAATGAGCGGTTGAGGCGAAGTCGATATTGCTGGGTGGTGCCGGGATCAAAAGCGCACTGGCCGCCCTCAGAACTGATAGGGAGATCATTCCTAGGGCCGGAGGTGGATCCAAAAGGATGACATCGAACTGGTCGGAAATGGTCGCGATTCCATCGCGCAATCGATCTAGGATGAAAGTGGGCTCTCGCGCCATCCGGGCAGCGAATTCGTATTCTGCGTCGTAGAGACCAAGGTTTGCCGGGATCAAGGCGATCCCCGGCCAGTATGTCGCACGTAAAGCGTAGTGCAGTGACTTCGGGCCGCCGTGACGTAGGAAGGGGTAGAGTGTGTCTTCTTCTTCATCGACATCGACATCCGGATTCATGCCGAAGATTGCAGTCGTGGACGCCTGGCTGTCGCAGTCAATGACACAGACCCGGTAGCCCTTCAGAGCGAAGTATTGCGCAAGATGGCTGACGATGGTCGACTTTCCGACACCGCCTTTGAAGTTCTGGACAGCCAGCACCAGCGGCGGATCGTCCGGGCTGCGATGCGGCAATGTCCCAAAAACTTCCCGCATTTTGTTGACTTGTGAGAGAGTATAGCCCGTGCGCCGACCCGTTTCAGTGTCTTTATCTGGCTCGGTCAAGCGTCCGTCAGATTCGGCATCTCGGATAGCCTTTTCCGTTCGGCCCACCATCTCCGCCGCTGTCCGCACGTTGAAGCGAATGTCGAGGCGTTTTTCCGCATTTGGCGAGAAGACCCTTTCTCGCAGCCGTTCGATGACCGTGGCGGCTCTGCGTGTCAGGAGGGAAAGTTCATTCAGTGTAACTGGTGGCAGTACGGTATCGTCCATCAACTGCTCTCTCATGCTATTATTTGCGAATCATGCGACAACTTCGACTTGCCGTAAAGTTCGTAATTTGCTCGGTGTAGCCAGATACTTCGGAAATGGGTGGTTGCGCCATCAACTTCCGATCTTTTCCTTGTGATTCCTTGAAAGGCGATAGTTGGGGGGTCTGTGGGCTATGACAGCATCCCAAAAAGTATGTCGTGAAGGGAACTGCGTATCGCTTACTTCACTTCTTCCAAAAAGTTATCCACAAAGAGAACCTCTCTGGTTCAGATTCTTTCTAGTTCTATGGTTCATACGGAGTAAATATCTGTATTTGCTATGAAAAGCCCAAGATAACTTACCTCCTGGGTGCATCCGCTTACGTCTTGGGATGAAAGAACTTACGAATCGGGGCGGGAAGACTTACGTTTTGTTGTTCTAGGAAGACTTACATTTGGGGTGAACCAGCAGGACGACCGAACCTGCTCGAGATTTCTCTTTGTATTCAGATACCTGCGAATCACCTGCCTACGAGCCTCACACGCTAGACTTACAAATTGGGTGGTCCGCGCTCCTTTGCCATTCACCCCTGCCCCAAAGGCCTTGATCGCTTACGTTGTTCGCGATACAAAAGTAAGGATAACTATGTATGGGCTCCATGGCTGAAAAATCCTATCGCACCCTCGACGCTCGGCCAAGCACCGACAGTCTGATCAAACCAGGTGAACTGGTTGATCTGATCGAGGTTACGCCTCTCAGCCTCAACGACCGTCGGATCTATAACCTGCTTCTTGAGAATGCCTGGGATGCCATCGACAAGCCCGTCAGCCATGTCATCTCGAAGGCGGCATTGCGCGGAAAGCACAACTCCAACGACCGAGTCGGCGAGAGCCTCGAACGTTTGATGTCCGCCGTTGTGAAAGTCTCCGTCATCTGGGATGGCGGACCGGCGATCGAGCGGGTTCAACTGTTAGGCGGGAACATCGAAGCACTGCGGTCAGATGGGCTCATCGAGTACGAGATACCAGCGCGTCTCCGGAAGATTATTGGGAACTCGACCGTTTTTGCCCGACTTCAGCGGGAGGTAATGTTTGCCCTGTCCTCCAAATACTCGCTGACCTTGTACGAGATGGTACAAAAGCGGGGCAATCTGCGGTGGCGATCCTCGGAGCGGTTTTCGCTTGATGCTTTGCGTGGAATTCTTGGCGTGCCAAAGGGCAAGCTCACCTCATGGTCAAACCTAAAGCTGCGGGCACTGGATCCTGCTGTCGCCGAGGTGAATGACCTCTCTGATTTCATGGTCGCTTTTGAGCCGATAAAGTCTGGCCGCAGTGTCAGCCATGTTGAGCTTAAGTGGTGGCGGAAAGACGAAGAAGCAACTGGCGCAGCTGGTCGCGCGCTCCAGTTTTCGAAGGTCGGTAGGCGCGTGAAGGCAGCAGGCAAGGAGGACCAAGTTGTTCCTGGAGACGGCGCCGAGCGAGGCGTGGCCGCACAGCCCAGAGCGCCAGAATTGAGGCCGCGGCCTGCGTGGCTTCTATCACGCGGCGCTCCGCTTAGGACAGAGACCTATGAGACCGCCCGCCTAAGGCACGCCGGTTACGATATCTATTTTGTCGAAGGGGAGTGGCGGGCATGGGCATCCGGTAAGCCACCTGCAGACGACCCAGATCGAGCATTTCTTGCATTTTTTCGTAAGTATGCTGAAAGCAATCCTATTTGAAGTTGCCTGTTGGCAATTACTCAATATTATACATTATAAACAATATGTTATGTAGTGAATTTGCGCTCTGTCGTCTTCGCGCTCGGGCGATCTGGCAGAGAGATCAGGGACAAGAATGATCTGGTCTTGGCTCAAAAGGAAAACTACCCTCATGGACATGAAACAAGAGGACAAAGAGCGGATCGCTGCCAGTCTGGCCAAGGTCATGGCCATGATGTGCGTGCGCAATACCGGGTTGGAGGCCCTGCATGCGGGCGTGGTCCCGGTCACCGAAGTCGGTGACTATTCCGACGTGTTTGTGCTCGATGCAGAGGGTCGAAAAATCCCATGGGCCGATACTTCACATATCGACGATGATCAGATGCGGACCCTTATGCGCGAAATCGTCAATCGGCTCTATACGTTCCACATCGGTTGCGACGATCCTGAGTTTCTGAAGCTGGCGGAGAAATGGATGACCGTCGCCGGGAAATGGGATGAGCCCGAGCTGGACCGCAAGTTTCTGGGCGCGATCAAGTATAACCCGGACGAACACGGTGATTGATGCGATCAGTCGTGCGCTGCTTTTCTCTTAACCATCTGACCTTCAATGAAAATCCCGACTTGGGAACAGCTTCTTGGCCTGCTCGCGTGGATGGTGGGCGGAGGACCTGACGCTGCCCCCGGCAGGCCGCTTGGTCTCGTCCGCTCGGCCATCATTGGCGTCGATGATCACTGGGCGACCCAAAGTCGCCAGCAAGGGCGAGACATCCTCGACCCGTTCGGCAATCAAATGGGTGGTTGGGCCGTCGCGCTGGATGCGCCCGGTGACGCGGACCAGTCGCCCGGCGATGACGGCCTTGCGGAACGCCTCGTAGACCTG
>JAUXWM010000054.1 GCA_030681375.1 Gallionella sp.
CAGGACTATGCAACGAAATGGATGTGGACTTACAATCACGAACGCCCCAACATGGCACTCGGCGGCATCACGCCGAAACAGAAGTTAGATTTTTTAACCAGCTCTACTTTTGACCCCAACTAAAAATGGGGGGATTACCAGCTCCTCGATCAGGTCTTCCTGGTAGGAGATTTTGGTTTCTATGTTTTCTAAGCGTGCTTCAATCATGGGTTGTCTCTGAAAATTTGGCGGCTGGACCGTGGATGGCATCCATTTTAACGCGGTAAAGCGCAGAGGATAGTGAAAAGGGGGGCGGCACTTCGATGGCAGGAAATTTTGCAGGGCGGATGCGGCGGCGCGGTGCCTGGAGTCTTGTACAATCCGTCATCCGGACTGTCGCGTAGCATTCAATTCCATGCGGTACTTAACCCATATCAGAAATCTGCTGTCTGCCTTACTGCTGTTGTCCACGGCGGCGGGGGCTGCCGAGTTTGCGTTGAGCGTTGCCGATGTCAACGCGCCTGCCTTCAAGGCGCAGGGGATCAGACTGGTTTTGCCTGCGGACGGTTCGGCCGATTTGCAGATTGCTAATCTGAAGCTGCAGCAGCACGAGTTTCGCAATCTGCGGGTGCGCTGTGGCGGATTCACGTTGTCGTCCGCGCAGATGTCTTGCCGCAATGGCAGGCTGGATGCGATCCCTGACGCAAAACTGGATTTCTCCTATGACTTTAGCGGTCAGCGTTGGCAACTGGCGCTGGTCGCCGCCAGCGGCGAATCGTGGCAGGTGGATGGTCAGCCGGATAAACGCGGCTGGCAGGTTTCGGCTCAGTTGCGCAATGCGCAAGGTAAGCGCCTGTCGCCCTTGCTGCCGGCGGGAATGCCGCTGCCTGCGCAAGGCGCACTGAACGGCAACGTGCGTGCCCGTGGTGATGCGTCCGGCGTGCAAGCCGTGGATGCAGATTTGCAGCTGGCAGAGATCGGTTTTAGCGATGCCAGCGGCCTGCATGCGGCAGAAAAATTGCGTGGAGACATCAAATTCACGGCTAACCGCAAGGGCGTAGCATGGGATTGGCAGGGCAGTGTTGTCTGGCAATCGGGCGAGATGTTCTGGCAGCCCTTGTATCTGAGCGGTGACAATCATGCCTTGAGTGCGTCCGGTCGCTATGACGGCAAGTCTTTTGAAATTGAACAAGCGGTGCTTGACTTGCCGGAAGTGGGGCGCATGCAATTTTCCGCAACCTTGCAACAAGGTCGCTTGCTGCAAGGTGTGTTGCGCGGCGACAAGCTGACACTTACCAAGCTGTTTGAGAACTACGCCAGACCGTTTCTGGCTAAGGGTGCGCTGGCCGAGGCCGCTTTGTATGGTCGCGCCGATGTGGAGATTCAATATCGCAACGATGCCGTGCAAGCGTTACGGCTTGGGCTGCACGATGTGGGGATTGCCGATGTCTCGCAACGCTTTGCCTTGCTCGGCGTGAACAGTGAGATTAACTGGCGTCTGGATGCTCCCACTACCGCACGGATAGATTTTGCCGGGGGGGCGTTGCTGGGCGTGCCGCTGCAAGCGGGGCAGTGGACGGTCAATATGAAGGGGTTGGATTTCGCCGTGCCACAGGCTGAGTTGGCGATATTGGATGGCAAGCTGGATTTGCACAATCTGCATATTTATCAACAGGCTGATGCCTGGCGCTGGGAATTTGCCGGTTCACTATTGCCGATCTCGATGGAGCAATTCAGCGAGGCGGCCGGTTTGCCCAAAATGCTGGGCACGCTGGCAGGGCGCATCCCACGGGTAAATTATGACGGTAGCGAGATTAACGTGGATGGCGCGCTGTTGTTTAATGTGTTTGATGGCACGGTCGTGGCAACGCATCTTAAACTGGCCAATGCGTTTGGACGGTCACCGCAATTGTCCGGTGATCTGGCGCTGCGCAATCTTGATCTGGATTTGCTGACGCGGACATTTTCGTTCGGTAATATGCAGGGCCGCCTGGACGGGGATGTGAATAATTTGCAATTGCAGGACTGGCAGCCGTCGCGTTTCGATGCCCGCTTGTATAGCAGCGCCGGAAACTATCCCCGGAAAATCAGTCAAAGAGCCGTGCAGAATATTTCGGCGCTGGGTGGCGCGGGGGCTGCTGCCGCGATACAACGCAGCTATCTGCGCTTTTTTGAGAACTTTGGCTATGAGCGCATCGGCTGGAGTTGCGTGCTGCGCAATGGCGTGTGCGCAATGGGCGGAATAGAAGGTGCTAACAGCGGCACCTATGCCATCATCAAGGGCGGAGGCATACCGGCCATTAGTGTGATGGGCTACAATCGCAACGTGTCGTGGCGTGAATTGCTGACCAGGTTGAAACGAGTGACGCAAAATAACGTAAAGCCGATCATTAAATAAGGGAGTCATGATGAGAAAAATATGGATGGTATTACCTGTGGCGGCACTCGCATTGAGTGCCTGCGTAACAATCAATATTTACTTCCCCGCGGCGGCGGCTGAGAAAGCGGCCGACAAGATTATTGAGGAAGTCTGGCAAATACAACAGTCCGATAAACCTGCAACTGTGAAGGAAACAAAATGAATAGCCTGTTTAAGAATCTGCTTGCCCTGCTCGCACTCCTGGTCGCGTTTAACGTGCATGCCGCAGCCGACCTCGAAGTCAATACGCCGGGCGTGAATGCCATCAAGAACAGTATGCAGACCCGCCACGGGCAATTGTCCGCTTATTACGCCAGCGGTGCGGTCGGCCTGACGATGGATGGCATGATTGCGGTGCGCGATGCCGGGTCCGTGCCGCTGGCTGCACGTCAGACGGTGAATGCGCTGGTGGCAGCTGAAAATCAGGATCGCAGCGCGCTGTACGCTGAAATCGCCAATGCCAACGGACATCCCGAATGGCAGGCGGAAATTCGCACTACCTTCGCACAACGCTGGGTGCAACGTGCACAGCGCGGCTGGTGGGTGTTGAGTAATGACGGTTGGTCACAAAAGTAGCAGAAGCAGGGTGGGAAATCTGCCCGCCATTTTCACAATCCGCGTGGGCAGTTGAAACTTGCCCACGCTACAGACACCGTAAATCTGAATGAATCCCACCCTAGTATTTGATATTGAAACGATACCCGACATCACCGGGTTGCGCCTGTTGCACGGGCTGGATGCGCGCGTCAGCGACGCGGAAGTGGCGGAAATGGCTTTTCAACAGCGTCGTCAGAAAACCGGCAGCGATTTTATCCAGCATCATTTGCAGCGTGTGGTGGCGATTTCCTGCGTGTTGCGCGAGGGCGACAACTTCAAGGTCTGGTCGCTGGGCGGGCTGGATGAAGATGAAGGCAGCCTGATACAACGCTTTTTCGACGGCATAGATAAATACACGCCGCAAATCGTGTCGTGGAACGGCAGCGGCTTCGATCTTCCCGTATTGCATTATCGTGGCCTGATACAGGGTGTGCAGTGCGCGCGTTACTGGGACATGGGCGAGGATGACCGCGAATTCAAATGGAACAACTACATCAGTCGTTACCACATGCGCCACCTCGATCTGATGGATTTGCTGGCCATGTATGGGGGACGTGCCAACGCGCCGCTGGACGATCTGGCCAAGCTGATCGGCTTCCCCGGCAAACTGGGCATGGATGGCAGCAAGGTGTGGGAGGCGTATCAGGACGGCAAGCTGGAAGAAATCCGCAACTATTGCGAAACGGATGTGGTGAATACCTATCTGGTGTTTGCGCGCTTTCAGATGATGCGCGGCGTGTTGAGTCGTGACGCTTTCAGGAAAGAGACCGAGCTGGTGCGCAGAGAATTGGGCAAGCTCAATCTGCCGCACTGGCAGGAATATCTGGCCGCATGGCCTGAAGCCTGATGCCGGAATATCGCCGCATCTGGCTGGCAGTAGCATGGCTGCTGGTTATTCTGGTGGTGTATTTCTCACTTGCGCCGCATCCGCCCGAGCCGCTGTCGTTCAACAATGCGGACAAGCTCGAACATCTGCTCGCCTATGCCGTGTTGTCGCTGTGGCTCAATCAGCTTTACGCGTCCGTATGGTCACGCGCGCGGGTGGTTGCGGCGCTGATCGGGCTGGGTGTGGGGCTGGAATTCGTGCAGGGCTGGACGGGATACCGCATGTTCGATGTGCTGGATATGCTGGCAAACAGCATCGGCGTGCTGACAGGCTGGCTGTTGGCACTGACCCCGTTAGGCGGTCTGTTCGCTTACATCGAGCGCAGGCTGCGCTGAAATTTATTAATAGACTGGAATTGAATTGAGAAAGAAAAACAACAAACAGGCCATTGAGTCACCGTCACAGGCGGTGACCATTGAATCACTGGATCAGGAAGGTCGCGGCATTGCGCATGCGGACGGCAAAGTTATTTTTATCGAGGGTGCACTGACCGGCGAAATCGTCAGCTATGCCTCATACCGTAAGAAGCCCGCTTTCGAGCTGGCGCAAATGACCACCTTGCATCGCGCCGCTTCTATCCGCGTCGAGCCCAAATGTGCGCACTACGGCGTGTGCGGCGGCTGCTCGATGCAGCATCTCGATACACGGGTGCAGGTCGCAGTGAAGCAGCGCATTCTCGAAGACAGTCTGGCGCGCATCGGCCGGGTCAAGCCTGAAAGCATACTGCCGGCCATCTACGGGCAGAGCTGGGGCTACCGCGAACGCGCGCGCATCTCGGCCAAATACGTGATTAAAAAAGAGAAGATGCTGGTGGGCTTTCACGAGAAGCGCAGCAGCTTCGTCGCCGACATGCAAAATTGCGAGATTCTCGCACCCAAGATCGCCGGACTGATACAGCCGCTCGCCGCCCTGATAGCGGGGCTGTCGATACGCGACAAGCTGCCGCAAATCGAAGTGGCGGTCGGTGAAAACGTCGATGCGCTGGTGCTGCGCGTGATGGCGCCGCCCTCGACTGAGGATGAGGCCGCGTTGCGCGCCTTTGCCGATGAACATACGGTGCAGTTCTGGCTGCAATCCAAGGGGCCGGAGACTATCGTTCCGTTCTACCCGCTGGACGCGCCTGCGCTGTCTTATAGTCTGCCGGAATTTGGTATCACCATGCCGTTTGCGCCCAGTGAATTCACTCAGGTGAATAGCGAACTCAATCGCGTGATGATCAGCCGCGCCATTCGTTTGCTTGCACCGCAGGCCAATGAACGCATCGTCGATTTCTTCTGCGGACTGGGTAACTTTACTCTGCCTATCGCACGCAGCGGCGCGCAGGTGCTGGGCGTGGAGGGTAGCGATGCACTGGTTAAACGCGCTGCACAGAACGCCATCACCAATGATTTGTCGGGCAATACCGAATTTCAGGCTATGAATCTGTTTGAGATGGATGAGGCGTTGCTCGCGGCCATGGGGAAATTCGACAAATGGCTGATCGACCCGCCGCGCGACGGTGCGATGGAACTGGTGAAATCGATTACCCCCGAGATCGCGCCTAGGTTGATCGTCTATGTGAGCTGCAATCCCGCCACGCTGGCGCGTGATGCGTTTGAACTGGTGCAACGCGGCTATACGCTCAAATCGGCGGGGGTGATGAACATGTTCCCGCAGACTTCGCATGTGGAATCCATTGCCGTATTCGAGAGGGGTTGAGATGAAACGCTATGAAGATTTGGTGGCCGATGCGCTGACGCGTGTACAGGAAATCATGCCCTGGGATTTGAGCCGTCGTCTTGCGGCGGGCGATGCGCCGGTGTTGCTCGATGTGCGCGAACCGGCTGAATATGCCATGCTGCAGATTCCAGGCTCGATTAACGTGCCGCGGGGGGTGCTGGAGCAATCTTGCGAATGGGATTTCGATGAGACCGTGCCGCTGCTGGCAGCCGGACGCGAACAGGAAATTGTGGTGATCTGCCGTTCCGGTTACCGCTCCGCCCTGGTTGCTGATGTGATGCAAGAGATGGGGTTTTCCCGTGTGGTGTCGCTCAAGACGGGTGTGCGTGGCTGGAATGATTACGAGCAGCCTATGGAAGATGGGGCCGCTAATCCGGTGGATGCAGATGCAGGCGATGAACTGCTTGCACCCCGTTTGCGCCCCGAGCAACGTAAACCGACGACAGCCTGATGCGCGCTCATTCCGAGGTTCTTGTGAGTGTTGATGGCAAGTACGCGAACCCGAAAAAATATCTGCTTACGGTCAAATATATTTTAAATAAAAATAATAAATTTTTTAACTTATTGTTTTTATATGAAAAAATATTTCAAAAAAAGCCTAAAGTTTTTCAAAATGCGGCCGATAACAATTACAAGAGCGCTAGTTTGACCCCTCGCAAACAGCGTTCGGCATTGGACCCCCAGCCCGCATCGCGGGCTGGGGGAACTTGCTTTTGTAGGCAGTTTTCCTACAAGGTGGTGCTCCAGCGGCCTACAACAAAATTATCCTGCTTCTGATTTTCTTCCCCCAGCTGTTCACGCAAAATGCAACTGTCGAATTTGGACGGTTAGTTTCAAGGCGTTAGTTTTTCAAATCGGATGACCAACGCTCTGGACACGCACATAAGGGAGCTGCTATGAACACCATACAATTGCAAGAAGGTATTCGCGATATCAACCTGACTTATCTGATGCTGGCTCAGCAAATGATCAAACAGGATAAATCAGCTGCAATTTTTCGTCTGGGTCTGAGTCAGGATCTGGTTGATCTGATTGGTGGGCTGACTCCCGCGCAAATCATCAAGATGGCGAGCGCCAATATGCTGTTGTGCGGCTTCCGTTTTGACGAGAATATATTGCTCAATATGGTCACCGATTACAGTAAAAGCCGCATGATGTCGCAATCGCACGCGGCGATCATGATGACGTCTCAACCTGTCGCAGAGATGGTCTAACAGGAGGCTCGCGTGACTATCAAAACGGTAATTGGCGAAGCGCAGCAGGTCAAGACAGCCGTCGAGTTAATCGAAATGGGTGCGCGCCTGCAGGTGCTGCAAGAGGAAACCACGCTCAGTCGTGAACGTTTGCTCAAGTTATACAAGGGTAATCCCCCCATTTTTAGTTGGGGTCAAAAGTAGAGCTGGTTAAAAAATCTAACTTCTGTTTCGGCGTGATGCCGCCGAGTGCCATGTTGGGGCGTTCGTGATTGTAAGTCCACATCCATTTCGTTGCATAGTCC
>JAUXWM010000068.1 GCA_030681375.1 Gallionella sp.
GCATCACCCATCACTGCGAAATCCTCGAAACAGGCAATGATTCTTACCGCTTCAAACAGCGCAAAAATCGATCTCAGAAGGCTGGAAAAGTGGAAACAATTGGACGCTGACTAGTGGAAAGTATTGGGCGCTGTTTGACACTCTATGGCTTTATCCCACGCACGCTGTGTGCAGAGCGAGTCAGTTCACTGATGCCAGGATCATTGCGTGGTGACGGTGATCCGCTAGATATTTGTGTGATCTCGGAACGACCAATTTATCGCAACGAAATATTAGTGAATGCACGTGTAATTGGCGGTTTGCCGATGTGTGACCACGGCGAAGCAGATGATAAAATTGTCGCCGTAATTGAAGATGACCCGATCTGGTCAAAGGTTGATGATATTTCGGAGATGCCACAAGCGCTGATTGATCGGCTGATGCACTATTTTCTTACCTATAAACTTGAGCCGAATAAACCGCAGAATGTGACTATTGGCAATCCGTATGGATTCGAGCATGCAGCGTCTGTCATTGAGGCAGCGATTGCGGACTACCATGAAGAATTCGGTGCGAATCCGGAAAAACGCAAGATTGCAACTTGACCTTCCCCCGGTTTTTCGTCTTCCAGCAGATGGCGCTCATGCTACCTGTTTCTCCTGCGGTTGAGAATCCAATCAATCGCCCAAGAACTGAATAGGCGACTTGTATTCTCACCGAACGACCGCTCAGTCTCGATGGACTTAACCGCTCCGCAGTATTGACGCTCCGTAGCTGCGTCTGCGTATTCGGCAACACGCCATTGGAATACTTGACTTCCGACAGACTTTATTCCTCGTCATCATTCCTGAGTAATTCGTCCCGAAATAGCCTGTCTCCATTACAAATAACTTTAGCTTAATTGCGCAATTCATTGCTTTTTAAGCATATTTATATTTTCTTAGCTTTCTGCGCTAACTCCTTGTCTTTTAAAGAAAAAATCTGTTTTTTCACTTGACCGCTTAATATATTTTCAATATAGTGGGATTAAGTGGTGAATAGTGGGTAATTGTGGGGGTGAGGGATGTTTCAGGGGGCGGCGCAACTTAATCTGGATGGCAAGGGCAGACTCGCAATACCGGCACGGTATCGCGATGTATTGCTGAGTGCTTGCGCCGGTAATCTGGTGCTGACGGCGGATGCCGACGGATGTCTGCTGGTTTATCCCGAGCCTGAGTGGCTGCCGATACGCGACAAGCTGAATAAACTTTCTTCTTTCAATCCACGCAGCCGCGCCTTGCAGCGTCTGCTGGTCGGTCACGCGGAAAATGTGGTGATGGATGGCGCAGGCCGGGTGTTGATTTCTCCCGTATTGCGCAGTTATGCCGCGCTGGATAAAAGCGTGATGTTGATCGGCCAGGGTAATAAATTTGAATTGTGGGATGAGGCGAAATGGCAGGCGCAGCAGCAGGCCGCGCTGTTGCTGATGAATAGCGCGTTGCCAGCCGAGCTGGAAGGTTTTTCATTGTGAGTGATGAGCTAACTCACGACACAGTGCTGTTGCATGAGGCGGTTGAGGCGCTTGCCATCAAGGCGGATGGCATCTATGTGGATTGCACCTTCGGCCGAGGCGGGCACAGCGCGCAAATATTGCAGCAGCTGGGTGCGAATGGCCGACTGATCGCGCTGGACAAGGATATGACCGCAGTGGCCTGCGGCCGGTTATGGACCGATGCGCGTTTTCATATCGAGCATAGCGGTTTTACCCGGCTGGCGGAGGTGCTGGGCGAATTGGGCGTTGAGCGCGTTGACGGCATTTTGCTGGATTTGGGTGTTTCATCCCCTCAGTTGGATGAGGCGGAACGGGGGTTCAGTTTCAGGTTCGATGCGCCGCTGGATATGCGCATGGATACGAGTAGCGGGTTAACGGCAGCGCAATGGCTGGAAACGGTGGATGAGAGTCTGCTGACGGAGGTGATACGTGATTACGGCGAAGAACGGTTTGCTAAGCAGATTGCAAGGGCGCTTGTTGCTGCGCGTGCGATTCAACCCATTGAAACCACGCAGCAGCTCGTCGAGCTGGTTAGCAAGGCGGTACGTACCCGCGAAGCCGGTAAAAATCCGGCGACACGCACTTTTCAGGCTATACGGATTTATCTCAACCGGGAACTCGAAGAGCTGGAGCAGGTTTTGCCGCAGTGCGTCACGCACCTGAAGACCGGCGGTCGTCTGGTGGTGATCAGCTTTCATTCGCTGGAAGATCGCATGGTCAAGCACTTCATCCGCGATATGGTAGAGACGGATAAATTGCCGCGCAATGTGCCGATACGTGCCAGCGAGGTGCTGCAAGGAAAGCTGGAGCGAGTAGGTAAGGCGGTGCGCGCGGGTGAAGCGGAATTACAGGCTAATCCGCGCGCGCGCAGCGCGACGATGCGTGTGGCAGAGCGCAGCAATGTGGCGTAGCGGTGTGGTGAGCGGATTGTTGCTGGTGCTGGTGGTGTTGGGCGCATTGAGCGTAATCACTTCACAGCACAAGGCGCGCAAGCTGTTTGTTGTATTGCAGCAGGAAAAAGAACGCGCCCACAAAATGGAAGTTGAATGGGGGCAGTTGCAATTAGAGCAAAGCACACTGGCAACGCCGGCGCGGGTGGAAAGAATCGCGTCGCGGCAGTTGCAGATGCAATTGCCGAAGCAGGTCAGGTTTATACGCGTCAGTCCTAACGGCGGAGCAAACGGACAGCCATGAATTATGCAGCCAGCACAAAAGATACGATCGCGGCAAAGTTGCCGGGATGGCGTGCGACCGTGTTATTCATGGTGTTGTTGTTGGGGTTGGCAGCTTTACTGGGCCGGGGCGTCTATCTGCAGGGCATACACGATGACTTTTTGCAGGAAAAAGGCAAGCAGCGCTACAGCCGGGTCGTTGAGGTAAGCGCGCATCGCGGCATGATGACTGATCGCAACGGCGAGCCGCTGGCCGTTAGTACTCCTGTGGAGTCGGTATGGGCAAGCCCGTCGGATATCAGGATCAACGAGGACGGTGTAGCCAGAATTGATGAGAAACAGCTCAAGCAGTTAGCGCAGGCGTTGGGTATGCGCGCGGGTGAAGTGCGTGAACGTCTCGCGGATAGCACGCGAGATTTTGTCTATTTAAAGCGGCAACTGCCGCCTGAGCAGGCGGGCAGTGTCATCAGGCTGAATCTGCCGGGGATTTCACTGCAACGCGAATATCGGCGTTATTACCCGGCCGGTGAAGAATTTGCACAGACGCTGGGATTTACCGGTCAGGATGACAACGGGCAGGAAGGGCTGGAGCTGGTATTGCAGGAGCAGCTGGCCGGAAAGCTGGGCAGTCAGCGTGTGATCAAGGACAGGCGCGGGCATATCGTCGAGGATGCCGGCAGTTTGCGTCCTCCCAAGCCGGGCAGCGATATCGCGCTTAGTCTGGATGGCAATGTGCAGCATTTGGCCTATCGTGAATTGAAACTGGCTGTTCAGCAGCATCAAGCCAAGGCGGGCGCCATTGTGGTGCTGGATGCGCGCAGCGGTGAAGTGCTGGCGCTGGCAAACTATCCTAGCTACAACCCGAATAATCGCACCCGCATCAGTGCGCAGGCTATGCGCAATCGCGCCGTTGCCGACGTGTTTGAACCGGGTTCGACGATGAAGCCGTTTACCATCGCGGCGGCCCTGGATGCAGGAAACATCCGGCCCGGGACGCTGATTAACACGGAAAACGGCGTATTTGCGGTGGGCAATAAAAGGATACATGACACTCATCCGGAACCGAGTTTAACCGTGGCGCAAATCATCCAGAAGTCCAGCAATGTCGGGTCAGCAAAAATCGCCCTGTCGCTGGATTCCAGCGTGCTGTGGCAGACTTTTTCAACTGCAGGATTCGGCGAGCACACCGGCAGCAATTTTCCGGGTGAAGCGCGCGGCATGTTGCGCGATGCCAAAAGCTGGCGCCCCATTGAGCAGGCCACCATGTCATACGGGCACGGAATTTCGGTAAACCTGCTGCAATTGGCACGTGCTTATACCGTGTTTGCCAATGACGGTGAATTGAAGCCAGTCTCGCTGCTCAAGCTGGACCAGCCCACTGTAGGCAAGAGGGTGTTTACCGCTAAAACCGCATCGGAGCTGCGTGCCATGCTGGAATCAGTCGTGCTGCCGGGCGGCACCGCGCCGCTGGCGCAAGTGGCCGGGTATCGCGTGGCAGGAAAGACGGGCACGGCGCATAAGCTGGACGGCCGTCATTACACCAATCGCTATATCGCCTCGTTCGTCGGATTCGCGCCGGTATCCGCACCGCGCGTGATTGTCGCGGTGATGATAGACGAGCCTAGCAATGGGCAATATTACGGCGGACTGGTGGCCGCGCCGGTGTTCAGTAGCGTGACCTCCGCCGCATTGCATCTGCTCAATGTGCCGAATGATGCGCCGCTGGATAACGTAATTGCACCGCCAGCTGAAATCATCGGGGAGGAAGTCTGATGATAACGCGTGCCGAGTGCGAAGTGCCGAGTGCTGAAGTGCTTGCGAGCCTGTCAATTAAGAGACTGGTGACGAATAGTCGCGCAGTGCAGCCTGGCGACACCTTTGTCGCCTATCCGGGCGAAAAGTCGGATGGACGTCAATTCATCGCACAGGCTATTGCGCAGGGCGCGAATGCGGTGATCTACGAAGCATCTTTGCAGGGCCATGCCAGTGAAGAGCGAAGCTTTGAGTGGGATCCGCAGTGGAATGTGAATAAGGTGGCGGTGCAGGATTTGCGGCACAAGGCGGGCGAACTGGCAGATGCAGTGTATGGAGCGCCTTCGGAAAAATTGTGGGTGGTGGGTGTTACCGGAACCAATGGCAAGACTTCATGCAGTCACTGGATTGCGCAGGCATTAAACGAATGCGGTAAAAAATGTGCCTTGATAGGCACGCTGGGCAATGGATACGCCGGTGCGCTACAGGCCACGGTTAATACCACGCCGGATGCGATCAGCGTGCATGGCTTGCTGGCGGATTATCTGAATGAGGGCGCACAGTCCGTGGCAATGGAAGTGTCTTCACACGCGCTGGCGCAGGGGCGGGTCAACGGTGTGCGTTTCGATGTGGCGCTGCTGACCAATCTGACCCGCGATCATCTGGATTATCACGGTGATATGAAAAATTATGCCGCGGCGAAGCGTCGTTTGTTCAGCTGGAAGGCGCTGAAGTTCGCTGTAGTGAATCTGGATGATGCGTTCGGTGCGGAATTGGCTTCGCGGCTGCGCGACAAAAATGTTGAAATCATCGGCTATGGACTGACTGAAGCCGCGCTGCAATTGGCCGAACGCTATGGTATGCGCATGGTGTATGGGAATTTGCAGCAAATGAATATGCAAGGCTTGCAGCTGGCCATACGTTCAAGCTGGGGCGCGGCGGAGCTGCATAGCGGACTGGTAGGACGATTCAATGCGGCCAATCTGCTGGGTGCACTGGCGGTATTGCTGGTGAGCGATATCAGTCTGGAGGATGCGGTGCGCACCCTGGGCAAAGTGCAATCAGTCGCGGGACGGATGCAGAAAATGGGTGGCGCGGGACAACCTGCGGTCATCGTTGATTATGCGCACACGCCGGACGCGCTGGAAAAAGTGTTGCTGGCGCTGCGCGAAGCGAGTCTGGGGCAGGGTGCAGCGGCAGGCAGGTTGATCTGCGTGTTCGGGTGTGGCGGGGACCGCGATAAAGGCAAACGCATCATGATGGGGCGGGTGGCAGAAATGTTTTCAGATGTATGCATCGTGACCAGCGATAACCCGCGCAGCGAGGACCCGCGCCGGATCATAGACGAAGTGGTGAGCGGCATGGAGGCGGGTAAGCATGAAATCATCGTTGAGCGTGCAGCGGCCATCGAGCATGCCGTACTGCTTGCGCAAAGCGGCGATACCGTCCTGTTGGCAGGCAAGGGGCACGAAGCCTATCAGGAAATTCATGGCGTGAAACAGCCATTCAGCGATGCGGCTATGGCGATGCAGGCCTTGAAAAAGCGGCCTGTGCAGCCGACTGGGGGCGCTCAATGATGTTGCTCTCGCAAGCCGCCAAAGTATTGGATGCGCGTCTGATTGCAGCTGATCGCAACGTGCAGTTCAACGGCGTATCGACCGACACGCGCTCGCTGAAAGCGGGTGAATTGTATATCGCGTTGCGCGGCGAGCATTTCGACGGCGCTGATTTTGTTGCGCAAGCTGCAAGCAGTGGCGCGGTGGCGGCGTTGATCAATGCGGACAGCTACCGTGGAGAAGCCTGCGCCTGTCCGCTGATTCTGGTGGAAGACACGCGGATTGCATTGGGTCAGCTGGCTGCGTACTGGCGAAAACAGTTCGATATTCCGTTGATTGCAATCACCGGCAGCAATGGCAAGACCACAGTCAAGGAAATGCTGGCCGCAATTCTGCGTGTCGCGGCGGGTAGCGACGAAGCCGTGCTGGCGACCATGGGAAATCTGAATAACGACATCGGCATGCCGCTCACCCTGCTGAAGCTCAACGCGCAGCACCGCTATGCCGTGATTGAAATGGGCATGAACCATCCGGGCGAAATTGATTACCTGACACGCATTGCCTGCCCGCAAGTCGCGCTGATCAACAACGCCAGCGGTGCGCATCTCGAAGGCATGGGTTCCGTGGAAGCGGTGGCACATGCCAAGGGGGAAATCTTCGCCGGTTTGCAGCATGAGGGCAGCGCGATCATCAACGCCGACGATGCCTATGCGCCGTTGTGGCGCAGTCTGGCTAGCGTGCATTCGCTGCTGGAATTTGGCTTGAATGGCGGGGCTGATGTGTCCGGCGTATGGCATCCGCGTGCAGCGGGACTGCGTTTAATCGCGCAGACTCCATCGGGTGATTTTACGGCGGATATGCAAGTTCCCGGCGAGCATAACGCGCGCAATGCGCTGGCGGCGACGGCGGCGGCGATTGCACTGAACTTGTCGCTGGAGAGCATCGTTGCCGGTTTGGAAAAATTCGGCGGCGTGGCGGGACGCTTGCAGCGCAAGCAGGCCAGGCAGGGTGCGATGGTCATTGATGATACCTATAACGCCAATCCGGCATCACTACAGGCCGCGATTGCAGTACTGGCGCAGGCGGAAGGCCACCGTGTGCTGGTGCTGGGTGATATGGGCGAGTTGGGCGAAAACGCCGCCGGATTTCACGCCGGAATAGGCGATACGGCACGCCGTTCGGGCATCGAGAAACTGTATGCGCTGGGCGAGTTGAGTCGCAATGCCGTGCGCGAATTTGGTGGTGAGGCACAACACTTTGACTGTGTTGAAGACTTGCTGAATGCGTTGGAAACAGAATTAGCGGCTGGCACGACCGTGCTGGTGAAAGGTTCGCGCTTCATGAAAATGGAGCGTGTGGTCAAGTATTTGGTGAGTAGTGAGTCGGAAGTGGTGAGTGGGATCGGCGTATCGCACTGACCACTTACCACTGACTACTGAGCAAAGGAATAAAAATGTTATTAGCATTCACACAATGGCTGGCCGAGGATATACGTTTTTTCAGCGTATTCAATTACATCACGCTGCGCACGGTGCTGGCAGCGATGACGGCGCTGGGGATTTCATTCATGGTCGGCCCGATGATGATACGCAAGCTGACCGCCTACAAGATCGGTCAGTCGGTGCGCACGGACGGACCGCAGACGCATCTGATTAAGGCGGGCACGCCCACGATGGGCGGTGCGCTGATCCTGACATCGATTGCTATTACCACCTTGCTGTGGGGAGATTTGCACAATCACTACGTATGGGTGGTGTTGTTTACCACGATGGGTTTCGGCGTGGTCGGATGGGTTGATGACTACCGCAAGGTGGTGCATCGCAATCCCAAGGGTTTGTCGGCCAAGGCCAAAATGTTCTGGCAGTCCATCATTGCGCTGATCGTTGCGGTTTATCTGTGGCAAACATCGACGCTGCCGGCACAGACCGAACTGATCGTGCCCTTCATGAAGTTTTTTGTGTTTCCGCTCGGCGCGTTCGCATTCATCGTGCTTACCTATCTGGTAATCGTCGGGACCAGTAATGCGGTGAATTTGACTGACGGACTGGACGGGCTGGCGATCATGCCTACCGTGATGGTGGCAAGCGCACTGGCATTGTTTGCGTATGTCGCAGGCAATGTGGTGTTCGCGAAATATCTGGGCATACCCTACATCCCGGGCGCGAGTGAGCTGGCAGTATTTTGCGGCGGTATCGCCGGTGCCGGGCTGGCCTTTCTGTGGTTTAACGCCTACCCGGCGGAAGTATTCATGGGAGATGTCGGTGCGCTGGCGCTGGGTGCCGCCCTCGGTGTCGTCGCGGTGATCGTGCGTCAGGAATTGGTGCTGTTCATCATGGGCGGCGTGTTCGTGATGGAAGCCGTGTCGGTGATGATACAGGTGATCTCGTTCAAATTGACGGGTAAACGCGTGTTCCGCATGGCACCGCTGCACCATCACTATGAGCTCAAGGGCTGGAAGGAAACACAGGTCGTGGTGCGTTTCTGGATCATCACCATGCTGCTGGTGTTGCTTGGTTTGGCGACGTTGAAGTTGAGGTAGTTGTAAGAAGCTAGTAGCTAGTAGCTAGTAGCTAGACGCTAGTCGTTAGTTAAAACACGACCGCGCAGCGGACAACGCCAACTAGCGACTAAAGTCTAACAACTGTTTTTATCAAGGAGTAACTTTGAAAAGTTGGTCAACAAAATCTGTCCTGGTACTCGGTCTCGGTGAGACGGGGTTATCCATGGTGCGCTGGCTGGCGACGCAGGGTGCAAAGCTGCGCGTTGCGGATAGCCGGACTGCGCCTGCCGGACTGGATGTGGTTGGCCAATTTGTTGAGACAAATCAGATAATTTGCGGTGAATTCACAGACGCGCTGTTTGACGGCATCGATTTGATCGCCATCAGCCCCGGTGTGCCGCTGTCCGACCCCCATGTCGCCCGTGCTGCCGCGCGCGGCATCCCTGTAGTCGGGGATATAGCGCTTTTCATGCAACAACTTACCACTCACCACTCCCCACTTTTCAGCAAGGTTTTAGCCATAACCGGTTCGAACGGCAAGACCACAGTCACCAGCATGGTGGCGCATATGTGCCAGGCGGCAGGGTGCGATGCAGTGGCGGCGGGCAATATCTCGCCTGCCGTGCTGGACGTGGTGATGCAGCGTGGCGAGAAACAGCCCGGGGTGTGGGTGCTGGAGTTATCCAGCTTTCAGCTGGAAACTACGTCCGGTTTGAATGCCGATGCCGCCACGGTATTGAATGTATGTGAGGATCATCTGGATCGTTATGACGGCATGGATGAGTATGCGGCAGCCAAGGAAAGAGTATTTCAGGGCTGCGGCGTGTGCATAGTGAACCGCGAGGATGCGCGCAGCTTAGGCATGATGCGTGCGGGACGCGAGTACGTCAGCTTCGGTTTGAACGCGCCGCAGCGTGAAGCGGATTTTGGCATCGAGCGCGATGAAGACGCAATCTGGTTGGTGCAGGGTAATCAACGCCTGATGACGGCGAGCGAGCTGCAACTCGCCGGACTGCACAATGTCGCCAATGCGCTGGCTGCGCTGGCGCTGTGCCGTGCAATTGATTTACCCATGCCTGTCCTGCTGGGCGCGTTGCGCGGCTTTAAAGGCTTGCCGCATCGCGTGGAACGCATTGCCAGCCTGAATGGGGTCACTTATTACGATGATTCCAAGGGGACTAACGTCGGTGCAACAGTTGCCGCACTGGAAGGCCTGGGTTGCAAGGCGGTGCTGATCGCGGGGGGCGTGGGTAAGGAACAGGATTTTTCCCCATTGAACGCTGTCGTCAAACAACATGCACGCGCCGTGGTACTGATCGGGCGCGATGCGCCGCTGATCGAAGCCGCGTTGCAGGGCTGCGATGTTACGTTGCGCCACGCCGTGGACATGGATGATGCGGTGTCACAGGCAACACAGTTCGCCCGCCCGGGCGATGCCGTGCTGCTGTCTCCGGCTTGCGCCAGTTTTGACATGTATCGCAATTATGCGCATCGCGCCGAAGCATTCATCGATGCGGTGCGTGATATGGCTAGCGGGCATGGAAAAATTCATAAAGAAGAAATTTGCCATGCCCTTCTCCCTCACCCCAACCCTGATGAAACTACTAGCCATTCGACTAAGGCATCAAAAGACGATGCCCAAGTCGCTGGTTATCTCCCGCAAGCGGTAGAGGGTGCAAACGAATCGCTGCGCGAATTTCAGTCTACGAGGGCGACATGGTCTCACTAGTCAAGACGCGTACTCCGCCGCCGCAGGCACAGTATGACGATCTGTTGATCTGGGTATTCATCGCCCTGCTGTCGATTGGTCTGGTGATGGTGTATTCCTCCTCGATCGCGACAGCGGAAGGCAGCAAGTTCACCGGGCATCAGGCCAGTTATTATCTGATGCGACACAGTGTGTTCATCGTGGTCGGATTGCTGGCCGGACTGTTCGCATTTCAGGTTCCCGTGCAGATGTGGCAGACCTATTCGCCTTATTTATTCATGGCTGGAACGGTATTGCTGGTGCTGGTATTGATTCCACATATCGGCCGTGAAGTGAATGGCAGCCGTCGCTGGCTGTCGCTGTTTGTGTTCAATTTACAGCCATCAGAACTGATGAAATTGTTCGCGGTGATGTATGCGGCTGATTACACGGTACGCAAAGGCAAGATTAAACATTTGTTCGTTAAGGCATTTTTCCCGATGTTCGCGGTAATGGTGATGGTGGGCGCGCTGTTGTTGTTGGAGCCGGACATGGGGGCCTTCGTGGTGATTTTGTCGATCGCCATATGCACGCTCTGGCTGGGCGGCTTTAACATAAAAGTGTTCGGTGCCTTGCTAGTGGCGCTGCCGCTGGCTTTCGCCGCACTGATATTTTCCTCGCCCTACCGCATGCAGCGCGTCATCGGCTTCATGGACCCATGGGCCGATCCCTATGGCAAAGGCTACCAGCTCAGCCATGCGCTGATCGCCTTCGGGCGGGGTGAATGGCTGGGCGTGGGACTGGGCGCCAGTGTGGAAAAATTGTTCTATCTGCCGGAAGCACATACCGATTTTTTGATGGCAGTGATCGCCGAAGAGTTGGGGCTGGCAGGCGTGGCCAGCGTCATCGTGTTGTTCGCGCTGGTGGTGATACGTTCGTTTCAGATCGGTCGCCATGCGGCATTTCTGGAACGCAATTTTTCCGCATTGGTGGCACAGGGTATCGGCGTGTGGATAGGCGTGCAGGCGATGATCAACATCGGCGTGAATATGGGGGTCTTGCCCACCAAGGGTTTAACGCTGCCCTTCCTGAGTTTTGGCGGCAGTGGCGTGGTGGTGAATTGCATCGCCGCCGCCGTGCTGCTGCGCGTGGATTATGAAAACAGAAGAATAGCGCGGGGGTTGCCGGTATGAGCCGCAGCATCTTGATCATGGCAGGCGGTACCGGCGGGCATATATTCCCAGCACTGGCGGTCGCCGATATTTTGCGTGAGCAGGGCTGGCGAGTCACCTGGCTGGGCGCGCCGGACAGCATGGAAGCGGATCTGGTGCCCAGACATGGTTACGCGATGGCGATGGTGCGTTTCTCCGGACTGCGCGGCAAGGGTTTGCTGCGCAAGCTGATGCTGCCGCTGAATCTGGCGGTTGCGTTATGGCAGAGCGCCGTGGCGATATTTAGTCACAGGCCGGATGTGGTGCTGGGCATGGGCGGCTATATCACTTTCCCGGGCGGATTGATGTCGGCCTTGCTGCGCCGCCCGCTGGTGATACACGAACAGAATTCGGTCGCCGGACTGAGCAACAAGGTGCTGGCGCGTGTTGCGAGCCGTGTTTTGAGTGGTTTCCCTGATGTGTTGCCCAAAGCGCAATGGTGTGGCAATCCGGTGCGTGCCGCTATTGCCGCGTTGGCTGACCCGCAGCAGCGATATGGCGCACGCAGCGGAAGGCTGAAGGTGCTGGTGGTCGGTGGCAGCCTGGGGGCGAAGGCAATCAATGAAGCCGTGCCGCAGGCATTGGCCGACTTGCCGGAAAGCATGCGGCCTGACGTGGTGCATCAAACCGGCAAGCAACATTACGCCGCAGTTCAGGCCTTGTATCAGCAGGCGGGTGTGCAGGCGGACATCTGTGCCTTCATAGACGACATGGCAGCAAGTTATGCGAGTGCCGATCTGGTGATTTGCCGTTCGGGCGCGTTGACGGTGGCCGAACTGGCTGCCGCCGGTGCGGCCAGTGTGCTGATCCCGTTCCCGTTTGCGGTGGACGATCATCAGACGCATAACGCGCGTTTTCTGAGCGAGCGCGGCGCGGCCGTTTTGCTGCCGCAGACCGAGCTGAGTGCGGAACGTCTGGCGCAGCTGTTGCGCGAACTGGACAGGGAAAAATTGATGGTGATGGCGCAGCGGGCACGCGGCCTGAGTCGTGAGGATGCGGCCGAAGCTGTGGCCTATGTATGCAGGGAGTTGGCAGAATGAAACACAAAATCAAGCATATACACTTTGTAGGCATCGGCGGTACGGGCATGAATGGTATCGCCGAGGTCTTGCTCAATCTGGGTTTTAAGGTGAGCGGATCGGATCTGAGCGAAAACGTGGCGACACGGCGTTTGGGCCAGCTGGGGGCGACGATCACCATAGGGCATGACGAGGGCAATCTGACCGACGCGGATGTGGTGGTGGTATCCACCGCCGTGGGCAGTGAAAATCCAGAAGTGCTGGCCGCGCGGGCGCGCCATATTCCAGTCGTGCCGCGCGCGATGATGCTGGCCGAACTGATGCGCTTGCGTCAGGGTATCGCGGTGGCAGGTACGCACGGCAAGACCACGACGACCTCGCTGACGGCCAGTGTGCTGGCTAGTGGCGGATACGACCCTACCTTTGTGATCGGTGGCAAGCTCAACAGCAGCGGTACCAACGCCAAGCTGGGCACAGGTGAATTCATCGTCGTGGAAGCGGATGAATCGGATGCTTCTTTCCTGTATTTGCAACCGATACTCGCGGTGATAACGAATATCGACGCTGACCACATGGAGACATACGGTCATGATTTTGCGCGTCTCAAGCAGGCTTTCGTGGACTTTGTCGAACATCTGCCCTTCTATGGCCGCGCCATGCTATGCATAGACGATGTCAACGTGCGTGAGATATTGCCGCGCATCACCAAACCGGTGACTACTTACGGCTTCAGTGCAGATGCGCAAATTCGCGCGGTTGACGTGCGTGCTCAGGGTGGTCAGATGCGCTTTACCGCGCAATGCCGTCAGAACGGTACGCCCAAAGACCTTAATATCACCCTGAATCTGGCCGGGCGTCACAACGTGCTGAATGCGCTGGCCGCGATTGCCATTGCACTGGAGGTCGGTGTGGCGGATGAGGCGATTGTTGCCGCGCTGGCTGAATTCGAAGGTGTAGGCAGACGTTTGCAGCGTTATGGTGAGATAGCATTGCCTGACGGCAGCACATTTACGCTGGTAGACGATTACGGCCACCATCCGGTCGAAATGGCGGCAACGCTGGAAGCGGTGCGCGGCGCATTTCCCGGCAGGCGTCTGGTGCTGGCCTTTCAGCCGCATCGCTATACGCGCACCCGTGATCTGTTCGAGGATTTCGTAAAAATACTCTGCGGCGTGGATGTGCTGGTATTGGCCGAGGTGTATGCGGCGGGCGAGATGCCGCTGGTGGCGGCGGATGGCCGCGCCATGATGCATGCGCTGCGCCTGGCGGGGCAGAGTGAAGTCGTCTTTGTGGAAGAAATTGCCGACATGCCGCAGGCCATACTGCAACTGGTGCATGCCGGGGACGTGGTGCTGACGATGGGTGCGGGCACGATAGGCAACGTGCCGGGCGCCGTCATGCAGACGGCACAGATATGAACATGAGCGAACCAATCCAGTTCAGTGCAACAGGGCTCAGAGGCGAATTACGCTTCGATGAGCCCATGCGCAAACACACCAGCTGGCGTGCGGGCGGCGCGGCTCAGCGCGTATATCAAGCTGCCGATCTGGATGATTTGCAGTGTTTTTTGCATAGCCTGCCAGCAGATGAGCCACTGATTGCGGTGGGTCTGGGCAGCAATCTGCTGGTGCGCGACGGCGGCGTGCGCGGGACGGTATTACTGATGCATGGCGCACTAAGCGTGCTCAGTCTGGATGAGGATGGCAGCATTTATGCGCAATCGGGTGTGCCGGGCGCGAAGCTGGCCAGATTTGCAGCCATGCACGGCTATCGCGGCGCCGAGTTCTTTGCTGGAATTCCCGGAACGATGGGCGGCATGCTGGCAATGAACGCGGGCTGCTATGGCGGCGAAACCTGGCAGCACGTGACTAGGGTGCAAGTGCTGACGCGCAGCGGTGAACTGCTGGAACGCACGCCGCAGGAATACGAGATTGGCTACCGGAGCGTGATGTTACGCAGTAAGGGGCAAGTGGAAAACGGCAAGTGGGAAAACAGTGACTCATCTCTCGCTCCTCACCACTCTTTAGAAGAATTCTTCGTCGGTGCCTGGTTGCGGTTAGAGGCGGGTGACGGCGGGGTGGCGCGGCAGGAGATCAAGTCCTTGCTGTCCAAGCGCATCGCCAGCCAGCCGCTGAATCTGCCTAATGCCGGTTCGGTGTTTCGCAATCCGCCGGGAGATTTTGCGGCCAGGTTGATAGAACAATGCGGCTTGAAGGGAAGAAAGATCGGCGGCGCTCAAGTGTCTGAAAAACATGCGAATTTTATTGTGAATATCGATGGCGCGACGGCAGCCGATATTGAAAATCTGATTAAGGAAGTGCGCGCAATAGTCGCCGCACAAACCGGGGTGGATTTGCATCCCGAAGTAAAAATTATGGGTGAGTACGCAAAACATGAATAAACAGATTCCAGATCCTGCCTCCTTTGGCAAAGTAGCCGTGCTGTTTGGCGGGCGTTCAGCCGAGCGCGAGGTATCGCTCAAAAGCGGTGCGGCGGTGCTGGCAGCGTTGCAGCGCAGCGGCGTGGATGCACATGCATTCGACCCGGCAACGCGAAATTTGCAGGCGCTGGTGGACGAAGGGTTCGAGCGCGCTTTCATCGCGTTGCACGGGCGCTTCGGTGAAGACGGTACGGTGCAGGGCGCGCTGGAGTTGCTGGGCATCCCGTACACCGGCAGCGGCGTGCTGGCATCGGCGCTGGGCTTGGACAAATGGCGCAGCAAGCTGGTCTGGCAGGCGGGAAATTTGCCTATCCCCGATTTTTTGATTATCGATGAGGCGTGCGATAGCGCCGGAGTGGTGCAGAAACTGGGTTTGCCGTTGTTCGTGAAACCGGCCAATGAAGGGTCGAGCGTGGGCATCAGTAAAGTTAAATCCGAGAGCGAATTGCACAAGGCCTATCAGGAGGCCGCACGCCACGACAAGCTGGTAATAGCGGAAAGCTTTATCGGCGGTGGCGAATACACCGTGGCGATACTAGGTGATCAGGCACTGCCGGTGATCCGTATAGTGCCGGCGAGTGAATTTTACGATTACGAGGCGAAGTACTTGCGCGACGACACACGTTATCTGTGTCCGAGCGGATTGAGTGCAGAGCAGGAAGTCGAGATGCAATTACTGGCGAAACGGGCTTTCGCATTGATAGGCGGACAGGGATGGGGGCGGGTGGATTTTCTGATGAGTGTATCCGGTAAACCCTATGTGCTGGAAGCGAATACCTCGCCGGGCATGACCGATCACAGTCTGGTGCCGATGGCGGCGCGTCAGGCCGGAATAACGTTTGAACAACTGGTGTTGCGCGTTCTGGGGTTGGCAGGGGTTAAAGATTGTTCTTCACGTTCGCTTCCTCACCCGCTTGCGGGAGAGGATTGAGGAGAGGGCTTTATGTGGGATAACGCGCCACTGCTGCGTGCTATCACCGCTGCGCTGTTCTTTTTCAGTGTCTTGGCGGTGTTGTATGGCGCGGTGCATTACGTGGTGCATCTGCCGCAATTGCTGCCGTTACAGAGCGTGCGCCTGAGTGCGGCGCCAGAACGGGTAGTGGCAGAGGATGTGTTGAGGGTGGTGCGTCAGGAAGTGCAGGGTAATTTTTTTACGGTGGATATTGAACGCTTAAGGCTGTCTCTGGAAACCATACCCTGGGTGCGTAAGGTCAGCATACGCCGGGAGTTTCCCGATCGGCTGGCGGTGCAGTTTGAAGAACATCAGCCCCTGGCGCACTGGAATGAGGTGGCGCTGGTGAATCAACAGGGTGAGGTGTTTGTTGCGGAGACGGCGCAGGCGCTACCGCTGTTTACAGGGCATGAGGGCAGTTCGGCGGAAATGTCACAGCAATACCAGAAATTCAGCCAGCAACTGGCGGGGCTGGATTTGCAGTTGACGCAATTGGTGTTGTCGCCCCGTCATGCCTGGCAGCTGCACTTGAGTAACGACATGGTGGTGGAATTGGGGCGGGATGCGATGCAGCAGCGACTTGCCAGATTCGTGACGGTTTATCCCTATAGTCTGGGGGTTGTGCCGCAAGAGGGCAGTGAGGCTGAGCAGGTTAAGTGGGTGGATATGCGCTACCGCAACGGATTTGCAGTGCGGATGCGACAGGGTAGCGCATAGGTTTGATTGAGGCGGCGCACATGGAAAACGGAAAATGGCAGTGGAGATCAAACGATGAGCAGAAATAAGGAAGCAAAAAATCTAGTGGTCGGCCTGGATATCGGCACGTCCAAGATTGTGGCCATCGTCGGTGAGGTCAGGCCGGATGGCATGCTGGAAGTGATCGGCATGGGCATGCATGAATCATCCGGCATGAAAAAAGGCATGGTGGTCAACATCGAAGCGACGGTGGGCGCGATTCAGCGCGCGCTTGAGGAAGCCGAATTGATGGCGGATTGCAAAATCAGCGAGGTATATACCGGTATCGCGGGCAGCCATATACGCAGCACGAATTCACGCGGCATGGTGAAAATCAAGGAAAAGGAAGTCACTCAGGCGGATATCGATCGCGTGCTGGAAACAGCCAGTTCCATCAGCCTGCCGGGCGATCAGCAGATTCTGCATATCCTTGAGCAGGAATTCAGTATAGACGGACAGGATGGCATCAAGAAGCCGCTGGGCATGAGCGGGATGCGTCTGGATGTTGAAGTGCACATCGTTACCGGTGCGGTGGCGGCGGTACAGAACATCATGAAGTGCATCCATCGTTGTGGTCTGGAAGTGAACGAATTGATTCTGCAACCGCTGGCATCGAGCCGTGCCGTGCTCGCAGAGGACGAAATGGAGTTGGGCGTGTGTCTGGTGGATATAGGAGGCGGCACGACAGACATCGCGGTGTTTACCGGCGGTTCGATACGTCACACCGCCGTGATTCCGATTGCCGGCGATCAGATCACTAACGACATCGCGATGGCGTTGCGCACGCCGACGCAGGATGCCGAGGACATCAAAATACGTCACGGTTGCGCATTGCGCCAGTTGGCAGATGACGGTGTTATCGAAGTGCCGGGCGTAGGTGAGCGCGGTCCGCGCATGTTGTCACGTCAGACCCTGTCGGAAGTGATTGAGCCGCGGGTGGAAGAGTTGTATTCGCTGGTGCAGGCGGAGTTGCGCCGCAGTGGTTTCGAAGATTTGCTGTCTTCGGGGATTGTGATTAGCGGAGGCAGCAGTGCGATGCAGGGCATGGTCGAACTGGGCGAAGAGATATTTCATCTGCCGGTGAGACTGGGAATACCAAAATATGTCGGCGGCTTGTCGGATGTGGTCAAAACGCCACGCATGGCGACGGGAGTGGGGTTGTTGTTGTATGGCCTGGAGTATCACAAGAACAATGAAGAAACGCGTAAACAGTCGAATTCATTTGGGGATGTATTGGCAAGGATGAAGGCGTGGTTTCAGGGCAATTTTTAATCAGGTAGCGGTTAATTTTATCAGTTGAATTTTTTTCGTATTTTTAAGGAGGCGGCGATGTTTGAAATCATGGAAGTACAATCTCAGGACGCAGTAATCAAAGTGATAGGCGTGGGCGGTTGCGGTGGCAATGCGGTAGATCACATGATAGAGCAGGGCGTGCAGGGGGTTGAGTTCATCGCCATCAACACGGATGCTCAGGCGCTGAACCGCAGCCGCGCGCGCACCCAGTTGCAAATCGGTGCCGCAATTACCAAAGGTCTGGGTGCAGGTGCAAAACCTTCGGTTGGCAAAGCAGCCGCTGAAGAAGACCGCGAACGTATCAAGGAAATGATAGACGGCGCGAATATGGTGTTCATTACCGCTGGCATGGGTGGCGGCACCGGAACGGGTGCTGCGCCCATCGTCGCGCAAATCGCGCGTGAAATGGGAATTCTGACGGTAGCCGTGGTAACCAAACCGTTTATATACGAAGGCAATCGCATGCGTCACGCTGCCGAAGGCATCAAGGCGTTGCATGAGCATGTGGATTCGCTGATTATCGTGCCGAATGCCAAGCTGATGGAGGTGCTGGGCAATGACGTCACCGTACCGGAAGCCTTTAAAGCTGCCAACGGCGTGTTGCAGGGCGCAGTGGCGGGTATTGCCGAAGTTATCAATGTGCCCGGTCTGATCAACGTGGACTTTGCCGACGTTTGCACCGTCATGTCGGAAAATGGCATGGCCATGATGGGTTCCGCCGTGGCTTCCGGGCCTGATCGTGCGCGTGTCGCTGCCGAGCGCGCTATCGCCAGCCCGTTGCTGGAAGATGTGGATATGACCGGAGCACGCGGTGTGCTGGTTAATATCACCTCGACCAGCTCACTGAAAGTCAGGGAAATGGAAGAAGTCATGGCCTGCGTGCAATTTGCCGCCGAAGAGGCGACCGTCATCCTGGGTTCGGTATTCGATGAATCGATGGGTGATGAATTGCGCGTGACTGTGGTCGCTACGGGTCTGGGTGCGCCGTTGACTCGTAAAATGGCCAAGCCGGAAATCGTCTATCAAAATCAGGATTATCAAAGAACCGGCACGAACGACCATCCGGTCAGCCATGTTGACTATGTGGCGCTGGATACGCCTACCATCATGCGCAGCGGGCGTCGTGCGGCGGTAGATGCGATGGAGAAATCAGGTGTGGATACCTACGATATCCCATCGTTCCTGCGCAAACAGGCAGACTGATAGCGGGGGCGGGTAGCTTGTGGCGCAGACAGTATGTCGCCATGTTAGAATCGCCGCATGAAACTTGCCCTTAAAACGCCGATGGTTAAGCAACGCACCCTGAAAACTTCCGTTAGTGTGACGGGTGTCGGCTTGCATAGCGGCGAAAAAGTCACGCTGTCTTTGCGTCCGGCGCCGGTGAACAGCGGCATCGTGTTTCGCCGCGTAGATGTAAAGCCGGTAGAGGAGATTCAGGCGCGGGCGCATTCCGTGCATGACACGCGATTGTCCACCTGCATGGAGCAGAACGGGGTGCGCGTTGCTACTATCGAGCATCTGATGTCTGCGCTGGCAGGATTGGGAATAGATAACGCCTTTGTCGAAATGGACGGCGCGGAAGTGCCTATCATGGATGGTAGTGCCGGCACCTTTATTTTCTTGCTGCAATCGGCGGGCATCGTCGAACAATCGGCAGCCAAAAAATTTATCCGCATCAAAAAAACAGTCGAAGTTAAGCAGGGTGATAAGTGGGTCAGGTTTGAGCCCTATAACGGCTATAAACTGACCTTTACCATCAACTTTGCCCACCCTGTCTTTGCAGGTTCAAAACAGCATGTCATGGTCGATTTGAACGAGCATTCCTATATTCGCGACATCAGTCGCGCACGCACTTTCGGCTTCATGCAGGACGTCGAGCATATGCGCGCCCAGGGTCTGGCGCTGGGCGGCAGTCTGGATAATGCCATTGTCATGGATGACTATCGTGTGCTCAACGCTGATGGTTTGCGTTTCGAGGATGAATTCGTCAAACACAAAGTGCTGGATGCAATCGGCGACCTATATCTGCTGGGCCATGCCGTGATCGGTGCATTTTCAGGATTCAAGTCGGGGCACGCACTGAATAACGCCCTGCTGCGTGAATTGCTCGCCGATGAACAGGCGTGGGAGTTCGTCACATTTGACAATGTGGCGGATGCGCCGGAATTTTTGCGCCTGCAATTGCAGGCGGCATAACCTCTTGAATAGGGCGGGTTGTTGCCTATGTTGATTCTGCGTCTGATCCTGGTTGTGGTCACACTGATGCTGGTAGTCAGTGGCGGAATGTATGTCTTGACGCGCAATCGGCGCTATCTGAAGTTCGCTTGGCAAACAGTGCGTTTCACCGTATTGCTGCTGTTGGCATTCGGCTTGATGTTTGTGCTGGAGCGTTATGTGTTGGTCGCGTGGCGCGTGCTCCTCTGACGTAATCTTGCGTCAGGCTATAGATGACTTAGCCAATTGATTATTAACGATATTGAAATAGAATCGAAATGCGATATCTTTTTTAACTAACGACTAACGACTAACGACTAACGACTAACGACTAACGACTAACGACTAACGACTAACGACTAACGACTAACGCCTAGTCTATCCTTTCCTCTGTGAAAACTTTTCCAGCGCCTGCTTGAGCGGGGTGTCGCCCAGGCTCAGGCTGAGTTCGTGCAGCTGATGTTGTGCCGTGCGGGTCAGGAGGCGTGGTTCATGCGGGGGCGTCGGGGTGGCGTAGGTGACTTGCACCTTGACTCTGATTACGCTAACCTCGCAACCCCTGTTTTGCAGCTTGATGACGATATCCGGTGCAAGCTGGCGCAGTTTTGCGGCCAGCGTGCCGTTGGCTGTGGCAATGCTGAGCGTGCCGTGGCGTAGTCCCAGCACCTGGCTGAATTGCGCGAAATGCGGCGGCACGACATGAGAGAAATGCTGTTGTAGCGCAGTCAGCGTTTGCACGGTATCGAGCAGAGTACGCAATTCCTGATTGTCGCTCATCAGATGCTTTAGACGTTGTGGCACAGGGCTATGATCACATAAGAAAGATGAAGTATGGATATTATTCTAGTTTCTGATCGATGGGCAAAGTCACGCAGCATTAATTTTGGTCTCAAGCAGGCTGTCTGGTTAATGTTGTTGCTGTTTGCCGGGGTGATTGCGGCGGCGATCGCCTTGCAGATGACATTGATGCGCTTTGCACCGGAAGGGTTGAGGCAGGTATCGCTGATTCAGGGGGGGGAGCAACTGAATCAAAGGGCTTACCAGCGCAGCAGTCTGGATGCGCTGTCGATAAAATTGGGCGAAATGCAGGCGCGCGTGCAGCGTCTGGATGCTTTGGGCGGGCGTCTGGTAAAACTGACGGGTATGAAGCCTGCGGAATTTCAGTTCGATCAACCTCCTGCACAGGGCGGGCCGTTGCTGCTTCTGAAGAATAGTCCGATGACAGAAGATGGTCTGGCAAAACAACTCGAATCCCTGACGCGACTGGTTGATGACAGGGCCGACAAATTGATGGCGCTGGAGACGCTGCTGATGCAGAACCAGTTGAGTAAGGGATTGTTGCCCTCATTCGCGCCGGTAAACGAAGGATTTTATACCTCCAATTTCGGCTGGCGCGTTGACCCCTTTACCGGCAAGACATCCATGCACGAGGGGGTCGATTTCATGGCAGAGGAGGGTACGGCCATATTTGCCTCCGCCGGCGGGGTGGTCGTGTATGCGGATACCCATTCCCAGTATGGTAATATGGTCGAAGTCGATCACGGCAATGATATTGTGACGCGTTATGCGCACGCATCGCGGCTATGGGTGAAGGTGGGGCAGGTAGTACGACGCGGCGACAAAATTGCCGAGGTTGGCAGTACCGGGCGTTCCACCGGTAATCACTTGCATTTTGAAGTTCGCTATAAGGGGATGGCACAGAATCCCGGGCGCTTCTTGAAAAACGCAGCCGGTTAGTTGATTAAATATTCGTAATTTATGAGGGCGAGTTGGTTTATAGCCACCTCGCCCTGTGGTTGAGAAAACAAAAAAATATGATTTCAAAAGCGCTTAAAAATATTTTCGGTAGTCGCAATGATCGCTTGCTCAAGCAATACCGCGCTACAGTCAAAACCATTAACAGCCTGGAGGCTGATATCGCCAAGCTCAGTGATGAGCAGTTGCGCGAAAAAACCGAGCTGTTCAAGCAACGTCTTGCCCGCGGTGAAACGCTGGAAGCGTTATTGCCCGAGGCGTTTGCTGTGGTTCGCGAGGCCAGTGTACGCGTGCTGGGGATGCGTCACTATGATGTGCAGTTGATAGGCGGAATGGTGCTGCACTACGGCAAGATCGCAGAAATGCGTACCGGCGAAGGTAAAACCCTGATGGCTACCCTGCCGGTCTATCTTAATGCGATCAGCGGTCTCGGCGTGCATGTGGTTACGGTCAACGATTACCTCGCAGCCCGCGATGCCGGCTGGATGGGCAGGCTCTACAAATTTCTGGGTATGTCCATCGGCGTGATCGTGTCGCAAATGCCCTCGGATGAGAAGCAGGCCGCCTACGCGGCAGACATTGTTTACGGCACGAATAATGAGTTTGGTTTCGATTATCTGCGCGACAACATGGCGAGCCAGATCGGTGAGCGCTTTCAGCGCAAATTGAATTACGCCATTGTGGACGAAGTGGATTCCATCCTGATTGACGAGGCGCGCACCCCTTTGATCATCTCAGGGCAGGCCGAAGGCGATGCGGGCGTGTATGTGAAGATCAACGAGCTGGTGCAGAAATTGGTGCGTCAAAGCGATGAAGACGGCCCCGGCGATTTTTCTGTGGACGAAAAAAATCATCAGATTTTGCTGACCGAGATCGGCCACGAGCATGCTGAAGACATCCTGACTGAAGCAGGCCTGTTGCCGCCGAATGGCAGCCTGTACGACGCCGCGAATATTTCACTGATACATCATGTTTATGCCGCGTTGCGCGCCCATTCGCTGTACCACAGAGACCAGAATTATGTGGTGCAGGACGGCGAAGTGGTCATCGTCGATGAGCATACTGGCCGCCTGATGTCGGGACGACGCTGGTCGGACGGCTTGCATCAGGCCGTCGAGGCGAAAGAAGGCGTGGAAATCAAGAAGGAAAATCAGACGCTGGCCTCGATTACCTTTCAGAACTACTTCCGCATGTACAGCAAGCTGGCCGGCATGACCGGGACGGCCGATACCGAAGCCTACGAATTTCAGCAAATCTATAATCTGGAAACGGTCATCATTCCGCCCAATCGCCCGACGATCCGTAACGACATGATGGACAAGGTTTATCTGACCGCGATGGAAAAATATCGCGCGGTGATTGCCGATGTTCAGGGTTGCCACGAGCGCGGCCAGCCGGTGCTGGTGGGTACGACCTCGATCGAGAATTCGGAGTTGCTGTCGCAACTGATGGATGAAGCCAAACTGCCGCACCAGGTGCTCAACGCCAAGCAACATGCGCGCGAGGCGGAAATTATCGCTCAGGCAGGACAATCCGGAATGGTTACCATCGCCACCAACATGGCAGGGCGCGGCACGGATATTGTGCTGGGCGGCAGCATCGAGAAACGAATCGAACAAATCCGTGCTGACGAGAGTCTGGACGACGGCGCCCGCGATACACGCGTTGCGCAACTGAAAAGCGAGTGGAGCATCTTGCATGAACAGGTGCTCAAGAGCGGCGGTCTGCACATCATCGGCACCGAACGTCATGAGTCTCGACGCGTGGACAACCAGTTGCGTGGTCGTTCCGGTCGCCAGGGCGATCCGGGGTCGAGTCGTTTCTATCTGTCGCTGGAAGACCCGCTGTTGCGTATTTTTGCCTCGGATCGCGTGGCTGCGATCATGAATAAGTTCAAGATGCCGGAGGGTGAGGCGATTGAGCACACCTGGGTGACGCGCGCGATCGAAAATGCGCAGCGCAAGGTTGAGGCGCGCAACTTTGATATGCGTAAACAGATACTGGAATATGACGACGTTGCCAATGATCAGCGCAAGGTCATCTACCAGCAACGCACCGAGTTGCTGGAAAGCGACGATATAACCGAAACTGTGCAGGCGATGCGCGACAGTGTGCTGGACGATACCGTCAGTCTGTATATCACGCCGCATAGCATGGAAGAGCAATGGGATATTTCGGGTCTGGAGAAAGCACTGGCAGCAGATTATTTGCTGGAATTGCCGTTGGCGCAGTGGCTGGAAGAAGACAAGCAGTTTAACGAAGAGAGTTTGCGCGTACGCGTATCCGAATATGCCGGGAATGCGTATCAGGCCAAGGTGGGTGCGGTAGGCGCTGAAATAATGCATCACTACGAGCGTGCCATCATGCTGCAAAGCGTGGATGTGCACTGGCGCGAGCATCTGTCTGCGCTTGATCACCTGCGTCAGGGCATTCATTTACGCGGTTATGCGCAGAAGAATCCCAAGCAGGAATACAAACGTGAGGCTTTCGAACTGTTTTCGACCATGCTGGATGTCATCAAGCGTGAAGTCACGCAGGTGCTAATGACTGTACAGGTGCGCAGCGAAGCGGAAGTGGATTCGGTCGAAGCTGCACCGGCCGCAGAAAATGTACAGTATCATCACGCAAATTATGAAGAGGCACTGTCCGGTGAAAACAGGTCAACGGCTGAGGAAGCCCATCCGTTTGTGCGCGACGGCAAGAAGATAGGGCGCAATGATGTTTGCCCATGCGGTTCGGGTAAGAAATACAAGCAGTGCCATGGAAAATTAAGCTGAGATAAAAGGAGAATGCAATGTCATTAGTGATTGATACGCTGCGCACCTCACCGGTGACAGAGGAGTTGAGCGACGCTGAAGTAGAAATTTTGGCAGAGTTGTTTCAGGTTCAGGAATACAAAGCAGGTGATGTCATTGTTAAACCGGGCGATGAGCAACCCGATAATTTATACATCCTTGCGCATGGCGATATTGAAGTGAAAATTGAAAGTGGCAGCGACGAAACCACTGTTCATGTGCTCAAGCCGGGTGATTTGGCGGGCATGATCACCTTCGCGGGCGGGGCGGCAACACAAATCAGCGCGACTCTCTATGCGGTGGGACCGACCAAAGTTCTGACCATGGGGCGCGCACGCTTCGAAACACTGCTCAACTCGCATCCCAAGCTGGTGTATCGCGTCATGCGCGGCATTATCCGCAATATGCACGGCATCGTACGGCGCGTGAATATCGAATCAGCAGAACTGACCAATTACATATACAAGAGCGGCGGCCGTTACTAGCCAGGAGAAAGTTTGATGCCGGTAAATCTGAATCCGCCCGTGGCGGCACAACTGTTGCCCGTTGCGGGCGTTTTATTGGGTATTGCACAAGCCAATATCAAGCGCGAAAACCGCAAGGATTTACTGGTCATCCAGTTATGCGATGGCGCACGGGTTGCAGGTGTGTTTACTAAAAATCGCTTTTGCGCCGCCCCGGTGATTGTCGCCAAGGCGCATCTGGAACACGACGAAGGCATACGCGCGTTGGTGGTCAACACTGGCAACGCCAATGCCGGAACGGGCGAGCAGGGCTTGCAGGATGCGCGCGCCACCTGCGCGGCACTGGCGGGTTTGCTGGACTGCAAGGCCACGCAGATACTGCCCTTTTCCACCGGCGTGATCATGGAGATGCTGCCCGTGGCGAAAATCGCCGCAGGACTGCCCGCTGCCGTGAGCAACATGGCTGCGGATAACTGGTTTGATGCCGCAGAGGCGATCATGACCACCGACATCGTGGCCAAGGCGATCTCAAAACAGCTCGTCATTGATGGCGCCACCGTCACCATTACCGGCATCGCCAAGGGTTCCGGCATGATTCACCCGAATATGGCGACCATGCTGGGTTATATCGCCACTGATGCGGGTATCGCCCAGCCATTGTTGCAGGCATTGGTGCGCGAGGCCGCGAACCGCTCATTCAACTGCATTACCGTGGACGGCGATACCTCCACCAACGACGCGCTGATGCTGATGGCCACCGGAAAATCCGCCCTGCCGGAAGTAACGTCGTCCGATAGCGCGGCTTATAACGCCTTGCTGGAAGCGATTACTGAAGTAGCGATCTATCTGGCACAGGCTATCGTGCGTGACGGCGAAGGCGCGACCAAATTCATCACAGTCAGGGTTGAGTCAGCTCGCGATGAGGATGAGTGCAAAAAAATCGCTTATGCCATCGCGCATTCGCCGCTGGTCAAAACAGCGTTCTTCGCCTCTGATCCCAATCTCGGGCGCATCCTCGCCGCGATAGGCTATGCGGGTGTGGATGATTTGGATGTGGACGTGTTGCAACTCTACCTGGACGACGTGCTGGTTGCCGAAAACGGCGGCCGCGCGGCCAGTTACAACGAAGCAGACGGCCAGCGCGTGATGCAGCAGTCCGACATCACCATCCGCGTGGTGCTCAATCGCGGCACGGTGAATGCCACGCTGTGGACCTGCGATTTCTCCTACGACTACGTTAAGATCAACGCCAGCTACCGCAGCTAAATATTTTTCTCCTCCGGAGGCTTGGTTGGTTGTTTCGTCAGTTCGCGCAGAAGTGCGGAAGCATGTGCACCAAACTTTTTATATTGCCGCTTTATGTCAACTGGTCTGTGAGTATGTAGGAACGCCGTGCGCCAAAATCAGGAGTTCGTAATTACCAGAACTTGTGAATAGGATTCGCTTATAATCGTTACGGCTCTTGATGATCGGTAGATTGAAAATGGCAATATTTGCGGTCCGCGGGGGCGCACTTAAGATGATGGGATGGATGGGCATCTCGTCTGTGTTGATACTCTTCAGCGCACCTCCGGCGATAGCCTTGAATTGGAGTGACAACTCGATCAATTGGCGCTATGGCGATAAATTCAGAGAGCCATTCAATAGTCGAAATATCGCAAAGAATATCGTTTCGCTAACCCATGTGGATGCTTATCAGTACGGGGGAAATTTCCTGAATATCGACATGCTTATGTCGGATAGCAATGAACCCTTAAGCACAACCTCCAACACGGGTGGTAATCCCCCCTGAAATTAGTTGCGATTAGAAGTAGAATTTTCTCACTTGGAAATAGAGGAATTTTTACATGAAGTTATCACGCTTTTCAGATAGCCAGATCATCGCAATTCTTAAGCAGGCCGAGGGCGGCAGCCCC
>JAUXWM010000073.1 GCA_030681375.1 Gallionella sp.
TCGATCTCTCCCCGGATGCGCCAATCGAAGAAAACCGACATGCTCTCAGAGAGTTGCAGGTCGCACGTATGGCACTGATCAAGGAACGCACGCGCGTGCTGAACCGTCAGAAAACACAGACTCTGGCCCTCGTGAAGCGGCTCTCCAACGGGCGACTTGAACAAATCAAACGCGAACTTGCCGAGATTGAAAAGGCACTAATGTCTCTTTTGACAGCAAGCCCGAGGCGCAAACGTGCGTTCGATATTCTTTGCTCAATACCAGGAATAGGTCGAGTGACAGCCATGGCGATTATTGTGGAATGTCCGGAAATCGGAACTCTGAATAGAAAGCAGATTGCGAGCCTCGCTGGCCTTGCACCAATGACGCAACAATCGGGTCAATGGAGAGGTCGGGCGCTTATTCAGGGGGGGCGAAAGTTCCTTCGCGACGCACTGTACATGCCCGCTATTGTCTCAATACGATTCAATCCAGACTTAAGTCAAAAGTATAGAGCCCTTACCGAGGCCGGAAAACCTGCAAAAGTTGCACTGACGGCGCTCATGAGAAAGCTACTGGAACTTGCAAATACGCTTGTCCATCACGACCGCGAATGGGTGCCGAAAACGGCTTGATCAAAACGGATACTTTGATTAGAAAATGGGGCTGCAATGAACGGCATGAGCGAGCGCGAATATTCCACCCATTCCGGCCTGTCACGGGGCGCTGTCCAGAATGCCAAACGCGGCGGTAGGCTAGTGTTTTATGCCGACGGTTCCATCAACGCTGCGGCGTCAGACGTGCGCCGGGCAGACATGACCGACCCCGACCAACAGCGTCGCTCGCTTGGCGGCGATGCAGCCCTACCCACCGGCGGCGGCGGAACCGAAAGCTATCTCAAAGCTCGGACCGCGCTGACCGTCTACCAGGCACAGGAACGCCAGCTCGCGATCCAGAGGAAGAAGGGCACTTTGGTGGATCGGGCGCGGGTAGAGGCGCTGGTCTTCCGCCTGGCCCGACAGGAACGCGATGTCTGGGTGACATGGCCTGCCCGGGTGGCGGCGCTGATGGCGGCCGAAGTGGCGGCAGAGGTGGAAAAGGCATCGGGCAAATCGATGGTTATCGATGCCACGACAATGCAGAGAGTTCTGGATGCCCATGTCCGCGCACAGCTTGAAGCCCTTGCCGACCTCCGAGTTTCGCTTGGATGAAGGCATTCAATCCAACGGCACTGGCCTGACCTCAGTGCAAACTATGCCGCAGAAGAACACGCCACCCGCAAGTTGAACGGTGGCCCCTTTCTGCCCTTCAGCGCCTCTGGCGTTCGCTGCTGTCCCATTTTCTGAGCAAGCTCTGCGAACGGACCAGCGTCGTGACCACCACCAATCGAAGCCTCATTGAATGGGAAACGGCCCGAGGTGATGCAAAGATGACGAGAGCCTTGTTCGATTGCCTCACCCACCGCTGTCACATCCTTAAAACTGGAAACGACAGTTTCTGTGCCAATGGAAGGTGGGTTGCCGCATGCGACGCCAAGAAAGCGAAAGAGGCAAACCCACCCGTGACCCAGCGATTACCCAAAATCCACAGTCAGAGGTGGCTCAATTCTCGATGAAAAACGCGGCTCGGTTCTGAGTGCAAACCAACAAGCAGATCCAGCGAATGCCAATGACGCATAGAGATCTACGTAGTTCTACGAATGTTTTATTCTGCCAAACGAA
>JAUXWM010000087.1 GCA_030681375.1 Gallionella sp.
CAGGACTATGCAACGAAATGGATGTGGACTTACAATCACGAACGCCCCAACATGGCACTCGGCGGCATCACGCCGAAACAGAAGTTAGATTTTTTAACCAGCTCTACTTTTGACCCCAACTAAAAATGGGGGGATTACCACTGAGTTTCAACAGCTAATTGCGTCAGATCGAAAAAAAACCGCAGAAATGCGGTTTTTTTCGGGCTTGCGAATCGCGCCTATTTGACGATTTTCAACTGGGGTTTGCGCGCAACCGGTTTGGCATCCGCGTCCCCCTCACCACTGGCGTCGGGGGGCGGCTCCTGCGAATCAGGCCCCTGAAATACCAGCCCCTGCCCGGTTTCCTTGGCAAAGATACCCATCACTGCTTCAACCGGAACCATCAGATCAAACGACGCGCCGCCGAAACGGCCGCCACAGGTGATCATCTCGTTACCCATCTCCAGATTACGCACCGCGCTGGCGCTCATGTTAAGGACAATCTCACCGTCCTTGACGTAAGCGGGCGGCACCTCGGTCTGATCGTTGACGCGCACCGCCAGATACGGTGTCAGGCCACTATCCACACACCATTCATAGATTGCGCGTATCAGATAGGGGCGTGTGGACAAATCACTCACTTGCGCATCGCCCTTTCAGCAGGCGTCAGTGAATCGATAAAACCCTGACGCGAGAACAGACGCTCGGCGTATTTCATCAGAGGCGCAGCCTCCTTGCCCATATGAATGCCGTAATGTTCGAGGCGCCACAGCAGGGGGGCAACCGCCACATCCAGCATGGAGAAGTCATTTCCCAGCAAAAATTTTTGCTTGGTGAGGATTTGCGCGAGTTGCGCCAGACTGTCGCGAATGATCAGGCGCGCCTTATCGGCAGGTTTTCCGCCTTGCAGAATAATATCGACGTTGCTATACAATTCCTGCTCAAAACGGTGCAAAAACAACCGTGCCCGCCCTCTCATGACGGGATCAGCCGGCATCAGCTGCGGATGCGGAAAACGTTCATCAATGTATTCATTGATAATATTTGCCTCGGTCAGTATCAGGTCACGCTCAACCAGTACCGGCACTTTGCTGTATGGATTGATGGCAGCCAGATCTTCATTCCTGTCTATCTGGTCAACATCAATAACTTCAAAATCCATACCTTTCTCAAACAGTACAATCCGGCAACGGTGAGAATATGGACACGAGGTGCCCGAATACAATCGCATCATGAAAACAACCTATCTATTAAAGCCCAACAAAAAAACCAAAAGGCGGGACCGATGATCCCGCCATAATGGCACTTGTCACTACCGCACGGAAACTATCACAAGTTCACCGTGCAATTCAAGTCTAGTTTAGTGAATATCCTTCCAGATTTCCTTTTTCAGCGCATAAACAAGCAGGAACATCAGAGAAAGGAAACCCAATACGATCCAGCCCAGCTGATAACGCACCATCTTGGCGGGTTCACCCATAAACACCAGGAAGTTGGTCAGATCGGCAACAGCGGCATCATAGGCAACCGGAGTCAGGGAACCCGGCGTTTTCAATACCAGCTTGCCCGCGCCGTGACCTTCATGGCTTTCCAGCTCCTGTTCACCCTGCAAGTCCGCCATCACGTGCGGCATCGCTACCCCGGGAAACACGGTGTTGTTCCAGCCGGAAGGACGCGTGCTGTCGATGTGGAATCCACGCAGATAACTGTAAAGCCAGTCTGCGCTGCGTGAACGGGAAATCACGCTCAGATCAGGCGGGGTTACGCCGAAAGCCAGCTTGGCCGAGTTGGCATCCATCGTTGCCAGCATGGTCGAACCAACCTTAACGTCTTCCGGCAGTTGCAGATCAACCTTGATCTGCTCTTCAGACATACCGATGTCGCCCAGGCGGTTGTAACGCATGGAAACAGCAGAATGACAGGCCAGACATCTGGAGGTAAACAGCTTAGCACCGCGCTGCAGGGATGCGGTGTCTTGCAGATTCACCGGAGCCGCATCCAGATGGACAGCAGCACCGCTGGCTATCGCCACGGCGGGCATTGCCACAAGCAGTGCCACCGCGCAGAGTTTTTTGATAATTTTCATGTCTACAAACCTTTCTGTTCTATTTGAACGTAACGCGATCAGGCTCAGGCTTGCACTTGTCGATCTTGGTATACCAAGGCATCAGCAAGAAGAAAGCGAAATACACCACTGCCAGAATCTGCGAGAACACCGTATAAGTCGGCGTAGAAGGCATCAGACCCAACCAGCCCAGACCAACAAAACTCACCACAAAGGAAGCGAGGAATGCCTTGTAGAGCGGGCCGCGATAACGAATGGACTTGACCTTGCCGCGATCCAGCCAGGGCAGGAAGAAGAAGGCCACTGTCGCAATACCCATCGCCACTACACCAGGGAACTGGGAACCGAATAACGGTGGTACCGCACGCAGAATCGCGTAGTAAGGCGTGAAATACCATACGGGCGCAATATGTTCAGGCGTTTTCATCGGATTGGCTGGAACAAAGTTGTTGTATTCCAGGAAATAGCCGCCCATGTCCGGTGCGAAAAACACGATCGCACAGAACACAATCAGGAAGCCCATCACGCCGACTCCGTCCTTTACCGTGTAATACGGATGGAAAGGAATTCCGTCCAGCGGTTTGCCGTTGGCATCCTTGTGCTTCTTGATTTCAATGCCGTCAGGATTGTTGGAACCTACCTCATGCAAGGCAACCAGGTGAGCAATAACGATCAACACCAGAATCAGCGGTATGGCAACAACGTGCAGTGCAAAAAAGCGATTGAGCGTGATGTCGGAAACAACGAAATCACCGCGTATCAGGATAGCCAGGTCATGACCGATGAAAGGTACCGACGAGAACAGGTTGACAATCACCTGCGCGCCCCAGAACGACATCTGACCCCATGGCAACAGATAACCCATGAAGGCTTCACCCATCAACGCCAGATAGATGATCATGCCGATAATCCACAGCAATTCACGCGGCTTACGATAGGATCCGTACATTATGCCACGGAACATATGCAGATAAATCACCACGAAAAACATCGAAGCGCCGGTTGAATGTATGTAGCGCAGCAACCAGCCCCATTGCACGTCGCGCATGATGTACTCGACCGAGTTGAATGCAAACAAGGCATCAGGCTTGTAATTCATGGTCAGGAAAATGCCGCTGACGATTTGAATCACCAGCAACAACATCGCCAGCGAACCGAAGAAATACCAGAAGTTGAAATTTTTCGGCGCGTAATACTCAGACACATGTTCTTTCCACATGGAAACCAGTGGAAAACGTTCATCTATCCAGCCTACCAGTTTAGTGAGCAAATTCATCATGCTTTCCCCTTGCTGTCGTCACCGATCATCAGACGGGTATCGCTGAGATACTTGTGAGGCGGAATAATCAGGTTGGTTGGCGCCGGAACACCCTTGAACACGCGTGCAGCCAAGTCAAAACGGGAACCATGACATGGGCAGAACCATCCACCCGCCCAATTTGCGCCCAAATCTGCTGGCGCAACTTCAGGACGGAAAGTAGGTGAGCAACCCAGATGGGTACACACGCCCAGCACAACCAGGAATTCGGGTTTGATGGAGCGGGTCGGATTGTTGCAATATTCCGGCTGCTGTGGAACTTCAGATGTCGGGTCAGCCAATTCCGCGTCATGCTTAGTGAGAATGTCGAGCATTTCCTGGGTGCGGTGGACTATCCACACTGGCTTACCCTGCCATTCCACGCTCATCATTGCGCCGGGCTCAATCCCGCTCACATCCACTTCAATCGGCGCACCTGCCGCCTTGGCGCGTTCGCTCGGCATCAGGCTCAGCACAAACGGCGCGCCTGCCCCGGCAGCGGCCACACCGCCCGCCGCAGCGCTTGCCGCGATCAACAGCCGACGCTTATTGTTATCTACATTCTCACTCATAATTCCTCATCCCTATTTATTGGTAGCGTTACTATTCAATCAACTAAGTTGATTGTCACTATTATTCTTATTTTTTCATGGTAGCGGTCGCCGGGAAAACACCTGCAAATTCCTGCACCCCGGCAAAACCTGATTGCCAACCGTGAATACTACATAGCAAAACCGGACACGGCCAGCAAAACATGATAAATCACTGTAATTGCAATGATTTATCAGTGCTTGGTTATATACTTAATTATTCTTTGCACCCTGCTGAACCCATTTCCTCAGGGTCAGAATGTATTGCCTGTCCAGCGTGCCGGACGCATTCAAGCCGGCTGGCATTTTCAGGCCGCGATTGGTGCCGGTAAGCAGCTTGGTAAACGTGCTGGTCTCGCTATCACCCGGCTTGACGACGGCACCGTATTTGGTTCCTTTCATCAGACTCTCGTAGGTGCTCATATCCAGGCCACTCTTGACATAACCCTTCCCGCCCGGGATATGACAATTCAAACAGTAATCATGGATGATAGGCTGCACGTCACTCTTGAAGCTGATCTCTCCGCCCCCGGTCAGCTTGAGCGCGCCCAACTCGGCTCCGGATGATTCGGCAAACGCGTTAAATGAAAGCGCCAATAGAACGGACACACTCAGCAAAAACTTTATTTTCATATCGCCTCCAAAATACAACCGCCATTAATTCTTATTTGCACTTAACGATGGCTTTATTACTGCTTGCAGCGGAACGGCGCTGCCCCGTCTATCGTTCCAAATCCTTTAATACCCGACAAATTTCGCACGTGAAACCACATGCTAAAAAATCAAGTTCGCAATACTACGCAACACACCGTGAATTTGCAATGCTCAGCCGGGCGGCTAAACCGGGTTATTTTGATCGAAGAAACGGTGTTCCAGCGCGAACCGGCCGGCCAGATGTGCGCCCAGCGCCTGAATACCCAGGCGCTCTGTCGCATGATGCCCGGCTGCAATAAAAGCCACGCCTGTCTCATGGGCCAGATGGAAATTTTGTTCGGAGATTTCACCGGTCAAAAAGGCATCCACGCCCTGCGCGATGGCCGCCTCAAAGTAGCCTTGCGCCCCCCCGCTGCACCACGCCACCCTGCTTATGACTTTGGAAGCTTCACCGATGACCTGTGGCTTGCGCTGCAAACCCTGCTCGATTTGCTCCGCAAACGACGACAGTGTCCGAGGCGTTTCCAGCACACCGAAACACGCGACATTTTGTTCGCCGAACCTGCCCTGCTCTGTCATGCCTAGCAACTTGCCCAGACGCGCATTGTTACCCAGTTCGGCATGCGCATCGAGCGGCAGATGATAAGCCAGCAGGCTCACATCATTGCGTAACAATTGCGCAATGCGCCGCTTTTTGATACCGACGATGCAGGCATCTTCATTGCGCCAGAAATACCCGTGATGCACCAGTATCGCGTCCGCACCCCAGGCAATCGCTTCGTCCAGCACCTGCTGGGACGCGGTTACGGCCGTGGCGATACGCTGCACTCGCGTGCGCCCTTCTACTTGCACGCCATTCGGGCAGTAATCCTTGAACAGCGTAGTTTGCAACAGGCTTGCGTTATAATCGCGCAATTCATCAAGCTTCATGTAACTCCCAACGGATTATTATATTTCTACCTAAAACGATCAGGTTCATCTTACCATGCGTAAACACTGGCTGTTATTTACACAAACCGTAACCATCGCGCTGGCGCTGCTGTTCATCATCCATACGCTAAAACCCGAGTTATTGCCGAATGCGGCACGCAACGGCGTGGTCACGCTATATGAAAGTCCGACGCAGCCCGCCGACAGCACCCTGCCCGTCACCGGTCTGAGCAGTGCCGCAAAAAAGGCCATGCCCTCGGTAGTGAACATCTTCACCAGCACGACCATCAAGACCCCCATTAACCCCTTCATGGACGATCCGCGCTTCCGCTTTTTCTTCGGTGATCAACTCGGTGACAGCAACCCACAACGCAGCTCCAGTCTGGGATCGGGCGTCATCTTCAGCGCAGACGGCTTCATCCTGACCAACCACCACGTTGTAGAGGCCGCCGATCAGATTGAAGTCGCGCTTGCAGATGGTCGCAAGGCACGTGCGCATGTGATCGGATCAGACCCGGAAACCGATCTAGCCGTGATTAAGGTAGATATGCCCGGCAGCCTGCCCGCCATCACCTTCGGCCATCCCGAAAGTGCGCATGTCGGCGACATGGTGCTGGCCATAGGCAATCCCTTCGGCGTCGGCCAAACCGTTACCATGGGCATCATCAGCGCGCTCAAACGCGACCATCTCGGTCTGAACACCTTTGAAAATTTTATTCAAACGGATGCCGCGATCAATCCAGGCAATTCCGGTGGCGCACTGGTGGATATAAACGGCAACCTGATAGGCATCAACAGCGCAATCTATTCCCCGAACGGGGGTTCGCTGGGTATCGGTTTTGCGATACCTGCAACAGTCGCGAAAAAGACTATGGAACAAATCATTCAGCACGGATCGGTGACACGCGGCTGGATAGGCGCCGGCATACAGGAACTCACCCCCGAACTGGCCGAATCCTTCAAGCTGAGTAGCGCCAATGGCGTATTGATTACCGAGATCATACGCAATAGCCCGGCTGAAAAAGCCGGCATGAAGAGAGGCGACATTCTGGTGTCCATTGACGACAAATCCATCAACAACTGGAGTGCCATGCTGGAGACCGTTGCCAACCTGCCGCCCGGCAAGTCCGCCATCATCAAACTGGTGCGCAATGGAGCCGAAATAATTTTACCGGTCAAAATCGGCAAACGCCCGAAACCCAAGGCTCAGTAATTCGTTCCGGGCAAGACTAGGTAATTCGATCTGGGCAATTCGTGAATGACCCCTACGTTGAGGGCTTTTCAACCGGCTTCATCCAGTTCGCCACCACGATGCCCGCTTCGTACAACAACCACAGCGGCACTGCCAGCATGAACTGCGAAACCACATCCGGAGGAGTAAAGATCGCACCGATCACAAATGCGCCCACCACAACATAAGGGCGAATCTCGCGCAATTTCGCTATGCTGACCATACCCATGCGCACCAGCACGACCACCGCAACCGGCACCTGGAAAGTAATGCCGAATGCCATAAACATGGACAACACAAAGCTGAGGTATTTATCGATGTCGGTCATTACCGCCACGCCAACCGGCGCGGACGCGGTGATAAATCCGAACACCACCGGGAATACCACGAAGTACGCAAATGCCATACCACAGAAAAACAGTATCACGCTGGCGGCGATCAACGGCACAATCAGCCGTTTTTCGTGTTCATATAAACCGGGGGCGACGAAACGCCACACTTGATACAACAGATAAGGCAGCGCGATCAGGAAAGCCGTCATCAGCGCCACCTTGAGCGGCACGATAAACGGCGTGATGACATCGGTAGCGATCATCTGCCCGCCCTTGGGCAGCTTGGCTAACAGCGGTTGCGCCAGCAGTGCGTAAAGATCTGCCGCCCAGGGAAACAGGCAGACGAAGATCAGCAACAAGACGATGACCGAATGCAGCAGACGCGTGCGCAATTCGATCAGATGCGCGATCAGGCTTTCAGTGGTACTCATTAGTCCCGCTTTACCGGAGTTGATTGTTCAGCCAAAGGCTCAGGAATGGCCTCCGGTTCACGGTGCTGGGCATGCAACACCTTTTGCGCAACCGTCAATTCAGCCTGTTTGACCGAATTCCCCAGCGCGGCGACATCCTCGCTGATGTCCCCGTGAAATTTGCGTGCCTGTTCGAAAGCGACATCGTTGCTGATATCCGTTTTAACCTTGCTGACATAACGCTGCACGCTGCCCCAGAAATGCCCTACGGTACGCGCCACCTTGGGTAGTTTTTCCGGCCCAATGACCAGCAACGCCACCAGCATTACGACCAGCATTTCAACAAAAGCGATGTCAAACATGGGTGTTATTTTTGCTCTTCACTTCGCCTTCAATGATTTGTCCTTCTTCTTTGACCTGTTTGGCGGGCTCATCATTTGCACTTGCCATGCCTTCCTTGAAGCCCTTTACTGCACCGCCCAAATCACCGCCTATATTACGCAGTTTCTTGGTGCCAAATACCAGTGCGACGATCAGCAACACAATCAACCAATGCCAGATACTGAATGAACCCATGATGCTCTCCTTGAATTAACTGCGCCGCACCATGGGCGGAATATTGCCTCCGCCGATGACGTGTATATGTAAATGGAAAATTTCCTGACCACCACCGCGACCGGTGTTAATCACCGTGCGAAAACCCTGATCCAGCCCCTGCTGTCTGGCAAGTTCGGGAACCAACAACAGCATTCTACCCAGCAAAGCGGCATGTGTAGCATCCGCCTCCGCGAGCGAGACCAGATGCAACTTCGGAATCAGCATAAAATGCACCGGCGCCACCGGGTTGATATCATGAAACGCCAGTATCTCGTCGTCTTCATAGACCTTACGGCAAGGAATATCGCCGCGTGTTATCTTGCAAAACAGGCAGTCGCTCATGCTTATTCCTTATTCCGGCTGTTCTTTTCCGTAATGCCCGACAATCCTTCGCGGCGTGCCAATTCATTCAGCACATCGTCTGCGCTCAAACCATGGTGCGCCAGCATCACCATACTGTGAAACCATAAATCAGCCGTTTCATAGACGATATGGGCTTTATCGCCCTCCTTGCTAGCCAGAATCGTCTCAACCGCTTCCTCACCCAGCTTTTTCAGGATAGCGTCTTCACCCTTGCTGAACAACTTGGCGACGTAAGAACTATCCGGCGACGCCAACTTGCGCGCCTCTATCGTTTGGGTCAGTGTCTGTAAAATTGTCATACTCATCCTAAAAAATCAACTAGCGACTAACGACTAACGACTGTTTTTATATATCTCATCCGGCGATTTAAGCACCGCATCCACGTCCTGCCACACACCCTGTTCCAGACGGCTGAAGAAGCAGCTTTGCCGCCCGGTATGACAGGCTATGCCGCCTTGTTGTTCAACTTGCAGCAAGATTACATCTGCATCGCAATCCAGGCGGATTTCCCTGACCTTTTGTATATGCCCTGACTCTTCACCCTTATGCCAGAGTTTCTTGCGCGAACGCGACCAGTACACCGCCTCGCTCTTCTGCCAGGTCAGCCTCAAGGCCTCGCGGTTCATCCAGGCCACCATCAACACCCGCCCCGTCACGGCATCCTGAGCGATAGCCGGAACCAGACCGTCATCCGACCAGTTCACCTTGTTTAACCATGCCTCGCTCATAACCGCACCTCGATACCCTGCGTCTTCATGAACTGTTTGGCCTGTTGCACGGTATATTCGCCGAAATGGAAGATGCTCGCCGCCAGCACGGCATCCGCGCCGCCCAGCGTGACGCCGTCGGCCAGGTGCTGCAAATTGCCCACTCCACCGCTGGCGATCACCGGTATCTCCAGCGCATCGGTGACGCGACGGGTGAGCGCCAGATCGAAGCCGTTTTTCTGCCCGTCCCTGTCCATGCTGGTGAGCAGGATTTCACCCGCGCCCAGACTCTGCATATTTTTCGACCATTCCACCACATCCAGTCCGGTTGCCTTGCGCCCGCCGTGGGTGAACACCTCCCAGCGCTCCGGCGCGACTTGCTTGGCATCAATCGCCACCACGATGCATTGCGAACCATAGCGCGAGCTGGCATCGGCCACCAGTTGCGGATTGAGCACAGCGGAGGTGTTGATACTGACCTTGTCCGCGCCCGCATTGAGCAGATTACGCACATCGTTCACTTCTCGCACCCCGCCACCAACCGTCAGAGGAATAAAGACCTGCGAGGCAACCTGCTCGATAATGCGAAAGATGATGCCCCTGTCGTCCGAGCTGGCGGTAATATCCAGAAAAGTCAGTTCGTCCGCGCCCTGATCGTCGTAGCGGCGTGCGATCTCCACCGGATCACCCGCATCGCGCAAGGAAACAAAACTGACCCCCTTGACCACACGCCCGTGCGTCACGTCGAGACAAGGAATGATACGTTTGGCTAACATAATTACCGCAAGCCTCGCATAGCGATTCGTTTACTTCCTCGCCCGCGCGCGGGATAACCAGCGACTTGCCCGCATGCGAGCTTAGTCGATTGGCTAGTTGCTTCTTCAGAGGATTGAGGAGAGGGAACGGGCATAAGGAGCTTAATTATTTGGCGTGCCATATATTTATGACCGTTAGAATTTAGGTGACAACTCGTCCGCCAGCGCCTGCGCCACACGGAAATCCAGTGTACCTTCATAAATAGCGCGGCCGGTAATGGCGCCGGTAATGCCTTCGGTCTGCACCGCGCACAAGGCACGCACGTCATCCAGATTGGTGATGCCGCCGCTGGCGATGACTGGGGTACGCAAAGGCCGCGCAAGTTCAACCGTAGCTTCGATATTCACGCCGCTCAGCATGCCATCGCGTCCGATGTCGGTATAGATGATAGCTTCCACGCCATATCCTTCAAAACGCTGCGCCAGATCGCCCACATCATGCCCCGTGAGCTTGGACCAGCCGTTCACGGCCACCTTGCCAGCCTTGGCATCCAGACCCACCATGATATGGCCAGGAAACGCATCGCAAGCCTCATGCAAAAATCCGGGCACTTTCACTGCGGCCGTGCCGACGATAATGTAAGTCACGCCGAGATCGAGATAACGTTCGATGGTTTCCAGATCGCGGATACCGCCACCCAGTTGCACCGGCACCTCAGTGCCGACCGCTTCGATGATGCTGCGCACGGCCGCTTCGTTTTTAGGTTTGCCGGCGAATGCACCGTTCAGGTCAACTAGGTGAATTCGTTTTGCACCCTGCGCCAGCCAGTGCAGCGCAGTGGCGGCGGGATCTTCTGAAAACACCGTAGACTCTTCCATCAAGCCTTGCTTGAGGCGCACACAATGACCGTCTTTTAAATCAATCGCAGGAATTAATAGCATGGCGAATAAGTTGGTAAGTTAAGGATTCCATTGGACAAAATTTTGCAGCAGCTTGAGCCCTGCCGCTTGGCTTTTTTCCGGGTGAAACTGCACCCCAAAAAGGTTATCCCGCGCCACGGCGCACACAAACGGCTGCGGATAATCGCTGGTCGCCTGAATTAAATCAGTATCTTGAGGTTTGACGTAATAGCTGTGCACAAAATAAAAGCGCGCATCCTGATCTATGCCGTTCCACAAAGGGTGATCAGTGAGGTGACCTACCTGATTCCAGCCCATATGCGGCACCTTGAGCTTGTTACCCTGTGTGTCGTGCATGTTAGCGGCAAAGCGCAGCACCTCGCCTCGCAACAAACCCAGGCCGGCCACATCGCCTTCCGCGCTGTGTTCAAACAGCATTTGCAAGCCTATGCAAATACCCAGAAAAGGCTTGCTGCGCGCCGCCTCCAGAACCGCGGCGCGCAAACCGCGCCCATCCAGTTCACGCATGCAGTCCGGCATCGCGCCCTGACCGGGAAACACCACACGATCCGCCTGGGCGATCACGCGCGCGTCATCCGTGACGACGATCTCCGCTTCGGGAGCAACGCTGCGCAAGGCCTGCTCGACCGAGCGCAGATTGCCCATTCCATAATCGACTATGGCAACATTAACCATCTGAATTTATAACGACCCTTTAGTGGAAGGCATCATGCCAGCCATGCGCAAATCCGATTCCAGCGCCATGCGCAAGGCGCGACCGAAGGCCTTGAATATCGTTTCGGCCTGATGATGCGCATTATTGCCAGCCAGATTGTCGATATGCAGCGTGACCAGCGCGTGATTGACGAAGCCCTGAAAAAACTCATGGAACAGGTCCACATCGAAATCGCCTATGCTGGCGCGTGCAAATTCGCAATTGAACACCAGACCAGGACGACCGGACAAATCCAGCACCACGCGTGACAGCGCCTCATCCAGCGGCACATAAGCGTGACCGTAACGAGTCAAGCCCTTCTTGTCGCCGACCGCCTGATTGAATGCCTGCCCCAGCGTGATACCCAAGTCTTCCACGGTGTGGTGCGCATCAATGTGCAAATCCCCACGGGCGACGATGCTAATATCCAGCAGGCCATGACGCGCCACCTGATCGAGCATGTGATCGAGAAATGGCAAGCCGGTATCAAAACTGGCCTTGCCGCTGCCATCCAGCTCCAGCTCGACGCTGATCTGCGTCTCCAGTGTGTTGCGAGTGACTTTCGCGCTACGCATATTATTCCTTATCAATCGCTTACTTGATTTAACCGACCTGACACTCTACTCCCTCCCCTTCAAGGGGAGGGTTGGGGTGGGGATGGGTTTAATGGCGGCGAATATCACCCATCCCCTACCCAGCCTCCCTCTTGAAGGGGGAGGGAGCCTGATTTCTACCCAATACTTTCTTGCAATACCACAATAAACCTTTGATTCTCTTCCGGCGTACCCACCGTGACGCGCAGACAATCTGTCAACATAGGATGTCCGCCGTTCAGGTTTTTGATCAGCACGCCGCGCCGTTTCATACCTTCAAACACTGCCGTAGCCTGGCTCACGCGAAACAACAGAAAATTCGCCTCGGTCGGATAGACCTGCACGCCTGCAATCGCTTTCAACTGTTCGAACAGCACAGCTCGCTCTGACATGATCTGAGCAGCTTGCTGCAACAGCACTTCATGGTTATCAAGTAATTTCTCGGCAACAAGCTGTGGCAAAACGCCGACATTATACGGCAAACGCAGCTTTTCCAACTGCTCCAGCCAAACGGCACTGCCCGCCAGAAAACCCAGCCGCAACCCGGCCATGCCCAGCTTGGAAAAAGTGCGCATCACCAGCAGATTGGGGTAACGAGCCAACTGCGGGATAAAACTGTCGCGTGCAAAGGCATAATAGGCTTCGTCCACTACCACCAGACCCGGCGAGGCGGCAATGATTTCCTGCACCGCCTCCGCGCTGAACAAATTGCCAGTGGGGTTGTTGGGATACGCCAGAAACACCAGCGCAGGCTGTTCGCGTTCGATTGCCGATAGCATCGCCGCCAGATCCAGCCCGAAATCCGCAGCCAGCGGCACACCCACATAGCGCATGGCGGTGAAGGTCGCGATCATTTTATACATCACAAATGAAGGCTCCACGCTCAACAGCGTCGCACCGGGCTTGTTCAGCGCCATAGCCAGCAATTGAATCAACTCATCCGAACCATTGCCCAGCAAAACATCGATGCCCGCTGGCAAATCCAGCAGTTCGCGTATTTTGCCCTTCAAGGCGAGCGGGTTCGGATCAGGATAACGGTTGATGTCGGCGTCGGCTACGATAGCGGCGATTTCCTCGCGCAAGGGCTGAGGCAACAAATAAGGGTTCTCCATCGCGTCCAGCTTGATATAACCACTGCTGTCCGGCACATGATATGCACTCAGCGCGAGTATTTCGGTACGAATCAGATTCTTGACCAGCGAGGAAGCGGAAACGGACGACATGGGAGGCGAATAATACGATAGATAGATGACGCTGCGAAGCTTACCACAGCTCATTCATTACTGCGCTAGTGACTGCGTAAAAACAGGGAAGTGACGGATAAACACAGCCACAAACAATCCATACGCTCTTCTCTGGAGGGCGAAATGGATTGCCGCAGCCCTTCGGGCTACGCAGCGACACCCCCATAAATAATTCCCTGACTAGATGACACCTTCCATCTGCGGAAGCCTTTATCGGCCAACCCTCAAGCCACCCAGGCCTGCTTTAGAAAAATGCTTTCATTACCAATGCAATAATGCCCCCCATTACTACACCCAGCATTACTTTGATTGGCGCAAGTTCAACTTGCAAATCTTTTTTTGTGACCAGTTCCTGATCGTTGGATGCATCACGGTACGCAGCAGCAATCGCTTCGGCTTGCTTCTCGTCCATGCCGGACGCCTCAAGCGTCTTAACGAACTTCAATGTGTCAAATGTAACGGTGCTCATAACTGCTCCCAATCCAATTTCAGCGCACAGTGTAGCAGAAAAAATACATGCAAAAAAACAGGGGAGACCGAAGCCTGTCCTGAGCGACAGTCGAAGTCTCCCCTGTTTGTACTACATCAGCTTTTGTGTGATGGGGACGGACAGACCCAGCTCGTGCTTAGAAGAAGGCTTTCAGTATCAACGCCACAATGCAGCCCAGCACGATGCCCAACATATATTTGTGCATTTGCAGCTCCATTTTGATCGGCGTAAGTTCTTTTTGCAGCGTTAACTCAAGGTCAACCTTGGTCAACAACGCTTGATCTGCTGCAGCACCTTGATAGGCGGTCGCAATTCCCTTTGCCTTTTCATCATCGAAGCCGCTCTTTTTGAGTGTTTCAACAAACTTCAAGGTGTCAAACGTAACGGTGCTCATAGCTGCTCCCAATTCACAACAGTGAGGCAGCGTAGCAGAAAAACCACGCGCAAAAAACAGGGGAGACCGAAGTCTCCCCTGTTCATCTTATCTTAAGTTTCCAGACTCGCTGCTCATTACCTCAAACGGCTTGCCTCGATTCTTTCAGATTTACCAAGCTGCTTCCAGCATCAAAGTGGTCAGGCTCTTCTGAGCACCCACGAAGTTGCGTGAATTGCCGCTGTACTGGCTGTGGTTGATGTGCAAAGCAACGTTCTGAACCATGTCATACACTGCAGTTACAGTAATTGCATTGTCTTGAGTACCGCGACCAGCAAGAACGTTAGCAGCAGTTACAGCACCACCAGTCTTCGCATTGCGGTATGCTGCGCCGATGCTCAGAGTGTGTGGGATTACAGTGTAATCAACGCCGATGGTAGTAGCTTTACGATCCGATGCTGCAATCGCGCCTACAGGTGCAACAGCCAGGAGGGCGCCATTGTAGGAGTTACCGTTGATGGTAGCTGGAGCAGAAGCGTGTTGCAGATATACGCCCATTTCCTTGCCAGCAACTTCACCTTGAGCCTGGAAGTCAAAGAAGGTTTGCTTGGTATCAACTACAGCAGCAACCAACGGGCCTGTACCTGAAGTGCCTGACATAGAACCTGCACCCAACACCATAGCCCAGTCACCCACGGTTGGAGTAGCTGCAACACGGATGTAAGTAGACTTCATATCGAAAGAATTCAAAGCAGCAACGTTAGCGCCCATACCGAACGAAGGAGCCCACTTGGTGATATTGATAAAGCCCATATCGTTTTGCGCGCTCAAAGCGATACCTGTTGCCATACCAGCATCAATACCGCGGTCTGCGTTGTACTGGATAGCGGAAGTTTCACGACGGTGCTCAGCCCAACGGTTAGCACGCATTACGCCGCCACTGGACAACTCGTAGCCGTACTGCACACCCAGTGCATCGGTGGTGAACGGAGTCACGGACAGCTTGGCACCGCCCACGTCAAAACCGATAGGGAATTTGAAGCCAGCCAGCAATTGGCCACCAGCATTCACAGTATTACCTTCAAACAGGAAGCCGATATTTTCAGCTACGCGACCGCCGAAGAACAGACTGAATTCGTCGCCGAATTGCAGTTGGCCGTCAGCTGGAAGGTTAGGATCAGTGCCCAGAACTTTAGCAGATGCTGAGTTATCTTTCTGGTAAAGAACTTTTGCCAGGATAGCGGCGTTCAGTGCGTTAGGGATAGACAGGTGATCGCCTTCAACTTTTTCCTGCGCGCCCATCATGGTGTAACCGGCGGCCTTGAATGAACGACCGAAACCGTTCAGAACTGGGAAGTGTTGTGCGTGGCAAGCAGTACATGCCATGCCGGTTTGACGTGCGAATGCTGGCAAAGCAGATGCTTCTGGCGCAAATGCTGCTGCGGCCATTACGCCTGCGATAGAGAGAACGATTTTTTTCATGATTTGTCCTTGTGTATTAATTGAAGTGATTGCAAGACCTCCCTGCCTCCACTGGGTACGCACTGTATAGAAACGCGACAGCCCCTGTCAAAAACTTAGCCGCAAAGTGTGTTTTTTTTGCAACATGCGTAGGGTGGGCACGTTCTGTGTGCCCACGCGGTGCGGGTCGTCCCATGCGCCCACGTGGCGCATTCCACGGCGCATTCCACAACGCGTGGGCACAAAGGCGTGCCCACCCTACGATTCATGCATTCCCTCGCGCACATAACGGTGAATAGACGAATAAGGCCAATCCGTGGCGTTTGGCACGTACCCGTGTTTAACCGGATTGAAATGTACGTAATCCAGATGGCGGATGTAGTCATTTTCATCACGAATGCGATGTTCCCAGAATCGCCGCTGCCATATTGTTGATTCACGATGCTTGAGCTTCGACGCAACCACTCACTCGGCACGACGATAATCAGCCCGGCAAGCCAACGAAACCGAGCGTTTTATTTTCATCCAACGCGTGGAAAAGTCGGCATCGCCTTCAGGCAATGTCCATACACAATGCAAGTGATCAGGCAACAGCACCCAGGCATCAATAACGAAAGGATACGATGCACGCACCGTTTTTATTGCATCGCGCAAGGCAAGGCGTATCGCCTCATCGCATAAGATTGCTTGCCGACGGTACGCGACTACGGTAAAGAAATAGCTTGATCCGGTTACGGTTGCGCGGCGATAACGTGACATGGTGATTGACCCCAATCAATGTTCATACGCTTGAGCATAAAACTCGCGACGCGTGGCGCATAAAACATATTCGCAACGCGTGGGCAAAAAACAACCCGCAACGCGTGGGCAAAAAACAACCCGCAACGCGTGGGCAAAAAGACAGCCCGCAACGCGTGGGCAAAAAGACAGCCCACCCTACACCTGGTAAACCAGGGTGGTCATTATTTTGCCGTTTAGCTTCATCGCTGTTTGCACGGCTTGCGGCAAGGGCACGCCGCCCAGTTCGGTCGCCATATCGGCATGACCGATTTCGTCGGTGTACATTTGCGCGACGATGGCGCGACTCTTTTCGTCCTGCGGCGGCAGCTTTTCCAGATGACTTTGCAAATGCCCGCCCACCTGCTGTTCGGTTTCGGCCAGAAAACCGAGATTCCATTTGTCGCCCAGCATACCGGCAAACGCGCCCAAGGCCAGCGAACCGGTGTACCAGAGCGGATTGAGCACGCTCAGATGCCCGCCCAACTCATGCACACGATGCGCCGTCCATGCCAGATGCTCAGTCTCCTCCTGCGCCGCCTGTTGCAACTGCTGTTGCACCAGCGGATCGCGCGCCGTCAGCGCCTGCCCCTGATAGAGCGCCTGCGCGCAAATCTCCCCGCTATGGTTGACGCGCATCAACGCGGCAGCATGCTGCTTCTCCGCCTCGCTCAACGGCGCTTCCTCCACCTCCGCATCAGGATAAGGCCGCACGCTATGCGCCTGACTGAACAGGGTACGCAAGCCCTTATCAAATTCAACGATAAAACGATCCGCATTTAACATCATCTACTCCCAAAAAGTCCTTCATTCCGGCCTTGAGCCGGAATCCAGCGAAATAAACCACCGCGTAGCAGACAAAACCTCAAAATCGCTTCACGCAGATTACCGAACATCGATTGCAATGGAACGGTCGTAAAGTGTTTCAGGCGCAATATCCAAATCGCCCGGCCAGCACACGGTATCGAGCGATACAAATGCCTGTTTAAAAAGGGCTATATCCTGCAATTTGACAAAAACGCCCCGATTCAAATAGGGGCGAGCATCAAACAGGCGATGATCTCCGGTGCTAAACCAAAGTTCCAGCGAAAAATCATTACGGGGCACGACTCGAATCACAGCTTCCATAATTTTTCCTAACGCAAGGGATCAATGGCAAACGGTGTTTGGCCATTAACCGCCAACTCCCAATCTGCCAACAATGACTCTCGATGTATTTCAATCCACGCCTGCACCAATCTCACCTTGGCTACAGGAATTTCACCACTCAATATCGCTGCATCCAGAATTGAAAATGACGCTTCTTGACCTTGATATTTGGCGTGAATGTGAGGCAGCTTATGCCGCTCGTCATCATAAAAATACAAACAAATCACAATTCTGTAGAACATGCTGATTGTCGGCATAGCAAACCTCCGCGAACAACCATTTCAAAACATCACGCAATGTAGAGAATTCATAAGCTACCGTCAATAAAAAACGGGCACCCGAAGGTGCCCGTTCGCTGATGAAACAATTCAATTCTTGTTAACGGCTACGTCGTTACAATCATTGATCAAAACAAGGAGCGTAAGCGACTATGTTTTTAGGGGAAGCCCCCTTCATTCAGAAACAGGAGTTTTAGCTCCGTTGTTTCGTGGGAATGCCCTTGCGGCATAGCGGGCTTGACTCCCCAACACAGGCTTACGGCCTTATTAGAACGTGTGCTTCATGCCCAGCGAGATCGCGGAAGGCTTGCCACCCGCACCGGACACTGCCGCAGCTGGTGCACCCGTACCGTTACCTGACAATGCATATACGCCAGTCGTGTCATTGCTCAGCTTGGTGTAAGCAGCGTAAACAGTCGTGCGCTTGCTCAGGCTGTGGTCATAACCCAGGGAAATCTGGGTTGCGCCGGTATTAATGGCTGCGCCAGAACCTGCATTTGCATAAGCCAGTTTCACAGCATCACTAGCTGTAACGTTGTATTTGCCGGACAGGTAATAAGCACGGTGACCGAGCGCATTTGCTCCCAATGCACCCAGATTATCATTGGTTTTTTCGTATATACCATTGATTTCGAAGGCTTCAACCTTGTAACCACCGCTGATAGTCCATGCTGTTTCCTTTGCAGTCACACCCAAACCAGCTGTTCCTGGTGCAGTACCCGCGTTATGAACTTCATAGCCAAAGTTTGCAGAGATTGGTCCATTGCCATACAGAGCCGCCAAAGACCACGCGTCACCCTTGGTTTGTGTTGCCAGTGTCTGGAGTTCAGCGCCAGCCACGTAAGCAATCGCGCCGGTCAAACCACTCATTGCCGGTGAGATGTAAGCCACAACATTAGGCTGACGACCATTGAATGAAAGAGCAGCCATTGCACCACCGCCCATGATGGAACGGTTATCGGCCAGACCGTCAGCAAACAGATCATATTTGCGGTTGGAGAGATTGTATGGTGTGTCATGACGACCCAACAATACGGTACCGGCAGTCTTGCTGGACAGACCCGCGAAGGTGTTACGGTTAGCCAGTGTGTTACCACCTGCGGTCTGTCCGTCGATCTGGATCAACGACTCGATTTGCCAGATAGCAGACAGGCCGTCACCCATATCTTCCGTGCCTTTAAAACCCAGACGGGATGTGTTGCTGGAAACCTTGTTGCTGCTGAAGCTGCTGGCTGGTGCAACTGCACCAGTTTTTGTCATATCGTAAGATACGTTAGCTACGCCGTAAACGGTAACGTTGCTGGTATCCGCAAAGGCTGCGGGTGCTGCAAATGCTGCGGCGATAGCCAGAGCGATGATTTTCTTTTGCATGTAAAACTCCTTAAATAGAGAATAATTAATATCAACAGAACAAATTGCTAGCCAAACAAAAGTTCAAGAGGCCGAACTTCAGTGTTTGATTATGCAGATATAAAAATTACCCACAACTAGAATCGTGTTTTTTGTAATAAAAACGACATAAATGTGGTTTTTTTACAACACCTGGCACACTTTTAAAGCAGTGAAAACACCCTGGCCAGCTCCGCACCCGGATCATCTGCGCGCATGAAAGCCTCGCCGACCAAAAAGCAGTTAACCCGATGGTCGCGCATCAGCTTGACGTCTGCCGCACCGAATATGCCGCTCTCGGTGACGACGATGCGCTCACCCTCTCCCGCAAGCAGCGTAGGGTGGGCACTATGTGCCCACGCGTGCGTATTAACGATACGCGGCAGCAGGTCCAGCGTGGTTTGCAGACTCACTTCGAAGGTGCGCAGGTTACGGTTGTTCACACCTATCAAAGGTGTAGCCAGTTGCAGCGCGGCATCGAGCTCCTCGCCGTTGTGCACTTCCACCAGCACGGCCATGCCCAGACTTTGCGCCAGCGCCTCGAACGTCTGCATCTGCGCCACATTGAGTGCAGATGCGATCAACAGAATCGCATCCGCCCCCATCGCGCGCGCATGATAGATTTGATATTCATCGACGATAAAATCCTTGCGCAGCACCGGCAGTTCGCAGGCGGCACGCGCCTGTTGCAAATAGGCGATGCTGCCCTGAAAAAACTGTGCGTCAGTCAACACCGACAAACAGGCCGCGCCATGCTTTTCATAACTGGCGGCTATTTCGGCGGGATTAAAATCGGCGCGCAACACGCCCTTGCTCGGGCTGGCCTTCTTGATCTCGGCGATCACCGCAGGCAGGCCTTGCGCGATTTTCGCGCGTATCGCGCCGACGAAGTCGCGCGCAGGCGCTGTCTGCTCCGCTTCAGCACGCAGGATGTTGAGCGGTTTGACGACCTGTGCGGCAGCCACTTCCTGAACCTTGACCGCAAGAATTTTATTTAAGATGTCTGACATTTATTTTATAAAGTAAGCTGGATCCCCGCCTGATGAAACAACTAAGTATTGGCTAAGCAATCAATAAACGATTGCAAAGTCACTCCTTATGCGCGGGGATGACGAAACCCAAGTCGCGCATTTTACCACCAACCCCGTCATATCTGGAGTGCAGCGACATGTCGCTGCAAACCGCGCAACCGAGACCGCAGGGGTCTTGATGAAACAACTAAATTCAACTAGGTTCGATAAAACATGAGCCAAGTTTTCATTTATCCCACGCAACAACGCAGCTAGCTGCTGTTGCTGAATGAAGGTTGCGCACTCCATAACTGCGCACTCCATATGGTGCTAAAATGCGCGGCCATTCCATACAAGCCTTCCCTCCCCTTGAAGGGGTGAGGAGAATTTTCGGTTATTGGGCAATATGGGATTAACCAACTGGATTCCCGCCTACGCGGGAATGACGAACAAACCATGGAAGACATCAAGCAATACATGAAGCAAGTCGGCATCAATGCCCGCGCGGCGTCCGCCGTGATGGCGCAGGCCGACACTTCAGCGAAGAATCGCGCGCTGACTGAGATCGCCGCCTCCCTGAAAAGCCAGTCCGCCCTTCTGCTGGCCGCCAACGCAAAAGACGTGGCTGCAGCGCGCGCCAACGGCCTGGACGATGCATCGGTGGACAGACTGACGCTGACCGACAAAACCATAGACTCGATGGCGCAAGGTCTGCTGCAGATCGCCCAATTGCCCGACCTGATCGGCGCGATCAGCGACCTGAATTATCGCCCGTCCGGCATTCAAGTCGGCAAGATGCGCGTGCCGCTGGGCGTGATCGGCATCATTTACGAATCGCGGCCTAACGTGACGGCGGATGCCGCAGGGCTGTGCCTCAAATCCGGCAATGCCGCCATATTGCGTGGCGGCTCGGAGGCGATTCATTCCAATCAGGCCATCGCCGCCTGCGTGCATGCCGGACTGAAAGTCGCTGGCTTGCCTGAAACGGCAGTACAGGTGGTCGCCACCACCGACCGCGCGGCGGTGGGCGAGCTGATCACCATGAAGGAATACGTGGATGTGATCGTGCCGCGCGGCGGCAAGAGCCTGATTGCGCGCATCTCTCAAGACGCAAAAGTGCCCGTCATCAAGCATCTGGACGGTATCTGCCATGTCTATATCGACGATGAGGCCGATCTGGACAAGGCGATACGCATCGCGGACAACGCCAAGACGCACCGTTACGGCGTGTGCAATGCAATGGAAACTCTGCTGGTCGCACAGAGCGTCGCCGCTCAGGTGCTGTTGCCGCTATGCCGCATTTATCTGGACAAGGGCGTGGAACTGCGCGGCGATGCCGCCGCCTGTGCGCTGGTGCCGGAGATGAGTGCGGCCACGGAAGAGGACTGGCAAACCGAATACCTCGCACCGATACTGAGCATCAAGGTTGTCGCAGGCATGGATGAAGCCATCGCACACATCGGTCGCTACAGCTCGCAGCACACCGAAAGCATAGTCACGGAAAATTACAGCAAGGCAATGCATTTCCTGCGCGTAGTCGATTCCAGCTCGGTAATGGTAAACGCCTCTACGCGCTTTGCCGACGGTTTTGAATACGGACTGGGCGCCGAGATCGGCATTTCCACCGACAAAATACACGCACGCGGCCCGGTCGGACTGGAAGGGCTGACATCGCAGAAATACATCGTGCTGGGCAGCGGGCAAATCAGAGTTTAGACCGTCATTGGTAAAACAACTGATAAAACTACTGGTAAAACAACCCAATTCTGATTATGACGATAAAACAGTCATATCATCATTGGTCAATTCTGGCTAAGGACTAAAGTCCAAGCCATCATTGATAGCCATTCGACTGATAAAACAACTTAGTATTGACTAAGCAATCAAAAAAACGATTGCAAAGTCACTACTTATAAGCCAGCAAGCTGGCAAGTCGCTGGTTATCCGGGCTTGACCCGGAATCCAGTCATAAAAAAATTACCTCGCAAAGCGAGGACAAAACCCGAAGCATTTTGAATAAAACCACTGAATTCCCGCATGCGCGGGAATGACGACACAAGGGAGTGCATATGAGCCAGACTATCGAAATTAAAGTGCCGGATATCGGCGACTACAAGGGCGTTTCCATCATCGAGATCGCTGTTAAAGCGGGCGATACGGTTGAAAAGGAACAATCGCTGATTACGCTGGAAACAGACAAGGCGGCGATGGAAGTCCCCAGCACGGCTGCCGGCATAGTTAAAGCCGTCAACGTAAAGGTCGGCGACAAGGTCTCGGAAGGCTCGGTGATCTTATTGCTTGAAAGTGCTGAGGAGCCAGGACTGAGGACTGAGCCGCCGCACAGCGACGAAAAAACTACCGGCGCAGCCACCGTTTTGCCTCAGCACTCAGCACCCAGCGCTCAGTCCTTCACCCAAGGTGACATCCACGCCGAAGTGGTCGTATTCGGTGCCGGCCCCGGCGGCTATACCGCCGCTTTCCGCGCGGCGGATCTGGGCAAACAGGTGGTGCTGATTGAGAAACACAACAGTCTGGGTGGCGTGTGTCTTAACGTCGGCTGCATCCCGTCCAAGGCGCTGCTGCACGTCGCTAAAGTCATTTCCGAGGCGGAAGAAGTTTCGCATCACGGCGTAACCTTTGCCAAACCGACCATAGACATCGATGCCATCCGCAGCTGGAAAGAAAACATCATAGGCAAGCTCACCGGCGGCCTGAAACAACTGGCCAAACAACGCAAAGTGCAAGTAGTGCAGGGTGTGGCGAAATTCTCCTCGGCAAACTCGATTACCGTCGCCACTGCCGAGGGCGACAAGGTCATCACCTTCGACAACGCCGTTATCGCTGCGGGTTCCTCGGTTTCCCGCATCCCAGGCTTCCCTTACGACGATCCGCGCATCATCGATTCTACCGGCGCGCTTGCCTTGCAGGACGTGCCCAAACGCCTGCTGATCCTGGGCGGCGGCATCATCGGACTGGAGATGGCCACCGTATATGACGCGCTAGGCAGCAAGATTTCCGTGGTAGAACTGATGGATCAACTCATTCCCGGTGCGGACAAAGACATGGTCAAGCCGCTGCACACCCGCATCGCAAAACGTTACGAGGCGATTTACCTGAAGACCAAGGTCACTCAAATCGAAGCGCTGCCGGAAGGTTTGCGCGTCACCTTCGAGGGCGAACAGGCGCCCGAGCCGCAACTCTATGACCGCGTGCTGATGGCCGTGGGTCGTCGCCCCAATGGACGCGAGATCAATGCCGAAGCAGCAGGCGTGATCGTCAACGAGCGCGGCTTCATCCCGGTGGACAAGCAGCAGCGCACCAACATAGCCAACATCTACGCGATCGGCGACATCGTCGGCGATCCGATGTTGGCGCACAAGGCGGTGCATGAGGGCAAGGTTGCCGCCGAGAACATCGCCGGACATAAGGCGTTCTTCGAACCGCTGACCATCCCGTCGGTGGCCTACACCGACCCCGAGATCGCATGGATGGGACTGACCGAAACACAGGCCAAGGCGCAGGGTATCGCCTACGAGAAAGGCTCATTCCCGTGGGCCGCATCCGGTCGCGCACTGTCCGTCGGACGTGAGGAAGGCATGACCAAAGTGCTGCTCGACCCGACCACGCGCCGCATCCTGGGTGCCGGCATCGTCGGCGTAAACGCAGGTGAACTGATCGCCGAGGCAGTGCTGGCACTGGAAATGGGCGCGGACATGGAAGATATCGGCCTGACCATACACCCGCACCCTACCCTGTCGGAAACGCTGTGCTTCGCTGCCGAGATGGCGGAAGGCACCATCACCGACCTGCTGCCCCCGCGTAAAAAATAAATGAAACCGGCTCACGCGGAGACGCGGAGGTCGCGGAGAAAAGCAATGCAAAACAATAAATAAAATGTAACCTGGTTAATATATTGCGAATTTTATTATGTTTTTGACTTTCTCCGCGCCTCCGCGTGGTACATGTTGACCATTCAAAAGGAGTTCACTATGAAATCACGTTATCTTTCCTTCATCCCCATGCTGGCGCTCTGCGCCTCGGCGCAGGCGTTCGATTTCGGCAGCCTCAAAGACAAGCTGGGCAACATCGCGCCCGCGCAACCCGCCGCTGCGCCCGCAGCTGTTGCGCCTACGACAAACAATGCTGCATCCGCTCTGGCCGGTTTCAGCAACAAGGATCAGGTGGGCAGTCTGAAACAGGCGCTGACTCAGGGTGCCGAAACCGCCGTAGCCAATCTGGCTAAAGAGAACGGTTATCTGGGCAACGACAAGGTGCGCATCCCGCTGCCGGAAAGCCTGCAAAAAGCCGACAGCCTGATGCGCCAGTTCGGCATGGGAAAATACGCGGATGAGCTCATTACCTCGATGAACCGTGCCGCCGAGGCCGCCGTACCGGAAGCCAAGACCTTGCTGGTCGGTGCAGTGAAGAACATGACTGTGGCGGATGCCAAGGCCATCCTGACAGGCGGCAACGATGCGGCCACGCAATACTTCCGCAAAAACACCGAAACTGCGCTGACCGGAAAATTCAAACCCATCGTCAACAAATCCATGCAGAAGGTGAAACTGGCCGAGAAATACGACCAGTTTGCGGGCAAGGGCGCGCAGTATGGACTGGTCGATCAGCAGGACGCCAAACTCGACGACTACATCACCCGCCGCGCGATGGACGGCCTGTTCCTGATGATGGCCGAACAGGAAAAGGCGATACGCGCCAACCCGCTGGAAGCGACCGGCAGCCTGGCGAAAAAAGTATTCTCGGCGATCAAGTTCTAACGGATAGCATGAATACGCCGCATCACCCTCTGGACGAAGCACATGACCGCCGCTTTGGCGGCCTGGACCGACTATACGGCGAAGGTGCGCGGCTCGCGTTGCATCATGGCCGCATCGCGGTGGTCGGCGTTGGCGGCATCGGCAGCTGGGCGGTGGAAGCGCTGGCGCGCAGCGGCATCGGCAACATCACCCTGATCGATTTCGATCAAGTCGCAGTTTCCAACACCAACCGGCAAATCCAGGCGCTGGACAGCACCTTCGGCATGGCGAAAGTCAGTGTACTGGAACAGCGCATCCGCGAAATCAATCCGGATTGCCGCGTGAATGTCATCGAGGATTTTTTGACCGAAGAGAACATGCTGCAACTGATTCCGGCAGGCGCGTTCGACATGGTCATAGATGCGTGTGATCAGGCCAAAATCAAAGCCGCGCTGATCGCCTATGCCCGTCCCAACGAAATAGAACTGGTAGTGTGCGGCGCAGCGGGCGGCAAGACCAACCCGCTAAAACTGCGCCAGGACGATCTCGGGCGTACCGCCCACGATGCCTTGCTGGTGCGCGTGCGCGACATGCTGCGCAGAAATCACCGGGTACTGCCGCGCAAGAACAGAAAATACGGCGTTTCCAGTATTTTCATTGATGAACCGACCAGAAGAAATACCGCCTGCACGACCAGCAATCTGGGCTGCTCGGGCTACGGTTCGGTCGTGACCGTCACCGCTGCGATGGGTTTTGCCGCCGCCGCACTGTGCCTGAACAAACTCGTGGCGCACTTGCTTGAAGCGGAATCAGCGGATGAGCAGATTCCCGCGACGATAGCGACCGACTCAGAAGAATCACCGTAGGCTGGGTTGAGCGTAGCGATACCCGGCAAGGATATTTGGAACGCGCCAGCTTAGCCCGCCCTGTTCCGCATGTGATCGGCAACTTTGATGAATGCATCCGATAGTTCGCCGCGCAGAGACTCATCTTCCACCACGTCATCCAGTGCCTGATTCATGCACAGCATCCACTGATCGCGTTCAGCGTCGCCGATGGCAAAGGGCAGATGTCGGCGACGCAGCATGGGATGACCAAACGCTTCCACGAACAACTGCGGGCCGCCCATCCAGCCTGAAAGAAACATGAATAGCTTGTCGTTTACGACTTGCAAATCCTCGGTGTGCATCTTGCGGATGCCGTAAGCCTCGGGTAACTCATCCATCAGGTGATAGAAGCGATCCACCAGCGCGTGGATTTTTTCCGCCCCGCCTATGCGTTGATAGTGTGTTGTTTCTTCAGCTTGCATGTTTACCATTCTCTAAATGAAATACCCAGCCCCAGCGTCGTCTGGCGCTGATTGTAGTCAATCAAGCTTTCTCCGTGACCGTTGCTGATTTGCGCGTGCAACCGCGCCGCGCTTCCCAACGCGATAGGCAAAGACCAATCCAGCTGCACAAAATTGAGGTTGTGAGACCAGTTCATATTATTCCGCACCTTCAAGGCAAGCGACTGCGATCGATTGTCCGGCTCCCAGCGCGCGACCAGTTCGGCGCGCCCAACGTAATGAGAAATGTCCGGATTATCATCCTTCAGCGCAGTCTCGGGAATACGCCACCAGCCGCGCACCAGCAGCGAAGTATTATCCTGTTCCCAGCCACCCTGCGCATACACGCGATTCCAACTGCGCGATGTCTCATTTGTCCTGCCGTTCGACTGATGAACCAGACCCAGATTAAACAATTTCCAGCCAGATTCCCTGCCCGTGGCAAAAGAGGCAATCAGCTCCGGCTCATAATCGGTCTCGCGAAACGGCGATGAATTGCGCGTATTGAAGACTTGCCAATGAGACTGCTGGGTATAGGCGCCCCACAGGCGAAAAGTTTTCAGCCCCCATAGATCCAGATTTTCCTGAGTCAGGACATCCGTCTTGAAACTCAATTGAAATTTGGCCTCCATCGCATCCATGTCAAACGGTGTCGTTATGGTATGGGCGGGAGCGGGCGAATTGGGCTGAGTATTCACATTACTGGATTTGCGGACGATCAAATAACTTTGCCGATGCGGCTGCAAGCGTTCCAAGCTACTCGGATCACGGTGCGGGCGATTATCCAGATCCCATATTCGCGTCAAATAGGAGCGTTTGGCTCTGGGCTCATGCGCCTCTGCCGGCTTTTCCGTTGCGGTGCTGATTTCAGGAGCAGGCTGAGCCACTGCAACATCTGGCGTGGCCACAGCAGGCAGCAATGCGCTATCGAAACATTTCAGGCGCTCGCCATCACTGTCCGGGAATTTCTTCGCGCACAGCGCAAAGGCCTCGCTATCGGCATAAGCAGGTGAAATTAAACCCAGACAAAGCAGGGTCGATAATAAAATTCGCCAATGTTTCATTTTTTCGTTAAATAACCGGCCACTACATAGTCGCCACAGGCGCATTATCCCGTAAATGGCGATACATCGCCTAATGGAAATCGCGCCAGTACCCGATAATTCGCCCCGCCATTCTGGCGATCTGATTGCAACAATACGAAATCAACCATACTCCAGTGTACCGGCGGCATGTCCGGCAGAGGCACATCGCGCCAGCGGGCGTTGCGCAACAGCGTGACATGTGGCTGGTATTCACGCTGATCAAATGCAAAGCGATGGCGACGCATACTATCCTCCAGTTTGTGCACCAGTTGCGCCAGTTGCCGGGGCACGGTAGCGGGCGCGGCATACAGAATATGATTGTGCCCCCAGTAACGCGCCTGATCGAAACACAGTTCAAAGCGTTCTGCACTGACTTCTTCTGCCGCCAGTTTCAACGCCTCCAGCCTGTCCTGCGCCACTACACCGAGAAATACCAGCGTGGTATGCAGCGTATCCGGTTGCATAGGCCGCCCGCCGCACAAGGCTTGCAGCGTGCCTTGCCAGGCGGCGAGGGCACGGCGTTCGGCATCTTTCGGCCACAGCGCGAAGAAAACCCGCACGGTTAATTTGTCGGTAGCAGCATTCATAATGTGCCGCTATTTTATCCGCAATGCACTCAGGGTCGAGCAGGACGCTGCAATCGGGTAAAATGCGCGCCAGACAACTATTAAGCCGGGCAAGCGCTAAGTGTGTATAGCCCCGCAAGGAACATCATGACCGTGCGTTTGCGTGAAATCCCCTACAACTACACCTCATTTTCCGACCGTGAGATCGTGCAGCGTCTGCTGGGCGATGAAGCATGGGACATCATCAACACGCTACGCTCCGAGCGCCGCACCGGCCGCTCCGCGCAAATGCTCTACGAAGTGCTGGGTGACATCTGGGTCGTGACCCGCAATCCCTATTTGCAGGATGACCTGCTGAGTAACCGCAAACGACGCGGCGCATTGATTGATGCGCTGCATCACCGCCTGAATGCGATAGATGAACGCCGTCAGGACAATCAGATTGTCAAACGCCTGCTGGAACTGGCGCGCGATGCGGTCAATCAATTCTCTGACGAATTCGAACAAACCCTGCAACTGCGCAAACGCGCGTTGCGCGAATTGAGCCGCATCACCCGTAAAGACAATATCCAGTTCGATGGACTGGCACGCGTCTCGCACGTCACCGATGCGACCGACTGGCGCGTGGAATATCCGTTTGTCGTGCTGCATCCCGACACGGAAGAAGAAATTGCCGCGCTAGTACGCACTTGTATCGCACTCAAGCTGACCATCGTGCCCCGTGGTGGTGGCACGGGCTACACCGGCGGCGCAGTACTGCTGGACAAATATTCGGCGGTGATCAACACCGAAAAGCTGGACGCTTTGTCCGGGGTCGAGCAGCTGGTTTTGCCCGGCCTGAACGTAGCTTACGCCACCATCCATTGCGGCGCGGGTGTCGTCACGCGCAGGGTCATGGAAGCGGCAGAGAACAACGGTCTGGTATTCGCCGTTGACCCCACCTCGGCGGATGCCTCCTGCATAGGCGGCAACGTGGCGATGAACGCAGGCGGCAAGAAGGCCGTACTGTGGGGAACGGCACTGGACAATCTGATCTCATGGCGCATGGTCACACCCGACGGGCTGTGGATGATCGTTGAGCGGCTCGACCATAATCTCGGCAAAATCCACGATGTCGCCACCACCCGTTTTCGCATCAGCCGGTTCGAGGCGGATGGCAAGACGGCCCATGGCGAACCCGAAATCCTGACCATACCCGGCAGCGCATTCCGCAAAACAGGACTGGGCAAGGATGTAACCGACAAATTCCTGTCCGGCCTGCCCGGCATCCAGAAGGAAGGCTGCGACGGCATTATCACCTCGGCACGCTTTATCCTGCACCGCGCCCACACCCACACCCGCACCGTGTGTCTGGAATTTTTCGGTCAGGTGAGAGAAGCCGTACCGGCTATCGTCGAAATCACCGGGCTGTTTGATAAACACAACGCCGCCACTTACCACTTACCACTTACCACTTCTCCAGTGTTTCTTGCCGGTCTGGAGCATCTCGACGAACGCTATCTCAAGGCCGTGGGCTACGCCACCAAATCCCGGCGCGGCACGCGTCCCAAGATGGTGCTGGTGGCCGACGTGGTCAGCGACGATGCCGACGCCGCCGCATCTGCCGCCTCGGAAATCGTGCGGCTGGCCAATCTGCGTCATGGCGAAGGCTTCATCGCCGTGTCTAACGAAGCGCGCAAAAAGTTCTGGCTGGATCGCGCCCGCACCGCCGCCATCGCCAAGCACACCAACGCCTTCAAAATCAACGAAGACGTGGTCATCCCGCTGCCGCGCATGGGCGACTACTGCGACGGCATAGAGCGCATCAACATCGAGCTATCGCTGCACAACAAGCTCCAGTTGCTGGATGCGCTGGATGAATTTTTCGCCGGCGAATTGCCGCTGTATTATCAGGACGACAAACAGATCGGCGATGCCGAACTGCTGGGCAATCGCGCTCAGGAGGCCAGACAACTGCTGGCGGATGTGCGCGGGCGCTGGGAATGGCTAAGAGATAATTTGGACAACCCCAGCTCCAAGGCACAAGATACAAGTTTCAAGGCAAACCCGCAGGCCACCCCTTGCACCTTGCACCTTACACCTTGCACCTATACCGTGTTCGAGGCACTTCAGGATCATTCCATCCGCGCCTCGTGGAAGCGTGAATTGCGCGATGTGTTGCAGCATATTTTCAGCGGCAGCACTTATCAGCCCGTGCTGGATCAGTGCAATGCCCTGCACCAGAGCGTGCTGAAAAGCCGCGTGTTTGTCGCACTGCATATGCATGCGGGTGACGGCAATGTGCACACCAACATTCCGGTGAACTCGGACAATTACCCGATGCTGCAACAGGCTAACGCAGCCGTTGATCGCATCATGCAACTGGCCAAGGATCTGGGCGGCGTCATTTCCGGCGAGCATGGCATCGGCATTACCAAGTTTGATTATCTGGACGAACATGAAATCGCGCCATTTATCGCCTACAAACAGCGGATCGATCCGGAAGGCCGTTTCAACAAAGGCAAACTGCTGCCCGGCAGCAATCTGAATCGCGCCTATACGCCCAGCTTCAACCTGATGGAACTGGAAAGTCTGATTCTGGAAAAGAGTGAGCTGGGTGACATCGCCGATTCGATCAAGGACTGCCTGCGTTGCGGCAAGTGCAAGCCGGTGTGCACCACCCATGTTCCGCGCGCCAACCTGCTGTATTCGCCCCGCAACAAGATACTCGCCACCTCCTTGCTGGTTGAGGCCTTTCTATATGAAGAGCAGACCCGGCGCGGGGTTTCCATCCAGCATTTCGACGAATTCAATGATGTGGCCGACCACTGTACCGTTTGCCACAAATGCCTGAATCCCTGCCCGGTTAACATTGATTTCGGCGATGTCTCGGTGGCGATGCGCAATTTTCTGCGTAAACACGGGCAGAAGAAATATAACCCGATTACCGCCAGTTCCATGCTGTATCTGAATGCCACTGATCCGCTCACCATCAAACTGATGCGCAAAGTGATGATCGAATGGGCTTATCAGGCCCAGCGCCTGGGATACCGCATCGGCAAACGTCTGGGATTATTCGGGAAGCAGGTCGCGCACCCGCCCGCCACGGTAGGCAAGCCGACGATACCCAGCCGGGTGATCCACTTCATCAACAAACCGATGCCCGGCAATCTGCCCAAGAAGACCTCGCGCGCCCTGCTCGACATCGAAGACAGCAGCGTGATACCCATCATCCGTAACCCAAACCGCTCCGGCGAAGATTCTGATGCGGTGTTTTACTTCCCGGGTTGCGGCTCCGAGCGCCTGTTCGGTCAGGTCGGCCTGGCTACGCAAGCCATGCTGTATGAGACCGGCGCCATTACGGTATTGCCACCCGGCTATCTGTGCTGCGGCTATCCGCAAAACGCTTCAGGCCAAGGCGACAAAGCCAGTCAGATCACCACCGACAATCGCGTGCTGTTCCATCGTGTCGCCAACACCTTGAATTATCTCGATATCAAGACGGTGATCGTGTCGTGCGGCACCTGCATGGATCAATTGCTGAAGTACCAGTTCGATAAAATTTTCCCCGGCTGCCGTCTGCTCGACATCCACGAGTATCTGTTGGAAAAGGGCGTGAGACTCGATGGCGTGGAAGGCACGCGCTACATGTACCACGAACCCTGTCACTCGCCGATGAAAACCTATCAGTCGCAAAAAGTGGTGGACGAACTCATGGGCACGCATGTGGCCATCAACGAGCGCTGCTGTGGCGAATCCGGCACCTTCGGCGTGGCCCAGCCACACATCGCCACCCAGGTGCGTTTCCGCAAGGAAGAAGAAATGCGCAAGGGTGCGGATGCGCTGCGCACCGATGGCTTCGACGGTGAGATCAAGATACTCACCTCCTGCCCCGCCTGCCAGCAAGGCCTGTCGCGTTATAACGATGACAGCGGCACGACTTCCGACTACATCGTGGTGGAAATGGCTAAATATTTGTTGGGGGAAAACTGGTTGCCGGACTATGTCAACAAGGCAAATAACGGAGGGATAGAGAGAGTTTTACTGTAGGAGCGAAGAGCTAGGACTGAGACCGCAAGGGTCTTCCCCGCACAACTAAGGGGCGCTGCCCCAAGTTGTTGCGTGAAGAAGCGAGGACTGAGGCGCGAGAAAGACCAGCGCGTAGTTTTGACCTTAACTCAGTCCTCAGCCCTCAGTCCTCAGTCCTCCATCCTGCTATTATTCGCCCATGCTGACCCTGCCACTCGAACCGACTGATGACCGCGCCGATCCGATTTTCAAGGATGCGGCCGGTTGTGCGCAGTGGCTGGGGCAACTGCAACTGACCAATTTGCATCTGGCACACGGCCAGCTGCTTGCCCAGATCAACGAATTCAACCGCTATCCGATGCGCGGGCTGGAGCGCCTCAACACCCTTGAATTATTGAGGGAAACCGTCAGCCATGTACAGGAAGACTTTGCCAGAAAGCTGATAGGCAAGCCGCTTCCCCTGAACGAGAGCGAATTGATGGTATTTCAGGCCATCGTGCAACTCTGGCAATCCTTGGTAACAGGCTATCAACGCGGATTGCAGGCTTATATCGCAGGCGAAAAACCGCTGAGCAAATATGGCACACTGTTGTGCCAGCGCTGCCTGCTCTACAGCGGACTGGAAATCATCGAATACCTGCGTACCGGCTACGACTTTGACGCAGGACTCTGGCATCAGCTGCATGAGCTGTACGCTTACGCAGAGCAACAGGGAATACATCAGATCAAGGTAACCGATCCGCTCAGCACTCTCCAAAGCAGTTGCATGTGCAGCTATGTCAAGACGCTGCTTGCCTGTTATGCCAGCCCCGCCCAACTGACGCGCTGGCAATTGCAGCAACTGGATTACTGGCTATCGCTATGGGGCAATGCCGTCACCGTGGAACGCCGCTATAGCCTGATCAAAGGCGATGCTCACCCGCTCGCGACCGATTTGTCCAGCACGCAGGGGCTACAGCGCGCAGAAGGCTTGCCGCACAGCGACAGCTTGCGCTTTCTGGCGATGGTGCCGTTAAGCAAGTTGCTGCGCGTAAAAATCATTTTGCTGCAACAAGGCCAAACGCCCCGTCAAGTAGGACTGGGCGACCACGCCGACAGCCAGAGCTGTCTTGAGTTGCTCAATTTTTTACATCAGAGCTGGTGCGAAAACCGTCACAAACGTGTGGGCGAACGGCAGCCCATCGCCCGCCATGCCCAGCTTTGCTATAAGCCGGAAGGCATTTACGTGCATTTATCCGGGAAGCCCATCCAGCAAAATTCGTCCGACATTGACAGCCTGGGGCGCAAGCTCATCGCGACACCGGCGCGCACACCCGATCATGCGCAGAAACAGCTGAAAATGGGCCATCCGCTGGAAAACTGGCACATGGAGAATGAAAGCATCATGGGCGCACGTCTAATCCGCGCTGATGCCATTGGCGGACGGCTCAAGTGCAAACAGTTGATTGCCCTGCGCCCCAGCGATGCCCAGTCATTCGTGCTAGGAATTACCGCGTGGGCCAACGTAACGCAACAGGGCAAACTGGAAATCGGCATCAAATATCTGCCCGGCCGTCCCGAACCGGTACGCATCAGTGCGTCAGGCATCAACCCGGCCAGCAAGCACGCACCAGCTTTTCTGCTGCCCGCCTTGCCTTCACTCACTATCCCGACCAGCCTGATCCTTCCGCGCGACTGGTTCCAGGCCGGTCGCGTGATCGAACTCTTAGCGCCTGACGGCCGGATTTCAATGGCTAGATTGGGCTTTAGCATAGAGCGCGGACTGGATTATGAACGCGTCAGTTTTACGCCGGCGTAAAGGCTGAGGACTGATGCTGCGCACTCCCCCGCACAACTAAGCTCGCAAGGGGCTTCCCTCGGAGCTGCAGAGATGAATCTCCTGCTCCTGAATGAAGCTGCACCCCAAGCTGTTGCGTGAAGGACTGGCGACTGAATTATGTAATCAGCCTGCTGGCCGGGAACACCAGCAAAAAGGTGCTGCCCTGATTTTCGTCGCTGATGATCTCCAGCGTTGCCTGATGGCGCAGTGCGATATGTTTGACGATGGCCAAGCCCAGCCCCGTGCCACCCGTCCCCCGCGAACGACTGCGATCCACCCGGTAAAAGCGTTCGGTCAGGCGCGGGATATGCTGCACGGCTATGCCTATGCCGCTGTCCTGCACCGAGAACACCGGCTGGCCCGCGCTCAACGCCCAGGATAACTTTATTGTGCCGCCCTCCGGCGTATAGCGGATCGCATTGCTGACCAGATTACTGAAAGCGCTATGTAACTCGTCGCGATTACCGCATAACTGCTCGGGGCCAAGCAGTGTCAGGCTATGCTGGTGCCGCCCCCCGCTCAACAATTGCCCTTCCTGATACACTTCCCTGATTAGCGCCTGCATATCGACAGTCTCTGTCCGCAACGGGCTCTGATCGCTTTCCAGCCGTGACAGAATCAACAAATCCGAGACCAGATTATCCATGCGGCGCGTTTGCTCGGCCATGAGTTGCAAGGCATGACGGATATTGTCGGGGCTCAGATCCTGCATATCCTGCAAGTTCTCGACAAAGCCGTTCACCACGGTCAGCGGCGTGCGCAGCTCATGCGACACATTCGCGACAAAGTCGCGGCGCATGGTCTCAATTCGCTCCAATTGGGTGATGTCATGGCTGAGCAGCAAGTGCTTATTACCACCGTAAGGAATAAGCTTGATGGACAGCACCATGTCATCATGGCGTGCTGCTTTCATCACCAGCGGTTCACGAAAGTTGGCCGCTTTCAGATATTCGATAAATTCAGGCTGGCGCACCAGATAGGTAATGTCCTGCATGATGTCACGCCCGGAATTCAGGCCGAAGTGCTGTTCAGCGAGCGGATTGCACCACTCGATTCGACTGAATTCGTTGAGGCTCACCACCCCCTCCGGCAGAGCGGCAGTGGCTTGTTCAATATGTTGCAACTCGGCAGCCAGCTTTTGCTTGGTCTGGTTATGCCGTTTGACCATTTTTCTCAACCGCGAGAACACCTCATCCCAGATGCCATCCGCTTCAGGGATGGTTTCCAGACGCGCATCATTCAGCCAGAGTCCCAGTTTATACAGTTGCCTTGCACGGTACGCCATCACCAGCAGCAACACCAGCAGCATGAACAGCAAGGCTGTCGTCACCGAGAATACAATCCACAGCAGCGATGCTGCCAGCGCGGCATACACTAAGGGCGAAATCACACGCAACCAGAAATCCTGCAAAATTTATCCTCAGCCAGTCCAGAAAAATCCACGAAAACACCAACCGTGCTTTCATCGTTTTGTGAATGAAAACGCCTTGTTGCCTATTTGACCGAAAACCGGTAACCGCTACCGCGCACAGTCTGAATCAGGCTATCCAGTCCCGTGGCTTCGAGTGACGCACGCAGCCTGCGGATGTGCACATCCACCGTGCGTTCCTCGACAAACACTTGCGTCCCCCACACCTGATCCAGCAATTGCGTGCGACTATACACCCGCTCCGCGTGCGTCATGAAAAAATGCAGCAGCCTGAACTCGGTCGGGCCCAGCTCCAAAGCCTGCCCCTTGGCCGTCACGCGATGCGAATCAGGCGACAATTCCAATCCTCCTGCTGCCACTTTTTCGTCTGCCAGCACAGGAATATGGCGACGCATCACGGCGCGTATCCGCGCCATCAGCTCACGCGGTGAGAAAGGCTTGGTAATATAATCATCTGCGCCCGACTCCAGACCCAGCACCTTATCGCGCTCATCACCGCGCGCGGTCAGCATAATAATCGGAATGTCACGGGTACGCGCTTCGCTGCGCAGTTGTTTTGCAAGAACGACGCCGCTGGTGGAAGGCAGCATCCAGTCCAGCAGGATCAAATCGGGCGCATGATCGCGTATCTGCTGCCATGCTTCTTCCGCGTCATCGGCGCGCAAGGCCACAAATCCGGCTTGGTTGACATTAAAAACCAGCAATTCCTGTATCGCCGGCTCATCTTCGACAATCAAAATTTTCGCGCTCATCATTACTCCTTCAGTTGAGGTTGCCAGAGTATGAAGAATTTGTGACAGGATGATGACAACTTTTATGTTTCTGTATGTACAGCATGATGGCGACGCCCTCGTGCTGGCAACAATGAGCCCGTCAACATGCCGGTCACGCTCATCAACAACCCCACCAATTGGGGCGGCCAGATATCACCGCTGTAAAACTGCTCCATCAGCAACCAGGAAATCAGACCCAGCACAATGGAAAGCATGGCACCCTGATTATTGGCGCGTTTCCAGTAAAGACCGAATACCAGCGGCACGAAGGCGCCCACCAGGGTAATTTTGTAGGCATTCTCAACCATCTTGAAGATGCTCTCATTGGAATCCAGCGCGAACCACAACACGATGCAGCCGAATGCCAGCATGATGATGCGTATGGTGCGCAGCATTTGTTTGTCGCTCATGTGCGGGAACACGAAATGCTTGAGGATGTTTTCGGTAAACATCACCGAAGGCGCCAGCAAGGTTGCAGAAGCCGTGCTCATGATCGCCGACAGCAGTGCGCCGAAGAAGAATACCTGTGCGACCAGCGGGGTGTGCAGCAGAATCAGGCTGGGCAACACCATCTGCGTGTCCGTTTCTATCAGGTCACCGAACACTTTGGGATCGATCAGGGTCGCGGCATAGACCAGAAACATCGGCACAAAGGCAAAGCCAAAATACAGCACGCCGCCCAGCACCGCGCCGCGTACCGCTGTTTTTTCATTTTTTGCCGAGGTGATACGCTGGAATACGTCCTGTTGCGGGATGGAACCCAGCATCATGGTCAGTGCCGCGCCGATGAAAGGTATCCATACTTCATAGCCCCCCTGCGGGAAAAATTGCAGTTTTCCTGCCGTCTGCGCATGGCTGACAACGTGGTTCACCCCACCCGCCTCGCCGCTGACCAGCACGCCGATCAGCAGCAGAGCCGCCATGATGACAGTCATCTGCACAAAATCCAGCAGAGCGATAGACCACATGCCACCGAACACGGTATAGGCCAGCACGATAGCCGTGCCTATCACCATGCCGGTTGACTGTTCAATCGCACCGCCGCTGACCATGTTGAACACCAGACCCAAGGCCGTCACCTGCGCCGCAACCCAGCCGAGGTAGGAAATCATGATGCATACGGTCATGATCAGTTCCACTGTGCGGTTGTAGCGCGCCCGGTAATAATCACCTATCGTCAGCAAGTCCATGCGATACAGACGCCCGGCAAAAAACAGCCCGGCGATAATCAGACACATGCTCGCGCCGAATGGGTCGGCTACGACCCCGCTCAATCCTTCCGTGACAAAGGTAGCCGGAATCCCCAGTACCGTTTCCGCGCCAAACCAGGTAGCGAACACCGTCGCCGTGACCACAGGCAAAGGCAGATTGCGCCCCGCCACCACAAAATCGCGGGAATTATGCACGCGCGTCGAGGCATAGATGCCGATACCGATGGAAAACAGCAAATACAGGATGACGAAACTGATAAGCATGGTGGTGAGTGGTGGGTGGTAAGTGGTGAGTGGTGAGTGGTGAGTGGTAAGTGGTAAGTGGTAAGTGGTGCGAATTTTAACAGCCGCACAACGAAAAAGACCACCTTTCGGTGGCCCCTACAAGCTACAAGCTACAAGCTTATACGCTTACAGCTCTTGAGCGTGATCCGCCAGATATTTGGCTACACCCTCAGTGGAGGCATTCATGCCTGCCTTGCCTTTGTTCCAGCCGGCAGGGCAAACTTCGCCATGCGCTTCGTGGAATTGCAAGGCATCTACCATGCGCAGCATTTCGTCGATATCGCGACCCAGCGGCAGATCATTCACCACCTGATGACGCACCACGCCATGCGTATCGATCAGGAAGGAACCACGGAAGGCCACGCCGCCTGCTGCTTCCACGTCGTATGCCTTGCAGATTTCATGCTTGATGTCGGCAACCAGCGGATAGCCAACCTGGCCGATACCACCCTTGTTAATCGGCGTATTTTTCCAGGCCAGATGAGTAAACTGTGAATCGATGGAAACACCGATAACTTCCACGTTGCGGCTCTTGAAATCAGCCAGACGGTGATCGAAAGCGATCAGCTCTGAAGGACAAACAAAAGTAAAATCGAGAGGATAGAAGAAAACTACCGCCGCTTTACCAGCGGTGTAGCTTTTCAGATTGAAGGATTCGTTGATTTCGTTATTGCCCATTACTGCTGCGGCTGTGAAATCTGGTGCTGCCTGACCGACGAGAACTGCCATGCTTATCTCCTGAGAATTGAATGAATTGGGTGACGCAATTTAGGGCATTCGCTCCATCACGTCAACCTTGCGCGTTTTGTGGGATATATTTTCCATTGACCGCGAACTGCACACGGTGCAACTGTGCATACACTCCGTCCCTTGCCAGCAATTCGGCGTGGTTACCGATTTCGGCGATTTCGCCTTTTTGCAGCACGACGATGCGGTCGGCTTTTTCTATGGTGGACAAACGATGCGCGATGACCAGCGTGGTGCGTCCCTGCATCAGGGTTTCCAGCGCGGCCTGCACATGGCGTTCGGATTCGGAATCCAGCGCGGAAGTCGCTTCATCCAGAATCAACACCGGCGCATCCTTAAGTATCGCGCGGGCAATCGCGATGCGCTGGCGCTGGCCGCCTGAAAGTTTCACGCCGCGTTCGCCAACCAGCGTGCTCATGCCTTCCGGCCATTCCCGGATGAATTCCATCGCGTGCGCAGCCGTTGCCGCTGCGATAATTTCTGCCTCTGAGACTGCCCTCATCTGCCCGTAGGCGATATTCGCCGAAATCGTATCGTTAAACAGCACCACTTCCTGACTGACTAATGCAATGTTGGCGCGCAGGCTGGTCAGCGTCAACTCCGTCAGATCATATCCATCCAGGCGTATCTCGCCACCCGTTGCGCTATAAAAACGCGGCACCAGATTGACCAGCGTGGTCTTGCCGCTGCCGGACGCACCGACAAAGGCGACATTTTCACCGGCACGAATATCCAAACTGATATTTTTCAGCACCGGGCGCGCATCGGGCGCATAGGAAAACTGCACCTTATCGAAATGCAACTCGCCGCGCACCCGGCCGCCCACAACCTTGCCTTCATCCGTTTCGCCCAGCGTATCCAGCAGGGTAAATACGCTTTCCGCCGCCGCCAGTCCGCGCTGCAAATATTCACTCACCCCCGTCAGGCGCTTGAGCGGCGCGGTCAGCATCAGCATCGCCATGATGAAGGAGACGAAGCCGCCTACCGTGACTTCATCCGCGTTGGACTGCAAAGTAGCCAGATACACTACAACAGCCAGCGCGATTGCCGCGACCATCTGTACGATGGGTACGTTGGCGGCAGCGGCAGAAGCCTGCTTCATCGCGTGGCGACGCACCCAGTTAGCCTGCTGATGAAAGCGATCGCGCTCATACTGCTGACCACCAAACAGCTTGACCACCTTGTGCGCGGACACACTTTCTTCGATCACTTGCGTCATGTCACCCATGGATTGCTGAGAATCGCGACTGGAAAGACGCATGCGTTTGCTAATAGTGCTGATAATCAGGGCGATGACTGGCGCCATCAGCAGTGTCAGCAGCGTCAGCTTCCAGTTGAGATAGAACAGCCAGCCCAGCAAGCCCGCCATGACGATACTGTCGCGCACCGTAATGGTCACCACCGTCGTTGCCGCCGTGGTCACCTGAGTAACATCGAAAGTCAGTTTGGAAAGCAGCGAACCGGTGGCGTGTTCGTCGTAATACCCGGTCGGCAGGCAGAGCAGCTTACGGAACATCTCCTCGCGCAAATCCATCACCAGCTTATTGCCCACCCAGCTGATCGCCAGCGTGCCGACAAAGGTCGCAATGCCGCGCACCAGAAAAATCAGGATGATGACCAGCGGCACGATGCGCATCATCGCCTGATCCTTGTGGACGAACGTGCCGTCCAGCATCGGTTTCATCAGCGCAGGCACCAGTGGCTCAGTAGAAGCCACCACGATCATCCCCAACAATGAGATTGCGAAGGTACGCCAGTAGGGTTTGACGTATTTCAGGAGGCGGAAATAGAGTTGGATGCTGGATAAATTCATAGGCCGCACTCTATCAGAAAAGCACCTTTCCCGGCACACGGAGCACAACCCGCATCAATGACTTGCTAAAATATTAGCATATGCTAATATGTATCGCTATTAATTCTGGAGTTGTCCATGTTTACCAATACCCTCAAGGAAGTAGAAGCCTCTGAACTCGCCCATTGGGTGAATGATGCAAACCACAAACTGCGCGTAATCGATGTGCGTCAGATGCAGGAAATTTCCACGGGCACCGTACCCAGCGCCGAGCCACTGCCGCTGCACATACTGCCCGCCAGGCTACACGAGTTATCTCCGGAGGAAAAGCTGGTTATGGTGTGCCGCAGCGGCGCCCGTTCGGCACAGGCCTGCCTGTTTCTCCAGCAACAGGGATTCTCGAACGTGTACAACCTGCGTGGCGGGATGATGGGCTGGATGCAGAGCGGTTTATCCGCCTGCCAGCCGGGCTGAGCACCGCGCACAGCAGAATTCTTCAGCAATTCAGACAGGAAAAAGCATGAAATCAAACAAAATATTCTGGGCGCTTGCCATCATACTGGCCACGGTTTTTGGCATGCAGCAACTGCAAGCAGCGGATGGCGTGGACGTAAAGTTAGCGCAAAGCATGAACATGCAAGGCGCACTGCTGCTGGATGTGCGCGAACCTGACGAATATTCGGCAGTCCATGCAACGAATGCGAAATTGATCCCCCTGGGTCAACTGGAGTCACGCCTGCAGGAAATTGCGACCTATAAAGATCAGCCCGTCGTAGTGATATGTCGTTCCGGCCGCCGTTCGGCACAGGCTGTTGCCATGTTGAAGGAAGCAGGCTACAGCCAGGTCAGCAACGTAAAAGGCGGCACGCTCGCGTGGGAAAAAGAAGGGCTGTCAGTCGTACGGATGTGATGCCGCATTCGGCAAGTCAGACGATCATTCTGCAGCAACCTGCTTCGTAAAAGCTATGTCGTAGTTGGTTGTTGATAATGACTATTAACATAAAAATCGATTTCACGCGGAGACGCGGAGGTCGCGGAGAAAGACAAATGCAAACCAAATCTAAATCCTAGCTAAATTCAGATATTGAATTCAAATCCCGAGTTCAAACCTGTCTAGTTTGTTACAAAGTAAGTTCTTGTTTCGGTTTCCTCCGCGTTCTCCGCGTCTCCGCGTGAGTATGCTTTTGAAATTTTTCTGACTGAGTTTCAACAGCTAATTGCGACAGAGCGTTCGTAAAGCCCCCAGCGCCGTTAAAGATCGATGCCCGGCTGAGCACGCATGCCGGCACGGAAAGCGTGTTTGATATCCTGAATTTCGCTCACGGTGTCCGCCATGTCCAGCAGACATTGCGGCGCAGCGCGCCCGGTTATCACCACATGTTGATTGCCCGGGCGCGATGCCAGATCGGCGCACACCTGCTGCGCATCCAGATAACCGTAATTGAGCAGATAAGTCAGCTCATCCAGCACTACGAGATGCAGCGAAGCGTCACGCAACATCTGCTGCGCCACCACCCAGCCACGCTGTGCGCTGGACACATCCGCCTCGCGATTCTGGGTATCCCAGGTAAAGCCATCGCCCAGCACATGCCACTGCACGCCGGGCTGATCGCCTAAGAAACGCTCTTCGCCGGTATCACGACGGCTCTTAAGAAATTGCGCCACGCCCGCCTTGTAACCGTAGCCCAGCGTGCGCGCCACCATGCCAAACGCCGAACTGGATTTACCCTTGCCATTGCCGGTCAGCACCAGCAACAGCCCTTTGTCCTGCGTAGCATGTGCAATCGCCGCGTCCACCACGGCCTTTTTGCGCACCATGCGTTTCTGGTGCTGGGCGCGGCTATCGGTCATCGTTTAAGAGGCTGTTTGCGTATTCGTGTGGCGTGTGGACAGCGCATACAGAATGGCAGCAGGGATCAGGTATACGACTGCGCCGCTGACATACGGCAGGTAGTATTGCGCGATCTGTGCCGCATATTGGGCGACGCCCATATCAGCATAGCGCCCCGAAAACAGGTAGAAGGAACCGTTGGACAAGATAAAGGCCACGTTGAGCGCCGCGAATGCTACGCCGGCAAATACCGCCAGACTGCGCAGGCTGTTGTTATGGATGCGCGCATAATAACGGCCCGCAAACCACAGAGCCGCATAGGTTGGAATCAGAAACCAGTAGGCCGGGGTCACGCAAAAATCATCCACGCCCAGATAGCTGATCGCAACATAATCCAGTGCGCCCGCCTCCAGAATCAATGCACCCAGCAGCAGCGGGCTGGAAATCAGGAATCCCGCCAGCAGGAACACCGCCAGCGAGGCATCCGGCAAATGCAGCGCACTGCCGAAATGGTGCATACGCGTGGCAGCCATCAAGGCAATCAGCGTGGCCAGAATAGCGATTTTTTTAATATGAATAGTGTTCATTACATCTCCTTAATTTGAGTAGCTGCGCAATCATACCAAACCGCGCAGCCGTCCGAGAAAAAACAAAGGCAGACAAGCCGCCTTTGCTCCCGTTATTGCTGGTAACTCAACCCCACGAACAGGGTACGACCCGGCAAGGTGTAGGCATTGTATCTGCCCGGCGTGAACTGACTACTGACTGCGTAGGTAAAATAACGGCGGTCAAACAGGTTATTTACCGCAGCATTGACCTGCCAGCCCTTCATTTCATGCACCAGCTTGATGTCAAACAGCGAGTAAGACGGGATTTTTATGCCCAAAGTATTAGCTTCGTCATTTTCCATAAACTGTGAACCAACATAAGTCAGCGCAGCATTCAATCGGGTCTGTTCACTCGCCAGCCATGAAGCACCCAGATTAGCCTTTTGATTCGCCACCAGGGGCACTCGCTTACCGGCAATATTCACGTTCAACTGAGTAAACGCACCGCCCGGCATCACGCCGGATAGAAATCTCGCATCGGTATAGCTATAGTTGGCATTCAGCACCAGCTTCTGCAGCGCCTGCCATTTACCCTCCAACTCCACGCCTTGACGCCGCGAAGGTGGCAAATTGGTATTACCGGTGCCTGTAGTAAATGGATCCAGATGAATTTCATCATTCACTCTGCTATTGAACACCGTGGCGCGCCAGCTGCCTGCCTGTGTCCGCTGGTCAACGCCGAACTCTATGCCACTCGATGTCTGCGGACGCAAAAACTGAAACTGATTGGTAAAGGCTGCACCGGATTCATATATCTCATCCACGTTGGCAAAACGAAAACTGCTGCCGATTTTACCGTTGAATGCCAAGCCTGAATCGAGCTGATGACGCAAGGCGAGCTCATAAGCATTCCCGGTAGCGGCAAACGAAGCCGCAGGGGCAGCCGAACCGAAAAATGCACCCGGGGCGGCCGCATTATAAGTATCGTTACCTGCCATGGAAATGCGCTCGTTACGCACCCCTGCCAGCAGCGTAGTGGCCTTACCCAGATGTGTCGTGTTTTGCAGATACAGGGCATCGTTCTGCTGCTGCATGCCGATTCTGTTGATAGGCTGTCCGATATTCGCCACCGCGTTGGAAACACGCTGGCCGTAGCGCCAGCGATGCATATCCACACCAACCACCAGCGAACTATCACCACCCAGATCATGCGGAATCCGGGCGCGCGGCGTAAACGAAGTCACATTGAGATCACCATCCCGGTAGGCGGGAAAACCACCCCAATCAAAATAGGATTTCTGATTTTTGTTACGGGTCGCCAAACCGATATTGAGATCAACAGCGCCCAGCGTCTGCTGCCAATCCAGCGCCAGCTGATTTCCATCACGACTGGCATAATCCAGCGGCGTTGCAGCGCCGCGCGGGTCTGTCCTCACCTGATCGATGCCCACCGCTGTTTGTACTGTGCGCCCTCCCGGCAACTGAATATTCTGGCTATCCATGCCCAATCTGGCAGACAATTCGCCCGCTTCTGTCAGCCAGCGAAAATTGGCCTGAGCATTCGTTTGCTCATTGCGGTTATTGGCGCGGTAGCCTTGCGAATTCAGCTTGCTGGCAGTCAAATCCAAACCGGCTTTACCAGAAAAATAGCTGCCGCCCGCCTGTACCTCAGACAAACCATAACTACCGCCACGCACGCTGGCATGCGCGCTATTGCCTGACGCTTCGGGAGTACGGGTAATAATATTGATAACGCCACCGGTCGTTCCGCCACCATACAGAACAGCACCGCTGCCACGCAGGATTTCGATGCGTTCGATAGCCGAAAAAGGGATTGCCGCCCATTGGACACCAGACAGATCGGGATCCGTTATGCGACGCCCGTCCAGCAAGATCAGCGTATTCTGCCCTGCAGCCGCGCCGAAGCCGCGCATATCCACTGTCGTAGCAGCCGCATTATTGCCAAATAAATCACGCATCGAGATACCCGCTTCCCCAGACAGCAATTCCGGCAGTGTCCGCGCACTGCTCTGCTGAATGTCTGACTGGCTGATCACCGTCACGTTAATCGGTTTATCGACGGATACATCCTTGAAGCGCGTGGCTGTTACGACCACTTCATCCAGAGTTTCCGCGTAAGCATAGAAAGGTAATGCGATCACACCGAATAGTGCAACGCAAAGAACTGATTGTTTCATTTTGATTTCCTGATTAAAGTTCCAAGCGACCCCGCTGGAACGTTATAAAGACAGGAAATACCGAAGCAGAGAAAAGATAGCGGATGACGAACGCTCCGCTGTCCATGCGCCTCCCGCAGCATTTCCCGAACTGTGCTCTCAGGCCGGTATCCGGGCTCACAAGTTTTGATTTTTCGCCTTCCCATGATTGCTCACAGTGGCCTGTTGAAAAACCCACACTCGCTTACCGTTGCGGGGGCAGCGCAGGCTTGGTTGAGTGACTCCGAACCGGACACAAAGCTATCCGTTTACGACCACTGACAACGCACCTGCTTCCCGTTTAACCAGACTACAATGCAGCCTGGCACCTCAAAGCAGTGCGCACTTTAACACAGGCGCGCTAAACGTCATAAAACCATGATTTACAAATCGCATGCACAAGCCACTCTTAGCGTTTGACTTTCCAGCACTTTTCAAACTATATTAGCTACATGGAAAATGAATTAAGCGCACTGGAAAGCAAACTCGCTCAGCTGATACAGGTCAGCGGCAAATTGCGTACAGAAAATCACCAGCTACGCCAGGAACTGGCACAGGCTCTCAGCAGCAACCGTCTTTGCAACGACAAGATAAACAGCGCGAAAGCACGCCTGGAAAAATTGCTGCCCACCTTACCCGAAGAGCAATCATGAGCACCAAAACGCTGGACGTCAAAATTCTCGATCGCGAACTGCGTGTCGCCTGTCCGGACGAGGAACGCGAAGATTTACAGGATGCCGTCGCCTATTTGAACCGGAAAATGGTCGAAATTCGCGATGCCGGAAAAATCGCCAATGTCGAACGCATTGCCATCATGGCCGCGCTCAATATTGCCCATGAATTACTTTCCATGAAAGTCGGAAGGGGTGTTGACCTCTCCGACTTAACGCGTAGAATGAAATCCATGCAGTCGGCAATAGATCAGGCATTAGCCGAGCAAGACAATCTGTTTTAGCCTCGGCAAGTCTGAAAATCCAGTTTTTCAAATTGTCCCCTGCGGTGTTCGTCAGACCCATATATTCTTTGAACCAAGTAACTTTACAGGTCGCGACTCACACGCCGCTGTTGTGAACGTCCCTTGCGGATGATCCTGATGCGGCAGGGAAGTGACCCTCTTGAACCTATCGGTTCGAGATGCTGGGTCAACGGCACAGGCGGGGGGCTCAGTGCGACTTTCGGGTCGCACTTTTCATTGGAAAATCGCCATCAGGAGCGTCTCGATGCTACCTGTCACCCCTGCCGGCAACAGCTAGTACTGGCTCCGTCGCGACAACAACACGATTCCGCCCCTCCTCCTTTGCACAATACAGGGCCTTATCTGCGGCATTCACCAGCGCATCCTTGCTGTCAACACTCCCACTCAGCCCTGACACACCGATGCTGACGGTGATCGATATGGTTTTACTCGCGCCAGAATCATCAGCAATACTGATAGTTTGCGATTCAACCAGCTGCCTGATGCGTTCGGCCACCAGCGTGGCACCGCCAACAGCGGTGTTGGTGCAAATCACGACGAACTCCTCGCCGCCATAACGCGCGATAACATCCGAGTCGCGCAAGCTGTCCTTGACCAGACTGCACAGTGTAGCCAGAGTAACATCGCCCGCCTGATGACCATACGTGTCATTAACCCGCTTGAAATGGTCGATATCGAGCATCAAAACGGAAAGATCGTGGGCGTATCGCTTTGATCGTGCAACCTCATCCTCAAGACGACGATCCAGATAGCGGCGATTGCACACTTTAGTCAAAGGGTCAGTGATGTTTTCAGCCTCAAGCAAATCCATCCTGCGCAGATCGGCTGCGGTTTGTAGCGAAAGGCGGATCGTCATCCGCACAAACAGCGATCCGAACAGAAATATGCCGGGAATGAGGAGTTCGCTCCAGTCGCTCTGCTGCCCCCAGAACATCACGATATAACCCAGATAGCCCGCGATGAAAATAAGGATCAGCCCCATCATGACACGCCAGCGATTGCGCAGCGTGCCCGCGGGGAGCATCCCCATCATCTTTCGCAACGGGACAAGCGTCGCCACGTGAACCAGCAAACCGATCAGAACCATCGCTGCAGACAACAGATAAATCATGGTCTATATCACTCCGTATTTTCCATACAAACATCGATTTGACACCAACCGGTTAAATGCCAACCAGCCGTGTTGCCGCGTAAATCGCCAGTCCAAATAGCCCGCCGACCAGCGTACCGTTGATGCGAATGTACTGCAGGTCCTTGCCCAGAAACAGTTCCAGCCGGTTGACCATGTATTTGTCGTCCCATCGAAACACTTCTTCTCGAATCAAATCCCCGATCACACCCTTGTTGGCATGGGCGGCACTGGTCAGCGACGCGCGAATTTGATCATTGAGCCAGGAACGCATCTCTTCGTGTGTGACCAGATGTTGTTCGAGCTCCTCAAGCAGCCCGGCAAGTTTGGCGGCGAGTACGGAATCGGGACGCGACAGGTCGAGCACCACCCAGTCGCGTAATTGGCTCCACAGCGATTCAATCTGATTGCCGAATTCAGGGCGATTGAGCACAGCGTTTTTCTGCTGATCGACCCATGCCCGCAGTTCGGGGTCTTGTTGCAGACGAAGCACATAATTGCGTACTTGCTCATCAAATTCCAGGTACAGAGCGCTGCTGTCATCCTCGGCAACCGCGCGCAGCTTCTTGATTACGGCGCTGCGTATAGTCGGGATAAACGGCTCTATCATGCTCTGTATCCAGGCGCTCTCGCTCCAGCCCTTGATGAATTCGGCAATCTTGTCGGTATTGTCCGGGCTTTCCACATAGTCGGCGAAGCGGTGCAACCCGCCATGCAGAATTTTGCGATGACTATTGTTGCGGTTGATCAGTTCCAGCCCGTTAACCATGAGTTCGGAAAGGTCAATGGCCCGCAACTTGTTGCGGGCGGCTTCGGCGATAAAGTCGTGAATGCGCCTGTCATCCAGCACCTTGACCCCATAGCTGATGGCCTGATTGAGATAGCCTGTAACTTTATTCCTGTTCTCCGACAGGCTCAGCCACTGCGAGAAGTGCCGGGCGGCGTCATAACGCCTGAGCCGCTGTTCGATAACCTCGGTGCTCAGAAATTGCCCCACCACAAAATCAGCCAGACTGTTGCCGATAGCGCGTTTTTTTCTGGGGATGATGGCCGTATGGGGAATGGGCACGCCCAGCGGGTGACGAAACAACGCCACGACCGCAAACCAGTCCGCCATTGCACCTATCATCGCTGCTTCGGCAAAGGCCACCAGATAGCCCCATGCCGGGTGCTGCCCCTCAAATAGCTTGCCGATGACATAAAGACAGGCTGCCGCGCCCAGCAATCCTGCTGCGATCCATTTCATTTTGGCAAGATCGCGTTGCCTGAGTGTGGTTTCTGCCTGAATGGCGCGTTGCGTAATATCTGTCATGGTTTGCTTTGGGAAGTGTCATTAAAATGATGCGCTATCAAGGGTATCGTAACTTTCGGCCTCACGCCATTGAACGTAGAATCCTTACCCGCTGTTCGGTTACCATTAGGCCATACGCCTGACAATTTTAAACTCACTGAATCATACTGGACACACTATGCGCTACTGGTTAATGAAATCCGAACCCGCTGACGTCAGCATTGACGACCTCGCCTCCTTCCCCGAACAGAGTGTCGCCTGGTACGGCGTGCGCAATTATCAGGCGCGCAATTTCATGCGCGACCAGATGACGGTCGGCGATGGCGTGCTGTTTTATCACTCCAACTGCAAAATACCCGGCATCGCGGGGATTGCACGGGTTTCCAGCACCGCCTATCCCGACGCAAAACAATTCGATCAAGACAGTAAATACTACGATGCCAAGGCGACACAGGAGCAACCGCGCTGGTTCAATGTGGATGTGCAACTGGTCAGGAAAATCGAACTGATTCCGCTCAGTCAATTGCGTCTGCATCCCGAACTGGCGCGGATGCGCACCCTGCAACAGGGCAATCGCCTGTCCATCACCCCGCTGGACCCGGCGGAGTGGCAATTCATTACCACGCAATTGGCTCACGACTGATGGAGTGGCTGGCAGCCTATCTGTTACTCGGTGCCTGTGCCGGGTTTATGGCCGGACTATTCGGTGTCGGCGGCGGCACTGTACTCGTGCCTGTATTGTTGCTGCTGTTCGATGCGCAGCACTTCCCTGCCGAACACGTAATGCACCTGGCATTGGGCACTTCGATGGCGGTCATCCTGTTCACCTCGCTCGCCAGCATGCGCAAGCACCACCAGCACAACGCGGTGAACTGGCGCATCGTGCGCAACATCACTCCCGGCATTCTGTCAGGTGCAGTGCTAGGCGCTTTGCTCGCCGCCACCATTCCGACGCGTGGTCTGGGTCTGTTTTTCGCGCTGTTCCTGTATTTTGCAGCACTGCAAATCCTGATCGACAAGCGTCCTCATGCCGCGCGCCAGTTACCCGGCATGACGGGAATGACCCTCACCGGCACATTCACCGGCGGCTTGAGCAGTCTGGTATCCATAGGCGGTGGCACGCTCATCATCCCTTTCCTGCTCTGGTGTAACGTGCCGCTACGCAAGGCCATCGGCACCTCCGCCGCCATCGGTTTTCCGGTCGCGGTCGGCGGCACACTGGGTTATATCGTCACTGGCCTGGCCGGCCACACCTTACCGCAACCCAGCCTGGGTTTTGTTTACCTGCCCGCACTGGCCTGGGTCGCACTGGCCAGCGTCCTCACCGCGCCGCTGGGCGCGAAAGCCACACACCACCTGAAGATTGGATTGTTGCGCAAACTATTTGCCGTGCTATTGTTGGCACTTGCAAGCAATTTACTGCTGAAAATGCTGGGCTAATTCCAAAAACATGGTTTCCATTCATACCAAAACTACCGGCAAGTTCGAAGGCATCCCGTCCTGGCTTGCTGCCCTGACACCGGCTTTCGCGCCCACAGAACTTGAGGTGATTCGGCGCGCTTGCGTACTGGCTGAGCCGCTGTACACCGGGCAAACCGAACTGACCGGCGCACCGTTGATACAGCACGCGCTGGGTTCGGCAGATATTCTGGTCAGCATGAATATGGATTTTGAAACGGTTACCGCCGCCATCCTGCATGCAGTACCCGAATATCTGAATGACTGGGCCAACAAACTGGGAATGGAATTCGGCGCCAACATCGTAACGCTGGTCGAAGGCATTTCTCGCATGGAGCAAATCCAGCAATTCAGCGAGATGCCCCATCCGGGCAGTAAAGGCGAAAATAGTCAGCAGATCGAAACACTGCGCAAGATGTTGCTGGCCATGGTAGAGGACATACGCGTGGTGCTGATCAAGCTGGCCGAACGCACCCAGACCCTGCGTCATTTGTCTGGAGCCGGCGCGGAACAGCAAAAACTGATTGCACAGGAGACACAAAGCCTGTTTGCGCCACTGGCCAATCGTCTCGGTGTGTGGCAAATCAAATGGGAGATGGAAGATCTCTCCGTGCGCTATCTGGAACCGGAACGCTACAAAAAAGTGGCGAAGTTGCTGGATGAGCGCAGGGTTGATCGTGAACGCTATATCGCCGAGGTCATCTCCCGGCTGAAACAATTGCTGACTCAGGCCGGCATAGCCGCCGAAGTGACAGGCCGCCCCAAACACATCTACAGCATCATCAACAAGATGAAGCGCAAGCATCTGGATTTTGACGAGCTATACGACGTGCGCGCCGTGCGAATTCTGGTTGAAGATGTGCAAAGTTGTTACGCGGCACTGAGTCTGGTGCAGGATCTATGGCAACCCATAGCCAGCGAATTCGACGATTACATCGCGCATCCCAAGAGCAACAATTACCGCTCGCTGCATACCGCCGTGGTCGGCCCGCGCGGTCTGCCTTTCGAGGTACAGATACGCACCCGCGAGATGCACCACCACTCGGAATTGGGCGTCGCCGCGCATTGGCGCTACAAGGAAGGCGGCAAATCCGATGACAGGCTCAATGAGAAAATTATCTGGCTGCGACAGATACTGGAGTGGAAAGCAGACATCGCCGACAAGAGTGATTTGCAGGAACCACTCAAGAACGAATTGCTCCATGAGCAGGTGTATGTGCTCACCCCATTGGGCAAGGTAATCGCCTTGCCCAATGGCGCCACCCCGGTTGATTTCGCCTATACCCTGCATACCGATCTGGGACACCGCACCCGTGGCGCCAAGGTGGACGGCAGCATCGTTCCGCTCAATTATCAATTGCAGAACGGTCAGCGTGTGGAAATCCTCACCACCAAACAGGGAGCGCCCAGTCGCGACTGGATCAACCCCTCGCTGGGATTTTTGCAAAGTGCGCGTGCGCGTGCCAAGGTGCGCGCCTGGTTTTTGAGCCAGAACTTCGATGAAAATGTCGCACAAGGCAGAATACAACTGGATCGCGAATTACACCGTCTCGGCGTGATCTCCGTCAACCAGGAAAAGATTGCGCAACGATTGCATTTCAACAAACTGGAAGACCTGCTGGCAGCCATCGGACGCAACACCATCACACTGAGGCGCATCGCACTCGCCATCCAGGAAGAATTACCCAACAAGGTGCTGGATATAACGAAACCCGTAGCCTTTAAACCAGCGCCGGAACAACGTTCCGCCACCGGCATCCTGATAGAAGGGGTGGGCAACCTGATGACCCGATCAGCCCTGTGCTGCCATCCGTCCCCGCCTGACGTCATTATTGGCTACATCACGCGCGACCGTGGCATAACGATACATCGCCAGGACTGCGCCTTCATACAACGGCTGGCAGAAAGCAGACAAGATCGCCTGCTGGACGCGAAGTGGAGCGAATAAAGTAAATGCGTGCCTACAATCACGAACGCCCGCACATGGCGCTCAACGCTTTATGCCCGCCTCGCGATCCAGTTCGCCACTCGCCAGCCTGATCTGATATTCACCCAGCGCGACTTTTACTTTACCGCTCAGCACATACAGACCAATCAGATTCGGGAAAGCCATCGCCAGCACCAGCAAGTCGGTAAAGTCCAGCACGCTACCCGCACTGGCAACGGACGCCACAACGAGAAAACAGATGAAAATCGCCTTATACAAAAGCGAGTAACGTTCGCCGAACACATACACCCAGCAGCGTTCACCGTAATACGACCAGGAGATCGCCGTACTGTAGGCGAACAACACCACAGACAACGTGAGTATCACCGGAAGCCAGTCCGAAACGGTGGCAAAAGCCACCGAGGTCAATGCCGCACCCTGACTCGCGGCACGCATTGCCTCATACTCGGGCGCGTTATACACACCTGTGATAACAATGACCAGCGCTGTCATGGTACAGATCACCACGGTGTCGATGAAAGGCTCATAGAGCGCAACCAACCCCTGACGCACCGGATACTTCACCGATGCGGCAGAGTGTGCGATCGCGGCTGAACCCAAGCCTGCTTCGCTGGAAAAGGCTGCGCGCTTGAACCCCTGCACCAGCGCACCCACCATCCCGCCCGCAACGGCGATCGGCGAGAATGCCTCGGTGAATATCTTACCCAAGGCCGCCGGTACCATTTCTGCATTAACACCTATGATCCACAGACAGGCACCAAGGTAAATAATGACCATGCTCGGCACTATCGCTTCTGCCACATGGGAAATCCGTCGTATGCCACCGACGATGACCAACCCGACCGCAACCGCCATCAACAAGCCATAGGCGATAGGGACTTCACGAAAGAAGGGTATTTGTTCCTGCACAGCTCCCATGGACTGACTGATCTGAAACGCGCTACCCGCACCAAACGAACCCAGGATAGTGAAAATGGCAAACATAATGGCAAGCCCCTTACCCAGACGTGGCGCACCCTTCTCTGCCAATCCTTTCGACAGGTATTCCATCGCACCACCCATCAACCTGCCGTCCGGGCGAACCTCACGATACATCTGCGCCAAACTGGCTTCGGTAAACTTGGTGGACATCCCCAGAAATCCGGCAACGATCATCCAGAACGTCGCACCCGGCCCGCCTATGGAGATGGCGATCGCCACCCCGGCAATATTGCCCAGCCCGACAGTCGCGGAAAGCGCCGTCGAGAGCGCCTGAAAGGGCGTCACCTCGCCCTTGTCGTCAGCAGTATGATATTTACCGCGAATCACCCGATAGGCATGGCGCATCATGCGCAAATTGACGAAATTAAAACGCAGCGTCAGAAACACCGCCGCGACAATCAGCCACGCGACGATAAACGGCATGACCGGCTCACCCGGGAACACATCGAAGAAAATGATCTGTGCCAGAAAACCATTGATCGCGTCAAAAATACTGTCTATGGCAACATCAGCGGCGTGAGCCTGCATAGGAAATAACAGCAACGCCGCAATAAAGTATCTCATGTATTTTTCCAAAGTAACTGTTCTGACACCATGCGAATTAAACACGGAAACAACGGCATACTCAAGCGCGCAAATATTTTCGCGCTTTGCAGGCAACAAAAAAGCCGACTTGCGCCGGCTTTTTTGCGTACTGCTCAGGTCAACCTTACTTAGCCAGACCCAGAACGAATTGAACTACTTCTTTCATCTGGTCTTGCTTCTTGCCAGCTGCATCGTTAGCAGGCATAGGCATGGAACCCCATACACCAGCACCGCCCTTGGATACTTTAGCAATCAGTTTGGCTTCAGCTGTAGCATCGCCCTTGTATTTCTTGGAAATATCCATGAAAGATGGACCAACTACCTTTTTGTCAATTGCATGACAAGCTGTGCAGTTGTTTTTCTTGGCCACGTCAGGCATATCAGCTGCCATTGCGGAACCTGCAATCATCAAACCTGCTGCTACGGTCATGCTTACGACGATAGATTTCATATATTCTCTCCGTTTTATGATCAAAAAACTAAAAATCGTGAAGGCTTGGCCTCCGCTGGTGATTCTAAACAACTCCGCTCAGTTTGCCTACCTACTTCTCTGACCGTATGCGACTAACGCCGCCGCGAGGTCTCCGGTTGACAACTTATTTCAGATTCAGCACAAACTTTGCCAGCGTTGTCCTGTCCGCCTCACTGATCTTCGAATTACCCGGCATCGCCATGCTGCCCCACACGCCGCTGCCACCCTTGGCTATCTTATTCGCCAGATGTGCTTCTGCGCCCGCATCACCGCGATATTTGGCCGCCACGTCTTTCCAGGCTGGCCCGACCATCTTTCTGTCAATTGCATGGCAAGCCAGGCAATTATTCTTCTTCGCCAATGCCAGCGCATCGGCCTCAGACACGACAGCGACAGGTTTAGGTGCGGCTACCGCCGCAACGGCTGCGACCGCCGGGACTGCAACCACCGCCATTTCCTTGACCTGCACAACGGCCTGTTCCTTCACCGCTTTGGCAGCAGGTTGCGCGACGACTTTATCAGCAGTCACGATCGGCGCGGCCTGCGTCGCTTTTTTGGCGATGGGTTCGGTCTTTACGGGAGGAGCGACAGGCGCATCCACAGACGGCGCTACGACAGCTGATTCCGCGACTATCGCTTCCTGTTCAACTACGGCATTGACAGGTGCGCTGGCTGGCTGCATCTCAGGCGCTGCTTCCTGTTGCACTGGTGTTTCAGGCTGGCAGCCGGATAGCGCGGCCAACAGTGATAACAACAAAACTTTCTGGATATGCATGACGTCCCCCTTTGTTTAAGTACGAGGTGGCAGGCTACACCGATTCGGCGCGGTATTCAACAATCAGGGTATGCCGTGTTCCCGCCGCAACCGTCACCAAATTATCTATCGCATTCGCTGATTCCACGCACACCATCTCGCGCCAGCCGTCCGGCTGCCCCATGTCGCCCATCTTGTTAGCCTTCTCAACCCACGGCGTCCACACCACAGTGGATAGGCTGCCGGATTTTGCAATATGGATACGACGCTTGAGCTGTTCGTCGTGAATCACACACTCTGCCGCGCTGTTGATATACACGCGGTCAGTCTCTCCTGCAAAACTGATCGCGCCATCCTGTTTACGCAGATTGGAGCCGCCGACCTTGTCCCAGTATTCACAACCTTCCAGTCCGGTCACACGCACCGAACCGATGTCGCCGATCTGCAAATAGGTATGCAGTGCTTCACCGATCACGAAGTCAGACGTACCGGTATTTTCGGTCGTCATTTCCATGCGCAGCGTGTCACCGACGATTACGGTCAGGTCCACATTGCAGTCATGCGGCCATTGCGCGCGCGTCTGTTCGCTTTCCACCAGACGCAGGGTCAGGCGCGTCGCGCCATTCGGTTCTGTACCCGATTCAATCACCTGCCATGGCACGGTGCGCGCATAGCCGTGCCCCGAAAAGCTGCTTTGAGTCGCATGTGCACCGAACCACGGCCAGCACACCGGCGCACCGCCGCGTATCGACTTGCCCGCCGCCATCTTGGCATCCTTGGACAACCAGACCACAGGAACCGATTGACTCTTAGGCTGCCAGGTCATCAGATGCGCGCCTTGCAGACACAGCGATGCACTGCCCAGTGCGTTGTTGATTTCCGCGACGATCAGACCGCTGGCGTCTTCGCAAAAACTCAGTTGTCCGCTAATGCCAAATTGCGTGTTCAATGCTGTAATCATATATTTCTCCCTAAGGTTATCGACAAAGGTATTGCTGCCGGAATTATTAACGTTCTATCTGCGTTACGTCGCGCACCGCACCCTTATCGGCCGAGGTGGTCATCGCCGCATAGGCCCTGAGTGCGACCGACACATGCCGTTCGCGACTGACCGGCTTCCAGGCACGATTGCCGCGCGCGTCCATCTCGGTGCGGCGGCGGTTCATTTCATCGGCACTCACCGCCAGCGCAATGCTGCGATTCGGAATGTCGATCTCTATCGTATCGCCCTCTTCCACCAGCCCGATCGCGCCACCGCCAGCCGCTTCCGGCGAGACGTGGCCGATAGACAACCCCGAGGTGCCGCCCGAAAAACGACCGTCGGTGAGCAGCGCGCACACCTTACCCAACCCTTTCGACTTGAGATACGCCGTCGGATACAGCATCTCCTGCATGCCCGGCCCGCCCTTGGGCCCTTCATAGCGGATCACCACTACATCGCCCGCGACGATGGTATCTGCCAGAATGGCCGCTACCGCCTCGTCCTGACTCTCGAACACGCGCGCACGTCCGGTGAATTTCAGGATACTCTCATCCACACCTGCAGTCTTGACGATACAACCGTCCACCGCGATATTGCCATGCAGCACCGCCAGACCGCCGTCCTGCGAATAGGCATGCGCCTTGTCACGGATGCAGCCGCTTGCACGGTCGGCGTCCACATCCGGATACAACATGGACTGCGAAAACGCGATGGTCGTGACAATGCCGCCGGGGGCTGCGCGGAAGAACTTCTGCGTCGCCTCGTCAGCGCTTTGCACGATATCCCATTGAGCGAGGCCTGCACGCAGCGTATTGCCATACACCGAGTTCACATCGCCGTGCAACAGACCGGCGCGGTCAAGTTCACCCAAAATCGCCGGTATGCCACCTGCGCGATGCACATCTTCCATATGATATTCGGATGAAGGCGCGACCTTGCACAGCGTCGGCACACGGCGTGACAGCCTGTCCATGTCTTTCATGGTGAAGTCCACCTCAGCCTCGCGCGCGATGGCCAGCAGATGCAATACGGTATTGGTCGAACCGCCCATCGCGATATCCAGCGTCATCGCATTCTCGAAGGCATTGAAACTAGCGATGCTGCGCGGTAAAACAGAGGCATCGTCCTGATCGTAATAACGCTTGCACAAATCGACGATCACCCTGCCTGCGCGCAGGAACAACTGTTTGCGTTCGGCATGGGTCGCCAGCATCGTGCCGTTGCCGGGCAAGGACAGACCCAGTGCTTCGGTCAAACAATTCATCGAATTGGCGGTGAACATGCCTGAGCATGAACCACAGGTAGGACAGGCGGAACGCTCGATGGCATCCACTTCTTCGTCACTGCAACTGCTGTCCGCGGCCGAAACCATCGCATCAACCAGATCCAGGCCGCGAGTCGCCCCGCCCCAGTTCACCTTGCCGGCCTCCATCGGCCCGCCCGAGACAAATACCACGGGGATATTCAACCGCATTGCCGCCATTAGCATACCGGGCGTGATTTTGTCGCAATTGGAAATGCACACCAGCGCGTCCGCACAATGGGCATTGACCATGTATTCGACGGAATCGGCAATCAGATCACGGCTGGGCAGCGAATACAGCATGCCGCTATGCCCCATCGCGATGCCGTCATCCACGGCTATGGTATTGAATTCCTTGGCGACACCGCCCGCCTTTTCGATCTCCCGCGCCACCAGCTGCCCCATATCCTTGAGGTGAACGTGGCCTGGCACGAACTGGGTAAATGAGTTGGCGATGGCGATGATAGGCTTGCCGAAGTCGGTCTCGGTCATGCCGGTCGCGCGCCACAAGGAGCGTGCGCCGGCCATATTGCGACCATGAGTGGAAGTACGTGAACGGTAAACTGGCATGATGTCTCTCTGGGGTAAGCTATAATCAAGCGACCGATTCTACCCGATTCCATCATGTTCGTTTATCCACATATCAACCCTATCGCCCTGCAACTCGGCCCGCTCGCCATACACTGGTACGGTCTGATGTATCTGGCCGGCTTCATGTGTTTTATCTGGCTGGGGCGTAAACGCATCGTAGCATTGGCGAAAATGGCGCAGCAGCCCGCCATGCCCGCCTCTGCGTCAAGCACAATCAGCATCAACAACAAGCAGCTCGATGACCTGCTGTTCCACGGCGTGCTCGGCGTCATTTTAGGCGGTCGTCTGGGTGAAGTCCTGTTTTACAACCCCGCTTACTATTTTGCCAATCCGCTCAAAATCCTCGCCGTATGGGAAGGCGGCATGTCCTTTCACGGCGGATTCATAGGGGTTCTGATAGCCATGGCCCTGTTCGCTTATCAGCATAAATTGCGCTGGCTGGAGCTGATGGATTTCATCGCGCCGCTGGTGCCGCCTGGACTGGCGTTTGGCCGGCTGGGCAACTTCATCAACGGCGAATTGTGGGGACGTCCCACCGATGCAGCCTGGGGCATGGTTTTCCCCCACGTAGACAGCTTGCCGCGCCACCCTTCGCAGCTCTATGAATTCGCACTGGAAGGCGTACTGCTATTCGTGCTGCTCTGGCTATATGCGAACAAGCCGCGCCCCGTAGGCGCTGTCTCCGGCTTATTCCTGATTGGCTACGGCAGCTTCCGGTTTCTCGCCGAATTCACTCGCAACCCCGATGATGGCATCTTCGGGCTGATGACCTTCGGTATCAGCATGGGGCAATGGCTCAGCCTGCCCATGGTCGTCGTCGGCGTGCTCATGATGGTTTGGGCTGCGCGGCGGACAACTTGACACCCGTGTTGACCTCTCGCACACTGTCCGCGCTATCAACCTAATCGCAGGAACATCTTGGAAGACATTTCTTTAACCACACTATTCAGCATCTTGCTGTTGTTGCTGGTTTGCAGCGCTTTTTTTTCCGCATCGGAAACCAGCATGATGGCAATCAGCCGCCATCGCCTGAACAGCCTGGTACGCAAGGGCAACCGCAGCGCCAAACTGGTCAATAACCTGTTGAGCAGGATAGACAAGCTGCTGGGTTCAATTTTACTGGGGAACACTCTGCTCAATGTCGCGGCAGCAGCCGTGACCAACATCATCATCCTGCGCCTGTTCGGCCAGAATGATCTGGCGATACTGCTGGGTACGCTGATACTTACTTTTGCGCTGGTGGTTTTCAGCGAAATCATGCCCAAGATTATTGCGGCCAGCTATCCGGAACGCGTCGCCTTGTCGGCCAGTTATTTACTCACCCCGTTGATTACCCTGTTTCAGCCCGTTGTCGCAATCGCCGGGGGTATGGTCAAAGTATTGCTGTGGATGATGCGCATCAAGATCGAAACCGACCAGAGCAAACAGAAAATGACGATGGAGGAGCTGCGCGGACTGGTGCTGGATGCCGAGCATTTCCTGCCGCGCAAGCATCAGAAAATGCTATTGAATCTGGTGGATCTGGAACGCATCACGGTCAATGACGTGATGGTCACACGCAACCAGATCGAGGCGCTAGACATCAGTGCCAGGCACGATGCGCTGCGCCAGCAGATTATCACCTGCCACCACACCCTGCTGCCGGTATATGCCGATACACCCAGCAATATTATCGGCATCCTGCACATCAAACGTGTACCCGCCCTGATGCAGGAGGCAGTGCTGGATGTTGAGCAACTGCGGGAAGTACTCACCGAACCGTACTTTATTCCTTCCGGCACGCCGCTGCTTCAGCAACTTCAACAGTTTCAGCAACGTCACGCGCGCCTGGGACTGGTAGTGGACGAGTACGGCGAGTTGCTGGGACTGGTCACACTGGAAAACATTCTGGAAGAAATTGTCGGTGAATTTACTACCCAGTCGCCCGCACAAACCGGGAAATTTATGCGTCAGGAAGATGGCAGCATACTACTGGAAGGAAGCAACAGCCTGCGCGAGCTGAACCGCAAGCTGGGCTTGCATCTGCCGCTGGACAGCGCCAAGACACTCAACGGGCTGATACTCGAACATCTGGAAGATATACCGGAAACCGGCACCAGCCTAAAAATTGCCGGCTACCCTATCGAAATCATTCAGACTCAAGATCGCATCGTCAAAGTGGTGCGCCTGTTTCCGGCTCAGGTGCAAAAACAGTGAGTAGTGCACCCGCAAGGGGTGGGCCGTGCGGCACCCGCAGCTAAAGCTGCGACCGCTACGCTCAGTGGTGAGTGTGGCAAATTTTCCCACTTTCTAGTTTCAACTTGCCACTCTCTGCCCCACCAGCTTTACAATAAACTCAAAGCTCGGCATCATGCCCACCAATGTCAGTTAGCAATTCAAAGGACACGTTATGGCTGTCGCACCAACGAAAGCAAAAGAATTTTCCTTCTCATGGGAAGGAAAAGATAAATCCGGCAAATTAATCAGAGGTGAAACACGCTCGGTCGGCGAAGCCAACCTGTCCGCCCATCTGCGCCGACAGGGTATCAACGTCAGCAAAATCAAGCGGATACGCAGCAGCGCCAAGGCGATTACCGAAAAAGATATTGCACTGTTTACCCGACAACTGGCCACCATGTTGCGCGCGGGCGTACCGCTGCTACAGGCATTCGACATCGTAGGCAAAGGTCATAACAATCCTTCCGTATCGAAATTGCTGTTTACGATCAAGACCGATATTGAAACCGGCAGCAGTTTGCAACAGGCCTTTAAAAAACATCCTCTGTATTTCGATGATCTGTACTGCAATCTGATTGGCGCGGGGGAAGCTGCGGGCATTCTGGACACTTTGCTGGATCGCCTGGCCTCCTACAAGGAAAAAATTCTGGCCATCAAGGGGAAAATCAAGTCCGCCTTGTTCTACCCGATTTCCATTCTCGTGGTGGCTTTCATCATCACCGCCGTGATCATGATTTTCGTCATCCCCGCGTTTAAGGAATTATTTTCCGGATTTGGCGCAGATTTGCCTGCACCGACTTTATTCATCATGGCCATTTCCGATTTCTTCGTGACCTATTGGTGGGCGATTTTTGGCGGAATAGGCGGCGGATTCTATACCTTCTTCTACTTCTGGAAACGCAGCAAACCCATGCAGAAGGCCATGGATAGAATCTTGCTTAAAGTGCCGGTATTTGGCGCGCTGGTACGCAAAGCGACCATCGCACGCTGGACGCGCACCCTGGCCACCATGTTTGCGGCCGGTGTACCGCTGGTCGAGGCATTGAATTCAGTGGCGGGTGCGGCAGGCAATGCCGTGTATTTTGATGCCACCAAGAATATCCAGCGCGAGGTCAGCACCGGCAACAGCCTGACCATCTCCATGCAAAACACCGAGGTTTTCCCCAGCATGGTGTTACAAATGGTCTCTATCGGCGAAGAAGCCGGTTCGCTGGATGCCATGCTGAGCAAGGTTGCCGACTTTTACGAAGCCGAAGTAGATGATGCCGTCGAGGCCCTGTCCAGCCTGATGGAACCGATCATCATGGTGGTACTCGGCACCCTGATCGGCGGCATGGTTGTTGCGATGTACCTGCCTATCTTCAAGATGGGCCAAGTAGTATAAAGCAGGATTGAGGAACGAGGACTGAGGCGCGAGTGAAAGTCAAAAGCGGGACACTGATTTTTTCTCAGTCCTCAGTCCTCAGTCCTCAGCCCTCACCCCTCAGTCCTCGTTTTTCAGCCCTCAGTCCTCAGTCCTCGATCCCAAATATGAATTTACTCGATCTCCTCCAATCTTCCCCGCCGCTGTTCATCGGCGTTTGCACCGTACTTGGACTGCTGGTCGGCAGCTTTCTGAATGTGGTGATACATCGTTTGCCGAAAATGATGGAACTGGGCTGGCAGCAGCAATGTGCCGAACTGCACGGTAAACCGCCTGTTCACGGTGAGCCTTACAACCTGATCTCTCCCCGTTCCGCTTGCCCGCATTGCAATCACGCCATCAGCGCGTGGGAAAACATCCCGGTCGCCAGTTATCTGCTGTTGAGAGGAAAATGCCGCGCCTGCCAGGCGGCCATTTCGCCGCGCTACCCTGTCATCGAAGCCGTCAGCGGCCTGCTGTGCGGGTTTGCGGCCCTGCATTTCGGGTTTGGGCTGGCGGCGGCAGGCGCCATCCTGCTGATTTGGGCCTTGCTGGCACTTACCGTGATCGATTTTGACACGCAATTGCTGCCGGACGACATCACCCTCCCGCTCCTCTGGGCCGGTTTGCTGTTCAACCTGAACGGAGTGTATGCCACTCTGCCCGACGCTCTGCTGGGCGCCGTATTCGGCTACCTCGCCCTCTGGTCCGTCTACTGGCTGTTCAAACTGCTCACCGGCAAGGAAGGCATGGGTTACGGCGACTTCAAGCTGCTCGCCGCGCTCGGTGCCTGGCTGGGCTGGCAACTGCTGCCGCTAATCATCATCCTGTCATCGCTGGTCGGCGCAGTAGTCGGCATCACCCTGATCGTCGCCGTCAAACAGGGGCGCGACATTCCCATTCCGTTCGGCCCTTATCTGGCGGGGGGCGGCCTGATTGCACTGTTCTGGGGACAAACCCTGACGCAAAGTTATTTACAATTGCTGGCGCCATGAGTGTGCCAGCAAGCCCGGACATGCCGCTTCATCCCGCACAACTTTGCATTGGACTCACCGGCGGAATAGGTTGCGGCAAGAGTACCGTTGCGCGCTTGTTTGAATCGCACGGCGCAGGGATCATTGATACCGATGAGATTGCCCACCAGTTAACACAACCCGGCGGACAGGCCATTGCATCTATCCGCGCCGCTTTTGGCCCAGATTACCTCACGGACACCGGTGCGCTGGATCGCACCCGAATGCGCCAGCTGATATTTAGCGATACGGACGCCAGGCGCAAACTGGAAAATATATTACATCCGCAAATACTGGCCATCAGCGCATCCCGGTTAGCCACCCATGCCCGCGTGCCCTATGTCATCCTGATGGTGCCTTTGCTGCTGGAAAATCCGTGTTTCATGCAATTGGTTCAGCGCGTATTACTGGTAGATTGCACCGAAAAAAATCAGATCGAACGCGTCAAACAACGCAGCCAGCTTGACGAAACAGAAATACGTGCGATTATTACGCAACAGCTCGCACCGGAAATACGTATTGCGCGTGCAGATGACATCATCCAGAATGACGGCACGCACGACGAATTGGAAAATCAGGTTGCCGCCATGCACGATTGCTATTTACGTCTAAGCCATAGAAACACCATTTGACGACAACCGGATATTCAATATATCTTCCCGCATTGATTTTATTTCAAACGAATATCAGGCCCTAATGACGTGATCAGTTACGAATTCCCGCTCAACGAAAAAGTACGAACATGGTTACGCCTTGAGGACTTGTTCAAACGCGTAAATTATTTTCTGGCTCGTGATCTCAGCATGGAACACCATGCCGCGCTCATTACGCTGTTTGAGATGTACGAAGTCGCCAGCCGCCCCGACCTGAAATCCGAATTGTTTCAAGAACTTGAGCGCCAGAAGCGCTCCCTCTCCAGCCTGCACAATAATCCAGCCATTTCTGAGCAAGCTCTGGACTACGTGTTGAATGAAATTGACGAAGCCTCCGCAGCGTTGCTCGCAATGACAGGCAAGGTCGGCCTTAATTTGCGCGAGAATGAATGGCTGATGGGAATCAAGCAACGCGCCTGCATGCCGGGCGGCACTTGCCAGTTTGACTTGCCTTCCTATCATTACTGGCAAAATCAGCCAGTTGAATTGCGTCGCGAAAATCTGCAGGAATGGCTGGCGCCGCTGTTACCCGTGAGTGTGGCAATCAACATTTTAATGAAACTGTTGCGCGAGAACGGCAGGAAAATCAGCTTTACTGCACCACAGGGCACTTTTCAGCAGATGCAAGGCGGACGAGCCGCGCAATTGTTACGCGTCAGTCTGAATCCTGATCTGGCATGCATACCTGAGCTGGGCGCAAACAAGTACGCCATCAACATTCGCTTCATAGTCGCAAATTATGCGGCAAAATCTTCCCTGTTTGAGCAGGACGTCCCATTCGATATGACTTTCTGTGCGCTGACATCGTGAACATCTCCAAAAAACCTCTTGTTGCCGCTTGTCCGCACTGCGGCAAGGAATCCCCCTGGGATACCAACAATCGTTTCCGCCCGTTCTGCTGCGAACGCTGCAAGATGATTGACTTAGGCAAATGGGCAGACGAAGAATTTCGCGTAGCCCTCCCGGAAGAAGAGCAGGAATTTACCGCTCCGCCTCACCAGGCCTGACGCAACAAGGCGATACCCTGCGCGCCATGCTGCCAAGCGGTATGCATGTCATCATGCTTGAGGCCACCTAGTGCATACACCGGAATAGATGAGCCCGCCGCGATAGCCGCGAAGCTCTCCCAGCCCAGATGCGCAGCACCCGGATGGCTCTGTGTCGGCAACACCGGACTCAGCACCGCAAAATCACAGCCCAGCTTCTCTGCCAGCCTCAACTCTTCCGCCGAATGGCATGAAGCCGAACACCAATCCACCGCAGGACGCTCCGCACAGGCGACAAGCTGCGCAGCCGTCAACTGCACGCCATCCGCGCCCACTTCCTGCGCCAGCGCCACATCACCGTTGAGCAACACCTTCGCGCCGCTGGCATGCGCCAACGCGACTACCCGCAGCGCCAATTCGCGCAACGCCTCGCGCGGCAAATTCTTTTCACGCAATTGCAGCAAACGCAAACCGTTGCGCAGCGCGACTGACAACCGTCGCATAAATTCTTCCACCCCCAGTTCAGCGGCATTACTGATGGCATACAGCGACGGCAATTCCAGCGCGCGCAGCACAGGTGAATTAGCCGGCAACACCGGGGCGACGGCGACCTCCGTGGCACGCTGCCACGAAAACTGCTGCCCTTCATGCGGATGCATCTCGCCCGACCATTCAGTGACACGGAAAAAATTCAGGCGCACGGTCGCATGGGGATAAATAAACACACGCGTAATCCACGGATACGCAGTCACGACCGCTATGCCCAGCTCCTCGCGCAATTCGCGCACCAGCGCATCGCGCGCCAATTCACCCGCCTCGACCTTGCCACCCGGAAATTCCCAGTAACCTGCCCATATCTTACCGGGCGGTCGCTGCGCCAGCAGAAAAGTGCCATCCGATCTTTGCAACACAGCAGCTGCGACTTCAACTATTTTTGTGTTTGAATTTCCCAATGAAACCTCTTACTAAAACTCCGCCAAAATAGCTGAGCCAGTTTTTGTTGTGTCACAAACAGAAAATAGGCGACCGACTTGCCGCCCCATTACGATAATCCAACCTCATAATCACTTCGCCTGACAGTCGCCATTCGCAACGCTCTCGACCCGAAGCGGAACCTTGTACTTCCTTATTGAAGATAATCCAGATGTACTTAAACAGCATTGCTAAACGAATATTGAGTCAAAGTGTTACCGCGCCTCACCTTTTTTAGCTTTATACATAGCCTCATCAGCGTCCTTGAGAATTTTGTCCGGATCAGCCTCATCCCCTGAAAATATCTTTATACCGATGCTCGCTGACCCATGATGCCGAATGTCGCCAAGCAGATATTCTTCACTCAAGATGTCCACAATCTTTGCCGCAATAGCATTTGCTTGCTCAGTTGCCGTTTCCGGATTTACATCTAACCCTTCCAATAGCACAACAAATTCGTCACCGCCAATTCTGGCAACTGTATCGCAATCACGCACTTGCTGTCGCAAGCGATTGGCAACCTCGACAAGCAACTGGTCGCCAACATCGTGCCCATACGTATCATTTAATTGCTTGAACTTGTTAAGATCAAGGAACAGCACGGCCACATGAGTGTTCTGCCGCTTGCTCGTATGCAGGGATTGCTGCATACGATCCTGCAGCAGACGACGATTGGGCAGTCTGGTTAGTGAATCATGGAAAGCAAGATGACGTAATTCCTCCTCAAAGTTCTTTCGGTCGGTCAGGTCAATAAATTGCATCAACAGATGCGTTTTATTATTGAGGTGCGCTGGCAGTATCCGGCATTCAAACCAGACTTGCTTGCCTAGGGAATTTTTTATAGTTACTTCGCGATATTGTGGACTATGCTGACTCAGCGCGGTCTGACAAGCGTTCAACAGACCGGCTTTTTGCCAGGGAATAATATTGTTGAAGTTCTGCTCCAGCAAACTTACTTTTGTGTCCCCTACAAGTTTGGCATAGGCATCGTTAGCCAGAACACATTGGCCATCTTCAGCATAGACCCCCATAGGCAAGGGGGAGTGTATCAGGATGGTCTCATTAAACTCCAGCGCTTCTGAAAGATGTTTTGTATGCTCATCGACCAATCTCTTTAAACGCCGACTTATTAGCAACAATACAACAATGACAGATGCCAGAATCAGGAGCAATGCTATGGAAATGTAAAGGTAACGCGTATAGTCGCGTGTATCCTTGTTGGGGTCATATATAAGGCTATCCAATGCGACTTGTGCCTGTGACTTGTCAATCTTTCCGATGCGTTGATAGATTTCTGCTATCCGGTGGAAACGTTCAATGCTGCTGTAACCGATGACCACCATATCCGGCATCATCATTTGCTCAATGATCTTAGCCTCATAAGCGAGATGATCTGCCGATCTTTTTGCTCCATATCTGGATCGTAAAATGGCGATTGTTTCTTCCTTGTGCTCAAGCGCATATTTCCAACCCTTCAGCGACGCTGCCAGAAATGCCTTTGCACGTTCCGGGTGGCTATCCAACTCATGCTGAGTTGTAATAAGATTGTCACCATAGAAATCAATACCATAGTTCAGTGGGTTGATGATGTTGATTTCCACCCCTTGTTCTTTCATAAAGTAGGGCTGGTCGCTGAGATAGGCGCTGATTACATCTACATCACCGTGAATGAATTCCGTGCTCGAAAAATCCAATGGTGCATAACGATAGTCCGCCTCATTCAGGTTCGCTTCTTTTAGCGTCGCCAGCAGAGGTGCATCATCAAGTCCTCGCTGGTATGAAAGAGTTTTTCCTTTCATCTCGTAAGGACTGAATATCCCGGATTCTTTCTTGGAGATAAACACCAGCGGGCTGTGTTGAAATATGGAGGCGAGTATCTTAAGCGGTTTGCCTTGTGCCCGATACAACAGCACGGCGGAATCTGCTACACCGTATTCCGCCGCGCCTTCAGCCACTTGCAAGATGTTGTTTTTAGCTGGGTCACGCTCAATAAGCTCAACATCAAGACCAGACTCCGCGTAATAGCCTTTCTCCAAAGCCATGTAATAACCGGCAAACTGGAAAGAGCTGAACCACTTGAGTTGCAGCCGCACCTTCTCCAATGACTCTGCTGCCGCACTGGTGGAGAGCAACAACAGTGAAAAGAATAGAAGCCTATATCGCCCCATTATGGCCTCACTCAAAAGTGATACTCAACACGTAACATCCGCGTACTCGCGACGTTGCCTCCCGCAGCACCCACTTTGAGGCTTGAATTACCAAACTTATTGCGCCAGTATTGATACTCAAATCCAGCACGGAAAGAATTTTTTATCGCGCCTATAGCGCCCCCGATGTCGTACATGATCTGCATGTCGATATTGGTTTCCGAGACGGTATTGTTGCCCATTTCATCCTTACCCTTGGGCGCAATGAAATTGGCAAATCCATCGAAGGACAGCGGCCATGTGCCTACTGGGATCGACCAGACAGCATTAATCATGGGATGGGTGTCGTAGGTATAACGTTGCGCAGGGTAGCCTGGATCAAAAGCACCAACTGCGATGCTGGGATGATTGCTTTCCCACAGCGCAAGCAGACTGACATCAAGGAATCCGGGCACATCCATCTTCAATGTCGGGCCCAGAACCAACATGCGTTTTCTTGAGTTATATCCCGCGTCATGCTTGGCATTCAAATCAAAACCGCCCGTTATACCGATCCCGCGTATAACACCATTTTTAAACTCTTGCCCGCTTACTTTGCCTATGTCTAAAGTATGACGATAAACCACATAGGCCTCGACAGCACCCGGTAATCCCCCCATTTTTAGTTGGGGTCAAAAGTAGAGCTGGTTAAAAAATCTAACTTCTGTTTCGGCGTGATGCCGCCGAGTGCCATGTTGGGGCGTTCGTGATTGTAAGTCCACATCCATTTCGTTGCATAGTCCTG
>JAUXWM010000088.1 GCA_030681375.1 Gallionella sp.
GGAAGTCGGCGTGCGCACCAACCTCGACGTGCTGAACGCCCAACAACAACTCTACGCCACCCGCCGCGACCTGTATCAAGCCCGATACAACTACCTGCTCAGCCAGCTGCGCCTGAAGGCGGCCGTCGGCGCGCTGGGTGAGGCGGAGCTGGCTGGTGTCAATCAGGCGCTGCAATAAGCTGCAATCGGCTGCGTTGTTGTCGCATGGCAGGTGAATGAATTCACGCGAAATCGTCAGCCTGTCGCGCCATCTAACTCAAAAATGCGCCTGTAATCCCATGATGTAGTTGTGGGTAAAGTCCGAGTAAACTGGGTGGGAATGGGTGTCAATTTGTGGTGTTTTCGCTTTACTTACACCTGATGGGTGTGACATTATTGCGCAGCTTTTTTAAGCTGTAAGAAGAGATGGGTTATTTGCCTGGAAAGATTGAGCAAATATCGCGTTGTTTTTTAACTTTGCTCTTGGGAGGAGATACTGTGGAAGCTACTCAAGCGACACCAGTAAAATATGACATGGACGTTGTCAGATGGTTCACCATCATGGCAGTTGTTTATGCGGTTGTAGGTACGCTAGTCGGTGTGTATGTTGCAGCGGAATTGGCGTGGCCGTTTCTAAACTTTGATATTGCCGAGCTTTCATTCGGTAGATTGCGCCCATTGCATACCAATGCAGTGATTTTTGCGTTTGGTGGTTGTGTGTTGATGGCGACCGGCTTCTACATGGTGCAGCGTACTGGCCAGACCAAGTTGTGGAGCAATGCCATGGCATGGTTCACCTTCTGGGGCTGGAATCTGATCATCGTGCTGGCTGTGATTACTCTGCCGCTGGGTTTGACTTCCGGTAAAGAGTACGCCGAGCTGGTTTGGCCGATCGACATTATGATCGCAGTTGTATGGTTGTCGTTTGGTCTGAATCACATTATGACCACGGCGATCCGCAAGACATCGCACATCTATGTGTCGAACTGGTTCACCATGGGTATGATCGTGATGATCACTTACCTGCATGTAGTGAACAGTATGGCTATCCCGGTAAGCATGACTGAAGCCTTCTCCATTTACTCTGGCGTGCAAGATGCCATGATTCAATGGTGGTGGGGTCATAATGCGGTGGGTTTCTACCTGACGGGTGGTTTCCTGGGCATCATGTACTACTTCATTCCTAAGCAATCCGGTCGTCCGGTGTTCTCGTATCGTCTGTCTGTGTTGCACTTCTGGACACTGTCTTTCGGTTACGTTTGGCTGGGTGCTCACCATCTGCAATACACTGCGTTGCCTGACTGGACCGGTTCGCTGGGTGCAGCTATTTCTCTCGCGATGATCATCCCTTCATGGGGCGGTGCGATGAACGGTATGATGACTTTGTCCGGTGCATGGGACAAGCTGCGTACCGACTACATCCTGCGTTTCCTGGTGACTGCGATGGCGTTCTACGCGATGTCCACTTTCGACGGTCCTGTTATGTCGATCAAGAGTGTGAATGCCTTGTCTCACTATACTGACTGGACCGTTGGTCACGTACATGCCGGCGCATTGGGCTGGATGGCGATGATCTCTTTCGGTGCGATCTACCACATGGTGAAGAAGCTGTGGAATACCGAAATGTATTCCGAGCGCCTGGTGAATGTTCACTTCTGGGTGTCCTTGATCGGCGCGGTGACTTACATCGTAGCGATGTGGGTGTCCGGCATCATGCAAGGTCTGATGTGGCGTGATTACGACGAGTTCGGTAGCTTGACTTATACCTTTATTGAATCTGTGTCTGCTATGCATCCGTACTACGTGATGCGCACTGTCGGCGGCGCGATCTTCAATCTGGGTACCTGGATCATGCTGTACAACGTCGTGATGACTGTTCGTCAAGCAAGCGCTGTCCGCGGCGTAAACGCTGTTGCAGCTAAAGCATAAGGGGGAGAAAAACATGTCTGATCACGATAAAATTTATTCAACCAAGTTTCAGGACAAGATCGAGCGCAATACGTTGCTGATGTTCGTTCTGACTGCAATTGCAGTATCGGTCGGCGGCATCGTGGAAATCGTCCCGTTGTTCTACCTGCCAAATACCGCTATGTCGGGTGGTGATGGTACGTACAATGGTACGTCACACAAAGACCTGCAGGGCAATGCTATCCATATGGATAAAATCATCTGGAATCCAGCTACATCCGCGCATAAAACGCTGGATGAGTGGGTCCCCGGTGATGGCGTGCGTCCTTACAAGGCACTTGAGTTGGCAGGCCGCAGTATCTACATCCGTGAGGGCTGTTTCCTGTGTCACTCACAGATGATACGTCCCTTCCGTGACGAGAAAGACCGTTATGGTCACTACTCTATCGCTGAAGAATCGATGTACGACCATACCTATCAGTGGGGTTCCAAGCGTACCGGGCCAGATCTGGCTCGTGTCGGTGGCAAGTACTCTGATGAGTGGCATCGTAAGCATCTGAAGTATCCGCGCGATGTGGTGCCTGAATCGGTTATGCCTAACTATTTCTTCCTGGATAAGCCGCTAGTTAATGTGGACACAACTATTCATACAATGAATGTTATGACCAAGATGCCGTTTAATCCTGTGCCAAGAACCATCTACACGGATGCATACTTGGACAGCGCTAAAACGGAACTGGAAAACAAGACAGAAATGGATGCCGTCATCGCTTTCCTGCAATCCTTGGGAAATCACGTGAAGTTTGAGGAAGGTGTTAACTACCGTGACTAAACTAATGGACTACTTGCATACAGACTGGGCAGCCATGTCACGTAACGACTGGATCGGGGTGGTTTTTACCATATTGGCCTTCGTTGCGATGGTTGCGGTTTATGTGCTGGTGTTCAATCCTAAAAACAAGGATGCGTTCGACTCGCAGAGCGATATGGCTCTGCGAGATGAAAGCGAGTACAACAATTCGGGAGATAAAAAATGAGTGATAATCAAAACTCCGCTGGTGGTGTGCCAACCACGGGGCACGTATGGGATGATGATTTGGGCGATCTTACCAATCAGCCGCCAAGATGGTGGATGCTTGGTCTGACAGCCAGTGCGATTTGGGTAGTGGTGTATTGGTTGATGTATCCATCCATTCCTTTTTCGACTTCTGGGGATTTCTTCAAAGGTATTGGTTTGCCTGCTACAGGCCAATGGACTGCGATTAAGGAACTGGAGCAAGACCAGGCGGTGTTGGATGCGGTGCGTAAGCCGTTTGAAGACAAGCTGAAGGACATGACGCCAGCAGCGATTCTTGCTGATTCGGAGTTGTCTGAGTATGTGACGCGTTCCGGCAAGGTGCTGTTCAGTGATAACTGTGCTGCATGTCATGGTCAGAATGGTGTGGGTTCGGATCAAAAAGATGCCAAGTTCGCTGTACGTGAACGAGGTCTGATGGCGCCGATTCTGCTCGACGATGACTGGTTGTTTGGCGGCAAGATCGACGATATTCATACTAGCATCACCGGCGGTCGCCAGGGCATGATGATGGCACATAAGGATATGCTGTCTGATGCTGAGCTCGATACGCTAGCCAATGCAGTTGCTGCGGGTACGCCTACTTCCACTCCGTTGTTCGCGGAAAAAGGATGTACGGCCTGTCACGGTGAAGATGGTAAGGGCGTTGCAGCCATGGGTTCGGCTAACCTGACAGATAAAATCTGGCGGTTTGACGGTTCCGTGGAAGGCATCAAGCAGACCATTAAGTTTGGTGTGAACTCCGGTGATTCCGAGTCTCGTAATGCGGTTATGCCTAACTTCACTGAAGCAGGTAAATTGTCGGCTGTTGACATGAAGAAGCTGGCAGTTTATGTGTACAAGTTTGGTGGTGGTCAGGCTGAAGCCGTGGCTCCGGTAGTGGAAGCAGCTGCTGTTTCGGAAGTTGCTGCCACTGCACCTGTAGCTGAGTAAATCTCCATTTGCCTGCACGGCTCATAACCGTGCAGGCTTTAGAAAGGAAAATAGACATGGGACACGACTTTGTATACTGGGCTCTGATGATTGCCACTGGCCTCGCATTTGCCGTGGTAATTGCTGCCTTGCTTTGGCTGTTCAATAATTCGAGAAAAAAGAGGGGCGAAGAGTAATCGCACTCAAATTGAAGAGGAGGAGGCTCGCCTCCTCCTTTTTTCATTTGGGAAATTTGAAATTACAAAGAATACACTGCGTAAATTTTCCCGCTACGGTAGAGTTTAAACGGAGCATTCTTTGCATAAATTGTCCGACTAAATCGGATAAAAACACAGGAGTTGGCAATGAGCGAGCCGGTTAAAAAAACGGAAGTGGGCAGCGTTACTGGCCTATACAGCGAACATACCGAATGGTCCACCAATCTGGGTGATGCAACCATTCATGCGAAGCGTATGCCGGGTCGATTTCGTACGCTCAAATATATTACCGAGTCCTTCTGGTTGATTTTTTTCTTTGGTGCTTATCTGCGCTGGAATGGCAAGCAGGCAATATTGCTCGATGTAAATAACCGTCAGTTTCATATCTTTAATCTCACCATCCTCCCTCAGGATATCTGGATGGTGTCGTTGCTGTTGTTATTGCTGGCAATGGCCCTGTTCGCGATCACCTCCGTGGCATCTCGCGTGTTCTGCGGATTCTTCTGCTTTCAGACGGCCTGGGTTGATTTGTTTACCTGGGTAGAAGAGAAAATTGAAGGCAATCCTAACAAGCGTCACAAGCTGGATGCGGCACCCTGGAATGGCGAGAAGATACGCAAGAAGGTGCTCAAGCATGCTATCTGGCTGGCGATTTCCGTCTTTACCGGGATCAGTTTCACGATCTGGTTCGTGGATGCGTTCCAGTACTGGCGCGATTTTCTGAGTTTTAACCTGTCCATGCTGGAATGGGTCACGCTGGTTTCCTTTACCCTGGGCACGTATTTCTTAGCCGGTTTCCTGCGTGAGCAAACTTGTTTGTGGTTGTGCCCCTATGCACGTATTCAGGCGGTTATGGCCGATTCACAGACGATACTTCCCGCTTACGACGTAAGCCGTGGTGAACCGCGTGGCAAGTTGCGTCAGGCGGGTAAAGTGGTGGAACAGCAGGGCGATTGCATAGACTGCTTCCAGTGCGTGCAAGTGTGTCCGACCGGAGTGGATATACGCGACGGTCAGCAACTGGGTTGCATTACCTGCGGCCTGTGTCTGGATGCCTGTGATTCTGTGATGGACAAGATCGGTCGCCCTCGTGGACTGATACGTTATGCATCGCTGGATGAGCTTGAAGGTCGGCCGGTCAAAAAACTGTATCAACACCCGCGTACCTGGGTGTATGTCAGTATTTTGTTGTTGGCGCTGGGCGGGATTATTTACGGGCTGAATCATCTAGGGTCACTTACTCTGAGGGTTGCACCGGAACGTCAACCTTTATTCGTGCGCATGAGCGATGGTTCGATCCAGAATAAATATACCTTTAAGGTGCTAAATAAAACCGACCACAATTTGCAGGTTATTGTTAAGGCGGATGGTGGTATAAAGGGGCAGGTGCTGGTCGGAATTGAAAAGCCGAAATTGGTCACGCACGGTAAGGCAACTTCATTCACAATATTCGTAAAAGCACCGGACGAAAATATTTTGAAAGAAGTCACCAAGATTGTTTTCCGTGTTGAGAATACCGAAGATCCAACCATGGCGGCGGAATACACCACCATGTTCAACGCTCCCAAGCGTTGAGCGAAATTTGACTCAATAACAGGAACATCATGATTTCTCAAAAAAATAAACAGGGTTGGCGCAACCCGTGGGTGCTGGGATTGCTGGTAATCATACTGTCCGGGGTGTTAATCAACGGCCGTATGCTGTGGAATGTCATACATCATCCCATGCGCTTGCTTGACGAAAATTACACTGTTAAGGCTCACAACCAGTACGACGCGAAGTGGATGCAACAGCAGGCGGAGCGATCTACGCTGGGTTGGCAGGCTAGTTTGCATTCGCCGCAGCAATTGCAGAATGACCCGCTGACTGCGTCTGATGCCGCGCGATTTATTGTGATAGCCAATCCGGTCGATTTCAAGTTTGATTTGAAGGATCGTGAAGGGCAGCCGATAAGCGATGGCAAGGTCGATATCGAGGCGCAATGGCCAGGCGATCCCTCTTTTGATTTCAAGGGTTCGCTGCATACAGTGGCCGCAGGACGGTATGAAGGCAGCATGAATTTTCCGAGGGCAGGAAATTGGGATATTCTCATCAGAGCAGAACATGATGGGCGACATTTCGACATGGAGGAAAAACTCTTTGTCTCTATTCCAAAATAATCAAGGCGATACTTTAAATGCAAGGAAATGAAGCAGCCCACCTCGCAGATGCGGGGTGTTTTCATTGCGGCTTGCCTATCGCTTCAGACGCGAATTACCACAGCCGTCTTGAAGACAAGGAAAGAGATTTCTGCTGCTTTGCCTGTCAGTCTGTGTGCGAGGCGATATATGAAGCCGGACTGCAAGGCTTCTACCAGCGTACACCGCAGGGTACGCTGCTGGCGCCCCCTCCCACTCCGCCCAGAGACATCGAAATGTACGACCTCGATGAAGTGGCGCAAGACTTCGTCAATAGCCGGGGCGAAAGCAGCGATGCACATCTGCTGGTTGAGGGCATACACTGCGCAGCCTGCGTATGGCTGATCGAGCGCAGCATGATGCGCACCCCCGGCGTGCTGACCGCAAATGTCAATCTGGCCGGAAAGCGTCTGCACCTGCGCTGGGATAACAGCAAGGTCAAACTTTCTACGCTGATACATCAGTTGTCCAAGATAGGCTATGCGGGTGTTCCCTATGACCCTGAAGTAGCCGAAGGATCGATGAAGAAGGCCAACCGCGCCATGCTGTTCCGCTTGTTCTTCGCCGGTTTCGCCATGATGAATCTGACCCTGATTTCTATTGCCTTGTATAGCGGTGCGGGTGATGGAGAGTTTCGCAACTTTTTCCACTGGATGGGCTGGGCGCTGGCCACACCTACACTGTTGTACGCCGGCTATCCTTTTTACAAGGGTGCCTGGGGCGGGTTGCGCGTGGCGCGCATGACCATGGATTTGCCCATTGCCATCGGGTTGACGGTCACCTATGTATATTCACTCTATGTAACTCTGGTCGGGGCACGGGCCGGTGAAGTGTATTTTGATACGGTTACCAATCTGATATTCGTCATTCTGATAGGCCGCTATCTGGAAGGTATGTTCCGCCATCAGGCCTTGTCAGCGACTAATCGTTTGATGGATATGCAGCCGCGCGTGGCGACAGTACTCCGTGACGGAATTGAAAAAATGATTTCCGTTCGTGCAGTACTGCTGGGTGAACGTGTACTGGTCAAACCGGGTAGCAAGATTCCGATGGATGGATTGGTGTGTGAAGGCAGCAGTTCGGTTGATGAGTCGATGCTGAGCGGCGAATCCATGCCAGTCAGAAAGCTGGCTGGAGATCGCGTCGCGGCGGGCACCTTGAATGGTAGTGGAGCGCTAGTGGTTGAGGTGCAGGCCTCCACCCAGGACTCACTGCTGTCGAAAATCATCCGTCTGGTGGAAGAAGCGCAGTCCTCAAAGGCGCCGATTCAGCGTTTGTCAGACAGTATCGTTCCATGGTTCGTGCTCGCTACCCTGGTGCTGGCGGGTATTACCTTCTATATCTGGTCAGATAATTTCGAATTTGCGCTGATGGCGGCCACTTCGGTATTGATCATTACCTGTCCCTGTGCGCTGGGCATGGCGACACCGATGTCGATTGCTGTGGCTTCAGGCCTGGGTGCCAAGCATGGCATCCTGGTGAAGAATGGCCTGGTGCTGGAAACACTCTCGAAAGTGACCCATTTCGTGTTTGACAAGACTGGCACCTTGACTGAAGGCAAGATGAATCTTGAGCAGGTGATTGTGGCGGCCGGTCACGATGAGTCGGCTCTACTGGCTTTGGCGGCCGGAGTAGAACGCTATTCAGAACATAGTGTTGCACACGCCATCGTAAGAAAGGCGGATGAACGTCAGTTGTCGTATCGCAACAAAGCTGTACAGGGTTTTCATGCTACGGCGGGTGCCGGAGTCGAGGCCGAGTCTGAAGGGAAGCGCATCTTGCTGGGTACGGCAGAATGGCTGCAACGCAACGCAGTTATCACGCAAACCGACTTGATGCATACGCTGGCGGCACTCGAAGGTCAGGCCAAGACTTGCGTGCATCTGGCCGTGGACGGGCAACATGTTGCCATGCTGGTATTGGCGGACACCTTGCGTGCGGACGCGCAGGGTTTGATCAATACCTTGCGCGCAGCCGGTATCCGCATGACTTTGTTGAGCGGTGATCGTAAGCCGGTTGCGGATGCGATTGCACGTCAATTGGGCGGGATGGAGGTGATTGCCGAGGTGCTGCCCCAGGACAAGGACAGGGTCATTCAACAGTTACAGCAGCAGGGTGAGCGTGTAGCGATGGTGGGCGATGGCGTTAATGATGCACCCGCGCTGATACGCGCTGATGTCGGCATTGCGCTGGGGTCGGGCACGGATGTGTCGGTCGAAAGTGCCGATATCGTGCTGATGCAGAATGAGCTGGATAAAGTCCGTCTTGCGACGCAGTTGTCGCGACGCACCTTGCTTACCATCAAGCAGAATATCGGGCTGTCATTTGTGTACAACAGCATTATGGTGCCTTTGGCGATTATGGGTCATGTGACACCGCTGCTTGCGGCGATCAGCATGCCGATCAGTTCGTTGCTGGTGATAGGTAATGCGGCGCGTATTCGTAACTTGTTTAACGAGCAAGCTCGTTCCCCTCACCCTAACCCTCTCCCGCACGCGGGCGAGGGGACAAACGAATCGCTACGCGAATTTCAAGTTAAGGACAGATAATAATGGACGTAATCTACAGTCTCATCCCTGGTATGACCTTCTTCGGCTTGGTGTTTGTCGCTATTCTCATCTGGGCGGTGAAGAAGGGGCAATACGAAGATATGGAAGGCAATGCCAGCCGTATCTTGCTGGATGATGACGAGGATGCGATGTTGCTGAGTCAGCCCAAGGCGCAGAAGGAAAAGAAGCCTTCCGCGCCGGAGCAATAAAGCTTATTTCAATACTTCGCCGTGCGTCAGCAAGGGCGCTCTTAGCAAGTCAAAGTCCTTGGGTGGAAGATACTGCAGCAAGGGTTTTTCTCCGCCACCCAGCGCAATGTCCAGGCCATGCTGCGGGTAAAGCCAATGAATGACGCCGGTTTCCTTTTCACGCACACGCAACGCGGGTTCGCCGAAGCGTTTGGCGAGAATGGACTCTTCCAGGCGTACATTGGGTAAATAAGCCAGACTGGCAACGGTGGAGGCGCGCACGCGTGCCAGATCATCCGGTGTCAGTGTGATGCGCTTGCCGCTGGGCGTACTGTTCATGCGCAAGCCGCGCTTAAACATACCCTGCATTTCTTCCGGTGACACGACTATGGTCAGGACGATTTTCGCTTTCAGGCCGTTGAAATTAACTTCATCGAAGAAAGCTTCAACCCCCATCGCTGCATCATTAGGCTTGAATAGGCTGATCTCAAGTTCGGCTTGATCTTTGAACGCAAGTTCGACTTCGCCGAGTGTGCTTTTACCCAAAGTAACACCCAATACCCGCGTGGTGTCGGGTGTCGGGTGGGTGATGTTCCATGGCAGGGTATCGGGGGTGCTGACGCTATTGTTAGGCAGCATGAGAAGAATGGAAATCGATACGATGACGAGCGCGATAACGCCCAGTATTATTTTCTTGTCCATGGCAGATTACACTTTTGCGGTGGCAGAATGCAGCGCAAGGGCGGCGGCGGGAATCTTTCCATCCTTGCATTGATGCTCGGCATCGAATTCCATCACTACCAGCACCAGCAGTGCAACCATAAAGGGTAATTGCCCGATACCAACGGCCAGCGCCCAGCTGGCAATTTTGCTCATGCCTAATTGCGGGCCGCCCATGACCATCAGGGTGGTTAATGTGCCTGTTACGAAAAACAGCAGAAAGAATAGCTTGGCACGCTTTGCAGCCAGTAAATTATGGCAAAGGACGAACGTAGATGTTTCGCGGGTTCGCGCCCGATTGGCCTTGTAGATCACGTTGCCAAGCAGGATGATCGAGAGCAAGGGCATCAGCGTGATAGGAATGAGGGTGGTTTGGATCAGGCTTAAAGATAGTACGAAAACGAAAACATGAACAACGATAAAGTCAAATAACAGCACAGAATGCAGGATTTTGGCGCGTGAAATTTCGTCATGAGTGACTTGATGTTCCATCTGGTTGTACTCCGGTAATAAAATCAGGTGGCGAATAATCCACTCAACCGCGTCCACTGTCAAACTAAGCTGACATAACGGGGCGGGCGCAGGTGGGAATGTCTATTGGCGAGAGCTGTTGAGACAGGCTTGCAAGCCTGCCAGATTGACGATTTCTATCGTGCGCACTTTGACGCTGATCAGGCCCTGTGCCTGGAAATGAGAAAATGCCCGGCTGACCGTTTCAAGTTTCATTCCTAAATAGCTGCCTATTTCCTGACGCGACATGCGTAATTCGAATTGAGTCGCGGGCAATCCGCGTGCGGCAAAACGCTGTGAAAGGTTGAGCAGAAAAGCCGCCAGGCGTTCTTCGGCACGCATCGAACCCAGTAGCAGCATGATGCCCTGGTCGCGTACAATTTCGCGACTCATGATTTTATGCAAATGGCGCTGTAGTGTCGGTATTTCACGGCTCAACGCCTCCAGCTTGTTGAATGGAAGTTCACATACCACGCTGTCCTCCAACGCAACGGCCTCGCAAGCGTGAATATCCGTGCTGATGGCGTCCAGGCCGATAATTTCCCCTGTCATTTGAAACCCGGTGACTTGTTCGCGCCCGTCTTCATGCAGTATCTGCGTTTTGAAAGAGCCGCTGTGAATAGCGAACAGGGAGCGGAACTTGTCGCCGCTACGGTAAAGATAATCACTGCGGGAAAAGCTGCGCTTCACGGGGCTGAGCTCATCCAGTTTGTATGTCTCAAATTCGCTGAGGTTGATGGGCAGACAAATTTCGGCCAGATTGCAACTGGAACAGGCTGATTTAGACTGATATGTTGGAACGGGTAGTAGCACGTTACTGGCCTGTGGGCTGAGGTAATGGGTGAGGATAACAGCAAGAGGGATTGCCGCATGTCGTTATTAGGGAATATGCCATCATTTTTGACATATATCAAACCTGTTTCTTGTTGCGGGTGGCATTATGCGACTTCATTCAATCAGTAGCGGTAATCATCATGTTAAATAACAACCAACTGGTCGTGGATTTGGAATTGATACGCAGGCTGGACAAGAACGGGCCGCGCTACACTTCTTATCCGACAGCAGATCGTTTTGTCGAGGCCTTTAATGCCGAGACTTATGCTCAATGGGTGGCAAAGCGGGAAATCGGTGGCATTGCACGCCCCTTATCCTTATATATTCATATCCCGTTCTGCAACACGCTGTGTTTTTACTGCGCGTGCAATAAGGTCATCACTAAGGACAAGAGTAAAGCCGCCGAATATGTGCGCTATCTGACCAAGGAAATGGCGATGCAGGCGAAGTTGCTGGGGCCGGGGCAGGTGGTTGAACAGTTGCACTTTGGTGGTGGTACGCCGACATTCATGAGTGACGACGAAATACGCCAGGTGATGGCTGCGATACGCACCAATTTCAAGCTGGTGGATGACGGTGAGTATTCCATCGAGATCGACCCGCGTAAGGTCAGCGATGAAACCATCGCATTGCTGGGCAGGGAGGGCTTCAATCGCATCAGTCTCGGCGTGCAGGACTTTGACGATACCGTGCAGCGTGCGGTGAATCGCATACAGAGTGAAGAAGAAACCTTGCGTATCATCTACGCGGCCCGTGCCAACGGTTTCAAGTCGGTGAGCATCGATCTGATATACGGTTTGCCCAAGCAGACTTTGGCAGGCTTTGGCGTGACGCTGGACAAAGTTATCGCGGCCAATCCGGATCGCCTGTCGATTTACAATTATGCGCACATGCCGACCATTTTCAAGCCGCAGCGTCGCATCAATGAAGAAGATTTACCCGCTCCGCAAGTCAAACTGGATATTCTCAGCCTGGCAGTGAGCAAGCTGACGGGCGCAGGCTATGTGTATATCGGCATGGATCACTTCGCCAAGCCGGAAGATGAGCTAGCCGTGGCGCAGCGTCAGGGCAGGCTGCATCGCAATTTCCAGGGCTATTCGACACATTCAGATTGCGATCTGGTCGCGCTCGGTGTAAGTGCTATCGGCAAGATAGGCCCGACATATAGCCAGAACTATCGTGAACTTCCGGATTACTACGATGCGCTGGATCGTGATCAGCTGCCCATCATGCGCGGCATGGAATTAAACGCGGATGATCTGGTGCGTCGCGCCATTATTCAGGCTTTGATGTGTCACTTCGAGCTTTCCAAGGAATCGCTCAATATTGCCTATTTGATTGATTTTGATGAATACTTTTCTGCAGAGATGGATGAGTTGCGCGAGTACGAACGCGAAGGCCTGCTGGAGATTTCGCCGCAATGGATAACTGTCACGCCCAAAGGGCGCATGTTGATACGCAACATCTGCATGGTGTTCGATAAATATCTGCGCACCCGCACGGAGCATGCACGTTATTCGAAGGTGATTTAAGGCGCGCTGCGCGGCTAGGATCAATGTTATGCACAAGCGAGATCCGCAGGTCTCGCTTGTGAACTGCAATACTCCTGTCTCTCCGTTATAATCGACACCTGCTTTTCTTCACGGGTGTCGTCATGAATAAAATCGTCAAATATGGTTTGTTGGGTGCGGGCGGTATCGTCGGCGTTGCTGTCGCGGGCGCGGCGTACATTGCGGCGACGTTTGATCCGAACGACTACAAAGACCAAATCATTCAGACCGTCAAGGAAAGCAAGCAGCGCAATCTACAGCTTGACGGGGATATTAAATTAACCTTCTTCCCTAGTCTGGGTGCGAATCTGGGCAAGGTATCACTGTCGGAATATAAGAGTGAACAGCCATTCGCGGCGATTGAAACAGCGCGCGTCTCGCTGGCGCTGATGCCGTTGCTGAGCAAGCAGGTGGTCGTCAACGAGGTGCTGGTGAGCGGCCTGACGGCGACGCTGATCAAGTACAAGGACGGTTCGACCAATATCGATGATCTGCTGAGTAAAGACGAAAATCCGCAGGATAGCAATCAGCCGGTCAAATTCGACATTGCTTCCGTCGTCATCGAAAAAACCAATCTTACTTATCGCGATGAAGGAGCGGGTAGCCAATACGCTATCAAGGATCTGAACCTGAAGACCGGGCGCATTGCCAATGGCGTGCCGGGTAAAATAGACCTGTCGGTTGGCGTGCAGGGGAATCAGCCCAGGCTGGATATCATCACACAACTCAAAACTACGCTGACTTTTGATCTGGACAAACAGCAGTATCAACTGGCCGATATGGATTTGCTGGTCAGCGGCGCGGCGCTGGATATTGCCAATCTCAAGCTGAAAGCCAGCGGGGATGCGAGTGTAAATATGGCTGCGCAGGAATATGGTGCAAACAAATTCAAGCTGAATGCAAGCGGCACGAAGGTCAAGGATAACTTTGATGTAACGCTGGATGCGCCTATTTTGAGTATGACCACGGGCAAGTTTTCCGGCGAGAAACTGATGCTGAATGCCAAGCTGGATGGTGCTTTGGGCAATGTGGTTGCGCTACTTTCCCTGCCTGATCTGGAAGGTAATGCAGAGTCATTCAAAGTCAGCGCGCTGAAACTGGATCTGGATGTGAAACAGGCAGAACAGGCCTTCAAGGTGGTGTTGAGCTCGCCTATGTCCGGAAACTTCAAGGCGCAGCAGTTCAAGTTGAGCAATCTCAGCGTGGCGGTGAATGCCACGGGTGACAAGTTACCGAATAAATCGGTCAGCAGCGAAATGAAGGGCAGTATGCAGGCGGATTTGCTCAAGGAAAGCGTGCAGATCAATCTGGCCGGCGGCTTGTTGCAAAGTCAGATCAAGGCAATGCTCGGCGTAAACGGTTTTGCCAATCCGGCCATCAAGTTTGACGTGGATGTTGATCAGTTCGACGCCGACCTGTATCTGCCGAAGAAAACTGCCGATGCAAAATCCAGTGAGCCTGAGCAGCCTCTGGATCTGTCCGCATTGCGTAAGCTGAATCTGGATGGCAGTCTGCGCATCGGGCAGCTGAAAGTAGCGAATATCAAATCCAGCAAGGTACGTCTGGATGTGAAGGCGCGTAACGGCCAGGTGAATGTCAGTCCCTTGTCTGCCAATTTGTATCAGGGCAGCATGAACGGCAGCCTGAGCGTGAATGCACAGGCTACGCCCGCCATTGCCATCAATCAGAAATTAACCGGCATCAATGTGGCGGCATTGACCAGGGATGCGGCTGATTTTGATACGCTGGAAGGTAAAGGCAATGTCGCCATGAATCTGAGCATGCAGGGCAGCACGGTCAGCGCGATGAAGAAGGCGATGGATGGCAATATGTCGCTGAATCTGACCGATGGTGCGATTAAAGGTATCAATATCGCCAAGAAATTGCGTGATGCACAAGGCATGCTGGGTAAGGCGCAAACGCAATCAGCCAACCAAAATGAGAAGACGGATTTCAGTGAGCTCAAGGCAAGCTTCAAGGTGAACAAGGGCGTGGCGCACAACGATGATTTGTCGCTGAAATCGCCGTTGTTGCGTCTGACGGGTAATGGCGATATTAATGTTGGTCAGGAAAGTATGAATTACCTTGCGAAAGCGACTCTGGCCAAGACGCTGGAAGGGCAGGGCGGTCGCGATAGCGTCGGCGGAATTACCGTGCCGGTACGCGTTAGCGGCCCGTTCAGCGATTTGAAATACACCCTGGATTTTGGCGCGATGGTCAGCGAAGCAGCCAAACAAAAAGTCGAGGCCAAGAAAGAAGAAATCAAGACTAAGGTGCAGGATAAATTGAAAGACAGCCTGAAGGGGTTGTTTAGATAAAATTTAGTCGTTAGTCGTAAGTCGTTCACGCAACAACTTGGGCAGAATACCCTTAGTTGTGCGGGGAAGACCCCTGCGGTCTTAGTCGTAAGTCGCGGGTAGCGTCCCGCACGTTCATATTTTCCGGTCACACAGCATTATGTCCAGCTTCGCTTCATCTCTCATCGCCTGGCAACGCGAGCATGGTCGTCATGGCTTGCCCTGGCAGGGGGCTGGGGCTTACCGCGTGTGGCTATCCGAGATCATGTTGCAGCAGACACAGGTTGCCACGGTCATTCCTTATTACCAGCGCTTCATCGCCTCTTTTCCGACTATTGCGGCGCTTGCCGCCGCTAGCGAGGAGCAGGTGCTGGCGCATTGGAGCGGGTTAGGCTATTACGCCAGAGGGCGTAATTTGCATCGCGCCGCGCAAATCGTCGAGAAGTTGCATGGGGGTGAATTCCCGTGTCAATTCGAGCAGCTACTCGCATTGCCCGGGGTCGGGCGCTCAACCGCCGCTGCGATTTGTGCGCTGGCATTTCAACAGCGCCACGCCATACTGGATGGTAACGTCAAGCGCGTGCTGGCGCGTTACTGTGGTATCAGCGGCTCGCCTGCCGGTAAATCAGTGGAACAATTGCTCTGGCAACATGCAGAAGCGTTGTTGCCAGAGCGTGATGTGGCCGCCTATACGCAGGCGATGATGGATATGGGCGCAACGCTATGTACTCGCAGCAGGCCGCAGTGTGTTTCGTGCCCGGTGCAACACGGGTGTGTCGCACATCAAACCGGACGCGTGGCTGAACTGCCCACGCCGCGTTTGCGCAAGGTCGTGCCTGAGCGGCACGCCACCTTTTTGCTGGCGATGCACGGGCGCGAGATATTGCTGGAAAGGCGCGATTCAACGGGTATATGGGGCGGTCTCTGGTGTATGCCGCAACTTGAAGAAGGCGATGGAACGCTGGCAGATTACGCGCAACGCAGCGGTTGGCAGATAGACGAGCAAGCAGCTCTGCCCGTATTCACCCATGTTTTTACCCACTTCAAACTGCACATCACGCCGCTATTGTTGAATCTTGCCGGCAAATCGCTCAAGCTGCAGCAGTCGGGGAGCCAGTGGCTGGATGTGGATGAGGCTTTGCGTGCAGCGATTCCTGCTCCGGTAAGGCGTTTGCTGACAGGGATATTGTCTAGTAAGCAATAACGCGCAAAGTTGCTTGCAAATATCTGCGTCGCAGGTGTTCCGGAATCTGCGCGATCAGGCGCAGCACCAACCGATCTTTACTCAATACCTTTGTGCAGCCAGGTTTCGGCAATCCCCAGTGTTTCCTGCAATCCGAGCAATACCAGCACATCGCCAGCCTGCAGTATCATTTCCTCGCTGGGCTGTGCGCCGTGGACATTGTAGCGACGCAATGCTTTTACTTCGACGTTCAAAGTGTCCAGCTCAATCTCGCGCAAGCGTTTCCCCACTGCGACCGAGTCTGCTTTAAGGAGTACATTCAGGAAACGCGGCTGCATTTCATCGCTGATTTCTAGGTCGTCGTTTGGATTGTTGCGCAGATAGCCGTTAAACATCGCATAACGACTGGCACGGTTTTCCTGAACGTGTGTGACAACGCGGTTTAGCGGGACGCCGGCCAGAAGCAGGGCCTGCGAGGCCAGCATGATGCTGCCTTCCAGGACTTCGGCGACCACTTCGGCCGCGCCGGCATTTTTGAGTATGCTCAGGTCGGTGTCGTCATTGGTGCGCACGACTACGGGTAAATCCGGGCGCAGTTCCTTGACGTGCCGCAAGATGGCCAGAGCGGAATGTTTGTCGGTGTAGGTGATCACCAGCACTTTGGCGCGCATCAAGCCCGCTGCCATGAGTACTTCGCGTTTGGCCGCATCGCCATAAACCACACTCTTTTTGGCAGTGGCCGCCTCGCGCACACGATGCGAATCGAGATCCAGTGCGATAAAACGCAGTTTCTCCTCATCCAAGATGCTCGCCAGCTTTTGTCCGCTACGCCCGTAACCGCACAAGATGACGTGTCCGGTGCTGGACATGCTTTGAATGGCAATCTGATGCATCTGCAAGGCGCGATTAGTCCATTCGGCAGCCGAAAAGCGGCGTGCGATGGCTTCGCCATATTGGATCAAAAAGGGTGCGGCCAGCATGGATAGCAGCATGGCGGCGAGTGTGATTTGCATGGTGGCATCAGAGAGCAGATGGGCCTCATCGGTTAGCGTCAACAGCACGAAGCCGAACTCTCCCGCCTGCGCCAGACCAATGCCGCTGCGCAACGCGACCGCCCAGTCTCCTTCAAAGGCACGTGCCAGCAGGGTGATTAGCCATGCCTTGAATAAAATCAGCGCGGTAAGCGCCAGCAGTATCCAGCCCAGATTGCTCACCATGCTGCTCAGGCTGAGTTTCATGCCTATGGTGACGAAAAACAGCCCTAAGAGCACGTCACGGAACGGCTTGATGTCCTCTTCCACCTGATACCGGTATTCGGTTTCGGAAATCAGCATGCCGGCCACAAACGCGCCCAATGCCAGTGACAGCCCGGCCAGCTCGGTGAAATAAGCCAGACCCAGCGTGATGAACAGCACGTTTAGCGTGAACAGCTCCGATGATTTCTGGCTTGCCACGACGTGAAACCAGCGACGCATGATGTGCTGGCCAAATACCAGCAAGATCAACAGCACCCCTACCGCCTTGAGCATCGCGTAGCCCAGCGTGGCGGGAAGGTTGTCGGGTTGTGAGGCCAGCGCAGGAATAATAATCAACAACGGAACGACGGCCAGGTCCTGAAACAGTAACACGCCCATCATTTGCTGCCCGTAAGGCAAATTGAGCTCGGCGCGTTCGACCAGCATTTTGCTGACTATGGCTGTGGATGACATTGACAGTATGCCGCCCAGTGCCAGACCCGCACGCCAATCCATGCCGAACAGCCAGGCTGCGGCCATCACCAGCAGTACGGTGGCGATCACTTGTGCGCCACCCAGGCCGAACACCGTGCGCTTCATTGCCTTCAGTCGCGGCAGACTGAATTCCAGGCCGATGCTGAACATCAGAAATACCACGCCAAATTCGGCCAGATGGCGTGTGCTGGCTGAATCGGGAATCCAGCCAAAGGCATGCGGACCAATCAAAATCCCGACGCTCAGATAGCCCAGCATTACCGGCAAACGCAGGATGCGGCAAACCACCACCACCAGTACGGCGGTCGCAAGCAGAATAAGCACGGGCGAAAGTGAGTTGTCCATCTGGTTAAGTACAAAAAATTACAGCCCCGATAATGCCGTACTAAGGCGCAGTTTGCAAAGTAAATGGGAAATGGACACTCTGCCAACGACTAACGACTGGCGTCTATTCACTACCTTGCTATAATGCGCCGCATGAATAAATTTATCCCCTCCGCGCCACATCTGCTTGAACTGGGTCGTCAGGTTCTGGACATTGAGGCCGCAGCCGTTCAGGCACTCAGCTCACGTCTGGATGATAGTTTTTTGCATGCACTGGATGTGATATTGCGTTGCGAAGGGCGTGTTATCGTCAGTGGCATGGGGAAATCGGGGCATATTGCGCGCAAAATTGCGGCGACCATGTCAAGCACCGGCACTCCCGCTTATTTTGTACACCCGGGCGAAGCCAGTCATGGCGATCTGGGTATGGTCACCAGCGAGGATGTCTTTATTGCGCTGTCTTATTCCGGCGAGAGTCAGGAACTATTGACCATCGTGCCCATCATTAAGCGCGAGGGTGCGAAATTGATCAGCATGACCGGTAATCCGGCATCGAGTCTGGCGAAGGTGGCTGATGTGCATCTCAATGCAGCGGTAGATAAAGAAGCGTGTCCTATGGGGCTGGCGCCGACGGCCAGCACGACTGCTTCCCTGGCCTTGGGTGACGCGTTGGCGGTTGCGTTGCTTGATGCCAAGGGGTTCAGTTCGGAAAATTTTGCCCGTTCTCATCCGGGTGGCAGTCTGGGGCGGCGCCTGCTTACGCTGGTGCGCGACATCATGCGTAGCGGTGCGCGTATGCCCGTGGTGCGCGAAGACGCCATGTTAAGTACCACGCTGATGGAAATGTCGCGCAAAGGCGTAGGGATGACGGCGATAGTGGATGAAAATGACGTCGTGCTGGGCATCTATACCGATGGCGATTTGCGCCGTACGCTGGAAAAAAATCTGGATTTCGCGCGCACTCCGGTGCGCAGTGTGATGTCGGTCAACCCGCGCTGCATCGGGGCTGATAGCCTGGCGGTTGAGGCCGTGCAACTGATGGAAGAATTCAATATCAATCAGATGCTGGTGGTAAATGAACAGCGTCAACTGGTCGGCGCGTTGAATATGCATGATCTGCTGCACGCAAAAATTATTTAAGAACGCACTCCCGCTTGCTACTTTCTAATCACCACTTACGATGAACTGGAGATACCCATGTTTATAAGTCGCGCAAAATTAATTCGCCTGGTCGCCTTTGATGTGGATGGTGTCATGACGGATGGCGGCTTGTTTTTGTCTGATTCTGGTGAGGAGTTTAAGCGCTTCAACTCACTGGATGGGCACGGCATAAAAATGTTGCGCGCCAGCGGAGTGGAGGTTGCCATTATCACCGGACGCACATCGCGCTGCGTCGAGATGCGCGCGCAGAATCTGGGTATTGCACATGTTTATCAAGGTGCGGAGCGTAAGCTCGACGCCATTGTCGATTTGCTCAACAAGCTTGATTTGCCCCGTGACGCTGCCGCTTATATGGGTGATGATGTCGTTGATCTTTGCGTGATGCGCCATGTCGGTTTGGCGATTAGCGTGCCGGAGTCGCCGCAGCTGGTGCGTGAGCACTCTCACTATGTTACGAAACGCAGTGGCGGGCATGGCGCGGTGCGCGAAGCCTGCGAGCTGATTATGTCTGTGCAAGACACGCTGGATGCGCAGCTGGCACCCTATCTGGGATGATGGTTGTTCCGAGATTACGCTCCTGGCTACCCCTGTTGCCCTTGCTGGCGCTGCTGGCATTTGTTTACTGGCTGGATAGTCAGGTGCAGCAGGAAGGGAGTGCGGTCGTCCAGAATCAGCGCCACGACCCGGATGTCATAATGGGTAATTTTTCTGCTACCAAGATGGATCAGCAGGGCGTGCCGCGCTTCCTTTTGTCGGCGCAGCAGTTAAGGCATTATCCTGATAATGACAGCACGGAGCTTGATTCGCCGCGTTTGACCATGTTGACCGTGGAACGTCCGGCGGTTCATATGGTCGGAGAGCGTGGCCTTATCTCCAGTCGTGGCGATGAAGTGGTTTTTCGTGATGATGTTAGTGTAGTGCGCGCTGCGAGTGCTGAGCAGTCGGCGCTGACTTTGCGTACTCAATATCTGCGCGTTTTGCCTGATCAGGATTTGGCAAATACGGATCAGGCCGTCACCATCGTCGATGCGCACAATACCGTCCATGCAATCGGTCTGGAAATGGATAATAAGGCGCGTATCCTGAAATTGCTCTCACATGTCAGAAGTGAACATATACCCCATGCAAAATAGATTGCTGTTGTTGATTTTATTGCTGTTCTGTATTCCGGTCAGTTATGCCGAGCGTGCGGATCGCGAGAAGCCCATTAATATAGATGCGGATCAAGTCGTGGTTGACGATGCCAAACAGATCAGCACCTTTGTCGGCAAGGTGGTATTCACTCAGGGAACCATGGTGATACGCGGTGACAAGATAGTTGTGGTGCAGGACAAGGAAGGATTCAAACTTGGGACGGCTTATGGTCGCACCGCCAGTTTCAGGCAAAAACGCGAAGGCCTGAATGAGTACGTGGAAGGTTATGCCGAACGCATCGAGTATGACACGCGCGCCGATACGGTGGATTTTTATGTGCAGGCGAGGGTCAAGCGTTCGCAGGATGAAGTACGCGGCGCGCACATTACCTATAACTCAAAAACTGAAATTTTCCAGGCGGACAGCAAGTCTGCGGCGTCAGGCGACAATACGCCCAAGCGAGTGCATGCCGTATTGCATCCTAAGCCTAAAACAGCGGATGCAACGGAAGTGCAGCCGAATAAAACCGGCGCTCAAATAATACCAGCGGGGCAGGAATGAGCGAATTACGTGCGGTTGCCTTGAAGAAGAACTACGGTTTACGTACCGTGGTGCATGACACGTCATTATCGGTAAATAGCGGTGAGGTGGTGGGTTTGCTGGGGCCTAACGGAGCGGGTAAGACGACCTCATTTTATATGATAGTCGGACTGGTTGCTGCGGATGGCGGTAAAATATTGATTGATAATCAAGATATTACGCATATGCCCATACATCGTCGCGCGCGTCTGGGTTTGGGCTATCTGCCACAGGAAGCCTCTATTTTTCGCCGTATGACCGTGGCGCAAAACATTCAGGCGGTACTGGAGTTGCAGGATTTGTCTGATGAGGGAATTCAGAGCAGGCTCGAAGAATTGCTGAACGATTTGAATATCCAGGCTATCCGGAATAATCCAGCGATCAGTCTGTCCGGTGGCGAGCGACGCCGGGTAGAAATCGCGCGTGCGCTGGCGACTAACCCGCGTTTTATTCTGCTTGATGAGCCCTTTGCGGGTATTGATCCAATTGCCGTGCTGGATATTCAGAAAATTATCCGCTTTCTCAAGGAGCGCCATATCGGCGTGCTGATTACGGATCATAATGTGCGCGAAACACTGGGTATTTGTGATCGCGCCTACATCATTAACGCCGGAGCCGTCATGGCGGAAGGCAAGCCGGATGAAATCATCTACAATGAGGGTGTGAGGAAGGTTTATCTGGGTGAACACTTCAAGCTTTAAGTTGAAGCCAACCCGGAAGTGGCGCTCATCTACGGCGTAGTCGAGGCTCGGAAAATCCGGAATTTTAGGATGAAGCGCAAGGAGCCGCGCAGCGAATGATGAGATATATCAGAAAGATAGGCGCAACGCAGGGAGCAGGTCGTGCAGTTTCAGCAGCTATAGCTGCGACTACTACGCACAGTAATGAGCGAGCACGCGACACCGCGATTCGCCTAAAAATGGATTTATGAAAGCATCTTTACAACTCCGCATGTCCCAGCAATTGACGCTTACGCCTCAGTTGCAGCAGGCAATTCGATTGCTACAACTTTCTACGCATGACATGCAGCAGGAAATTTCGCGCATGCTCGAAGAAAACCCCATGCTGGAATTGGCTGAGGAGACGGGATTTAGTAATTTTTCCGGCGAGTCGCAAGGCAGCGTGAGTTCGGAGAATGGCCAGCCTGCGGAAACGCGCGGTGAAGATGACAGCAGTGCCAGTGATGCTTTTGAATGGAATACCAGTGTTGCCGCTTCACGCGGTGATGACGACGAAAATGATGTGTATCCGGAGCAGGCAGCTCAACAGGCCAGTTTGCGTGAGTATTTACATAGTCAGTTATCGGTGAGTCAGTTGGATAGTAAAGACCGGCAAGTCGTTGGTATGCTGATTGATGCGCTGGACGATAATGGTTATCTGGCGCAGGATCTGGCTGAGTTGGTGGAAATATTGCCAGAGGAACTGGGACTCACGCTGGATGATCTGGAAACAGCGCTGGTGCAACTGCAATACCTTGACCGGCCCGGTATAGGCGCACGCAGCCTGAGCGAATGTCTGGCACTGCAACTCAAGGCATTGCCTGAAGATACCGGGCAGCGCAGCCTGGCGATCAGCTTGGTGAGTGAACATCTCGACCTGGTGGCATCACATGATTTTGCCAGAATCAAGAAGCTGCTGCGCTGTTCGGATGATGATTTGCGCACAGCACAGAATCTGATTGTCGGGCTGAACCCGAAACCGGGTGATGAATTCGACGGTAGCGTTGCGGATTACGTCATACCTGATGTGATAGTAGAAAAACACAAGGACAAGTGGCGCGCGCGTCTTAATGTTGAAGCCATGCCTAAACTGCGCGTCAATCAGATGTATGCAAATATTTTGCAACAACGGGATGACAAGTCGGGTTCGCCGTTGACGGCACAATTGCAGGAAGCGAGCTGGCTGGTCAAGAGTCTGAGGCAACGTTTTGAGACTATCTTGCGCGTAGCTCAAGCGATAGTCGAGCGGCAGGGGGCTTTTCTGGAACATGGTGAAATCGGCATGCGGCCTCTGGTTTTGCGTGAAATAGCCGATGCCCTTGAGTTGCACGAATCAACCGTTTCGCGCAGTACCACGCAAAAATACATGCGTACACCGCGTGGAATTTATGAATTTAAATATTTCTTTGGCAGCGGTTTGGTCACGGAAAGTGGGGGCGTCTGTTCTTCTGCCGCAATACGCGAACTGATTAAACAATTAGTCGGCGGCGAAGATACCTGCAAACCCCTTACGGACGGACGCATGTCAGAAATTCTGGCGCAGCAGGGTATTGTAGTCGCCCGCCGCACCATAGCAAAGTATCGGGAAGCGTTGCATATACTCCCGGTGAATCTCCGTAAATCACTTTAAAACAAGGAGCATAAAATGAACCTCCATATAACCGGACACCACCTGGAAATTACGCCTGCAATTCGCGAATATGCGACGGGCAAATTTGGCAAAATCAAGCGTCATTTCGACAATGTGATGGACATAAACATCATTCTTTCAGTTGAAAAACTGCAACAGAAGGCCGAGGCCACCATACATATCAGCGGTAAGGATCTGTTTGCGGAATGTCAAGACGAAAATCTGTACGCTGCAATCGACGCCTTGGTGGATACTATGGATCGTCAGGTGAGAAAGCACAAAGACAAACTGTCTGCGCGCCGCCATGATGAAACAGGTAATGTAGCAGAAGAATAAAACACTATGGACGGCAGCGATGCCGTCCATTTTTGCTTAGGGCATTACGACGATGAATTTAATCAGCCAAATTCTGGTACCTGACAATATCTTGTTGGATACCGAATCAACCAGCAAAAAACGCGTGTTTGAACGCGTGGGTTTGCTGTTTGAAAACCATATGCAGATAGCACGCAGCCAGGTGTTTGACAGCCTGTTTGCCCGTGAAAAACTGGGTTCTACCGGTCTGGGACAAGGCGTGGCCATTCCGCACGGGCGCATTCCAAAGTTGCGCGAAGCGACGGCCGCTTTTGTCAGAACGACTCACCCGATCCCGTTCGATGCACCGGACGGGCAACCCGTAACGATGATTTTTGTATTGCTGGTTCCTGAGCTGGCCACTGACTTGCATCTGCAAATTCTCGGTGAGCTGGCGCAAATGTTCAGCGATGAAGCGTTTCGTAAAACGTTGCTGGACTGTGAAGATAGTGCCAGTGCCTATCAGCTGTTTTGCGACTGGAACAGCGCGGCATGAGTCAGGTGAATATCCGGAAACTGTTTGAAGATAAACAGGTACGGTTGCAGCTTGTTCGCGTGGCAGGTACCGATGGGATAGATCGCATCATAGACAGCGAGGCTGTCGAAGCCTCCAATCGCGAGATGGTCGGACATCTTAGTCTGATTCATCCAAGTTGGGTGCAGGTGTTGAGTGAAATCGAACTCGATTATCTGCGCAATCTGAGCTTGAATGAACGTGATCAGGCTTTTGAACAAATTGAACAAAATGGCACGACCTGTTTGATCGTGGCGGGAGCAGTTGATATTCCGCCGGAATTGATCAGTTTCGCCAACCGTTCCAGAATTCCACTGTTCGCTTCCACCAAGACTAGTGTGCATTTGATGTGGCTGATCCGCCATTATCTTGCCATGGAACTGGCTGAAACAACGACACGTCACGGCGTGTTCCTGGATGTGCTGGGTGTGGGTGTCATGATTACCGGAGAGAGCGCCGTCGGCAAGAGTGAGCTGGGGCTGGAGCTCATTACGCGTGGTAGCGGACTGGTGGCTGATGATGTTGTTGAGCTTCATCGCATCACCCCGGATACGCTGGAAGGTCGCTGCCCCGACCTGCTGCGCGATTTTCTCGAAGTGCGTGGATTAGGCATGTTAAATGTCCGCACCATGTTTGGTGAAACCGCCGTGCGACGCAAGAAGAGCCTGAAGCTCATCGTGCACCTGCATCGTACCCAGGATGGCGATCTGTCAAGAATGGAACGGCTGCCCATGGCGGCCACGCACCAGGAGATTCTGGGCGTGAAAATCAATACGGTGAATGTTCCTGTGGTGGCAGGGCGCAATCTTGCGGTGCTGGTGGAGACGGCGGCGCGCAACTTTGTGCTGCAACAACGCGGCATCAATACCATGCAGGAATTCGTTAGCCGTCACGATCAAATGTTGGCGGGTGACTGATATGCAGCTATTTGTGTTGAGCGGTCTTTCGGGTTCGGGAAAAAGTGTCGCACTCAAAGTGCTGGAAGACAGCGGCTTTTACTGCGTAGATAATTTGCCCGCTGAACTCCTGAATAGTCTGGTGGATTACTTGCTGTCTGCGGGCTATGTCGATATCGCGGTGAGTATTGATGTACGCAGCGCCAATAGTGTGCAGGGGTTGCCGGAGATACTGCTGCAGATCATGCAAAGGAATCTGGCGGTGCATGTGTTGTTTTTGGACGCAAAGAGCGATACGCTGGTGAAGCGCTTTTCCGAGACGCGCCGCATGCATCCATTGAGCGATGGTGTGCGGACATTGCCGGAATGTGTCCAGTACGAGCGTGAATTGCTTGCCGAAATCAGCAATATCGGACATCACATAGATACCAGCGAACTCAGAACCAATGCGCTCAGCGTGTGGATCAAACAATTCATCAAGTTGGATCGTGCACGGTTGACGTTGTTGTTTGAGTCATTCGGCTTCAAACATGGTATTCCGCTGGATGCTGACTTCGTGTTTGATGTGCGCTGCCTGCCTAATCCGTACTACAACACGCAACTGCGCACGCTCACCGGAAAGGACGCGCCCGTCATCGAATTTCTGGAGAGCACGCCTGCAACACAGCAGATGTTTGATGATATACGTAATTTTGTTGAACGCTGGCTGCCCCATTTTATCGCCGACAACCGCAGCTATCTCACCGTGGCGATAGGGTGTACCGGGGGGCAGCACCGTTCCGTATATTTCAGCGAAAAACTCAGCCAGTATTTTCAAACACGGCAACAAGTGCTGTTGCGCCACCGCGAACTGAGTTGATGCATGCGCTGCGGCACATCAGGCCAGGAGACTGGCTGACCTTGCTATCCGGCAGTGTGTGTGTGGTGTGGCTCATGTTGTCGCTGTGGAGCAGTGAGCTCGCCGACAAGGCTGTGATACGCAGCGGCGGGAAAATATTTCGTGAAGTGCCGCTCTCGCGTGACCAAAGCATAGAGGTTCCCGGGCCTCTGGGAGTCAGTCTAATATTGATTCAGCATCGTAAAGTACGCATTGCTTCGGACCCCAGCCCCCGTCAATATTGCGTACGTCAGGGCTGGCTGGAACACGCGGGCGAGATTGCGCTGTGCTTGCCCAATCAGGTGAGCGTCGAGTTGCTAGGCGGTCACAAGCGCTATGACAGTCTCAACTACTAGTGCCGTGCTGAGGCACGAGTGGAAAGCGGTGCAACGGGTTTTGCTCAGACCTCGCACCTCAGTCCTTGGAAAATATGACCAGCTCAACCATTAAACTTCAGGCCACCGCCGAAGACCACCATATTGCGCGCATGGCGGCAGTGGCGCTCGGACTGACTGTGCTGGAAGCGGCGATTCCGTCGCCCTTGCCAGGCGTAAAACCCGGCCTGGCCAATATCGTCACCCTGATCGTGCTGGCGCGATACGGTTGGCGTACCGCAGCGTGGGTGTCGCTGCTGCGTGTGTTGGCGGGGAGCTTGTTGTTTGGCAATTTTCTTACCCCGGGTTTTTTTCTCAGTCTGTCCGGTGCGTTGCTGAGCTTGCTGGTGCTAGCCTTCGCGCAACATTTGCCATCGCGCTGGTTTGGCCCTGTCAGCCTAAGCATTTACGCCGCTTTTGCACATATTGCAGGTCAGATGGAAATCGTGTATTTATGGCTGATTCCGCATGCGGGCATCGCTTATCTGATCCCGATTTTTGCGGCCGCTGCGCTGGTGTTCGGTACGGTGAATGGACTGATTGCGGCGCGTTTCATGGATAATGAAGAAACTAAACAACTTGGAGTGCATTAGCCCGTGAAAACCATCACCCTTGCCCTGACCGGCGCGTCCGGCATGCCTTACGGCATGCGTCTATTGGAATGTCTGCTGAGCAGCGGTCAACGCGTGCATCTAGTGTATTCGCAGGCGGCCCAGGTTGTCGCGAAACAGGAGATGAATCTGGTATTACCAAATCGTCCTCAGGACGCGGAGCGCGCGCTAAATGAGCGACTGGGGCAGTGCGGCGGAGAGTTGCATGTTTTCGGACGCGACGACTGGTATGCGCCGATGGCTTCCGGTTCGAATCCGGGCGATGCGATGGTGATCTGTCCTTGCACCATGGGTACGCTGGGTAAAATTGCCGCCGGCATCAGTGACGACCTGATTGCACGCGCCGCAGATGTGATGCTCAAGGAAAAACGTACGTTAATTCTGGCTCCGCGCGAGATGCCGTTCTCGGTGATCCATCTGGAAAATATGCTGAAACTCGCACGGGCCGGGGCGGTCATCATGCCGCCGAACCCGGGATTTTACTATCAGCCGGAAAGCGTGCAGGACATGGTGGATTTTGTGGTGGCGCGCATCCTCGACCATCTCGGTGTGGCGAATACGCTGCTGCCGCGATGGGGTGAGGCGTAGGGTGGGCACATCGTGCCCACGCGTTAGATTGATTGGCGGGCAGCCCTTTGCCCACCCTACGCCTTGTTGATTACGGTATCGTCCAGCTTCACCAGCGCATATTCCAGGCTATCCGAAAGCGCATGCCAGGTGGCATCGATAATGTTGGCACTCGCGCCCACAGTCGTCCAGACATGGCCGCCCCCCTGAAACGTGATGAGCACGCGTATCTGCGCGGAGGTGCCCTTGGCGCTATCCAGAATGCGCACCTTGTAGTCGATCAGGCGCACGGTCTTCAATATGGGATAAACGCCTTCCAGTGCGTTGCGCAGCGCGCCCGCCAAGGCGTTAACCGGCCCGTTGCCTTCTGCCGCGACAAATTTTACTTCGCCTTGCACTTTTACTTTTACAGTGGCCTCGGAAAGCAGGCCGCGGCTATGGCGGCGCTCGGTAACGACAAAATAATCGACCAACTCGAATGGCTGTACATAGTCGGGGCGTAAACGATGCAGCATCAGCTCTACGCTGGCCTCTGCCGCTTCAAAGGTGAAACCCTCGTGCTCCAAATGTTTGATGTGGCTCAGTACGTGCTGGGCATCTTCGTTATTGAGGTCTATGCCCAATGTCTTGGCATGGAACTGGATGTTGCCGCGCCCTGACAGTTCGGAGACCACTGAGCGCATCACATTGCCGACCAGAGCTGGATCGATATGCTGGTAGGTGTCACTTGCCTTGAGTATCGCCGCGACATGGATACCGCCCTTGTGTGCGAAGGCGCTATGGCCGATGTAGGGCGCATGGTTGTAATGCTTGAGGTTGACGACTTCAGCGATGTAGTGGGAAAGTGAGGTCAGTTCGCGCAGTTGCTCCGGACTGACCACCTTTCTGTTCATCTTGAGCTGCAGATTGGGAATGATGGTCGTCAGATTGGCATTGCCGACACGCTCGCCATAACCGTTGATGGTACCCTGCACCTGCGTGCATCCGCCTCGCACTGCTGCCAGCGAATTGGAGATGCCGCAACCGCTGTCGTTATGGCAATGCACGCCCAGCGGGGTGCGGATATGACGGCTCACTTCGCGTACGATTTCCTCGACCTCCCAGGGCAGCTTTCCGCCGTTGGTCTCGCACAATGCCAGCCAGTCTGCGCCTGCGTCAGCCGCCGCCCGTAAGGTCGCCAGCGCATAATCGCGATTAGCCAGAAAGCCGTCGAAAAAATGTTCCGCATCAAAGACGACTTCACGCCCGTGTGCTTTCATATAGGCCACGCTGTCGCGGATCATGGCCAGATTTTCATCCAGTGTGGCGGCGAGCACTAGCTTGACGTGGTAGTCCGAACTCTTGCCCACCATCGTGACGACGGGTGTCCGAGCGTCAAGCAGCGCTTGCAAATTGCTGTCCTGTTCGCACTGTAAACGTTTCTGGCGGGTACGTCCGAAGGCAGCGAGTTTTGCTTGGCCCAGATTCAGTTTGCTGGCAAGGGCAAAGAATTCGGCATCCTTGGGGTTGGAACCGGGCCAGCCACCCTCGATGTAGTGAAAGCCGAAATCGGCCAGACGTTTGGCAATGACCAGCTTATCGTCAACTGACAGGGAAATGTCCTCGCGCTGCGTCCCGTCACGCAGCGTGGTGTCATAGAGGTAAACTTGGCTCATGGTGTCAGTGTTCCTGAAATTTTTTATTCATTACGAAAAGCATGCAAGACTCGAACAAAATCAACAGCCGGAACTGAGAGTGCGCTACACAGGGCTCATTGGATGTTAAAGCGCTGTTTAACAGGCCTTAAATGTTTTCGTATTTTGCCATGGAAATAGTGAGTGGGCTTATTCCTGAATGACTTCGAAGTCGTGCGTTACAACTGCGGTGGCACCCAGCATGATGGAGGCGGAGCAGTATTTTTCGGCGGAGAGCTTGATAGCTTTTTCAACTACGTCCGGGTTGATGCTTTTTCCTTTGACGACGAAATGCATGTGTATTTTGGTAAATACCTTGGGGTCGGTGTCGGCACGCTCTGCTTCCAGCTCTACGTAGCAATCGGTAACGGCCTGGCGGCTCTTCTTCAGGATGGAAATCACATCAAAACTGGTGCAGCCGCCCGCGCCGAGCAGCAGCATTTCCATCGGGCGCGGACCGAGATTGCGTCCGCCGACAGCGGGTGAGCCGTCCATCAAGACAGCGTGATTGCTTTCTGTTTCACCCAGGAATGAAACTTGTTCTACCCATTTGACGCGTGCTTTCATGTTATTTCCTTGTTTGGTGAGAAAACGTTGATTTTGCCTGATACCAAAGCAAACCGATTATTTCGTGAATAAAAATTTTGCTGTCACGCAATGATTCGGCGCGGGGAATGAAGGCCAGCAGATCAATTTGGTGGCGTGTGGTAAATGCAGTGGGCGCTTCGACCACTTCAAAGCCGGCGCGGCGAAAAACAGCAGCAGAGCGCGGCATATGCCAGGCGTGGGTAATCAGAAAAATTTTCCTGATGCCGGATTTTTGCAGTGTCTGAAACGAATTGTGCGCATTCTCAAAGGTATTATTGGCGTGGTCTTCTGTCCAGCGCACCGGAACCTGGAAATCCTGCTCCAGTGACATGCGCATCTGTTGTGCCTCCGATACGGTATTGCCGAGCGGCTTGCCTCCCGTCACCAGTACGGGTAGCTGCAATTCTCGGTGCAATCGGGTGCCATAACGTAAACGAACCAGAGTGGCTTCGCCGACTGTGTCCTGGTCAGCATATTCAGGCGCATGAAAATAGGTGCCGCCTCCTAGTATCACGATGGCTGATGCGCTTTGCGCCTTGATGTTTAGAGGCGAAGTTTGTCGTTCCAGCAGTTGTAATGCGCTTTCGGCTATATAGGGTGTAGAAGCGAGCCAGAGCAAGACGAACGATGCGATAAACAAGCGACGGGCGATTGTGGGGCGCCGATAAAGCAGCAAGCCAAACAAGAGCAAAAGCAGCAGGCTCAGCGGAGGCAGCATAAAGGTGCTTATAATATTTGTTGCAAACCAGGACATAGGAAATTTTCGGATTTACAAAACTGTGTCATATTATTACAAATATCAGCAATGATTGAATGCCGCGGCTGTTATTTGCCGTGCGCAGGTAGAAATAACAAAGCCTACTCGTGAAGTTGGCTAAATATCATTTGACATGGTCAGTCTGAATGCACTAAAATTCGCGCCCTTCGAGGTTTCAATATAGAATTTTAGGAATAGTGGATATGAAAACATTTTCCGCAAAAGCACATGAAGTCCAGCACGAATGGCTTCTAGTTGATGCTGCTGATCAAGTGCTCGGCCGTCTGGCAGCACAAATTGCTTCGCGTCTGCGCGGCAAGCATAAAGCAATTTACACCCCACACGTGGATACTGGCGATTTCGTCGTAGTCATCAATGCGGATAAATTGCGAGTAACAGGCAATAAGGCTGAAGCTAAGTTGTACCATCGTCATACTGGTTATCCAGGCGGCCTGTACACAACTAACTTCACCAAGATGCAAGGTCGTCATCCGGCCCGCGTTCTGGAAAAAGCCGTTAAGGGCATGTTGCCAAAAGGCCCGTTGGGCTACGCGATGTTGCGCAAGATGAAGGTATATGCAGGTCCTGCACATCCTCATGAAGCACAGCAACCGACACTCATTAACTTGTTGAAGGCGTAATCATGAGCGTATCTTATAACTACGGAACGGGTCGCCGCAAAAGCGCGGTAGCACGTGTATTCATCAAGGCTGGTAAAGGCGATATCGTGGTAAACGACAAGCCTGTTGATGTGTTCTTCTCTCGCGAAACCGGACGCATGATTGTTCGTCAACCATTGACTCTGACCGAAACATTGAGCCAGTTCGATATCATGGTTAACGTATCGGGTGGTGGTGAAGCGGGTCAAGCGGGTGCAGTGCGTCATGGCATTACACGTGCATTGATCGACTACAACGCCGACTTCAAGCCTGTGTTGAAGGCTGCTGGTCTGGTTACACGTGATGCGCGTGAAGTCGAACGTAAGAAAGTCGGCTTCCGCAAGGCGCGCCGCAGGAAGCAATTCTCCAAGCGTTAATCGGTTGGATGTATCACAAAGCCGCCTTCGGGCGGCTTTTGCATTGTTGTTGTATCATGCCGCGTATTAAAAAGGACTGTCATGATTAAAGTTGGCATAGTGGGCGGGACGGGTTACACCGGGGTTGAATTGTTGCGTCTTCTGGCGCTGCATCCGCAGGTTTCCTTGCGGGTGATTACTTCGCGTGCCGATGCCGGCATGGCGGTCAGTCAGATGTTTCCCAGTCTGCGGGGTTTTGTCGATCTGCTGTTCGTTCATCCCGATGAGGCGCATCTGGAACAGTGCGACCTGGTTTTCTTTGCTACGCCGAATGGGATTGCGATGCAGCAGACGCGTGCATTGCTGGATGCGGGCGTCAAGGTGATTGATCTGGCTGCGGATTTTCGGATTCAGGACATCTCAACTTGGGAAAAATGGTATGGCATGACGCATGCCTGTCCTGATCTGGTGGCTGAGGCGGTGTATGGCTTGCCCGAAATCAATCGCGAAAAAATCAAATCGGCCCGCCTGATTGCTAATCCGGGTTGCTATCCGACCGCTGTGCAATTGGGCTTTATCCCCTTACTGGAAGCGGCTGCAATCGATGTTAGCAGCCTGATTGCCGATGCCAAATCAGGCGTGTCGGGTGCGGGGCGCAAGGCGGAGATTCCGGCGTTGTTTGCCGAAGCAGGTGATAACTTCAAGGCTTATGGTGTGGCGGGTCATCGCCACTTGCCGGAAATTAGACAGGGATTGGCCTGTGTGCACGGTCACGATGTCGGTCTGACTTTCGTTCCCCATTTGACTCCGCTGATACGCGGCATACACGCCACGCTTTACGGCAAGCTGACGCGCGATGTTGACTTACAGGCCTTGTTCGAGCAACGTTATTCGAAGGAACCCTTTGTTGATGTTTTGCCCGCAGGTAGTCATCCTGAGACGCGTTCGGTGCGTGGCTCGAATCGTTGTCGCATCGCCGTGCACCGCCCGCAAGGCGGCGATACGGTGGTGGTATTGTCAGTGATCGACAATCTGGTCAAGGGTGCGGCAGGGCAGGCGGTGCAGAATATGAATATCATGTTCGATCTGCCCGAAAACACCGCGCTAAATATCGTTCCCCTGCTCCCCTGATGGCGCGAGGCTGTCATTAAGGTGTTACGACAGGTTAAACGCAGCTTCGGCATCGCTGCGCCGCGTTTATCTGTACGCACGCATATTGCCTGGTACTTGCGCTGGTGCATGATATTGCCGTTTGTGCTGGGAGTGGGCGGCTTGGCTTGGTTCGCATATGAAAGTGGGCTGGAATTTGCAGGCTTTCACCGCAATGAAGCTCAGCGCGAATTGACCAGCTTGAACGCAAGGCTTGCCGGGCTGAGCGATGAAAATGTGCAGCTCAGCAAAAAACTTGCGCAATACGAACAACAAATTCGGATCGAGCAGGGCAGTAGTCAGGAGACCGCCAGGCAGTTGAAAGGCCTGCATGAAGAAAATGCCCGCTTGCAGGAGGATCTGAATTTTTTTCAGAATTTGACGGCAACGAAGGGCAAGGAAGGTGAACTGGTAATTCATCGCCTGAGCCTGGAGCGTGAACAGATACGCGGTGAATATCGTGTGCGCATGTTGCTGGTGCAGAGCGGTGAGCGCGTCAAGGAGTTCGTCGGTGGTTATCAACTCGTTGCGACAGTGGTGCAAAACGGGCGGAAAACGACCCGGTTATTCCCCTCGGATGTGTCAGGGTATGCCCAATTTAAATTGAATTTCAAGTATTATCAGCGTCTGGAACAAAATGTAATGCTGCCTCCTGATGCGCAATTGCAGAATATTCAGGTACGATTGTTCGAGCAAGGCGTACGTGATCCCATGGTTCGGCAGAGCGTCAATCTTTAGGTCGGGAGGAAAATTTGTTCAACAAGAAGTACAGCAAGCCGCAAAACCGGATTGATACTTTGATCGGCGCGGATACAGTTATCGATGGTAATGTGAGTTTCACTGGCGGCATGCGTATTGATGGTCAGGTAAACGGAAACGTGATCGCCAAGCCGGGCAAGCCGTCTACGCTGGTGTTGAGCGAACAGGGAAGTGTGACGGGCGAGGTCAACGCCACACATCTGGTCGTGAATGGCGTTATTTGTGGTGCAGTGACGGCAAGTGAGTATCTGGAACTACACACCAAGGCCCGTGTCACAGGCGACGTGCATTATAAAACCCTGGAAATTCAGGTGGGCGCCGTTCTTGAGGGTCGTCTGGTTCATGTTGATGTCAACGATCAGGAAAATGTGCTGGCGTTTAAAACGGGTAGTACCCAACAATCTTAAGGAGAAATTATGAATGCGATGACCGAAGCTGTTGTAACAGAATCACCGGAGCTGTTGTTGTTCACCGATAGTGCAGCCGACAAGGTAAAGCAGCTGATTGAGGAAGAAGGTAATGCTGAGCTCAAGTTGCGCGTATTTGTCAGTGGCGGCGGCTGTTCCGGATTTCAGTATGGTTTTACATTCGATGAAATCGTCAACGAAGACGATACCGTGCTGACAAAAAATGGTGTGCAATTGTTGATTGATCCGATGAGCTTCCAATACCTGGCTGGCGCGGAAATCGATTACACGGAAGGTCTGGAAGGTTCGCAGTTCGTTATCAAGAATCCGAATGCTACAACCACCTGCGGTTGCGGATCGTCTTTCTCGGCATAAGTGCAGAAATGGTGAATGAGAAGGGCGCGACATGTCGCGCCCTTTTTTATGCTGAATAAATCGCGCCCAGTATGCAGGGGTGTCTGGCGCCGGTAACCAGCGGCAAATTGGCCGCTTGTCCCAGCAGGGCTTGTTGCGACAGCCAGGCGAAGGCAATGGCTTCCAGATAATCGCCGTCCACGCCAAGAATGTCAGTGGTTTGCACGCTGCATGTGGGCAGCAGACCAGCCAGGCGGGTGCGTAGAACCTGGTTGTGCGCCCCTCCGCCGCAAAGATAGATTTCTTCAGCACCGTTACATTGCGCATTGATGGCCAGGGCGATAGTTTGAGCCGTCAATTCGGTGAGGGTGGCTTGCACATCTTCGGGTGATTTATTGCCTTTAAGTTTGCTTTGCAACCACGCCATATTGAATAAGTCGCGCCCACTGCTCTTGGGCGGTGCGAGTGCGAAAAAGGGTTCAGCCAGCATTTTTCCCAGTAGTTCAGGTAATACTTTTCCCGTTTTTGCCCAGTCGCCGTTTGCATCGAATGGTTTCTTGAGGTGCTGCATGCACCATGCATCCATCATGAGATTTCCCGGGCCACAGTCGAAGCCGGACGTGCTGCCATGAGGAGGAAGGTTGGTCAGGTTGCTGATGCCGCCGATATTGACGATGACGCGGTGTCGCTCGGGGTGACGCAGCAGCTTGTCATGGAAGGCGGGAACCAGTGGCGCGCCCTGGCCGCCGGCGGCAATGTCGCGGCTGCGAAAGTCGCTGACCACGGTGATGCCGGTTAATTCGGCCAGCAGTGCGGCATTGCCGATTTGCAGTGTGTAGCCGTGTTCCGGGCAGTGGCGGATGGTCTGGCCGTGACAGCCAATGGCCATTATTTGTTCAGCGGTGTAATTGGTTTGAGCCAGCAGGGCATTGACGGCCTGCGCATAGAGCTGTGCCAGTTGATTGCCGACCAATTGAGTCTGATGTAGCTCGTTGAGAGACGGCTGGTGCAGATCCAGTACGGCTTGTTTTAGTGTGTCGTGGTAGGGCAGGTAATATCGGCTGATGAGTACAGGATGGGGATGTCCGAACGCAACGAGGACGGCATCGATGCCGTCCAGACTGGTTCCCGACATCAGTCCGACGTACAGCTCAGTCTGATGCTTTGCGCAAACTTTCAACTTGGTTTAGTCAAGTTTGGCGAGATTGGTGTTGCGCAACTGGTTCAGGCTTGCTACAAATTTATCCGCCATGACGCGGAAGGCAACTTTGTTGGCGCCGGTCAGAGGCAAGGCATTGGGCAATGCTACGCGTAAGGGATCGCGTTGCTGTCCATTGATCTTAAATTCATAGTGCAAATGCGGGCCGCTGGTCATGCCGGTCATGCCGACATAGCCGATTACGTCACCCTGTGACACGCGTTTGCCGTTACGCAGTCCTTTGGCGTAGCGCGACAGATGCCCATAAACCGTGGAGAGTTGTCCCTGATGTTTCAGTACGATGACATTGCCGTAGCCATTTTGTTTGCCGAAAAAGGACACCACGCCATCTGAAGTGGCCTTGACTGGCGTGCCTATGGGCGCAGCAAAATCCACGCCCTTGTGTGCGCGCCATTTATTCAGCACGGGATGGAAACGCGATGTGGTGAAGCCGGAGCTGACGCGTGAAAAAGCGATAGGCGAACGCAGAAAGGCTTTGCGCAGGCTCTTGCCTTCAGGGGTGTAATAATCACTGTGTTTCGCATCGCTCTGGAAGAGCACGGCGCGATAAACCTGGCCGCGGTTGATGAATTCGGCGGCCTGTATCTTGCCTGCCTTTACCAGCGCGCCATTGCTGTAAGTCATTTCATACACGGCGGTGAATTTGTCGCCGCGTCTCAAATCGTGGTGAAAATCTACGTCGCCGCTGAAAATCTGGGTAAGTTGATTGGCGGCAGATTCCGGCATTCCGGCCGCATCGGTGGCGGCGTACAAACTGGTCTTGATTTCGCCGGTGCGTACAAATAGACGTTTTTCCAGTTGCGCGGCTATGGTTTCGGAGCTGAAGGCTTCGCCCTGCTTCCTGATTATAATTTGCGCGTTCTGTCCGCCTAGATAACGCAGGGAAACCAGTGCGCCCGTTGCATCTGTTTCGGCTTGCACTTCGTTGCCGGAAGATAATTTGCGAAAAGATTTGGCTTCGGCGCTGTTGCGCAGATAGTCGCTGGCGGCAGTGTCCTTGATGTTCAAACGTTGCATCAGGTCGGCTACGGTGTCGCCGCGCTGTACGCGCTCGGTATGCCAGAAGGTGGCAGCTGTGCTTGTCTGGTTCGCTGCCGGGCCGGACAGTGCAATTTCTTCGATGGCGATATTGCCGGTGTTCAATCCAAGATTGCTGGTTGGTACAAGTCCGAACGCTGTCACTACGCCCAGTAAAGGCATGGTGGAAAGGGTAACAAACCACCGCAATTTCTTTTTGCGTTCTTGGTTGAGCATGTTTTGCGTTAACATTCGCATCTCCGTGAACTGCCTGTTTTATTGTTGTAAGCAGCTTCGTTTCAAATTAGGGGCGAACTTTAACAGAAACACATGATTCCTTAAAGGTTAAACTGACAATTGGTAAGGATTTTTTTAATTGGTATCGTCTGCCTGACAGGCGGTATGAAATCCGGATGAGCGGTAGCGGCTCCCTTGAAACTTGATTTGAAATGATTATGAATGAAATGACACAAACTGATGCGCTGGATTTGATCAAGCGCGGTGCAAATGAGCTGTTGATAGAATCTGAATTGAAACAGAAGCTGGCGCTCGGCCGCCCCTTGCGGATCAAGGCTGGCTTTGATCCTACCGCTCCCGATTTGCATCTCGGCCACACGGTGTTGCTTAACAAGATGCGGCAATTGCAGGACCTCGGTCATCATGCATTATTCCTGATAGGTGATTTCACCGGGATGATAGGCGATCCGACCGGAAAAAATGCGACGCGCCCGCCCCTGACGCGTGAACAAGTGCTTGAAAATGCACAGTCATATCGTGATCAGGTGTTTAAGGTGCTCGATCCGGAAAAAACCGAGATTGTGTTCAATTCAACCTGGATGGATAAATTCAGCGCGGTGGATTTAATCAGGCTGGCGGCCACGCATACCGTGGCGCAGATGTTGGAGCGCGACGATTTTTCCAAGCGCTACAAAAGCAGTCAGCCGATAGCGATACATGAATTTATTTATCCGCTGGTGCAAGGCTATGATTCTGTTGCATTAAAGGCGGATTTGGAGCTGGGCGGGACAGATCAGAAGTTTAACTTGCTGATGGGTCGCGAGTTGCAAAGGCATTATGGGCAGCCGGCACAATGTATTTTGACCATGCCGTTGCTGGAAGGGCTGGATGGCGTGAATAAGATGTCCAAGTCGCTGGACAATTACATCGGTATTACTGATGCGCCGCAAGAAATGTTTGGCAAGCTGATGTCAATTTCTGATGTTTTGATGTGGCGGTATCTGGAATTGTTGTCCTTCCGCAGCATGAGCGAGATTGCAGTCTGGCGTGCGGAGGTGGAAGGCGGACGCAATCCACGTGACATTAAGGTGTTGCTGGCGCAAGAGATAGTGACGCGTTTCCACAGTCATCAGGATGCTGAAACAGCGCTGAGTGAATTTGAGGCGCGTTTCCGTCAAGGGGCGTTGCCGGACAATATGCCTGAAATCAATGTGGTGGCGTCAGGCGGAAGCATTGCCGTGCCGCAGTTGCTCAGGCAGGCTGATCTGGTGAGCAGCACCTCGGAGGCTATGCGCATGATTGCGCAGGGAGCGGTCAAGCTCGATGGTGAGCGCGTGAATGATAAGGGTGATATGGTTGACGTTGGCCGAGTGGTTGTGGCGCAGGTCGGTAAGCGTAAGTTCGCCAGAATCACGATTCAATAAGAGTGAATCAGGTTTATTTGCGTGTGTATTGAAATATGAGTTGTGGGCTGCGGATGCTTTTGCTAGAATCGCGCCCTCAATTTTTTGGTAGAAGGTAGTTCGTAGATGACAACCGTACGTGTTAAAGAGAATGAGCCGTTTGAAGTCGCAATGCGTCGTTTCAAGCGTTCTGTAGAAAAGACCGGTCTGCTGACTGATTTGCGCGCACGCGAATTTTATGAAAAGCCAACAGCTGAACGCAAGCGTAAGCTGGCTGCTGCTGTTAAGCGTCACTACAAGCGTCTGCGTAGTCAAACTCTGCCTCCTAAGCTTTACTAGGCTAAACTTTCCGTTTGTCCGTGTCCGCAGGATGCGCGGCAATGGGAGGCTTTATGGGTTTGAGACAACAAATCACCGATGATATGAAAGCTGCGATGCGTGCCAAGGAAACGGCGCGCCTATCGGCTATACGTCTATTGCTCGCGGCTATCAAGCAACGCGAGGTGGATGAACGCATCGAACTGTCTGATGCGGATGTGGTTGCTATCATCGAAAAGATGAATAAGCAGCGGCGTGATTCTATCAGTCAATACGAAGCGGCAGGCCGTCAGGATTTGGCGGATGTTGAAAAGTTCGAGATGAGTGTTCTGGCAGACTATATGCCGCAGCAGCTTAGCGATGTTGAAGTCGTTGCGGCTGTATCCGAAGCCATTGCAGCAGTGGGCGCAGCAGGTCCGCAGGATATGGGCAAGGTAATGGGGCTGCTCAAGCCAAAATTGGCCGGACTGGCTGATATGGGTAAAGTTTCGGGTCTGATAAAAGCACAGCTCTCCAAGTAGTTTTCCTTAGTAGCACTAAACATCACGCCTTGTTCCTGGTCACATCCGATACTGATGCTTGCATCACTGTTCGATAAATTCGCGGAGCCGAAGTTGGCGGTTTGCAACAAGCATTTGCAGGGCGCGGATCGGCTGATTTAGATGGCAAAGGAACTGTTGGCATGATTCCAAGAAGTTTTATTCAGGATCTGCTTAATCGTCTGGATATCGTGGACGTTGTTGAGCGCTACGTGCCTCTAAAAAAAGCCGGTACGAATTACGTCGCCTGCTGCCCATTTCATAACGAAAAATCCCCTTCATTTACCGTCAGTCAGGCCAAGCAGTTTTATCATTGTTTTGGCTGTGGCGTGCATGGAACGGCAATAAGTTTTGTGATGGAGCACCTCGGACTGGGATTTGTCGAGGCCATCGAGGATTTGGCGCAGAGCGTGGGCATGAATGTTCCGCATGAGCAGTCGGCCGCAGGCGAACAGCATCAGAGAGTCGCGCCGGATTTGTACGAGGTGATGAAAACCGCCACGCGCTATTATCGCGAACAGCTCAAGCTGTCTGTACGGGCGATCGATTATCTCAAGCAGCGCGGTCTGAGTGGAGAAATTGCCGCAAAATTTGCTATCGGTTTTGCGCCGGATGCCTGGCAAAATCTGGCGGCAGCCTTTCCTGACTATCAGGCCGGCGTGCTGCATGAAACAGGTCTGGTAATCGACAATGATAATGATAAACGTTACGACAGGTTTCGTGACCGTATCATGTTTCCCATCATCAACGTGCGCAGCCAGGTTATCGGTTTTGGCGGGCGGGTGCTGGACAAGGGTGAGCCCAAGTATCTCAACTCTCCGGAAACGCCGCTGTTTGAAAAAGGTCACGAGTTGTACGGGCTGTTCCAAGCGCAAAAAGCCATACGCGCCGGACAGCGAGCATTAGTTGTAGAAGGTTATATGGATGTGGTGGCGCTGGCGCAACACGGTGTTGAATATGCCGTTGCCACGCTGGGGACTGCAACTACGCCGTATCACATACAAAAATTATTGCGGCTGGCGGATCAGATTGTATTTTGTTTTGACGGGGACAAGGCGGGTCAGAAGGCCGCGTGGCGGGCGCTGGAAAATGCGCTGCCGCATTTGCAGGATGGCAAGCGCATCAGTTTCCTGTTTTTACCGGTCGAACATGACCCTGATAGTTTTATTCGGGAATTTGGTAAAGCGATTTTTGAGCAGCGCATATCGGAGTCGATGCCCTTGTCCGGTTATCTGTTGCATGAAATCAGTATTGATTTGGATATGCGCAGCCAGGAAGGGCGCAATCAGTTGTTGCAGCGCGCCAAGCCGTTGTTGTCTGCCATCACTTCTCCGGTAGCCGCTTTGCTGTTGCGCAAAGAGGTGGCCGCACTCGCCGGTGTCAGTCAGGCAGAGTTGGAGGCGCTGTTTGAGATTAAGCCGATTGCGCACACGCCGCGCCCCGCCTTGAAAAAAGCGGCTCGCAGCTCATTTTCTGTGCATCGCCTGCTGTTGCAGTGTTTGATTGCGCAGCCCGAGCTGGGTGCGCAAATGCCGGCCGGCTGGCATGAAGAGGGCGCGGATGCCGAAGCGGTTGTGGCTGTGTTGTCGGTGTTGTGCGATGTCGGTTACACCGTCAGCAGTCCTGCATTGATGCAGATGTTTGAAGGCACGACACATGCGAAAACGCTCGCCCTGGCTGAGGCTGATATGCTCGCCTGGGGTGAAACATTTGACGTGGCGGCTGAATTTTCCGGGCTGCTCAGTAAGCTTGATGACGGGCAGCGCCGCCAGCAATTCCAGGCTTTGCAGGGCAAGTCGGCACAAGGTGGCTTGTCCGGGTTGAGCAGCCAGGAGCGCGAACAATATTTGCGCTTGTTGCAACGCTGAGCAGCTGCGCTCCAGTGGCTTGCGCAAGCGGGTTTGATAATGAATACAATGCTAAACGTCTATAAAGGTCAGTAAAACGTAAGTATCTTCAGGTATAATGCAGCGCTTTTCTGCGGTCCTAACGTAGGTCTTACGCAACTGGAACATGAAATATGGCAACGATTAAAAAAAGCAAGAAAAAGCAGGATAAAAAACCGGAAGACATCATCGCTAAACCGCTTGCCGAATTGCAGCAGGATATTGATGCGCGCCGTACTAGCCTGAAAGCACTGATTGTGCTGGGTAAAGAGCGCGGTTATCTGACCTACGCCGAGATCAATGACCATCTGCCCGATATGCTTGAAGTTGAGCAGATCGAGAGCGTAGCCAGCATGATCAACGACATGGGTATCCGCGTGTGCGATGTTGCGCCGGATGCGGAAACGATGATCATGACCGATACCGCGCCTGCGGCGGCGGACGAAGATGCGGCAGAAGAGGCTGAGGCCGCTTTGTCGACGGTGGATTCTGAATTCGGTCGTACCACGGATCCGGTGCGCATGTACATGCGCGAAATGGGTACGGTCGATTTGCTTACCCGCGAAAAAGAAATTGAGATCGCCAAGCGTATCGAAGAAGGTCAGCGGAACATGATACAGGCGATTTCGGCCTGCCCTGTGAGCATAGCCGAAATACTGTCGCTGGCGGCTAAAGTTGAAATTGATGAAATCCGCGCCAATGAGCTCATTGATGGCTTCGTGGAAGTGGATGTTGAGGGTGAGCACAGCCTGGAAGACGGCGATCATCATGATGAAGAGAATGAGGACGACGACGATTCGTCAGATGACTCAGACGATTCAGATGATGATGAAGGCGAAGAAGAAGAGGATGAAGAGGCGCTTGCTGCCGCTTCAGCCGCTGCCGCCGCTGCCGATCTGGCGCAATTAAAGGCGGATGCACTGGCCAGATTTGCCGTGATTGCTGATTTGTTCAATAAAATGGGCAAGGCTTTTGAGAAGCACGGCTACCGCAGCGCACAGTATAATTTGCACCAGGAAAGCATCACTGAAGAATTGATGGCTTTTCGTTTTACCGCCAAGCAAGTGGATGCGTTGTGCAATACCATGCGCGGACTGGTGGAAGAAATACGCAATAACGAACGCGGCATTATGGAAATATGCGTGACCAAGAGCAAAATGCCACGTCAGCATTTCCTGAAAAGCTTTATCGGGCATGAAATTGACCTGGACTGGTTGGGGCAGGAAGTTAAGGCCAACAAGCCGTACAGCGAATCGCTGGTGCGCTTTCAACACGCGATTATTGAGAAGCAACAAAATCTCATCAATATGCAGAAACGTGTAGGTCTGCCTATTACCGATCTGAAGGAAATTAATCGCCGCATGACGAATGGCGAAGCGCGTTCGCATCGTGCCAAGCGCGACATGATCGAAGCCAACCTGCGTCTGGTGATTTCCATCGCCAAAAAATATACTAATCGCGGACTGCAGTTCCTCGATTTGATTCAGGAAGGCAATATCGGCCTGATGAAGGCGGTTGATAAATTTGAATACCGCCGCGGTTATAAATTTTCGACTTATGCGACCTGGTGGATACGTCAGGCGATCACCCGTTCCATCGCGGATCAGGCGCGCACCATCCGTATTCCGGTGCACATGATCGAAACCATCAACAAGATGAATCGTATCTCGCGCCAGATTCTGCAAGAAACAGGGCAGGAAGCGGATGCGGCGACACTGGCTGCAAAAATGGAAATGTCGGAAGATAAAATCCATAAGATTCTGAAAATTGCCAAAGAGCCGATTTCCATGGAAACGCCGGTGGGCGATGATGATGATTCGCACCTAGGCGACTTTATCGAAGACTCGAACACCACCGTGCCGATAGATGCGGCGGTTTATGAGAGTTTGCGCGGGGCAACGGCAGACATTCTGGATAGTCTGACCCAGCGCGAAGCGAAAGTGTTGCGCATGCGTTTCGGTATAGAAATGAACACGGATCACACATTGGAAGAAGTGGGCAAACAATTTGACGTGACGCGTGAGCGTATTCGTCAGATCGAAGCCAAGGCGCTACGCAAGTTGCGTCACCCCTCACGTTCCGAGAAGCTCAAGAGCTTCCTGGATAGCGAAGGTTAATAGTTTACGGGTCGTTAGCTCAGTTGGTTAGAGCAGAGGACTCATAATCCTTTGGTCCACGGTTCAAGTCCGTGACGACCCACCAATAAAAAGCCCATCAATTCAATGAGTTGGTGGGTTTTTTCTTGCCTGAATAAATGTTCTTATGGACAGTATGTTCTCGATAAAGTACAGTTTTGGTACATTCACGAATTTCTGGAGCATCATGGCAACTATCACAAAGACACCTTCTGGCACTTGGAAGGCTGTTATTCGCAAGGTCGGTTGGCCGACCGCTTCAAAGAATTTCCGTATAAAAAGAGACGCCGAAGATTGGTCTCGTCGCACTGAAGATGAAATGGTGCGCGGTGTGTTCATTCAGCGTGCGCCATCAGAACGCCTTACCTTCGATGTAGCACTTGATCGTTACCTAAAAGAAGTGACAGTAACGAAAAGTGCGTTTACCCAGCGTGGTGAAATATCGAAGGCTAAGCAATTGAAAGCTGTTCTGGGAAAATATTCACTTGCCGCCATTACGCCCGATCTTGTTGCAGAGTATCGAGACAATCGTTTGGCAGAGGGGAAGCAGCCAAACACGGTTCGGCTTGAACTCGCGTTGCTTGGACACTTGTTTACAGTCGCCATTCAAGAATGGCGTATCGGCTTGGCCGGTAATCCCCCCATTTTTAGTTGGGGTCAAAAGTAGAGCTGGTTAAAAAATCTAACTTCTGTTTCGGCGTGATGCCGCCGAGTGCCATGTTGGGGCGTTCGTGATTGTAAGTCCACATCCATTTCGTTGCATAGTCCTG
>JAUXWM010000093.1 GCA_030681375.1 Gallionella sp.
GCATCACCCATCACTGCGAAATCCTCGAAACAGGCAATGATTCTTACCGCTTCAAACAGCGCAAAAATCGATCTCAGAAGGCTGGAAAAGTGGAAACAATTGGACGCTGACTAGTGGAAAGTATTGGGCGCTGTTTGACACGAATTGCCTGTAAAGAGGTCAATATGGCCGGGCTGATCGCAAAGCTGGGTGAACATTTCGGTTTGCCCATCACGGAAGAGAAGCTCGCCAAGATGACTGTTGCTGATCTCAAGTTCATTTTGTCCGGGGAAGAAGCGGTAGAGCCGGACGTGGATGAAGCCGCGATTAAACTTGCGGTGCGCCATTTCTGGGGCGAATCGGGAGACGCAGCAGACTTGCCTGAACTTGAAGCGTATGCCGACCAGGATATGCCCGGCAGTTTGCGCGTGGCGGTAGCCTCAAATACGGATGAAAATCTGGACGGACACTTCGGTTCCTGTCCGCGTTTTCTTATCTATCAGGTCGGTCGCGACGAGGTTAGACTGATAGACGCGCGTTCTACGCTCATCACCGATGATGCCGAAGACAAGAACGTGGCGCGCGCCGAGCTGATCAGCGATTGCCAGATTGTCTATGTACAATCCATAGGTGGTCCGGCAGCCGCAAAAGCAGTGCGCGCAAACGTACATCCGGTAAAAATTCCCGAAGGCGGTACGGCGCGTGCCACGCTGGAACGTTTGCAAACCGTGCTGAGTGCACCGCCGCCTTGGTTGGCCAAGATACTCGGCGTGGAGGCGCAATCCTTGAGCCGCTTTGCCAATGTGGAAGAACATTGAGGTCATACGATGATATCCGTTGATACCCTGGATCAGATTGCCGAGATAGCCGTATCGTCAGTCTCGTTGAACGATGATGTGCTGGCTGCACTGAAAGACAGGTGGCCGGAGCTGCGCTTTACCCTGTGCAACGACGATGATATGCCCGCCCGCCTGTCGCCTGCGTTACAGCAGGAAAAATTCAATCTGTATCTGGTGGGCGGTAGTGAACACTGCCTCAGCCTGACTGACGATCCGCTGCAAGCCGTCGGTGTCGTGCTGGCTGAGGTGGATGCAATCTAGCTTGTACGCATAGCACTGTATACGTCATGATTTGAAACCTGAAGGCACGAAAGTGCCTTTTTTGCTGTGCGTCTTCCGGTCAAGCCCGCTGACAAAGGCTGTATTCCTTAACTTTGAAATTTATTAACGCTGTGATAAATTTCGTTATGTACCACAAGTTATAACGCGCGAACGTATTTCGGTTGTATGCTGAATCACAGGCTGCCGATTGCTTTCCATTCATTGTCGAAGTGAGAATTCTAAGTTGTCGTACATCTGACAAGGAATATCGTCATTGTGAATGACGGCTTTAATTGAGTTTTATCATTTAAAACATTACGTTATATATTTTTCGTTTCCGGTGAATTTTGTGGCATCGCTCTTGCGTACCGTTAGGCTGTAACAAGTAATAACGAGTGAGGAAATCATGGTGCTATCGGTTGTAGAAAAAATTGAAACCAAGGCTTCGAGCCGATTGAAAATTGCTCGCGGGCGGCGCTGGGATCATCTGGAATTGCTCGAGCGCATCGACGCAACCGGTTCGATTACGGCGGCGGCAAGCGCCATGGGGATGAGTTATAAGGCGGCCTGGGAAGCGGTGGAGGCGGTTAATAATCTTGCCGAACATCCGTTGGTGGAGCGTAAGACGGGCGGGCAGAAGGGAGGCGGCACCACACTCACGGTTTATGGCCGTCGGCTGGTGGGGGCGTACCGTCGTCTGGAGCAGGAGCGCGAGCAGGTGCTTAAGAAACTGGCTGAGGTAATGGACGATTTTGATGAGTATTACCATTTGGTCAGGAGATTCGATATGAAGACGAGCGCCCGGAATCAATATTTTGGTAAGGTTCGCAGCATCAAACTGGGGCAAATCAACGCGGAAGTGGTGCTGGATATCGGTGGCGGTGACGTTCTGGCTGCCGTCATTACCAATGAAAGCGTGGCGCATTTAGGCTTGAAAGTGGGCTGTGAGGCCTATGCGTTGATAAAAGCGCCCTGGGTCATCGTAACTACATCTGACGGATTCAAGACCAGTGCGCGCAACGAGTTGCACGGCACTGTCGTGCGCTGTCAGGAAGGCGCGGTCAACAGCGAAATCATTATCGAGCTGGCCGGCGGCAAGACGGTGGTCGCTATAGTGACCAACGACAGCGTCAGATCGCTGGGGCTTAAGGCGGGTGTGAAGGCGTGTGCGCTGATCAAGGCTTCGCACGTCATTTTGGCTGTCAATGCTTAAGGAGAGGAAAGTGACATCAGGAAAATGGAGCGTCGGCGTATTGGTTGCACTTTTGTTGGGCGTATTTTCGTCATCCGGTTTCGCAGGTGAAGTGAATGCGGCGGTGTCGGCTAATTTCACCGCTCCGATGAAACAGATTGTTGCCGCCTTTGAGAAGGACAGCGGGCATACGGTAAAACTAAGCTTCGGTTCCAGCGGTAAGTTCTATGCCCAGATCAAGGGAGGCGCACCGTTTGATGTGTTCCTGGCGGCTGACGAAGTGATTCCGCAGCGTCTGGAACGGGAAGGTTACGCGGCCGTCAGTTCGAGTTTCGTCTATGCGCAAGGCAAACTGGTGTTGTGGAGTGCGCAACCGGGGCTGGTCGACGCAAAAGGAACCATATTGGGCAAGGGTAACTTCAATAAGTTAGCCTATGCTGATCCCAAGTTAGCCCCTTATGGCCTGGCTGCTCGGGAAACGCTGGAAAGGCTGGCATTGTGGAACAGCGTGCAGGGCAAGCTGGTAACGGGTGAGAATATTACCCAGACCTATCAGTTCGTCGCTACCGGCAATGCCGAATTGGGGTTTGTCGCGCTGTCACAGATCTATAAAGACGGCAAAGTGACTGAGGGTTCTTGGTGGCTGGTGCCGTCCAGGCTGTACAGCCCGATCAGGCAAAGTGCAGTGCAATTGAGTGCGGCCAGGGATGCTGCCGCTGCGAGCGCCTTGCTGACTTATCTGAAGAGCAAAAAAGCGGCAGAAATTATACGCAGTTTTGGCTATGAGTTGCTTTGATGTTCGAATTAGCGCCTGATGATCTGCAATCGGTCTGGCTGACACTCAAGCTGGCGAGTGTCACCACGATGCTGCTGCTGTTGATTGCCACGCCACTGGCCTGGTGGCTGGCGAATAGCCGCCGCTGGTATAAGGGGGCGGTGGCGGCGGTGGTCGCTTTGCCGCTGGTGATCCCGCCTACCGTGCTGGGTTTTTATCTGCTGTTGCTGATGGGTCCGCATGGCGTGGTGGGAGAGTTGACCACAGCGCTGAATCTGGGCCGCTTGCCGTTCACCTTTGCAGGTCTGGTGATCGGTTCGGTGTTATTTTCCATGCCTTTCGCGGTGCAGCCGATACAAAATGCCTTCGAGGCTATCGGTCGTCGCCCGCTGGAAGTGGCGGCTACTTTGCGCGCCGGGGCGTGGGACCGGTTTTTCAGCGTGGTGTTGCCGCTGGCGCGTCCGGGATTTATCACAGCAGGCATACTCGCCTTCGCGCATACGGTCGGTGAATTCGGTGTGGTGTTGATGCTCGGTGGCAATATTCCCGGCGAGACTCGCGTGCTGTCGGTCGCCATTTACAGTCACGTCGAGGCGATGGAATACGCCTCGGCGCATGTGCTGGCAGGCGGCATGGTGCTGTTTTCTTTCATCGTGTTGCTGGCTTTGTACCTTACGGGTGGAAAACTGGCGAAGGTCGTTCGATGAGCAAAAAAAACCCGGATGAAATTCATGCTCATTTAACCTTGCAGCGTGATGGTTTCGTGCTGAATGCCGTGTTCAGCGCGCCTGCCGTGGGTGTGACCGCCTTGTTCGGCCCATCAGGTTCAGGAAAGACCACGCTGCTGCGCTGCATCGCAGGCCTTGAACGCGCCGAAGGGTCGCTTACCATGAACGGTGAGATATGGCAGGATCAGACGAGCTGGCTGCCCGTGCACAAGCGACCGTTGGGCTATGTATTCCAGGAGGCGAGCCTGTTTTCGCATCTGCCGGTACGCGCCAATCTGGAATACGGCTATAAACGCATCGCACCGGCCGAACGCAAGGTGCAACTGGAACAAGTGGTGGAATGGCTGGGGCTGGGTAGGCTCATAGACCGCAACAATTCGGCAGAACTCTCAGGCGGTGAACGGCAGCGCGTTGCCATTGGCCGCGCGCTGCTCACCAGTCCGCGCATCCTGCTGATGGATGAGCCGCTTTCCGCGCTCGATACCTCCAGTAAACAGGAGATATTGCCGTATCTGGAGAGGTTACACCGTGAACTGGAGATGCCCGTGCTCTATGTCAGTCATGCGCTGGAAGAAGTGGCGCGGCTGGCCGACCATCTGGTGTTGCTGGAGCATGGCCGCGTCATCGCCAGCGGTGCGTTACACGAAACGCTGGCGCGGCTTGATCTGCCCACTGCGCATTTCGATGATGCGGGCGCAGTGATCGAGGCTGAGGTGGCGCAGCAGGACGAAAACTATCATTTGACGCGAGTGGATTTTGCTGGCGGTCATCTGTGGGTAAGCCGGTTGAATCAACCGTTTGGCACGCGCATACGCGCCCGCGTGCTGGCGCGCGACGTGAGCATCGCCACGCAGCCGCCGCAGGGCTCCAGCATTAATAACATTCTGAATGCGCGCATAGAAGAGATACGCGATGAAGGGCCGGACAAGGTGATTGTGCGCATGAGGGTGGGCGAGTCGCATACGCTGCTGTCGCGCATCACGCGCCGTTCGCGCGATCATCTCGGTCTGATCGCAGGAATGTACGTATGCGCGCAGGTGAAGAGTGTGGCGCTGATGATATGATGGGGTTGCAGGGAATCCGTTGAAGGAGGTTGTGTGCACCGATTGCTCGGTGTCGCCTTCTCGGACACGGTGTGCGATCACGGCATTGTATATGGCGGCAGCAATACGCTAGGGGGCGGTGGGCATTTTATGACTGCCGGGCCGAATGCGAGGCGCGCACCTGTTTAAATAATAATTTACGGAGATTTTTTGATGCATCGTTTTATTCTGACACTTGCCTTGCTCTGCATGCCTCTGATGGCGTATGCGTCCGGGACGGATGCGCGCTTGGTACTGACCGGTAACTGGGTCGGCATTGCGGCGATTACCCTGTTCTTTGTCGCTTATCTGGCGGTGATGGCCGAAGAGTTCTCTCATCTGCGTAAATCCAAACCGGTGATGCTGGCAGCAGGTCTGATCTGGGCGATGATCGCCGGGTATTATCAGTTTCATGATGTGCCACACGTGGTTGAAGCCGCGCTGCGCCACAACCTGGAGGAATACGCGGAATTGATGCTGTTCCTGATCGTTGCGATGACCTATATCAACGCAATGAGCGAACGCAATGTGTTCGAAGCCTTGCGCTCCTGGCTGATTCTCCGTGGTTTCAGCTACCGCACTCTGTTCTGGGTGACCGGTATTCTGGCTTTCTTCATCTCATCCATCGCCGATAATCTGACCACAGCACTGTTGATGGGCGCGGTGGTGATGGCGGTCGGTAAGCATAATCAGCGTTTCGTAGTGCTGGGCTGTATCAATCTGGTGATCGCAGCCAATGCAGGTGGAGCGTTCTCGCCGTTCGGCGATATCACCACGCTGATGGTTTGGCAGAAAAATATCGTTGCCAGCAACGGGCCTATCGGTTTCTGGACATTTTTTTACCTGTTCATTCCGGCATTGATCAATTTTCTGGTGCCTGCTGTGATCATGTCCTTCTTCGTGCCCGAATCGAAACCGGAAGGGGGCGGCAAGCGGATAGGCATGAAACGGGGCGCGCTGAGCATTATCGCCTTGTTCCTGTCCACCATTGCACTGGCCGTTACTTATCACAGCATGCTGGGATTGCCTCCCGTTATTGGCATGCTGACCGGCTTGGCACTGCTGAAATTTTTTGGTTACTACCTGAAAATAACCGCTGGCGGCCGGGCGCAGAACAACGCTGCCGAAATCGGCAGCCCTGACGCGTTCGACATCTATCGCGAAGTCGCCCGCAGTGAATGGGATACCCTGTTCTTCTTCTATGGGGTGGTTATGTGTGTGGGCGGGCTGGGTTTCATCGGTTATCTGAGTATGCTTTCGGAGGCTATCTACGGCGGCTGGGGGGCGACCAACGCCAACATCGCGATCGGCGTGATCTCGGCTGTGGTGGATAACATTCCGGTGATGTTCGCTGTGCTGACCATGCAGCCGGATATGTCCATCGGACAATGGCTGCTGGTGACCATGACCGCCGGCGTGGGCGGATCGCTGCTGTCTATCGGCTCGGCGGCAGGTGTGGCGTTAATGGGGCAGGCGCGCGGTACCTATACCTTTTTCGCGCACCTTAAATGGACGCCGGTGATTGCGCTGGGCTATGCAGCCAGCATCGCCACGCATTTACTGCTTAATCACGCCCTGTTTTGAGTGCTGCAAGATGAATTGCCGCGGATTCGGGATGCATCATCAGTCCGGCTCAAATATGCAAGCCGAATTCCGGCGCGATCAGCTTTAGCCAGGTGTCCAGACGCGCATCGCTGAGTAGCGGGTTTTCATGTTGACTGATACTCAGTCAAAACTGAAGGTGTAAAACAAGTCCACTGCGGGCGTGGTGCCAGCCTGAGCCTGCGCAGAAAGTCGTTTGGTGAGCGTGTAGTTGATTTTCATTAATGTGCCCACACCGGTGAGTCCCTGCTCGTAGCTGAGGTAGGCGCGCGAGGAGAGACGTTTGCCGAGTGTGAGCATGCTGCTCTCCAGTCCGCCCGCCCCCTTGATGCTGACTTCTTCCAGGCCTGCGGCATGGGCAATTTTCTGCTGGAGTGAGATGGAGTCGCTGCCTGCCAGCAGTGCGCCCGCTGCGGCCTGCATGGCGCTGAAATCCTGGCCGTCTGAGGCTTCAAGGTCGTGTCCCAATACCAGCCACGAGAGTTTCTTGCTGTCGGGCACATCGGGGCTGGATACCAGATTCACGCGTGGGGATTGTGCCGTACCGGTCAGGGCTACGCCCGCCTCGACGGTCTGGTTCTTGCGCCATGCCAGGATATTCAGGCTGGGATTATCCAGCGGGCCCTGAAAGTTGAGTATGCCGCGCTCGATTTCCAGACGTTGCCCGTAAGCCGAATAACTTCCCCGGGTTACGCGCACACTGCCTCGTGAGATGGGTGATGCGCCATTCGCGGCACTTAACTTTAGCGCGCCGCCCAGTTGCGCATCCAGCCCCTGTCCCTTCACAAAGAAGTTTTCGCCCAGATCCATATCCAGATCAAGCTTTATGGCGTAGGGGCGGGCTTTCTGCTCTGCCGGTCTGGACAGGCCGGTGATCACCACCACGTCATCGCTGGCTGTGGGCAGGTCGCTGCTTTGCAGTTCAATCAAACCCCGGTCAGCCTTGAGGTTGGCGGTGATGTGTATTTCCCTGCCGGAAACAGCGGCATCCCCCGTGCCGCTCAGCTTGAGATAACGGTCGGGGCGGGACAGCACCTCAAGTTTATCCGCTTGCACAGCAAGCTGCATGGTGGGTGATTTGCCCGTAAAGTCCAGTTGGCCCCGCCCTTTCAGGCTGCCGGTGCCGCCACGCATGGCAAGGTCATTGAGGTACAACACCTGATTTTGTAATTGTGACTGGAAGTGACCTTCCGTGAAGCGCAGCCCCTGCTCGGGCAGTGCGACGCTGATGCGCGTACCGTCCAGGCGGCCTGTCAAATTGGGTCGTGCGAATGTGCCGTCGGCACGCATACTCCCGTTGAGCGCGCCGTCGAAAGTCAGCGTTTCGCTTTTGTCGATGAGCATAGGCAGCCAGGCCAGGGTTTCGACGGACATATCCAGGCTGGCGCGCAGGGGCGCGCTGCTGGCGATACCCCAGACGCCGTCGCGGGCCGAGAGCGTGCTGTGTGCTTCAGCCTTGATGCTGCCCAGCTTGGAACCGGCGGCTTCCAGTTGAGCCTGCAGCTGGTTGTTCACGGCCTTCAGATTCAGGGTGAGGCGGCTGAGACCCAGCATGGTCGGCGGATTGCTGGAAAGAGGCACGTCGCCGCGTACGCGCCATAAGTCAATCTGCCCGTTGACTGAATTTTTGATCGTGAACTGCCAGTTTCCGCCCAGAGTAAGGTCGTTGCCCGGATCGCCGTCCTGCCCGGCGATGCCTTGCAGATAGGTGAGCGGCAGCCCTGTGAATTCCCCGCGGCTTGCGATATGGCCGCCCTCGTAGGTCAGTTCATGCAGGGTCAGATCGGCGCCATTGAAATCGAAACGCGCATTGTTCAACTCAATATGCTGTCGGGCCAACTCCAGCTTGGCCGGTGATTTGAGTTCCAGTGCATGACGACCGCGGTTGAGCAGATTCATTACCTGACCGGACCAGCCTGAGCGGTCGTTCCAGCCGCCGACAAGCCGGGTCTCGACATCGAGGGCGTGGCTTTTTGCCCGTATGTTAAGCGTGTGCTTGAGGCGTGTACCCTGAGCATTCAAGCTGACCTGAGTAACGCTCAGTTGGGGTGATGTCAGGCCTTGCAAGCTCGCATCCATTAGCAGCGGGCCATCCGCCCCCCGGTCCAGACGGCCGCTGGCATGCAGGCCGGTCAGGCGGTAATCCTCGCCCCAGCTCAGGTTGTCGAGTTGTGCGTCAAAATTTCCGGACAGGGCAGACAAGCGCCCCTCCAGCGCACCCTTGGCGCGTATTTGGCCGCTTAATTGCGGGTCGAACATGGCCAGTTTGTCGGCCTCAATCTGAAAATTGAGGTGATCGCCGGGATTGCCCAGCGCACCTTGCACCGTCAATTGGTTGTGGGCCAGCTTCAGGATGATTTCGCTGTCCCAGACGCGCGTGGCGGAAATGCTTAACTTGCCCTGAGCGGAAAGTGGCTGATGGCGGAAATGACTGTCGCTAACCGTCATTTTTAGTGTGGCCTGCGGCTTTTCTGCCCATTTCCCTGTGGCTAAGAGCGAGGCATTGATGCGGGCAGAAGGGTAATCGCCGAAATCGGCGGGGTTGAATTTTTTCAATATGCCAGACAGCTGGAAAGGTTGCGGACCATTCAGAGCCAGCGTGCCGTGTAGGACCAGGCTGCTGGCGGCTGAGCTGATGGACGCTTCGCGCAAGGCAATCACATCTTGCTGATGGTGCGCGTCCAGTTTGAGTTGATAGCGCTGGTAACGCAGATGGGCCGCCAGTTGCTGGCTGTCGTCCTCCACTTTCAGGTCGATGTCACCGGCCAGACGCATGGAACGCATCGTGCTTTGTATGCCCTGTGGGTTGAAGTCTGTGGTGGTCAGGTGGAGTTGCAGGCGCCGCTGCTTGAGCTGGCCGCTGCCCTTGAAATGCCCGGCGTCGCCCAGATCCAGACGAAGGGCGTGTAGCTCAAGTTGATCTGGGGTGCCGGAAAACCGAGTCAGCAATTCACGCAATGGCAATCGCGATCGCGATTGATTCCAGCTGCCGGCCAGTTTATTGCGAAGCAGGATATTCCCAGACATTTCGTTTCCACCTCGGGGAGTGATGGCGACCGTCGCGTCAATATCCGCCTGAGGCCAATCCTTACGAAACAGTGATGGATTGATGCCGCTGGTCTTGATTTGTATTTCGCTGTAGGGGAGGGCGGCGAAAGGCGTGAGTACGGCATGGAGGTCGGCCTGGCCGCCCCGGCCCAGCGCCTGGCCATCCAGCAGAAGCTGCGAGAGATTTCCCGATACCTTTACTTCGGCACGATAGTCCGCTGTTTCAGTCTGCTGCAGGCTGGCATGGGCGGAGAGATTAAAGGGCGGTGTGTCATTCAGCGTCATGTCGGCCTGCACCTTCCCCCATTCAGGCGTCATGTTTTGCAGGCTTATCCGGTAGCGGTCGGCCAGCTTTTCCATCGCTAATTCGATGTCATTTATCGCATATTCCGCTCCATGATTTCTGAGCGCGATACGGCCTATGTTCATGTCGCGTGCGGAAAAGCTTACCGGTAAATGCAGGGTGTTTGGCAGCTTGATGGGCGCTGAGCCAGGTTTGATTTCCGTAATCAGTAACTCTTGCAGCGTCAGCCTGTTAATTTTGACATGCCGTTCGAGCAGCGCGAGGGGCGACCAGTCGAGATTTATTTCTTTCGCTTCAATGCGTATTTCGTCAGTTTGAAAGCTGAGCGCTTCAATGCGCAGCGGGCCGTACAGTGAGCCGTGAACGGTGCCCAGCGTGATGCTGTGGTTACTCAGTTGTTCTGCCTGCCGGGCGGCCCAGCGCAGCGAAGATTCGCTGCTGCTCAGCCATCCCAGCAAGAGCGTGGCAGCCAGCAGGCCCAACAGGATGCGCAGGGCATAGAGGCCGGACTGGTTGAGGAAAGAGCGGGCCATCACAAGTTGAATCCCACAGAAAAATGCAGCCTTAATTTTTGCTCAAGTTGCCCGTAGGCTAGGTCGAGGTTTAGCGGGCCGACGGGACTCTTCCATCGCGCACCGCTGCCATAGCCATAAACGGGTTTCAGGCTGGATGGGGTATCTGCGGCATTGCCGCCGTCGATGAAAACGGCAATCCCCCACGCGGGGGTCAACCAATGGACGTATTCCGCGCTGGCGAGCGCTAAATAACGACCGCCGACGATCGCCAGCCCCTGTGTTACCCCCAGGCTTTGATAGGCATAACCGCGTACCGTTTGATCGCCGCCGGTGCGAAACAGGAAGTCGGATGGAATGCCGTCACGACTGCGGGCGGCCACGATGCCTAATTCGCCATGCAAGATGAGCTGATCGCGCGGGCCAAAGGGGTGAAAATACACCGCGCGACCGTGACCGCGCAGGAAATCCTGGTCTGAGAGCAGGGTACGCGCCGCTACGTCCGTTTTGAAATTGAGCAAATAGCCGCTGGACGGGTAGAGCAAATCATCAACGTCGCGCAGCGTCCAGGAATAGAACGGACTGAGTGTGGAATTGCGGGCGCTGATCGAGCCCTGAACGCTCTGGGTTTCGATGAAATAATTGATGCCAAAGGCGTTCTCGGCCTTTTCATGCACGAATGCGCGCTTGGCGCCCATGACCAGCTTCTGGGTGACTTCACCTGAAATGTCGGTGCGCTCCATCTGGGCATTGAGGCTGTCGCGGTATCCTTGTGCGTTGGGCGGGAACTGTACATTGCCGCTTAGGGTTTGCTGTTTCTGATCGAGTTTAAGCGTGCTGCCCAGTCTCCAGGCACGATCAAGGAAATTCAGGTCACGATGATCCAGCAGAATTCGCGGACCGGTATCGGTGCTCATGCCGATGCCCAGTCCCAGCTTCTGGGATTTGTTCTCGACCAGATCAACCTGAACGGGTACACGGGATGGCTGTGCGGTGTTGATGCTCACGTCCGCACGCTCAAAATACGGACTATCCTGCAAGCGTGATTGAAAGTTTAGTAGTTTGATCTGTGAGTAGGGTTCGCCCGGTGTGATGGGGTTCATGCGCTCGACGAGGGTGGCGGGATAACGATCCAAGCCGCGTATGTTAAGTTCGCCAAATGTGAAGCCGGGGCCGCTGTCCAGCGTGGCCTGAAGCTCGACGCTGTTTGTCTGCGGATTGACTATGGCACGGCTGTCTGTAATCAAGGCGGTCGGGTAGCGATCGAGCAGTAGCGACTTGAGGGCATTGCGCTTGGCGCTCTCCCAGTTATCGTGGCGAAACGCCGCGCCAGGGCGCAGGCTCCAGTCCGAGCGCATTTTATTCAGACGCGCGCGGTTTTCCTCCGAGCCGTCATTGAAGGGGCCGATGACCTGAAGGTCAATCGTCGTTACACGCACGGGCTCGCCGGGCTCGACGGTGAGTTTGATCAGGAATTTGCGATTATTGCGTTCCATTTTTGCCGTGATCAGGGGCGAATAGAAACCTTCGGTCGCGAGGAATGCGCGTATCTGTTCCGGCGCGAGACGAACCAGTCGTTGTAGCTGGGCCTCATCCATACGTTCGCTGCCGCGCCAGCGGTAGAGGTCGAGGTGTTCCTGCATCAGACTGCGCTGCTCAGACGGAATCTGAAGCTCGATGTCATAAGTCGCAATCTGCTGAGTATCAGACGCACGTACAGGCTGGGACAGTGCGAACAAGGCCAGGCTACACAGAAAGATACGTATCGTGAGTGCTGATGGTTTCATGGATCGCTTGTCCTTGCATGAGTTGCCAGGAAGTACCACCTTATGCGCGCTGTTTGATTAGCGCCGGATTAAATCCGTTCCAGCACCGCCGCGAAAAAACCGTCCGTGGCATGCAGGTTGGGACGCAGTTCCAGATAATCGCCCATCTCCATCGGGATTTTCTGTTGTTGCAATATTTCACCGGCCGGGCGCAGCACGAAATCGGGATGTCCCGCCAGGAATGCCTCGACGATGTGCTGATTTTCTTCCGGCAGTATGCTGCAAGTCGCATAAACCAGACGACCGCCCTTCTTCAATAAACGGCTGGCCGAAGCCAGAATAGCGCTCTGTTTCTGGTTTAACTCGGTAATGCTCTGAGGCGACTGGCGGAATTTCAGGTCCGGATTGCGGCGCAACGTGCCCAGCCCGCTGCACGGCGCGTCCACCAGTACGCGGTCGATTTTACCGGACAGGCGTTTTACCTTGAGATCGTTCTCGTGCGCGATCAGCATGGGCTGAATGTTGGAAGCCCCCGAGCGTTTCAGGCGCGGCTTGAGATTCGCCAGACGTTTTTCGGAGACATCCATCGCGTACAAACGGCCTTGCGAATTCATCAGTGCGGAGAGCATCAGCGTTTTGCCGCCCGCTCCTGCGCAGAAATCCACCACCATGTCGTTGCGCTTGGGGGCCAGCAGAAATCCCAGCAACTGGCTTCCTTCGTCCTGCACTTCGACTTTGCCCGTCGTGAACAACTCGTCCTTGTTCAGCGGGATTTTTTCCTTGAGGCGGATACCGATTGGCGAATAAGGCGTAGCCGTCGCGTCGATGTTCTGTGCCTGCAGTTGCAGCAACACTTCCTCGCGTTTTGCGAGCAAGGTGTTGACGCGTATATCCAGCGGCGCCCCCAGTTGCATGGCCTGCCCCAATGTGAGGATTTCTTCGTCAGAATACGATGCGCGCATCTTTTCGATCAGCCACTCGGGCAATTCGGCCTGAATCGACAGTGGCTGGCCTTCATATTGCACGCCTTTGGCCGTTGCCAGCCATTCCGCCTCATCACGCTTTAAAACAGGCTGGATTTCGCGCAGATTATAACCGCCGAACTTGACCAGATAGGCCAGCGCCATGCGGCGCGGTGTAGCTTTGCCGTCACAGGAAGCTTCTAAAATCAGGCGGTGGCGCAATACGCCAAAGGCGGTTTCGGCGACCAGTGCGCGTTCATTCGAGCCTATGCGCTCGTTCTTGAAGAAATAGCGCAAGGTGGTGTCGGCGGGATGTTCCAGCGGCAAAATGGTGCGCAGCGCGAGGATGACGAGGTCTAAGCGGTATTCAGTGATAAGCATGACAGGTTTCGTTTCATTATTCAGGGGCGGAGTTTAACAGAACAGCTTGCAGCTTGTAGCTTGTAGCTTGCAGCTTGTAGCTTGTAGCTTGTAGTAAGATTTTATTGCTACCCGCTACCCGCTACCCGCTTATTCGTCAGATACCCTGATGTCGGAGATCACCATTTCACCGGCAATACTGCCATCTCTGTCAATTTGTCGTATCTTGACGGGCAGCAAACGATATTCCAGTCCCAGCCAGATATCCACTCTTTCTTCGCCGGGGGCGTGGACTTTGCGCAGCGGCAGGGCGCGAATCAGGCCAATGCCGGTTTGGAGTCGCTCTTCCTCACCAATGGCCAGTTCATAGCTTTCCAGTTTCTTGCCATTGCTGATATGCAAGGTCAGCGTGGGCTGATTCAGCGGCAATTGTGAAAATTGGTACAAAAAACTGAGTATGTCTTGCGTCTGCTCGGGCAGCACGGAATGGTTGCCGTTGGAGAAGGCCAACTTGCTGTTTTCCCAGTCGAATTGGGCGGTAATTGCCTGATTTCCTTTTGCGGTAACCCGGCTTTCGCTGAACGCATCGGGGCGCAGCCCCAGTGCGCTGACCGTGCCGCTGCTCCGTTGCGTCATCTCGAATGTCTTGAAGAAACTGGCGATGCCCGTGGTGTTTACGTCCACTTGCAGGGTGTAACCGTTATTGTCGTCGATTTCCAGTCGGTGCCGCGCTTCACCGATCGCGAAATCCGTGCCTTTGTAAACGGTGAAGGTAAGCTGTGCATGCCTGGGCAGCGGGGGAGTGTTGCGCTCAACTGCGGGCATCTCCTCAATCTCTTTTACGGGCGGTGTCTCCTCGGCCCCCTGCGTAGCGGCTTCCACGAGTGCGGTTGGCTGTTCCGTTACAGCTTCAGGCTGGCTGATGACGGGTGCGGGCGGCAGTGTGGCGGGCGGTTTGGGATGTGGCTTGGAAACGGGTTCGGGCACCGGTTTGGGCGCCGGTCGGGGTAGTGGCTCCAGTCTGGCGATGAGCGGCGGCAGCAATTTTTCAGCGGGTTCGAGTTCGATCAGCACGGGTCCGAACAGCAGTGCAGCGTGTATCAGCAGCGACAAGACAATAGCCAGTACGACTCTTACGGCAGGCTGATCTAAGTGCAACAGGCGGGTGAGGGACATGCGCAGTCAGGCGGTCACGGCGTGATGTGCAGCGTACTCAGTATTTGCGTGAACTGATCGCCGTTGGCGTCGGTGATGATCATCTTGCAGGGCAGGTTGTGTTTTTGTGTGGACAACCAGATTTCAGTGCGATTTTCGCCCGGTTTCCCCTGGCTATCGAGATACAGGCTGTCGAACTGCCCAGCCGGAGTATCGATTTTTTGCCGGGGGCCGATTGCGTAGTGATAGTTGTCCAGCTTGCTGCCGTTAGTCATGGCGAAACTTAACGTGCTGTTAGCCTCAAGCTGAAGAAACATGAATTGATACATGGCGCTCAGTCTGTCCTGAGTGCCGTCTGGCAGGGTGAGTGGCGTGCGTTGTGCCTGATGTATCAGCTTGATTTTTTCTGCTGCCCAGTCGAATTCAGCCTGACTGTTCTTTTCAGGGTTGTCTTCACGTTTGTACACGAAGTGTTGCGGGCGCAGCCCCTGTTTGTCGATTAGTCCGCTGCTGCTGAGGTGAGTCTTCCCAGGTTTGAATACGGCCAGCAAACCGAGTGGCGTGGTGGTGCTGCTCAGCGTGTAGCGATCTTTGGTGCGGGTATAGGTTTCGTCTATCTGGCCGATTTTCATGCCGCGACTGAATACTTCGTAGCTCGCTTGCACCCTGTCAGGTGGCGCGGCATAGACCGGGGTGGACAGCATCAGCCACGCCAGGGTTTGCAAAATCCACTTCATATTTACTCCAGTGCGGGTGAAATCAAGGCCGGGCCGGCCTGATTGCGACTGCGGTTTACGACCTTGCCGTCTTCGCTTAGTTCAATTTGGCCGGCGCACAGCCAGCGTACAGCTTGCGGAAAGACAAGGTGCTCTTCATGTAATACACGGGCGGACAAGGTGTGCTCGGTGTCGTCTGCCAGTACGGGGATGGCGGCCTGGATGATGATGGGGCCATGGTCGAGGTCGGGCGTGACGAAATGCACAGTGCAGCCGTGAATCTTCACGCCGTCCTGTAGTGCGCGCGCATGCGTATGTAGTCCGGTATAGGACGGCAGCAGCGAAGGATGAATATTGATCAATCGGCCTTGATAATGCGTCACGAAATGGCTGGTCAGGATGCGCATGAATCCTGCAAGGATCACAAAATCGGGCTGAAAACTGTCCACAACCTGCGCCAGCGCGGCATCGAAACTGTCGCGGTCGGGATGATCGCGATGTGCCACCACCGCCGTCGGAATACCGTGCGCCTGTGCAAAAGCCAGTCCCCCCGCATCAGCGCGATTGCTGATCACCGCCGCGATGCGATAGTTGGCGTTAGCAGTCAGCAGCGCCTGCATATTGCTGCCGCGTCCGGAGATGAGAATGACGATGTTTTTCATGGGAATAAGGCGGGAAGTGGTGAGTGGTGAGTGGTGAGTGGTGAGTGGTGAGTGGTGAGTGGTGAGTGGTGAGTGGTGAGTGGTGAGTGGTGAGTGGTGAGTGGAATGGCTCGGCCTCAGCAGAAAGTGGGGGGTGTTTCCCCACTATCTACTTACTACTAACCACTAACCACTTACCTTGTTCATTTTACCTGCGTCTGATGCTCATCACCGTTCCTTGCACGTATCACGCCTATTTTCGTGACGGTTTCGCCCGCTGCCTGTAGCTGGCTGATTGCGGCATCCGCATCTGTCGCCGCAACGATGACTACCATGCCGATACCGCAGTTGAAGGTGCGATACATTTCCTGTTCAGCCACGCCGCCTTGTTCGCGCAGCCAATGGAACAATTTGGGCATCTGCCATGAGGTGCTGTCGATATCGGCAACCACGTTTTCCGGCAGCACGCGCGGCACGTTTTCGGTGATGCCGCCGCCGGTGATGTGTGCCATGCCTTTGATGGTGAGGCTTTGCATCAATGCCAGCAGGGGTTTCACGTAGATGCGGGTAGGCGCCATGATGATGTCGCTCAGGGTGCGTTCACCGTCGAATCGGGCGGAAAGATCAGGTTTGCTGCGTTCGATGATCTTGCGCACCAGCGAGTAGCCGTTGGAATGCGCGCCGTTTGAGGCCATGCCCAGCACCACGTCGCTGGGCTGGATGTCGCTGCCGGTGATGATGTTGGCTTTTTCCACCACGCCGACGGCAAAACCGGCCAGATCGTATTCGCCGACCGGGTACATGCCGGGCATCTCGGCTGTCTCGCCGCCAATCAATGCACAGCCCGCCTGTTCGCAGCCATGGGCAATGCCCTTGATGACTTCGGTTGCCGCAGGCACATCCAGCTTGCCGCAGGCAAAATAATCGAGGAAGAACAGTGGCTCTGCGCCCTGTACCAGGATGTCGTTGACGCTCATGCCGACCAGATCGATGCCGACGGTGTTATGGATGTTCAGCTCAAAGGCCAATTTCAGCTTGGTGCCGACGCCATCGGTGCCGGATACCAGTACGGGCTCTTTGTATTTTTTGGAGATTTCCACCAGTCCACCGAAGCCGCCGATGCCGGAAAGCACTTCCGGGCGCATGGTGCGCTTGGCATAGGGCTTGATGTTTTCGACCAACTGGTCGCCTGCATCGATGTCTACACCGGCGTCCCGATAGGAAAGTCCTGCGCTTTGCGCGGCGGAAGAAGTGTTATTTGGCTGGTTCAAGTTGAGTTCTCGCTTTCTTCAGGATAAAGTGCTGGACAATTTTGTCGCGAATTTTACCTTAAATGACTATATCCCGCTTTGCTGCCGTGCAGTGGTCGCTGTTTGTCGGACTGGCTGTGCTGTTGTTATACCTGCTCAGCCCTATTCTTACGCCGTTTGTGGCGGCAGCTATTTTTGCCTATATCTGCAATCCGCTGGTGCAGCGGTTGTGTGCGTTGAAAGTGCCGCGCACGCTGGCGGTGGTGATGGTGATGGTCGCGCTGTTGTTGCTGTTGTCAGGTTTGCTGCTGATTATGCTGCCGCTGCTGGAAAAGGAAATCAGCCTGTTTGCGGCACGTTTGCCTGACCTGATCGAGGCCGCGCGCGTGCGCCTGTTGCCGCAGCTGCAACAGTGGTTCGGCACGGAATTGCAATGGGATAGCACGGCGCTGAAAGATTTGCTGATGAATCACTGGCAGAGTGCGGGCGGGGCGGCTAAAAGTTTGTTGCCCTGGCTGGGTAGCAGCAGCGGCGCAATTCTGGCTGTGCTGGTTAATCTGATGCTGATTCCGGTGGCGATGTTTTACTTGCTGCGCGATTGGGATGTACTGTTAGCGCAGCTGGATGGGTTGATTCCCCGTCACTGGCATGCCGGTGTCCGTGAAATAGGGGGAGAGGTGGATTGCGTGCTGGCGGAATTTCTGCGTGGACAGATTTCCGTGATGTTGCTGATGAGTGCTTTTTACAGCGTGGTGTTGTGGATGGTCGGCCTGGAGTTTGCGCTGCCCATCGGCATTGTCGCCGGTACGCTGGTGTTTATCCCTTATCTGGGCATGATTATCGGCCTGCTGCTGGCTACGCTCGCGGCAGTGATGCAATTCACGGAATTTTCCAGCGTGCTGTGGGTATGGGCGGTATTCGGTGCGGGTCAATTGCTCGAAGGGACGCTGGTCACGCCCTGGCTGGTCGGTGAACGCATCGGCCTGCATCCGCTGCTGGTTATTTTTGCCTTGCTCGCCTTTGGTCAGCTATTCGGCTTCTTCGGCATACTATTGGCCTTGCCTATGTCTGCGATTTTGCTGGTCGGCCTGCGCCACGGCAAAATATGGTATTTGTCCAGTCGCATGTATCAAAAATAATGAATCAACTCTTGCTCGACATCACGCCACACTGGTGGCCGACCTTCGATAATTTCGTGGCGGGCACCAATCAGGAATTGCTCTCGGTGTTGCAACACGCTCTGCTCGGCGACAGCCGAGAGCGCTGTATCTATGTGTGGGGGCAGACCGGCAGTGGTAAAAGTCATTTGCTGCAAGCCTGTGTGAGCGCCGCACAAAATTCGCATTGCAGCGCTATCTATGCGCAAGCCAAGGTGCCGCAAACGGCTGAGGTGGTGGCGGTGGATGACGTGGAAAGGCTGGGTGACGCCGAGCAAATCGAATTATTTAATCTTTACAATCAGATACGTGATGAGGGCGGCATGCTGCTGGTGAGCGGCAGACAATCGCCGCTGCATCTTGATCTGCGCCCTGATCTGCGCACCCGGCTGGGCTGGGGGCTGGTGTATCAGGTGCATGGCTTGAGCGACGAAGAGAAGGCACAGGCACTCGCGCAACATGCGCAGAGCAGGGGTTTCTCCCTGACGCACGAAGTGACCCAATATCTGTTGCGCCACGGGCGGCGCGACTTGCCGAGCCTGCTGGCTGTGCTGGATGCGCTGGATGAGCATTCGCTGCGTCTGCATCGCGCACCATCGGTACCTTTACTGAAAGAAGTCTTGTTTAATCAACTGGATTCCCGCTTGCGCGGGAATGACGAACTAAAATGAAACTTGCACTATTTGATCTGGATAACACCCTGCTGGACGGCGATAGCGATTTTGAGTGGTCGCAGTTTTTGATACGCATCGGCATACTCGACCGTGAACTGTTCGAAGTGAAGAATCAGGCTTTTTACGATCAGTACAAGGCAGGCACGCTGGATATACACGAATTTCTGGATTTTCAGCTCAAGCCCTTGTCGCGCCACTCCCGCAAGACGCTGGATGAATGGCATCAGCAATTCATGCGGGAAAGCGTCATGCCCATGGTTAAACAGTCTGCGCGTGAACTGGTGCGACAGCACCGCGAGGCGGGTGACGTATGCGTGATTATCACGGCCACCAACAGTTTCGTCACCACGCCCATCGCCCGCGAATTTGGCGTTGAGCATCTGATCGCTACTGAACCGGAACACAAGGATGGCGAGTTTACCGGGCGTGTCGCCGATGTGCCCTGCTTCCGTGAAGGCAAGATTACCCGTCTGGACAACTGGATGAGTGCGCGCGGCTGGACGCTGGACAGCTTCGCAGACAGCACTTTCTATAGCGATTCGCTCAACGACCTGCCGCTGATGTGCAAGGTAAAACATCCGGTCGCGGCGAATCCTGATGCGACGCTGCGCGCACATGCAGAACAGCATGGCTGGCGCATCATCAGTCTGCGTGAATGATATCAATACAACATGCAAGCCGTAGTCATACTCTACGGCACCGCCTGCTGCCATTTATGCGCAGAGGCTGATGCCGTACTTCATTCGCTAGGCATAGCCGCGCTGCACATTGATATTGCAGACGATGATGACTTGCTTGAACTGTATGGCACGCGTATCCCGGTGCTGCGCCACGCGGATGCGGAGTTGTGCTGGCCTTTCGATGCCGAGGCGGTGATGCGCTTGCTGGCGTAGTGCCAGACTACATCCGCCAGACCAGCAGGGTGGAATGATGCAGGTCGTCCACTTCCAGCGCCTGATGCGCTAGCTGTTCGGGGATAGCGAAGGTGCTGCTGATAAATACCGTGCCGGGACGCATCTCGCTGCGTGCCTTGCGCCAGAGCCGTTCCATCGGTACGGGCGAGAGATAGGCGAACACCACGTCATATTGCGCCAGATTGCACGCCTCCAGACGTTCATCCCAGATGCTGCCCCAGTGCACCTCGCAGTTGCGACAGGGCTTGCAGCGCAGCCAGCTCCACAGCAGCGGCAAGGGCGCTGACTCGACCCCCGTGTAATGTCCATCCGGGCGGATACGTGCAAGATGCGTCAACACTCCGCCCAAGCCCGAACCGAGGTCTATGAAGCGGAAGGTTTTACCGGCTTGCTGTGGGGGGAGCAAGGTTTCCAGCGCATGCCACACCTTGTTGCTGGAAAGGTACAGCGGAACCTGAGTGCGGAAAGTGCTCCAGTAAACCACCAGCATGATCAGGAAAGCGGCCAGAAAAATTCCGGGGGGAATGTCAAAGGCCAGCATCAATACCAGTGCGGGTGCGAAGCACAGCTGAATAAGCAGCCACCAGCGCGCAAGGCCCGCAAGGTGACTGAAAAAAGCGGCGAGCAGGCCGCAAACAAGCGCAAAACTCAACGGGGAGAGTTGTAATTCAAGCGCGCGCATGGCGGACAAGACGAGTGCTGCCGCCGCGACTTGCAGCAGCAGTGCGGTGATTGAGGGAGGGAATTTTTCGAGGAATGAGCGCAAGGATATTTTATCGGGCTAAATGTTATGTCGCTCCAGCGCAGGCGGGAATGACGAAGTGAATATCAACGCACCAGCCCGGCTTCCACTTCATCCCGTTTGGTTTTTCCGGCCAGTCGTTCGGTCAGCAGCAGTGCGAAATCCATGGCCGTGCCGGGGCCGCGAGAAGTGATGATGTTGCCGTCCTCGACTATTGCCGTCGATTGCTGATGAACGGCCGGGTAGTCGTTCAGGCAGGTCGGAAAGCTGGTCGCCTGCTTGCCGTCGAGCAATCCAGCGGTCGCCAGTACCGATGGCGCGGCGCAGATGGCGGTCACGTATTTGCCCTCTGATGCCATGCGTTGCAGCAGTTTCAATACCCTGGTATCCGCTTTCAGATGGTTGGTTCCGGGTTGTCCGCCTGGCAAGACTATTATGTCGAAACACTCATGCAGCACGGCGTCCAGTGTGGTGTCCGGTTGCAGGGTCACGCCACGGCTGCCGCGCAATGCACCCGCAGTCAATCCGGCCAGCGTGACGCTCACCCCGGCGCGGCGCAGGATATTCACGATGGTGATGGCTTCGAGTTCCTCGCTGCCTTCTGCGAATAACACCAGTGCAGTTTTCATGCGCCGCTCCCCAGAGAGTAGGCTGCCATGAGGGCGCGCTTGAGTTCGGGGTGTTCGTTCAGGTCATCTATTCCGAGTTCACGCGTTGCGATGGGCTGCAACAGCATGCTCACCCTGGCGGCATGCCAGTCGGCGGCCAGGGCAGGCGGGTCGAATTCGCCGTCGAACAGGTAGTTGGCAGCAAAACCCGCCGGATTGGAAAACTCAATCTCTGTGGCTTCCATTACCTCGTAGAGATAAGAATAGGTGTCTAACTTGTGTAATTTCGCCAGAATGACATGAAATGAAGGCAGGCTGCCGTGCTGTAGCAGCAACTGATTCAGATCGATGCTGGCGGTGTAGCGGTAGTCCTCGCCCTTGAATGAGAACTCGACGCATGCATCGATGCTGTTTTTTTGCATGGCCGTTAGTCGCGGAAGTTCTGATATTGCAGCGGAAAATCGGTGATGGTTTTTTTGATGAAGGCGATGGCATCTTGCAGGTCATCGCGGTTCTTGCCGGTGATGCGCACGGTATCGCCCTGTATGCTGGCCTGCACCTTCATTTTGCTGTCCTTGATGTGCTTGACAATTTTTTTCGCCAGTTCAATTTCCACGCCCACTTTGACTTCGCAGTCGCGTTTGACCTTGTTGCCGCTGACTTTTTCGATTTTTTCGCTGATTTCCAGGCATTTGATGTCCACGCCGCGCTTGGTCAGTTTGCCGTTCAGGATGTCCTGCACCTGATCGAGTTGAAACTCATTGTCAGCCCATATGGTGAGCTTGAGTTCGGCCTGTTCCACTTTGGCATCCGAACCCTTGAAGTCAAAACGTGTGCCGACTTCCTTGTTGGTCTGTTCAAGCGCGTTCTTGACTTCGGTCTTGTCTACTTCTGAAACGATGTCGAATGATGGCATGGCGCACTCCCGCTAAACAAATAAAAACTAAAACTGTCCACTCGTGGACAAAAGGTTTTGACTTTAACCGAAGCTGCAAACGTAATTCACAACCTCGCCGGCTTCGATCACAAAGCGACCATTGGCGGGAACGGAGAATTGGCTGCCTGCCTGGTAAGTATCGAATTCAGACGCATCGCCAATTTTAACGCGGCAGGTGCCGGAAGTGATTTCCATGACTTCGGGCGCACCTACGTTAAAGGTGAGCGTGCTGGGCAGAATCACGCCTATAGTCTTGCGTGTACCATCGGCGAACAGCACCGAGTGCGATACACACTTGCCGTCAAAGTACACATTGCCTTGCTTTACTACGCTGACATTATCGAATTGGGACATCTGGTTTTTCCTTTTTAGGTGGGTTCCTGGGCTTTTACGCCTTTTTGATAACTCGAATAGATATACACCGGGATGGGGAGATCGCCTAGGTGATGTTCTATGAGCGGTTTTACCTCTTCCCAGTTCAGACCGCTGATGCCGCATGCCAGACGCGGCAGGGCAATGCTGCCCAGCTTCTCCTTCTGCACCAGCCCCCGCAAGGCGTGCAGGGCGTGATTTACATGGCTGAGCGTGGCGCGCCCCGGGTGGCTGCCGTGATCGTAAGCGGCATCATGCGTAAACAGATTGATGATGAAACGGCCATCGGCGCTTTTCCAAGCCCACAGACTGCCGGATTTTGGGTGTCTGGTCTGGCAGTAGTGGCGAAAATCCTTGTACAGCGCGGGCATGCGCTCGCGCAGTTGCAAGGCCAGGCTATGATGAAAGTCGTCATTCGGTGCAACGCCCTGCGCGATGGCCACCGCGTCGCTTTGTAGTATGTCTCCGTTTAACTCGTGAATCATGATGTCTCCGTCTAACTGCGTGGATTATTTTCTGTGCTGCAGGTTCGCCGCGATGCGCAAACGAAGTGCATTGAGCTTGATAAAGCCGGCTGCGTCTTTCTGGTCGTATGCGCCCTTGTCGTCTTCGAAAGTGGCGATGGTTGGATCGAATAGCGAGTCGGTCTTCGAATCGCGACCAGTGACGATCACGTTACCTTTGTACAGTTTGACACGTACCCAGCCATTGACGGTCTTCTGGGTCTGGTCTATCAGGGTTTGCAGCGCGATACGCTCCGGTGCCCACCAGTAACCGTTGTAGATCATCGAGGCGTAGCGCGGCATCAGTTCGTCTTTCAAGTGCGCGACTTCGCGATCCAGCGTGATGGATTCGATGGCGCGGTGCGCCTTCAGCATGATGGTGCCGCCGGGCGTTTCGTAGCAGCCGCGCGATTTCATGCCGACATAACGGTTTTCCACCAGATCGAGGCGACCGATGCCGTGCTTGCCGCCCAGTTTGTTCAGTTCGGCGAGAACGGCTGCGGGCGTCATTTTGTTGCCATTGAGCGCCACGATGTCGCCGTTGACGAATTCAAGTTCCAGGTATTCTGCGGCATCCGGTGCGGCTTCCGGTGAAACTGTCCAGCGCCACATGCTGTCTTCGGCTTCGGCAGCAGGGTCTTCCAGATGGCGACCTTCGTAGCTGATGTGCAGCAGGTTGGCATCCATGGAGTAGGGCGAGCCGCCCTGCTTGTGTTTCATCTCGACCGGGATGTTGTGTTGCTCGGCATAGGCCATCAGCTTTTCACGCGAGAGCAGATCCCATTCGCGCCACGGTGCGATGACTTTGATGTTCGGGTTCAGCGCATACGCGCCCAGCTCGAAACGCACCTGATCATTGCCCTTGCCGGTCGCGCCGTGTGAAATGGCCTGCGAACCGGTCATTTCGGCGATCTCGATCAGGCGCTTGGCGATCAACGGACGTGCGATGGAGGTGCCGAGCAGATATTCGCCTTCATAGACGGTATTAGCGCGGAACATCGGGAATACGAAGTCGCGCACGAATTCTTCGCGCAAGTCGTCTATGTAAATATTCTCGGGCGTGATGCCGAATTGCAGCGCTTTGGCGCGCGCCGGTTCCAGTTCCTCACCCTGGCCGACATCGGCGGTGAAGGTGACGACTTCGCACTGGTAAGTGTCTTGCAGCCATTTCAGAATGACCGAGGTGTCGAGTCCGCCGGAATAGGCGAGTACTACTTTTTTGATGTCGCTCATGTTCATTTATCCTACGTTATTCGATTGATATTTTGTCTGGCAGCAGATATTCCGTCAGCGCTTTCTGTATGGCCTATTTTGGCTGCGGCGTCCGCTGCGCGGTCGTTGTGTTTTTGTGCCTGCGCCGAAATCGCTAGTGTTAAGTGCGCAGCCACTATTTAATTTTCCCTAATAATAAATATTCCATCAGGGCTTTTTGGACATGCAAGCGATTTTGGCTGCGGCGCCCGCTGCGCGGATTTATCTGCTGCGCTTTTGTGCCTCCGCCGAAACAGATTGCACTCATCTCGCATGGTTTCATTTAACTGGCTATCTTACCTAATAGTAAATATTCCATTAGTGCCTTCTGTACGTGCAATCTGTTTTCTGCTTCGTCCCACACTACGCTTTTCGGGCCGTCCATCACGCCAGCGGATACTTCCTCGCCGCGATGCGCGGGCAGGCAGTGCATGAACAGCGCATCGGGTGCGGCAATCGCCATCATGTCTTCATCCACTTGCCAGTCGTGGAAGTCTTTCATGCGCTCTTCATTCTCGGCTTCGAAGCCCATGCTGGTCCATACATCGGTGGTAACCAGATCGGCATCGCGCGCCGCTTCCATCGGGTCGGTAAATTCCTCGTAATGCTCATGGCCATACAGGCCTGCGCGTTCCGGTTCGACTTCGTAGCCGGGCGGGGTTGAGACATGTACGTTGAAATCCAGTATCTCAGCGGCCTGCAGCCAGGTGTTGCACATATTGTTGGAATCACCTATCCATGCCACGGTCTTGCCTTGTATGCTGCCGCGCTGTTCGATGTAGGTGTAGATATCTGCCAGAATCTGGCACGGATGGTATTCATTGGTCAGGCCATTGATGACCGGTACGCGCGAATTGGCCGCAAAGCGTTCGATGATGGATTGCTCGAAGGTGCGAATCATGACGATGTCGCTCATGCGTGAAATAACCTGTCCCGCATCTTCCACCGGTTCGCCGCGTCCCAGTTGCGAGTCGCGCGTGTTCAGATAAATCGCTGCGCCGCCCAGTTGTTGCATCCCAGCTTCAAAAGACAGGCGGGTGCGGGTGCTGGCTTTTTCGAAAATCATCACCAGCGTGCGATCTGTGAGCGGCCAATATTGCTGATAGGTTTTGTATCTTTGTTTGATGATACGGGTGCGTTCAAACAGATATTCCAACTCCTCGCGGTTCAAGTCTTTGAATTGCAGAAAATGTTTTACTGACACCTGTTGTAGTTCTGACATGGTTTATTCCAATCAGGATTGCAAAAATTCTTTAACGAGCGGACAGAGGATGTCCAGCAATTGCTGTGCTTCGTCTTGCGACATCACCAGCGGCGGCAACAGGCGGATCACGTTGTCGGCCGTTACATTAATCAATAGCCCGCGTGCGAGCGCCTGTTTGACCAATTCGCCGCAGGGTCGGTCCAGCTCTATGCCTATCATTAGGCCCTGTCCGCGAAGCTCAACGACCCCCTTCACGCCTTGCATGGCGGCGGTGAAACCCTGGCGTATGAATTGGCCTAGTTGTTCGGCGTGCGCCAGCAATTGATCCTGTTCGACTATGTTTAATGTGGTCAATCCGGCGACACAGGCCAGCGGGTTGCCGCCGAAGGTCGAGCCGTGATTGCCTGGTTTGAATGTGCCTGTTGCGGCACCTGCTGTCAGACAAGCGCTGACCGGTACGCCCGAGCCCAGACCTTTGGCCAGCGTCATGACATCCGGTAAAATATTGGCATGTTGATGGGCGAACCAGCGACCGGTGCGGCCTATGCCTGTTTGCACTTCGTCCAGCATCAACAGCCAGTTGTGCTCATTGCACAGTTGCCGCAGTTGTTGCAGATAGGCGATCTCAGGGGTGCGGATGCCGCCTTCACCCTGAACGGGTTCGACCAGTATGGCAACGACATTCGCATTGTTCTGCGCAACCTGGCGTATGGACTCAATATCGTCGTAGGGCACACGCACGAAGCCTTTGACCAGCGGCTCGAAGCCTGCCTGAACCTTGCGGTTGCCGGTGGCTGAAAGCGTTGCCAGCGTGCGTCCGTGAAAGGCTTTTTCCATCACGATGATAGATGGCGACTCTATTCCCCGGCCGTGTCCATACAGGCGCGCCAGCTTGATAGCGGCTTCATTCGCCTCGCACCCTGAATTGACGAAGAATACTTCCTGCATGCCGGACAGGCTGCATAGCTTGTCTGCCAGCTTTTCCTGTTCGGGTATCTGGTAGACGTTGGAGCAGTGCATCAATTTGCCGATTTGTTCGCCGAGCGCTGCCATTAAGCGGGGATGAGCGTGGCCCAGGGTATTCACGGCGATGCCGGAAAGTCCGTCCAGATAGCGCTTGCCTTCGTTGTCCCAAAGCCAGGCGCCTTCACCGCGTACAAATGAAACGGGCAGACGAGCATAAGTATTCATTACATGCGACATACAGTACCTTTGATAACAGACGGCGGGGCGAGCCGCCGTTTAGCTAAATAATGCTTACACTGAAACGACGTATATTGGGCCAAACAGCACTGTCTAGGCAAGAGGGACAGCCAATTTCTGACAGGCTTTAAAGCAAACAAGCCGACATCACTGTCGGCTCGTTGGCGCGGTGCATCAAGAATTCAGAGCGATTAAGCCATCGCCTTGATTGCCGCAGACAGACGGCTCTTATGGCGAGCGGCCTTGTTCTTGTGAATGATCTTCTTGTCGGCGATGCTGTCCACGGTGCTGACCGAAGCCTGGTAAACAGACTGGGCTACTGCCTTGTCACCTGCTTCGATGGCCTTGATTACTTTTTTGATAGCAGTGCGCATTTCAGAGCGCAAGCCACTGTTATGAGCGTTTTGTTTTACTGCTTGACGAGCACGTTTACGGGCTTGTGCGCTATTTGCCATGACTACTCCTTGAGAATTCGGTACGACGAAAGGCGAGCATTCTATCGGCTTCTCCAAGCTTTTGCAAACTTTTTACCGGCGAAGTCGAAATGATGGGTGTCGGTGTCGGGTCGCGGCATGAAATGGTGCATATACGCTGGTGTCGGGCGCGATGGTATGATGCGCGGCGATTTTTAATTTCTGGTCACGCATTATTTAATGAATTTGCTCAAATCACTTGCTACGATTAGCGGTCTGACGCTGGTTTCGCGCATATTGGCCTTCGCGCGTGACGTGCTCATCGCGCGGGTGTTCGGCGCGGGCATGGCAACCGATGCGTTCTTCGTGGCCTTCAAATTACCCAATCTGTTGCGGCGCATGTTTGCCGAAGGCGCATTTTCGCAGGCCTTTGTGCCGATTTTCGGCGAGTACCGCAATCAGCGCGGACACGAAGAAACCAGGCTGCTGGTGGATCATGTCACCACCATGCTGGCGCTGATCCTGTTCGTGGTCACGCTGATAGGTATCATTGCAGCACCCGTGCTGGTCTATATCAGCGCGCCCGGTTTTGCCAAGGATGCCGAAAAATTTGAACTCACCGTGCTCCTGTTGCGCTTCACTTCGCCGTATATCTTTTTCATCTCACTGGTGGCGGTGGCGGCGGCTATCCTCAATACCTATAACAAATTCTGGGTGCCGGCGTTTGCCCCCATCCTGCTCAACGTGTGTTTTATAGGCGGTGCGCTGTGGCTGGCGCCGTATTGCGATCCACCCATCATGGCACTGGCCTGGGCTGTATTTATTGCAGGGTTCGTGCAACTGGCCTTTCAGATACCGTTCCTGAAGAAAATAGACATGCTGCCCAGCATGCGCTGGAGTTGGAAGGATGAGGGCATGCGGCGCGTCATTCGGCAAATGGGACCGGCGATGTTTGGTGTATCAATTTCGCAGATCAGTCTGATTATTAACACAATTTTTGCTTCTTTTCTGGTGGCGGGTAGTGTGTCATGGTTGTATTACGCAGATCGCCTGATGGAGTTCCCCGCCGGCATGCTGGGGGCAGCACTGGGTACGATATTGCTGCCCTCGTTATCCAAATGTCATGCCAACAAAGATACGACTGAGTACTCCAGACTGCTGGACTGGGGCTTGCGCCTGACCTTCATGCTGGCTTTGCCGTCCGCACTGGCGCTGGGCATGATCGCCGTGCCGCTGTTGTCCACCTTCTTTCAGCGCGGCGCTTTTGTCGCCAGTGATGTGCTGATGACCAGTCAGGCGCTGGTCGGTTACAGCGTCGGCTTGATCGGGATTATTCTGGTGAAAATCCTGGCCCCCGGTTTCTATGCGCGGCAGAACATCAAAACACCGGTGAAAATCGGCATCGTCACGCTGATCGCGACGCAGCTGATGAATGTGCTGTTTGTGTTCGGAATGCAACTGCATCACGCCGGACTGGCGCTTTCCATCGGTCTGGGCGCCTGTCTGAATTCCGCTATCCTGTTTTATTTTCTGCGCAAAAATGGTATTTACCAGCCCGAACCCGGCTGGCCCATCTATTTCGCCAAGGTGGCTGTTGCAGTGCTGGCTCTGGCGATCACTCTGTGGTTTGGGATGGGTACAACGGAAAGCTGGCTGACCGGTTCAGGCTGGGTGCGCATAGGCCGTTTGACCGCGCTGGTGACGGCTGGCGTTGTCGTTTACTTTGCTGTTCTCGCCGCCCTGGGCTTCAGGCCCCGCGATTTTTCCCGACGGGCAGTGAATTGATTAACACACACCGAGGTGAGCTATGAGTGATTATTCCTACAACGTAGAAGAAGACAATTTTGATGAACGGGTGGTGGCGCGTTCGCACGAGACGCCGGTGCTGGTGGATATCAGCGCGGAGTGGTGTGCGCCGTGCCGGGTGCTGGCCCCGCTGTTGCACAAGATGGTGTTTGCTTATGACGGCAAATTTATTCTGGGCATGGTGGATGCCGACGAGAACATGAGAATCGCCGGAAGGCATAAGGTGCGCGGCTTTCCTACTGTTGTCGCCTATAGTCGCGGCGAGGAAGTGGCGCGTTTTCACAGTTCGCAGACCGAAGGCTTCTTGCGTGACTTCATTGATCGCCTGATCGAGCGGCATAACGCCGCACCCGACGATAAATAGTTCACGCCGGATAAATGCCGGTCTGAATCTGCGTCATTCTTGTTCCGGCATCCTGGCAAGATGCATCGCACGGGTCACCGCCTCGCGGGTCAGGTGCGGGGCGAACAACTCGATAAAGTCGTAGGTATAGCCGCGCAGGTATTCGTTCCTGCGTATCGCGATTCGCGTCGTGCTGGGCTTGAACAGATGCCCGGCCTCCAGCATGCGCAGGTGTTTATCTCGTTCGGGGATGAAAGACATGTGCGCCAAAATTCCAATGCCCAGCCCCAATTCCACATAGGTCTTGATCACATCGGCATCAATTGCCGTGAGTGCGATATTCGGGGTGATGCCTGCCTTCTGAAAGGCTTCGTTGATCTTGCCGCGTCCGGTAAAAGCGAAGTCATAAGTGATGATAGGGTATCGGGCGATGGCTTCCAGCGTCAGCGTTTTTTCTTTCAGTAAGGCATGGTGCGGCGGGGTAATCACGCAGTGATGCCATTCGTAGCCGGGCAATACGATCAGATCGTCATACAGTGCCAGACTCTCGGTGGCGATGCCGATGTCGGCCTCGCCGCTTAATACCTGCTCGGCAATCTGTGTCGGGCTGCCTTGATGTAATCCCAGCTTTACCTTCGGATAACGCGCGATAAACTGTTTCACGACCTGCGGCAAGGCGTAGCGCGCCTGAGTGTGGGTGGTGGCTATCGTCAGCTGTCCGCTATCCTGCGCGTGAAATTCCTGACCGACTTGCTTGATGTTTTCCATGTCGTGCAGCATGCGTTGCGCGATTTCCAGAACGGCTTTGCCCGGTTCGGTGATGGCGACGATACGCTTGCCATTGCGTACGAAAATCTCGATTCCCAATTCATCTTCCAATTGCCTGATCTGTTTGCTGATGCCGGGCTGCGAAGTGAACAGCGCATCGGCCGCACCGGAAATTTTCAGGCCCTGACGCACGACCTCGTTGAGATAACGCAGTTGCTGCAAGTTCATGCCGTCTTCCTTAATTGCTGTTGGTTATAAGATACTAACATAAAAGTATTTTGGAGTATAAGCCGACATCGTTAGAATTCATTCCATAAATTTAACGAGTGAGTGGCATGGACTGGATGTACACACTATCCGGCTTTCTGGTCGGACTGGTCGTCGGGGTGACCGGTGTCGGCGGCGGTTCGCTGATGACTCCGTTGCTGGTGCTGTTCTTCGGCGTCTCTCCGGCAACGGCGGTCGGCACCGATCTGTTGTATGCCTCGCTGACCAAGTCGCTGGGCGGTTGGGTGCACAGCAGACGCGGTACGGTGGACTGGCGCGTAGTCGGGCTGCTGGCGCTGGGCAGTTTGCCCGCCGCGGTGGTGACCATCGCGTTGCTGAAGTATCTGACGCTGGACGAAGAGACTCTGCGCAGCCTGGTCACCAGTGTGTTGAGTGTGGCTCTGCTGCTGACGGCTTCCGCGCTGTTGCTGAAGAATCAAATCAAGAAGCTCGCTCGTCGCCGCGACGGCACGGTGTACGAGTTGCATCATCGCCACCTGCCCGCCGCGACGATAGCAACGGGTGTGGTGGTCGGTTCGCTGGTGACAATTTCTTCGGTGGGTGCTGGGGTATTGGGTACGGTCGCACTGCTGTTTCTGTATCCGCGCATGTCGGCGGTGAAAGTGGTCGGCACCGACATCGTGCATGCCGTGCCGCTGACCGCGATTGCGGGCATGGGGCACATGGCGCTGGGCACGGTGGACTTCGTATTGCTGGGCAGTTTGCTGCTGGGTTCGCTGCCTGGGATATATATCGGCAGCCATCTGAGCGCCAGAGTTCCCGAGCAGGTGCTGCGCCCCTTGCTGGCAACTATGCTTTTGATTATTGGTGTGAAAATGATTTTGTATTAGGAGGATGAAGAAAATGAGTGCGAACAAACCCAATCAACCCAAACAAGTGAGCTGGTTCAACGGCTGCGGCGGACGCCTCGGTGTGGTGGTCGGTCAGCAAGGCGAAAATGCTTACATCGGCGCGGCCCTGCGCCACGACGAGGATTCGGACGTGGCGCACATTTTGGCCTACGGCGCCAAATTCCCGCTGGAGGCGGCGCTGCTGTTGCCCATATCGAAACGTTACCCGGAAGAAGGAAAATAAATGTATCGCTACGATAACTTCGATCACCGACTGGTTGCGGAACGCGTCGCGCAGTATCGCGACCAGGTGCGCCGCAGGCTGTCGGGAGAACTGAAGGAAGACGAGTTCCGCGTGTTGCGCCTGCATAACGGCGTGTACATGCAGATCCATGCCTATATGATGCGTCTCGCTGCGCCTTACGGTTTGCTGAGCGCGACTCAGATGCGCATGTTTGCGCACATCGCGCGCAAGTACGATCGCGGTTATGGCCACTTCACCACGCGCCAGAACATCCAGTTCAACTGGCTCAAGTTGCAGGACACACCGGATATTCTGGCCGATCTGGCGACGGTGGAAGCGCATGCCATCCAGACATCGGGTAGTTGCATACGCAGTATCACCAGTGATGAGTTCGCCGGGGTGGCGCATGACGAAATCATCGACCCGCGCCCATACGCCGAATTGCTGCGCCAGTGGAGTACCTTCCATCCGGAGTTCGCCTTTCTGCCGCGCAAATTCAAGATATCGATCACCGGCGCAACCGAAGACAGGGCGGCGATCGAGGTGAACGATATAGGCTTGCAAGTGGTGCAGGACGCGCAGGGCGAGGTCGGTTTCCGCGTGTTGGTCGGCGGCGGGCTGGGGCGCACGCCGGTGATCGGCACGGAGATCAATGCCTTCGTGCCGTGGCAGCATATTCTGACCTACGTCGAATCCATCGTGCGCGTGTACAACGAATTCGGCCGTCGCGACAACCTGTACAAGGCGCGCATCAAGATACTGGTGAAGGCCATCGGTATCGACGAGTTCCGCCGTCAGGTGGAAGAGGAATGGTCGCTGAACAAGGATGGCAACAGCACGGTCACGAAGGCGGAACTGGATCGCCTCGCGGCCGGCTTCACCGCGCCGGCCTATGCAGCACTGCCGCAGCAAGATGCGATGGTCCTGGCCTTGCAGCAAAGCAACAAGGCTTTCGCCAATTGGGTGAAACGCAGCGTCAAGCCGCACAAGGTTGCCGGATATTCGGCGGTGGTGTTGTCGCTGAAGCAAAGCGGCTTTGCACCGGGCGATGCCACGGCGGAGCAGATGGATGCGGCGGCGGAACTGGCCGAGCGTTACAGCTTCGGTGAATTGCGCATCTCGCACACGCAAAATCTGGTGCTGGCCGATGTGAAGCAGGCCGACCTTCCTGCGTTGTGGGAAGCCGCCAAGGCCAATGGTTTCGCGACGCCTAACATCGGGCTGCTGACCGACATCATCTGCTGCCCTGGCGGCGATTTCTGCACCTTGGCCAACGCGCGTTCCATCACGCTGGCCCGTGCGGTGGATGAGCGTTTCGACGACATCGACTACCTGCAGGATATCGGCGAGATCGACCTGAACATATCGGGCTGCGTGAACGCATGCGCTCACCACCATGTCGGCCATATCGGCATTCTGGGCGTGGATAAGCAGGGCGAGGAGTGGTACCAGGTCTCGCTCGGAGGTTCCAAGGGCAGTCCCGCCAACGTGGGCAAGATCATCGGGCGTTCCTTCTCGTTCGCGCAGATACCGGCCGTGGTCGAGCGCCTGTTGCAGGTGTACGTGCGCGAACGTTACGAGGACGAGCGTTTCATCGATACCGTGCGCCGCATCGGCATCGAGCCGTTCGTCGAATACGTGTATGCGACGCCGGTCGCCGAGGATGAGAAGCTGTTGACGCCTGATTACGATTTGATCAAAAAAGGTGCGCCCTATGACACACCCTATTATTCGCCGAGGTTCTGATGCTGATCAAAAATAACGAAATCGTTACAGACGAATGGAGCGTGTTGCGCCTCCATGAAGGCGAGACGGCGGACCGTGTCATCGTCCCGGGAGGTAAGGTCATCGTGCCGCTTCCTGTGTGGAATTGCCAATATGAAGCCTTGCAGGGGCGCACGGAGCTGGGGTTGTGGCTGGCCGGTTTCGAGCGCGCGGAAGACATCCCGGACGACGTGCGGCGTTTCCCGGTAATTGCGGTGGATTTTCACAAGTTCAGCGACGGGCGCGGTTACACCCTGGCTTACCGGCTGCGCAAACAGATGGGATATCAAGGCGAATTGCGGGCGATGGGCGACATTCTGTGCGACCAGCTGTTCTATCTGAAACGCGTGGGTTTCGATACCTTCACCTTGCGCGCAGACAAGGACCCGCATGCCGCGCTGGCGGGTTTTGCGGATTTTTCTCTGAGCTACCAGGCTTCGGTGGATACGGATGCGCCCCTGTTCAGGCGCGTCACACGAGGAGAGACACTATGAGCGAATTGCAACAGAAGATAAACCAGGTCGTCGCGGTGTTGCAGCAGGCTGCGCGCGAATTCAAACAGGTGGTGTTCGCCAGCAGCCTGGGAGCAGAGGATATGGTGCTGACCGATCTGATAGTAAGGCACGGGCTGGATATCGAGCTATTCAGTCTGGATACCGGACGTCTGCCGCAGGAAACCTATGAACTGATGCAGGCGGTGTCGGAACGCTACAAGACCCCGCTGAAGGTTTATTTTCCTGACAACGCGCTGGTGGAGAACTACGTTGTCCAAAACGGGGTGAATGGTTTTTATAGCAGCGTGGAATCACGTAAAGCCTGTTGTTTCGCGCGCAAGGTCGAGCCCTTGCGCCGGGCCTTGAACGGCAAGGGTGCGTGGGTGACCGGCTTGCGCCGCGATCAGGCCGTCACGCGCGGCAGCCTGGAGGTGTCGTCGTTTGATGCGGATTTCGGCTTGCAGAAATTTAACCCTTTGCTGGAATGGTCGCATAAGGATGTGTGGGCCTACATCCGGCACAACGATGTGCCCTACAACAAACTGCACGACCAGTTTTATCCCAGCCTAGGCTGCGCCCCCTGCACACGTTCGGTTACGCCGGGTGAAGATATACGCGCCGGACGCTGGTGGTGGGAAAACCCCGATAGCAAGGAATGCGGACTGCATGTCAGCGCCAAAATTGCACACGGAGCCGGGGTTTCGGCATCGTAGTCGGGCAGGATGAAACGACAATCTAAAGAAAACAATCTAAGGAAAGCAGGAAATTATGAGCAATCACCTATTTACCCATCTGGATGCGCTGGAAAGCGAATCAATCCACATCATGCGCGAGGTCGCGGCGGAGTGCAAAAATCCGGCGTTGCTGTTTTCCGGCGGCAAGGATTCCATCGTGATGCTGAGACTGGCGGGAAAAGCATTCCGTCCGTGCAAGTTCCCGTTCCCGCTGGTGCACATCGACACCGAGCATAACTTCCCGGAAGTGATCGCTACCCGCGACAAGCTGGCGGCTGATCTGGGCGAACGGTTAATCGTGCGTTCGCTGGAGAGTTCCATCGCGAAGGGAACGATCGTCATCAAGAATCCCGATCTGCCGCGCAATCCGTATCAGTCGGTCACGCTGCTGGAAACCATAGAGGAATTCGGTTTCGATGCCTGCATGGGCGGTGCGCGTCGCGACGAGGAAAAGGCGCGTGCCAAGGAACGCATCTTCTCGTTTCGCGACGAGTTTGGTCAGTGGGACCCGAAGAATCAGCGTCCTGAATTGTGGGATATTTACAACACCCGCGTACATTCGGGCGAAAACATCCGCGTGTTCCCGATCAGTAACTGGACGGAGCTGGATATATGGCAATACATCGGGCGTGAGAATCTGCATATCCCGAGTATCTATTACGCTCACGAGCGCGAAGTGATACGGCGCGGCGATTCGGTTATTCCGGTGTCCGATCTGGTACAGCCTAAACCGGGCGAAAAGGTTGAAGTGCTTTCGGTGCGTTTCCGCACCGTGGGCGATGTAACCTGTACTGCGCCAGTGGAATCGACTGCCAGCAATGTAGATGAAATCATTGCAGAGACCGCATCCACGCGCATCACCGAACGCGGCGCGACCCGCATGGACGATCAGACTTCGGATGCATCGATGGAATTGCGCAAGAAGGAAGGGTACTTCTAAAGCTGTCATTCCGGCGCAGGCCGGAATCCAGTCAGAAAAGAATTGCCCGCAACGCGGGACAAAACCTGAGGTATTTTGAATAAAACCGCTCGATTCCGGCCTACGCCGGAATGACGCAGCTGAAAATTTAGAGGCACACATCATGAACGACACGACACAATTATTACGTTTCATCACCGCAGGCAGCGTGGACGACGGCAAGAGCACGCTGATTGGCCGGCTGCTGCATGATTCAAAATCGATCTTCGAGGATCAATTTTCGGCAATTTCCAAAACCAGCGAAAAGCGCGGCATGTCTGCCGTTGATTTGTCCTTGCTGACCGATGGTTTGCAGGCCGAGCGTGAGCAGGGCATCACCATAGACGTGGCTTACCGCTACTTCGCGACGCCCAAGCGCAAATTCATCATCGGCGATACGCCGGGGCACGAGCAATACACGCGCAACATGGTGACGGCGGCTTCCACCGCCAACCTGGTGGTTATCCTGGTTGATGCGCGCCGGGGCGTGCTGGTGCAGACGCGCCGTCATACCTATCTGGCCAGTCTGGTCGGCATCCCGCATATTGTGTTGGCGGTCAACAAGATGGATATGGTCGATTACTCCGAGGCGCGCTTCAATGAAATCTGCGCCGAGTATCTGGCTTTTGCCGCACAACTGGGCTTGCACGACATTACTTGCGTGCCGTTATCGGCGCTGGTAGGCGACATGCTGGTGGACAGGGGCGATAATCTGAACTGGTATCAGGGCGCGACGTTGATGGAATTGCTGGAAAACGTCGAGATCGATCACGATGTGAATACCACCGATTTCCGTTATCCGGTGCAATGGGTATGCCGTCCGCAGACTGAGGAGTATCACGATTTCCGTGGCTTTATGGGGCGCATCGAGGCGGGTGAAGTGTCGGTGGGCGACGAGATTACCGTTTTGCCCGGTGGCAAAACCAGCAAGGTCAAGGAAATCGTCACCTACGACGGCAACTTGCAGACCGCTTACGCACCGCAATCCATCACGCTCAGGTTAACCGATGAGATCGATATTTCGCGTGGTGATATGTTCGTCAAGGCGGATTATCTGCCGACGGTGGCCAAAGAGTTCGAGGCGATGCTGTGCTGGCTGTCAGAAACGCCGCTGGACAAGAACCGTAAATACCTCGTCAAACACACGACGCGCACCGCTAAATGCCTGTTCTCCAGCATCGATTATCGTGTGGACGTGAACACGCTGGAGCAGCATGAAAACCCGACGGTTAGCATGAACGACATCGTGCACGTTTCGATGAAGGTGCAGTCGCCACTGGTGTTCGATCACTACCAGCGCAATCGCGCCAGCGGCAGCTTTATCGTGATCGACGAGGCGACCAATAACACGGTCGCGGCGGGGATGATCGCGTAACTGTTTTGCACGCAATAAAAAAGCCTGCATCGCGCAGGCTTTTTTAGCGGGCTGTTAGAACTGTTCGTTCTCGCCCAGATAGCGCCACTGACCTGCGGGCAGCAGACCTAGTTTTACTTTGCCGATGCGAATGCGTTTCAGGCCGGTGACGCTCAGGCCGACCAGTTCGCACATGCGGCGTATCTGGCGCTTCTTGCCTTCGCGCAGCACGAAGCGCAATTGGTCTTCGTTCTGCCAGGAAACTTTCGCGGGTTTGAGATATTCGCCGTCCAGTTTCAGTCCCTGACAGAGCAGAGCCAGACCACTGCTTTCCAGTTTTCCCTGCACGCGTACCAGATATTCCTTGTCTACTTTGGAATCTTCGCCTATCAGCTGTTTGGCGACACGGCCATCCTGAGTGAGTACCAGTAAACCTTGCGAATCAATATCCAGGCGGCCTGCCGGGGCAAGCCCGATGAATTGGCTGCGGTGGAACTTAATCGGCGAGGGGTCTTCTGCCCAGTGTGTGGCTTCATCCAGCAGAGCGGAAGCGGGTTTGTAGCCATGTTCTGCCTGTCCTGATACATAGCCGACCGGCTTGTTCATCAGGATGGTGACGCGCTGTTGCTGGGTGGTCTGTGCGGCGGTGCGCAAGGTGATCTGCTGTGTGGGATAAACCTTGGTGCCCAGCAGGCTGACGGTTTCGCCATCGACATCGACCCAGCCTTTTTCGATATAGACATCAGCCTCGCGGCGCGAGCATAGTCCGAGTTCGGACATGCGTTTGGAGAGTCGGATTTTTTCCATGAGTAGTCGTGTTGCGATTGAGCCAAGGCGCGATTTAAGCACAAAGCAGCGTGCAGGGCGTAAATAAATGCATGAGATACGGTGTGGGCATGCCAAATGGCATAGATACTTTGGCATATATGGCTATGAGCATGAGCTGTGGTCTAATCCGGCAGCCATAGTATGCTGGCGACAGAAAACCCACATTTATGCCTGACACCCGATGCAGCCCATGATATCTATACTCATAGTCGAAGATGATGCGCAGCAGGCGGAAGTGCTCAGGCTACAACTGCTTGATTGTGGCTATCGGGTTGCGGCCCTGGCGGATAACGGGGTGGCTGCCGTTGAACAGGCGCAGGCATTGGCGCCTGATGTGGTGCTGATGGACATCGTCCTGCAGGGAAAAATGGATGGCATCGAGGCCGCGCAAGAAATTCGGGCATCTTGCGGCATTCCTGTGCTCTACCTGACCGCCTACGCCGACGATGAATTTTTCCTGCGCGCCAGGGTTACCGAACCTTACGCCTATCTGCTCAAGCCGAGTACACCCAGAGAAATTCAGCTTGCCATCGAAATTGCCCTGTATCGTCACCGGGCTGAACGAGAGGCGCGCACCGCACTGGAAAAAGCCGTAGCGGAACGCACCGCCGAGCTTGAGCAATCGCATCAACACATCGCCAATATTCTCGAGAGCGCTTCGGATGCGTTTATATCGCTGGATAACAACGGTTGCTATACCTATGTCAATGCCAAGGCTGCCGAGTTGTTTGGCCGCAAACCGGAGGAGTTGGTCGGCAGAAAAATCTGGTATGAATTCGCAGAAGGCGTGGGTCAGCCCTTCTACGATGCCTGTCACAAGGCGGCGGATGAACAGATGCCTGTCAAGGTGGAGGCGTATTGCCTGCCATGGGAGCGTTGGTTCGAATACCGCATCTTTCCCTCCAAAGACTATCTTTCCATTTTTTTACACGACATCACCGAGCGCAAGGCGGCTGAAGATGCGATTCAGAATATGGCGTTTTACGACACGCTCACCCAGTTGCCCAACCGGCGCCTGCTGATGGATCGTTGCCGGCAGGTCCTGTCTTCCAGTGCGCGCAGCGGCAGGCTGGCTGCCTTGCTGTTTATCGACCTCGACCATTTCAAGAACCTCAACGACACGCTGGGTCACGACATCGGAGATTTGCTGCTGCAACAGGTCGCGCAACGCCTGATCTCATGCGTGCGAGAGGGTGATACCGCAGCGCGTCTGGGCGGTGACGAGTTTGTGGTGATGCTGGCAGAGTTGAGTAAGGATGGTCATGACGCGGCCGCACAAACGGAAGAGATAGGCGAAAAGATTCTTGCCTCACTCGCCCGGCCCTACCAGCTGGGTGCGCATAAATATCACAGCACACCCAGTATTGGCGCCACGCTGTTTCACGGCCACCAGCAGGGAATCGATGAGCTGTTCAAGCAAGCTGATATCGCCATGTTCCAGGCCAAGAAAGCCGGGCGGAATACCTTGCGCTTTTTTGACCAGAAGATGCAGGATAGCGTCAACGCACGCGCAGCCCTGGAAAGCGATTTGCGCTGCGCGATTGAAGCGCAACAGTTTCAGCTGTATTACCAGGTGCATGTGGACAGTGCGCGTCGCCCATTGGGGGCGGAGGCGCTGATCCGCTGGCTGCATCCCGAGAAAGGCCTGATTTTCCCCGGGCAGTTCATTGCAGTGGCAGAAGAGACCGGATTGATACTGCCTATAGGACTCTGGGTGCTGGAACAGGCCTGCCTGCAACTCAAGGCATGGCAGCAGAACGCATACACCCGGGATTTGATTCTGTCGGTGAATGTCAGCATCAAACAGTTCCAGCAACCGGAATTCGCGGATCAGGTACAAGCGGCCATGCAGCGACATGACATTAATCCGAGTCTGCTCAAGATGGAAATTACGGAAAGCATCTTGCTGGACAATGTCGAAAATATCATTACCACGATGAATGTATTGAATAAAGCCGGTGTCCAGTTTTCTCTGGACGATTTTGGTACCGGTTATTCATCCCTGCAATACCTCAAGCAGTTGCCACTCTTTCAACTCAAGATAGATCTGTCGTTCGTGTGTGACATTGCCACCAACGGCAACGATGAAGCGATTGCGAGCACCATCAATGCCATGGCACGCAGTCTGAATCTGCATGTGATTGCCGAGGGGGTGGAGACGGAAGAGCAACGTCAAAAACTCCTGGATATTGGCTGCACAAACTTTCAGGGGTATCTGTTCAGCAAGCCGGTTCCGATAGCGCAATTTGAAGCGTTTCTGATACGCTGCGACCAACGGTAGCGGGTTTTTCGTTTTAGCGAATTCCAGAAGCGGTGAGGGTTAACGTGCGGGTCTCGTCACGCTTGCGGCATAGTGTCGCCGTTGTTATGTGCCAGGATAGTATGTGCGAGCGCCGAATCGGTTATGCTGCGCAGGTTTCGTAACGTATCGGGTGGCGGGTTTTTGCATGGATTTACTGAATAAAGAAAACGGCCTGGCCTTGCTGGCCGGAGCACTTTGTGTGTTTGGTTTTGCACCCTTCGGTATTTTTGTGATTCCGGTGGTGGCGCTGGCGGTGTTGTTTGTTTTATGGAGCCGCGCTGACACGCCACGGGCGGCCGTGCAGCTGGGTTTCGTCTTCGGTCTGGGGTTGTTTACGGCAGGAATCGGCTGGATTTATGTCGCGCTGCACGATTTCGGCGGCATGCCGATGTGGCTGGCTGCACCGGCTACGCTGCTGTTTGCAGCTTTTCTTTCCTTGTTTACCGCGCTGGCCGCTTACTTGCAATCGCGTTTTTCCATGTCGAACGGGTTGCGTGCCGTGCTGGTAATGCCTGCCGCCTGGGTGCTGATCGAATGGCTGCGCGGCATGATATTTACCGGTTTTCCGTGGCTGACGCTGGGCTACGCGCATAGTGACAGCCCGCTGGCAGGTTACGCGCCGTTGTTCGGCGTGTATGGTGTCTCGCTGGTGGCGGCAGTATGCGCGGGATTGCTGGCGGTATTGTGGCGTGCACGCTGGACACGGCAGGGACGGGTGATCATGGCGATGCTCGCCCTGTTGTGGATAGCCGGTGCGCTGCTGCGCGGCATAGCCTGGACACAGACTGAAGGTGAACCTTTTTCGGTCACCCTAGTTCAGGGCAATATTTCGCAGGACATCAAGTTCAACGAAGAATCACGCGCCAGCTCGCTGGATAGCTATCGCCGTCTGGTGATGCAAAACCCGGCACGCCTGACGGTACTGCCCGAAACCGCATTCCCGATGTTGCGCGACGAAGTGCCGCAAAGCCTGATTGAGTCGTTGCGCGAGCATGCCAAACGAAACCAGGGCGATGTGCTGGTCGGCGTGTTCGAGCGCGATCAGTTCGGGTATTACAACAGCGTGATTGCCCTGGGCGCATCCGAAAGCAGCTACGCCGCCGAACAGCTGCATTATCGCAAACACCATCTGGTGATATTTGGCGAGTTCATTCCCTTGCGGCCGGTATTCGGCTGGTTGATCAACGAAGTGTTGAATATTCCCATGGGTGATCTGGCGCGCGGCGATCTACGGCAGGCGCCGCTCTCCGTGGCCGGACAGCGCGTGGCGGTGAATATCTGTTACGAGGATGTGTTCGGCGAAGAAATCATCATGTCCTTGCCGGAAGCTACGCTGCTGGTTAATGTGACCAATGACGCCTGGTACGGGCATTCTCATGCCGCCGCACAGCACAATCAAATCTCGCAAGTGCGCGCACTGGAGTCAGGACGCATGATGCTGCGCGCCACCAATACCGGCGTGACCTCTATCATCGCTGTGAACGGCAAGGTTATAAAACAGCTGCCGCAACATCAACAGGCGGTGTTGCAAGGCATGGCGCAGGGTTATCAGGGTATGACGCCCTATGCGCGCTGGGGTAATGCAGCGGTATTGCTGTTGATCGCGTTGATGCTCGCGGGTGCGTGGGTATGCTTGCGTAGGGTGGGCAACTTGCCCACGCGGAAATAAACGGTGGGCAGAAAATCCTGCCCACCCTACCGGTGAGAATGATGAATTGGGTCTGTTATCTGTTGCGCTGCGCCGACGGTACCTTGTATTGCGGCATCACCAATGACGTGGAAAAACGCCTCGCCGCACACAACGCGGGCACGGCGGCCAAATACACCCGATCGCGCGGCCCCGTTGAACTGGTATTCGTGGAAGATTGCGCGGACAGGTCAGCCGCATCAAAACGCGAGATGAGCATCAAAAAATTGCCTCGGGTGGAGAAGTTGGCATTGATGCAGGTGATTTCAGGGTAGTCGTCATGTGTCATCAACCTACTTTATCCCGGGATTAACTAATGGATACCCTTACCCTATTGCGTCGCGGCCAACTGGCGGGCACGCGGCGGCTGGATTTGTCGTGCGGCTTGACGCAGTTCCCGGGCGAAATTTACGATCTCGCAGATACGCTGGAAATTCTCAATCTTTCCGGCAATGCCTTGTCGTCCTTGCCGGATGATCTGGGTCGCTTGCACAAGTTGCGGGTGATATTCTGCTCTGACAACCAGTTCACCGAAGTGCCGGAAGTGCTGGGGCAATGCCCGCAGCTGGATATGGTGGGCTTCAAAGCCAACCGGATACGCCATTTCTCCGCAGCGGCGCTGCCCGTCGCGCTACGCTGGCTGATACTTACCGATAATCAACTGGACATGTTGCCCGCCGAGCTGGGGCAATGCATACGATTACAAAAATTGATGCTGGCGGGTAACCGATTGCAGCACTTGCCGGATGAGATGGTTGCATGCCGGAATCTGGAATTGCTGCGCATCTCCGCCAATCGTTTCGAATCTCTGCCGGACTGGTTGTTGGAATTGCCGCGCCTTTCCTGGCTGGCTTTTGCGGGCAATCCGTTTTCGGACGTGGCCGAGCTTGCCGCGGTCGCGAAACAGGATATTAGTCATATTCACTGGCATGGGCTCGATTTCCGGCAAAAATTGGGCGAAGGCGCGTCCGGCATTATTCACCGGGCCGATTGGCAGCATGCGCCGGACGGCGTAACACCGGTTGCGGTCAAACTGTTCAAGGGTGCGGTGACCAGCGACGGGTTGCCGCGCAGCGAAAAAGCGGCGTGTATCGCTGCCGGAACACATGCCAATTTGATCCCGGTAACAGGCAAGGTCAGCGGGCATCCTGAAGGTGCGGCAGGTCTGGTGATGTCGTTGATAGACGAGAATTATACTAATCTGGCCGCGCCGCCCAGCCTGGAATCCTGTACGCGCGACATATATTCTGCTGACACGAACTTTACCCTAGATGCCGCTATTGCCATGGCGCGTGGTATCGCGGCAGCGGCGGAGCATTTGCATAGCCGCGGCATAATGCACGGCGATTTGTACGCGCACAATATGCTGTGGAACGGGCAGGAAGATTGTCTGTTGGGTGATTTCGGCGCAGCTTCCTTTATTACGGATGAACGTCAGGCGCTGTCGCTACAGCGCATCGAAGTGCGTGCTTTTGCCTGTTTGCTGGAAGAATTGTTATCGCGCTGCACTGCGCCATCACCGGCTGCTATCGAGGCGTTGTGGGCGTTGCAGCGCCGTTGCGGCCAGGACGAGATTGAGGCGCGTCCCCTGTTTGCCGAGATTCAGAATACGCTGGCGGGGGTGTCAAAGTATTACGCACCTGCGTTGTAGTCATGCGCGTCTTCGATGGCATCAGCGCCCCCGTGCATCACTCCAGCGTAATTCGCATCGGTCATCACCGGTGTAATAGGTTTCGCCGCTTTGATGCATGACGCAGTAGCTGGGCGAGACGATGGTTTCGTTAAATACCATGTCGGCGGGGATATGGGTGTATTCGAACAGGACGCTGCGGATGATCTTTGAGTTGCGGCAAATGTACGATCCCCAGGAGATCCAGGTAGGTCCGATGATTTCGACTCCGGCTTCCAGGCACACGCCGGAATCAATGTAAACCGGGCCTTCAATTTTGACATTGTCCCAGTCGATGCGGGTGTTGAGGCCAACCCATACGCCGGGGCGTACCTGTATGCCCGGCATGTGTGTTTGCTTGACCTCGCCTTGCAATACGCGTTGCAATACGCTCCAGTATCCGGGGACATGCCCGATGTCTATCCAGTTGAATGTATGTTTTTGCGCATAGAAAGGCAGCCCCTTTTCCACCAGCAAGGGGAATAGCTGGCTGCCAATGTCGAATTCCGTATTGGGCGGGATATATTGCAGCACTTCGGGCTCGAAAATGTAGATGCCGGTACTGGCAAAGTTGGAGCGCGCGTGCTCCGGCAGGGGTTTTTCCTGAAAGGAAATGATTAGCCCCTCATCGTCAGTTTCCACTACGCCATAATCAACGACGGCATCGCGCGGGACTTCAAGTGTTACTACGCTGGCCAGCGCTTTTTTGCGCTTGTGTTCCAGCACGGCCGCAGTGAGGTCGAGATCAATCAGCGCGTCGCCGCAGAGCACGATGGTCGTGGTATCAAAAAAACTGCCAAAGTCCTGTATCTTGCGCATGCCGCCCGCTGAACCCAGCGCGCGCGGGACAATTTCGCCATACTCATACACGCCTTCGTATGAGTAACCGATATTCACATTCCAGAGCCGTCCGTTGCCGAAATGATTCTCGATCCGCCAGTGCTTGTAGCCGACGTTGACCATAATGTCTTCGATGCCATGTTTGGCAAGTATTTCAACCAGATACTCCATTACCGGTTTTCCCAGAATAGGAATCATCGGTTTGGGTAAATCCTGCGTGAGCGGACGTATGCGCAAACCATCTCCCGCAGCCAGTATCATCGCTTTAACTTTTTTCATGGGTTACTTTCGTGTGCTAAGGCACGGGTATAGGACAAATCTTATGTACATTACGGGCAAATCATATCTCATGCGGTCTGTTGTTTTCTACCCCATCTGGTGTTTTTCATGGAAGAGCAGGGAAAGGGAGCGATCAGAGCTGGATTCATAGTCAGGATAAGTTTGCTTGATATGATCGTTAATCTCATCGCGCCTCATGCGGCGCGTTATAATTCGCCTTTCGTCCATCCGTACCGGATAAAGCCATTACGCCATGTCACTTGCCAAGACTTATACCCTCGCCGATGTTACTCGCTGGTACTCCATGCCCGAGTTGCATAAGGCCAAGGCCTATCTGAATTCGATCAATCAACTGTCCGTGCAGCCGGGGAAGATCACGGCGCAGGTGAAAGGGACAGCCAAGTATCCCTATGCCGTGGAAATTTTCTTTGAAGAGGATATGGTCGGCGCGCAAGGCATCAAGCCGATGTGCAGCTGCCCGGTTGGATATAAATGCAAGCACACGGCGGCAGTGCTGTTGTCGGCGCTGTCGCTGCCGCGCACGCCGACAGTGAATCCGGCTTTGCTGGAATGGGTGGAGGCGTTCCGCAAGGCGCAGGCCGTGCCCGTCAGAAAAAAGGCCAAGACGGCGTTGCGCACCGAACGTTTGTGCTATGCGCTGATGAAGTCAATAAATTCGGATAATTATATAGTCGGGATTTATAAGGCGAAGATGTCGGCTGACGGTCAATTGCAGGGGCAGCTCGAGGAATGGAGTAACGTGGAGCGCGCGTTGATCAAGCCGCCCCAGTTTGTCACGGACGAGGATTTGCCCATTTTGCGCTTATTGCTCAGGCAGCGTGATAAATACGACGGCAATATCGCTATGGGCAAGCAGGGTAATGAGATTCTGCTCGGCTTGCTGGAGTCGGGGCGATTTTTCTGCATGGAACGAATCGCCGGCAATCGTTATGTGCTGTCCGCGCCGATACGCCTGAAACAGGGTGAGGTGCGCGAGGCCAGGCTGGATTGGGGGGCGGACGAGTCCGGGCGCATGGTTCCCAAAATCATCCGCAGCGGCGCGGCGGTAGCGGTATTGCCCTTGCAGGATGCGACCTGGTATCTGGATGCGAAATCGGGCGAACTCGGTTTGCTGAAACTGGCGCAGACGCCATCGCAAATCGCACAATTGTTGAGCATGCCGCCGCTCAGGGAAATTGACGTTCCGGTGGTGTCCGAGGTGTTGCGTGAAATGGTTCCCGATTTGCCAGCACCCAATACCCGCAGGTTACGTACCCTCGAAGCACCGCTCACGCCCGCGCTGTTGCTGGAAACCTCTGTCCCGGCCTATATGGGGCGATTCCGCGGTTATGGATTCGGAACTCAGGTGCGTGATTGGATACGCGTCAGTTTTCGCTATGGCGATGCGTTTATGCCTATCGATCATCCGGGCGAGTTTGTCTCGCTTGCAAATGGCGAGACCGTGCGCGTGCAGCGCGATCAGAAGCTGGAGCAGCGTTTTCTTAAGTCGTTGCGCGACTATGGCCTGGAAGAAATGCCGCGCTTTGGTTTGTCCGGGGTGACGCTCGATCAGCCTGTGTATGTGCTGGAGAGTGAAAAGGCCTGGCCGCAGTTCATGCAGCATGTCATCCCGCAGATGCAGGCGGCGGGATGGCAGGTCGTCATTCCGCAAGGATTTCGTCACCACATGCTGGAAGTGGAAGCCTGGGTAGGCGAATTCGACGAGCAGGAAGATGGCTGGTTCAGTCTGAACATGGGTATTGTGGTCAATGGCCAGCGACTGGCGTTGGCGCCATTGTTGCACGAGTTGTTCAAGGTTGATCCGCGCTGGCTGGATGCGATTCTGCTGGAAAGAATGCGGGAAGATGAGGCCATCGAGTTGCAGTTGCCCGAGGGTGGGCGCGTGAAGGTGATGGCCGAACGCATCAAGCCGCTGGCGCGCACACTGATCGAATTGTTCGACGGCAAAATGGGCAGTGAGGAGATTCGCCTGTCCCGTTATGATGTGGCGCGCATCGACGCGCTGGCCGGGATGGAGCGCTGGCAGTTCAAGGGGATGGATGCGGTCGCGAGTCTTGCCGAAAAGCTCAAAAACACCATGGGTATTCAGGCTGTGCAGCCTCCCGAAGGTTTTGCGTTGCAGCTGCGTCAGTATCAGCTGGAAGGATTGTCCTGGTTGCAGTTTTTGCGTGAACAAGGGCTGGCCGGCATACTCGCGGATGATATGGGGCTGGGTAAAACCGCTCAGGCGCTGGCGCATCTGCTGCTCGAAAAACAGTCGGGACGAATGGACAGACCATCGCTGGTGGTATTGCCTACTTCTTTGATTTTTAACTGGAAGCGTGAGGCGGAACGATTTGCCCCGCAACTCAGGCTGTTGTCCTTGCATGGCAAGGAACGCGCCGAGCATTTTCCGGTGATCGCCGAATACGATGTCATTCTCACCACCTATCCTTTGCTGTGGCGGGATGAAGCGGCTCTGCTGGAACACAACTACCATCTGTTGATTCTGGATGAAGCGCAAACGGTAAAAAATGTCTCCAGCCAGGCCGCGCAAGTGGTTCGTAAGCTGAATGCGCGCCATCGCCTGTGTCTCACCGGAACACCGCTGGAAAATCATCTGGGCGAGTTGTGGGCGCAGTTCGACTTCCTGCTGCCGGGTTTGCTGGGAGATGCCAAGAGTTTTACCAAAACCTGGCGTACGCCGATTGAAAAGCAGAGCAACCGATTGCGCCGCGACCTGCTGGCTCAGCGCGTACGGCCTTTCATCATGCGCCGCCGCAAGGAAGATGTCGCCACGGAGCTGCCCCCCAAGACCATGATAGTGCGCACCGTCGAATTGTCGGGCGGGCAGCGTGATCTTTACGAAACCGTGCGCATCGCGATGGATCAGCGTGTGCGTGAAGAAATCGCCGAAAAAGGCTTCGCGCGCAGCCACATCATCCTGCTTGATGCCTTGCTCAAGCTGCGTCAGGTGTGTTGCGATCCGCGCCTGCTGAAGCTGAGCAGTGCCAAAAAGGTCAAGGAACGCGCCAAGCTGGATTTGCTGATGGAAATGTTGCCGGAGCTGGTGGACGAAGGCCGGCGTATCCTGGTGTTCTCGCAATTTACCTCTATGCTGGAATTGATAGAGCAGGAATTGACGAAAGAAAAGCTGGCCTATGTGAAACTCACGGGCGACACGCAAAATCGCGAACAGGTAGTGCGCCGCTTTCAAGATGGCGAAGTGCCGATTTTCCTCATCAGTCTCAAGGCGGGCGGCGTGGGGCTGAATCTGACCGCGGCCGACACCGTGATCCACTATGATCCGTGGTGGAATCCCGCTGTCGAAAATCAGGCCACGGATCGCGCTCACCGACTGGGACAAACCAGAAATGTATTCGTTTACAAACTGGTCGTGGCGGGCAGCATCGAAGAAAAAATTCTGGCGCTGCAAGAGAAAAAGGCCGAGCTCGCTGCCGGTATCCTGTCCGAAGATAGTGCAGGTCTGACCAAGTTTGGTGAAGCTGACATTGCCGCTTTGCTGGCCCCGTTGCCCGGCGACGAGAGCGAGTAGCGTTACGAGCGTACTGATATTTTTGTTTAATTATGGTTATGTCGTAGTTGCCTGTTGAAACTGGAATTTAGATTTGGAATGTCTCACGCGGAGGCGCGGAGAACGCGGAGAAAAGCACATAACCAACACAATAATTAAAGTCCAAATTCGCAATATTCATAATTGGTCGAGTTGTTATGAGTCTATCTGCACGTGTTTGCGCTTGTAGCCAGTTGCTTGGTTATATCTCCGCGTTCTCCGCGTCTCCGCGTGAACATCGCTTTATAATGCGATCGAATTGCTGCCAACAGTTAATTGCGACATAGCCTTAATTATTTCAGGGAGGCAGCATGAAAAAGAACGCAATATTGATTGGTCTCGGGTTGCTGATCGTGCTGGTTTTTGTCGGCAATGCGACCGGGCGCTTCTACCGGCTGAATTTTATTGATCAACTGTCTGCTGTCCTGTATGACTACAGTTTGCAGCTCACCATGCCTGAGACACTGGATGAACGTATTGTCATTCTTGATATTGATGAAAAAAGCTTGCAGGAAGAAGGTCGCTGGCCGTGGAGCCGTGATCGCCTGGCTCTGCTGGTGGATAAACTATTCGATAATTACGGTATTGCGGTGGCCGGGTTTGACGTGGTATTTGCCGAAAAAGATGAGAGTTCCGGGCTTAAGGTATTGCAGCGGCTCGGGCAAAATCAGCTTAAAAGTAATGCTGAATACCAGAGCATTTTGACACGCATCCAGCCACAACTCGAATATGACACGCTGTTTGCTGACAAAATCAAAAACCGCAAGGTGGTGCTGGGGTATTACCTGAGCAATCAGCAGGAAAAGAGTATCTCCGGCATGCTACCCGAGCCGATCTTTCAGGCAGGCTCTTTCAAGGATAGGCCCATCGCGTTTATTTCGTGGAATGGCTATGGCGCCAATCTGCCGGAATTGCAGCACGCAGCTGCCAGCGCAGGACACTTCAACCCCATAATAGACGCAGACGGCGCGGTTCGGCGTGTGCCCATGCTGGCTGAATATAACGGCGCGTATTATGAATCGCTTTCCATGGCGGTGGTGCGTACCCTGATCGGCAACACGAATGTGCTGGTTCATTTCGCGGGCGATGGCGATAACGATTACGCGGGGCTGGAATCGCTGGGATTGGATGCTGTTGGCGGTACGCTGAAAATCCCGGTGGACAGTAATGTGGCAACGTTCGTGCCTTATCGCGGTAAGCAGGGCAGCTTCCGCTATATATCCGCTACGGATGTACTGCATGATCGCGTCCAGCCCGAGCAACTCAACAACAAGATCGTGCTGATCGGCACGAGTGCGATAGGGCTGCTGGATAATCGGGCTACCCCGGTGTCCGAGACCTTTCCGGGAGTGGAAATACACGCCAATATGGTCGCCGGTATTCTTGACCAGAATATGAAGCAGCATCCGGCTTATATGCTGGGTGTTGAAGTGATGTGGTTGCTGCTGACTGGTATTGCCTTGAGTTTATTGCTGCCGAGACTCAGCCCCGCCTATGCGATGCTGGTCTCGCTCTTGATGTTTGCCACTACGGTGGTATTGAGTTTATCCCTCTGGCAATACGGCGATTTGCTGCTGCCGATGGCGAATAGTCTGGTAATGATTAGCCTGTTGTTCGCGCTGGATATGTCCTATGGTTATTTCGTTGAGGCGCGCACCAAACGTCAGATTACCGGGCTGTTCGGTCAATATGTACCCAGTGAAGTGGTGGAGGAAATGAGCCATCATCCCGAGAGCGTATCCATGAAGGGGGAAAGTCGCGAGATGACGATATTGTTTTCGGATGTACGCGGTTTCACCACGATCTCGGAAGGACTGGGGCCGGAAGAATTGACGGAGTTGATGAATGAGTTTTTGACGCCCCTGTCGCGCGTGGTTTACAAACACCACGGCACGATAGACAAGTACATGGGCGACTGTATCATGGCATTCTGGGGCGCGCCCTTGCCGGATACGCAGCATGCGCGTGATGCCATCCTGGCCGGCATCGAGATGCAGGCGACACTGGATGCGTTGCAACCCCATTTCAAGGAGCGCGGTTGGCCGCCCATTCATGTCGGTGTCGGTATCAATACCGGAAAGGTCAGTGTCGGCAACATGGGCTCAGAGGTACGTGTCGCCTATACCGTGATGGGTGACGAGGTGAATTTGGCCTCGCGGCTGGAAGGGATCACCAAGCAGTATGGCGTAGGCATCGTGGTCGGTGAGCATACCCGGAATGCCGTAACTGACTTCGTCTATCGCGAACTTGACCATGTGCGGGTAAGAGGAAAAAATGAGCCGGTGGCGATATACGAACCGATAGGATTGATCAGTGAGGTGCCTCAGGTGATGCAGGATGAAGTCGCGTTGTTTCATGCAATGCGGCGTCTGTATTGCACGCAGGAATGGGATCAGGCCGAGTCGCAGTTGACGAAGCTGCAACAGATGTCACCCGCTACCCGGTTGTATGGCGTCTATGCCGAGCGGATTGCACACTTCCGCAATAATCCTCCTGCTACAGACTGGGATGGCGTGTTTGTGTTCCAGACAAAATAGCAGGACCGGCACGGGAATGTAATCTGGAAAAGTCTTGGCTATGTCACTGTTAATTGTTGAAACTTGGGTAGCGTGAATAAATCTCTGGCACGCCTCACCCTGTCTATCAGTTCATTTCCAGATTAATTTCAAAAACGGGTATCACGCGGAGGCGCGGAGAACGCGGAGGGAAGCAGCTAAAAATAAAATTCTTATTACTCAATATATTGCAAGTAATGTTCTGATGTTCTTCGTGTTCTTCGTGTTCTTCGCGTAAATCGGTTTTGTCTGTTTTTACGGGGTAGTGACAAACTATCGCTTTACCAGTGGAAACACGATGTTTTTCCATTCTGCAAATTTCACATGACTTCAATAGGTTATTCAAAACCAACCGCTAACGATGACATAGCCCAAGTTTTTAATCTACGAAAAAACGAAGTGAATAACATGGATTTGTTGGTGCTTTTTGTGGACAGCTGATTTACGGTGCCCGAAAACAAAGCGACCCGCAATTGCGGGCCGGTTTGTCGGGGAAAACGCCCGTTGTTACTGAGCAGTGAGTGCCGCCCCCTGCTGGAATACTGCCACGCCGTTAACCGTGCCGGCGTTGGCACCACTCTTCTCGAACCCGTAGGTAATCGCCGCCGCCACGCCGCCCGGGCCGCCAAAACCGCCGCCGATCGCGCCGTGGTTGGCGGTGCCGCAGCTCCCCGTGCAGCTCACTGATAACGCTCCGGCACCGGTCATTCTGCTATCGGTAAAGAAATTGGCGCGATTTTGAATCGCTACCCCCGTCGCGATTGCATCCAGCGTTGCACCGCCAGCCGTGACATTCACGCCGACATCTACAGTTTGCGCGGTAAAGTTGGCACTGAGCGTGGCGGAATTCAGCGTCCCGGCCACCCCGGCCTGATCGGTGGGCAAGGTGTTGCCAACCGGGTTATAGGTGTAAGTGCCGCTTGTCGGCAGGGAGACCGGCCCGGTCGCGATAGGACCCACTACCGTATGTGCGCCACCAGTCAGTGTGATGCCGGTTTGCACCGTATTCGTCGCGCGATCAGTCACATCCACCACGGTGCCAGCGCCCCAACGCCCCCAGCTTATGGTCTCACCGCCGATCACGGCGCTGCCCTGGTCGGCGTAAGTGCCGCTCACACGCTGTATCGTTTCGTTGCCGCCGCCGGAATTGTCATCGAACTGCGTCAGGCCGTTAACATCGGTCAAGACGCGCGTCGCGTTGTTATATGCTCCACCCAATATCACGGTGGGTACCAGCGCCATCGGCTCGCTCATGGAAGTCAACAGCATGCGATAAGGTGTTGCCGGGTCGTTGGCTACGGCTGCACCCAGGGCCGCTACGCCCTGTACCCATTCATAACCCATGGTGGGGGTCGTTACCTGACCATCCAGATTGAATTTCAGGATCGCACCGTCCAGTGCAACTCCCACCAGTTGTCCGGCCAGATTGCCGTTGGCGCCTGCACCGTCCACCGTTACGGTCAGATAACCGGGCAGTGCAGGCGAGCGATAGCTATCGGCAGAAAAGGCATTCAGGGTATTGCCGTTTGAATACTGTAGAAGCGCATTGGGGGTGTTGGCCAGCCAGTTATGGCCGTTCACCGTCAGCTCCAGGTTGGCCGCCACGGTTTGCGTGGTGAAATTGGCTGTCAGCGAGGTCGTGCCGTTGATCGTGCCATGCACGCCGCCGGTCAGGCTGGTGACATCGCCATCGACATAGTTATACACGGCATTGCTTGTGGTCAGAACCTGAGCCAGATAGATCGGCGTGGGTTCAGGCGCGGTGATCCAGTGAAATTGTGCTGCACCGGGCACATAGCTGAAGTTGTTGGTGTTGACGGATCCGCTGCCCCACAAGCCCCAGTTGATGGTGCCGCTGCCGGTTCCCGCGGGTGTGGACGCTAGCGAGTCGGTAGCCGGTGATACAACCGAATTCCAGCCATTGCCATTCCAGCCGGTCAACACGCCTGTCGCCGTGTCGGTGGTGATCGCAGTTTGACCGCTGATCAACCAGGAATTCGCCACCACAAAGGTGCCGGGTGAAGTCCCTGCACCGGGCGTGACCGGTGTGGCATTGTCAAATCCAATCAAACCGCCCAGATTCAAATTGTTGTTATCCCAAAGGCTGTACTGGACTATCGCGCCAGCATAGTTTTGTCCCAGGAACGCACCGCTGATATTGCCGCCGCAGTTAGGCGCGCAATTAGTCGTATTCACCGTAATAACCGGTGCAGCATCTGTGAAACGTGCGCCCGTGCCGGTGGTGGTGTTCATGAACGTGATCGGCTTATTCGTGCTGCCGAGCGTCCAGTTGTTCGCGCCCATCGTACCGGAAAGACCCATGCTCACCGTCTGATTGGTGAAGTTTGCGCTCATCGTGGCGGTCACCGTGCCGGATGTCCAACTGCTCGAATCGTAGGATGTAGCGGCAAGCTGGTTATAAGTAAAGTTACCTGTCAGCGGTCCGCTATTTGTTCCCGCTACAATCGCAGAATCAAGATACCCCTCAGCACCGTACATGTAGGAAGGAAGCGTCCTCTTCGAAGTCTTCTGGTTCGGCATGATCGGCATCTGATCGGATGAGCTGACATCAGTGACACTTTCCCAGACACCGAAGGTAATGCCATTCGCGGTCGTGGTTGGCTGTGTGTTCGTGGTCGCACCGCTCAAGATATCCGTCCTGAAGCTGGTGCCATCAGCATAGCGTTGAATAAATGTGGTCGGATTGCCGACGGGTGTAAGGTCGCCTGGTGCGGCGATAAAGTTGAAGCTTCCGCCATAGGACCCACTATAAGCAACAGCCGTATTGGTCGCGACATAAGCTGCCTGCGCTGACGCTGCCGCTGCCGCTGCCGCTGCCGCTGCCGCTTCTGCCGCCGCCTGTGCTGCTGCTTGTGCTGCCGCTTCTGCCGCAGCCTGTGCTGCTGCTTGTGCCGCCGCTTCTGCCGCAGCCTGTGCTGCCGCCAGGCTTTGAGTGATCGAGATAACCTGTCCGGTGTTGGTTGTGGCTGTGCCTGAAATGAGGTTTGCTGTCGTGCCGCCTGCCGTGGTTTGCGTGGGCGTGGTTTGGGCGGGAGTCGCAGGTATCAGCACAGGGGGGGGGGAGGCGGGCGCAAGAACGGGGGTGCCGGCATCGATTGTCGCCGTTTCACGAATGGGCGGCGTTTCTTCTTGTGTAGTTGAACCGGTTCCCTGTGTAGTACCTTCCTGCTCGTTTTCCGTCTCGCCGGCATTGGCTCCAGGGCTAAGCGTAGGCGCAGGCGCAACGGTAAAGAGGTTGGTATTGAGCGGTTGCAGTTGCGGTGATTGGTCCAGACTGCCTGCGAAACCCATTTGGTTGGGCCCTACGTTGAGGGTGCCTTCATTGGTGGTCATCGACGTTCCGCCTACATTCACTTTGCTGTAAGAGCCTGTGGGTGCAAGTTGTGCCAGTGGGCTGCCGGGAATGATGACTAGGGTCTCGTGGTCGGAACCCCGAATGCCGATGCTGGCTGTCGGGGTGGTAATACGGTAGTTCTGTTTGTTTACCTGCCCGATAGCGCCGGTAATGGCGCGGAAACCGCCTTTGAACACTGAGAAGAAACTTTTTTCGCTGCCATCTTCCTTGCCGGCAAAAACGAACTGGTCAAATTTCATCTGCGAATCCGGGCGAATCGCGATGAATCCGCCGTCCTGCATTTTGATCTGTGCAGAGGATTTCGGCGCGGAGGTTAGCGTATCGCCTTCATTGATGGCATCACCCTTTTGCGCTGAACGGGCCTGCCCTGCCGGGTTGGCGATTCGCACATCTCCGCTGACAAACTGCACATGTCCGGCCACGGACGCGTAAGCCGCCGGAGAAACAGCCATCAGGCAAACTGCTGCCAAACTCAGGCAGGAAAATAATTTATTAATGTTTTTGGCGAAACTAACTTCGTTCGTTTTCATGATGATGCTCCACACAAAAAATTATTTGAAATCGCGGCGAATAATCAGCGAAACATCGGTGCGATCAAAGCTATACAGGGAAAGGTTGGAATGCTTTCTGGAGAACGCTATTTGCGGTTTTATCGTCCAGAGCTTGTCTGGATGCCAGTTTGCCGTCACAGTCAGGTCATACAATTTCTCGCTGCGATTGCTCATGATCAGGTTATTCAGTTTTCCGTAATTCGCAGATTGCAAACCAGTACTGGCAATAACATCCAGCTGTTCGGCGATAGCAGCCTGACCGCCCATGCGCAGACCTTCAAAACGCTTCTTGCCGTCCGTGCGCCCGCCGTTGGGCAGGCCGGGAGAAATGACTGGTGCGACATCCAGCTCATTGCCCGCATAAATGCTGCCGAACAGCGCATGCTTGCCACCTGCCATGATGTGTACCCAACCCGCGCCCGCTATCGTTTGATCGGTGTTTCCTTCGATGCGCGCATCGGTGGTTGGCGAGGTGGGCGGAAAACCGGCTGCACGATTTTGAGCATGCTGGACAAAAGCACTCATCTGGTTGGCGGGGCTGAATGCATGCTGCCATTCACCACCCACGCCACGCGAATCACGGCGCATAGAGTTGGCGGTATAAAGTTGTCCCAGGCTCAGGGTCAGTTTGAACACATTCTGTTCGCGTGCATAAGTCACCCCGACGCGGCCATCTGTGCTGATGGTGTCGTAGGCAGTCTGGGTCATGTTGCCGTGCTGGCGCAGATCGGCACCGGCATACACGCCCCAGTTGGCATCCAGGCTGTGGCTGATGTCACCTCCCGCGTTAATCCCTTCATAGACACCTGCAAGCTTGGCGCCCGGCGGCAATTGATTGCCAGGAAATAAGCCGCCCCAGGGTGAATTGGCGGCGAAGGTGAAAGTCTGTGTGCTGCTGTTGGCGATGTTGCTGTCGTGTCCCGCTACGCCCTCCACATAAGCACTAAAGCGGGTTTTTTGGGCCTGCTCATGACTGGCGATGGCATCCAGATATTTTTGTATGGTGGCTCTGGCTAATTCGGGGGGATTTTGACTCAACACGGTTTCAAATTCGGTTTTGGCGCGCAGCAAGTCACCGAGTTGATAATAGGCGCGCGCCATATCCAGACGCGCACCGGCAAAATTAGGATCCATGGTCAGCACGCGTTCAAACGCGAGTGTCGCCTCGTCTGCGTGTCCGCTATCCAGTGCGGCGATACCGAACAAATAGTCGAAACGTATATCGCCGGCACGTTCGAATTCAAGTGGTTTAAGCAGAGCGTAAGCGGCGGCGGGGTTGCCGTTCTTGATTAACGCATCGGCATCGCGCAAGGCTTGATCGCGCGCATCCGGCGTGGTCAGGTTGGGGGAGGCGGTTAGCTGCGCGGGTTGGGCGGGTGTTTCCTGCGCTGCTTTGACTGGCTGTGCATATAAACTGCCGGCAAGCAACATCAATCCTGAAAACAAGGAACTTGCAGAACGTAGGAATTTCATGGCTGTCACCCTGATAATATTTAAATCTTGACGCAAATTAGTATCCGCCTATGCAGCAAGCTCGTCAACGACTGATTGGTGTTAGGATTTGGTCTAAAAAAGTGCCGCCGATCCTGCTTGCTTGAGTAAAATAATCAACTATTAATCAGTAGCTTGGATGATTGTCTGCCGGTTTTCCCGTGAGTTCGGGTGCTGCATAGTTTTAGCCGACAGATCACCTCAGGCCGGCTGTTTGAGCTGCTCTTGAAAGCGGCTATTCAAGTGTGGTCTGGCGGGGCCGGAAATCACCGGGAAAACCCTATAGTTTAATTTGACGCAATGGCTATAATGGCTGCGTTTCGGCATCATGCCGGGACATCCCGGTCCGAGGGGATACAACCGACTAATCAAGGAGATATCCATGAAAAAATTGATTGCATTGGCTTGTTTGGGATTTGCTGTGTCTGCTCCTGTTTTTGCGGGTGCGCAACAGGACAAGATGAAGGGTTGCAACATGGAGGCGAAAGCGGGCGAGTTCAAGGGTGACGAGCGCAAGGCTTTCATGAGTAAATGTTTGAAGAAGGACTACGTGCTGAAGGGTGGGGCGGCAGCCAAACCGGAAGCCGCAGCATCGCAACAGGACAGGATGAAGTCCTGCAACGTGGATGCCAAGGCCAAGGAGTTGAAAGGCGATGAGCGCAAGGCATTCATGAAGACGTGTCTGAAAAGCTAGGGTAAACAGGCCCTAAGAAAGGCGCACATCGTGCGCCTTTCTTATTGAAAAGCATGAGGTCAGTCAGCTGATAGCCGCTTTGGGGCTTTATGGCCGTACATGGGCTACCTGACTCTGGGCGATTCCCAATGTGCCCCGCCGTGTATAATCTGCGCCTCTGCGCGCAACTTACCGTGCCTAATTAATAAATAATCGATGATCAAAAAATTTCTCAAGCGCGTATTTCGCCGGTCAGCCAAGGCCAAAACAGTGGGTAATGCGCAGGTGATTCCATTTGCCATGCACGGTGTTCTCCGTGAACAAATCAGCTATGGTGCAAAACGTGTGACGGATGGCTTGCAGGCCGCGGGATTTCAGGCTTATGTGGTGGGCGGTGCGGTGCGCGATCTGCTGCTGGACAAAACGCCCAAGGATTTTGATGTGGCGACCGATGCCACCCCGGAGGAAGTGAAGCGAGTGTTCAGGCGTTCGCGCATCATCGGGCGGCGCTTCCGTCTGGTGCATGTGATGTTCGGCGAAGAGCTGGTTGAAGTCGCTACTTTTCGCTGCATGATGGAGGCGGAAGACGCGCAGACCGACGAACATGGGCGCTTGTTGCGCGACAATGAATTTGGCGATCAGGAGCAGGATGCGGCGCGGCGCGATTTTACCGCCAACGCACTGTTCTATGATCCGACTACGCAGGAAATCTACGATTATCACCGAGGCTATCAGGATACCCGTGATCAGGTATTGCGCATCATAGGCGACCCGCTGGTGCGCTATCGCGAGGACCCAGTGCGCATGTTGCGCGCGGTGCGGCTATCCGCCAAGCTGGGTATGCGTCTGGATGAGGCAACTGCGGCACCGATTGCACAGATGAAATCGTTGCTCGATAACGTGCCGGAGGCGCGCATGCTCGACGAGGTGCTGAAGATGCTGCTGTCCGGGCATTCCGTCGAGTGCATACAACAGTTGCGCAGGATGAATTTGCATCACGGCTTGCTGCCGCTGCTGGATGTGATCATGGATCAGCCCATGGGCGAGAAGTTCGTCATGCTGGCGTTGCGTAATACCGACGAACGCATTTCCCAGGATAAATCGGTTTCCCCCGCTTTTTTGTTTGCCGCACTGCTGTGGCACGAGGTGTTGTCCGATTGGAATGCCCTGGTTAAACAGGGCGAACGTCCGGTGGGCGCGATGCACACGGCGATGGATGGCGTGCTGGCCCGTCAGAAGAAAAAACTGGCCATTCCGCACCGCCACGATGCGGTGATGAAGGAAATCTGGTTGTTGCAGCAGCGTTTCGAGCAGCGCGCCGGCCAGCGCCCCTACCGCTTGCTGGAGCAGCCGCGCTTCCGAGCCGGGTTTGATTTCTTGTTGCTGCGTTGTGCCAGCAATGAGGTGGATAACGAGCTCGGGCTGTGGTGGGATGAGTTTCAGGATGCCAGTGAGGCGCGCCGTCAGGAAATGCTGCAACCGGAAGGGGCGGGCGAGAAGAAACGTCGTCGCCGCAAACCGCGCAAGAAGCCGGATGCAGGCAGTCAGCCCGCAGACCAGAATGACAGTGAGTCCGCGTGACGCAGGGTATTGCTTATATTGGTCTGGGCAGTAATCTGGGTGAGTCGTGTGATCAGTTGCATCTGGCGATGGCCGATATCGAGCGGCTGCCCGGCACCCGTTTGCTGGCACGCTCCGCGCTGTATCGCAGCGCGCCGGTCGGCTATCTGGATCAGCCGGATTTCGTCAATGCAGTGGCAAAAATCGCCACGACACTGATGCCGCAGGACTTACTGTCCGCCTTGCTGCATATCGAACGCCAGCATGGTCGCGAACGTAGCTTTCACAATGCACCGCGCACGCTGGATCTGGATGTGCTGCTGTATGACGACTTGCAGTTGCATGAACAGGGTCTGACTATTCCGCATCCGCAGATGCATCTGCGGGCATTTGTGTTGCTGCCGCTGCTGGAGATCGCCCCGGATTGTGCTATCCCTGCAATAGGTCCGGCCCGGCAGGCCATGCAGGGCTGTCTGGAACAGGTGCTGGAAAAGCTGGTCGATAATTATTGTGTAAGCTGATGGTTTAAATGTGAATGATGCGAACAACATTAACTGCAATTAAGGCGATGTCAGGCCGTGGCGAGAAGATTGCCATGCTGACCTGCTATGACGCGAGTTTTGCCGCGCTGCTCGAAGCGCAGGGGGTGGACGTGCTGCTGGTGGGTGATTCGCTGGGCATGGTGTTGCAGGGTCTGGAAACCACCTTGCCGGTTACGCTCGATGACATGATATATCACACGAGCTGTGTGGCGCGCGGCGCAAAGCAGACATTCATTATCAGCGACATGCCGTTCGGCACATCGCAGGTCAGTCCGCAGCAGACCTTTGCTCATGCAGCCAGATTGATGGCGGCCGGTGCGCAAATGGTCAAGCTCGAAGGTGGTGATGTGATGCTGGAAACCGTGCGCTTCCTGACTGCACGGGGTATACCGGTTTGTGCGCATATCGGCCTGACCCCGCAGTCTGTGCATCAGCTGGGCGGTTATCGCGTGCAGGGCAAGGAATCGGCCGTTGCGCAGCAACTGCTGGAGGATGCCATCGCGCTCGAACGGGCGGGAGCGGCGATGATCGTGCTGGAGCTCGTGCCTGCGCAACTGGCAGCGGAAATTACCGCGCAATTGTCTGTTCCGACCATAGGCATAGGCGCGGGTGCCGCCTGTTCCGGGCAGGTGCTGGTGCTGTACGATATGTTGGATATTTATCCGGGTAAAAAGGCGCGCTTTGTAAAGAATTACATGCAGGGCGCTGACAGTATTGCGGGGGCAGTCAAACTGTATGTGGCTGAAGTGAAGAGCGGTCTTTTCCCTGCGCCGGAAAATAGCTTCTGATGCAAGTTATCTCTACGATTTCCGAACTGCGCGCCCGTCTGAGCGGTGAACAGTCCGTGGCTTTCGTGCCTACCATGGGTAACCTGCATGAGGGGCATCTGAATCTGATGCGCCAGGTCAGGGAGCATGGCGCTTGCGTGGTGGTGAGTATTTTTGTCAATCCTTTGCAGTTCGGGCCGAACGAGGATTTTGATCAGTACCCGCGTACGCTGAGTGCTGATTGCGCCAAATTGCACGGACTAGCGGATGTGGTTTTTGCGCCTGCGGTTAACGAAATGTATCCCGTGCAACAAACCCTGTTTATTGAATTGCCGCCGCTGGCTGACGAATTGTGCGGTGCGGCGCGCCCCGGTCATTTTCGCGGTATGGCTACCGTGGTGCTGAAGCTGCTGAATATCGTCCAGCCGCAGGTGGCCTTGTTCGGTAAAAAGGATTACCAGCAACTTCATCTTGTTCGTCAGCTCACTGCGCAACTGAATTTGCCACTGCGCATTATCGGCGGCGAAACGGTGCGTGCAGCGGATGGTCTGGCCTTGAGTTCGCGCAATCAGTATTTGACGGAAGAGCAGCGTGCAGAGTCGGTTTTTTTAAGCCAGACCTTGCAGGGTATGCGGCAGGCTATCGAACAAGGCGCGCGCAACTTTGAATTATTGCAGCAGAAGGCCGCTCGGGCGCTCGCTGGCAGAGGCTGGGTGGTGGATTATGTGTCAGTGCGGAATCAGTCCGATTTGCGGCCAGCCGATTGTGAGTCAGGCGAGTGGGTGATACTGGCGGCAGCGAGGTTGGGAAAAACTCGTTTGCTGGATAACGTAGAGGTTGGTCTTGGTGCGCGAGTCAGATATAATCCGCGCCCCCGATTTGAAAGGTAGCTTTTTATGCAAAGAATCATGCTCAAAGCCAAGTTGCACCGGGTGCGCGTAACGCACTCTGAGTTGCACTACGAAGGCTCGTGCGCGATAGACGATGATTTGCTGGATGCGGCTGATATCAGGGAGTACCAGCAGATTGATATTTACAATGTCAGCAACGGGGAACGGTTTACGACGTATGCGATTCGAGCGCAACGGGGTTCGGGCATTATTTCAGTGAACGGTGCGGCCGCGCATAAAGCTAATCCGGACGATATTCTGATTATCGCCAGTTATGCGATGTATTCCGACCTGGAGCTGCAAAAATTTCATCCGCAACTTGTCTATGTAGATGAGCGGAATTGCATTGTCGCAAAACGAGACGAAATACCGGTACAGGCCGCCTGATAGACGTTTGCAGGGCTATTTTGATTGACCGATAGCCCTTTCGCGGGTACGATTGCGCAACTTTAAAAGATGAGTGGAATGATTACGATGCGTCGCAAATTAGTAGTCGGAAACTGGAAAATGTATGGTCGTCTGGCAAGCAATCAGGCGTTACTTCAAGGTGTTCTGGAGGGTGTTCGTGAATTGCGTGATGCCGATTGCGCGGTTTGTGTGCCCTATCCCTATCTTTCTCAGGCGCAATCCATGTTGCAAGGCAGCAATGTGGCGTGGGGTGCGCAGAATCTGAGTCCGCAGGAAGAGGGTGCTTTCACCGGTGCGGTGGCGCCGGGCATGTTGATAGATTTCGGATGCAGTTATGTGATCATCGGTCACTCCGAGCGTCGCGGCCTGTTTCATGAGAGCAATGAGATCGCTTCCGCAAAATTCGCGGCTGCGCAGAAGGCCGGTTTGAAGCCGATTTTTTGTGTAGGTGAGACGCTGGCGGAGCGTGAGTCGGGCATCACCGAGCAGGTGGTGGCCACGCAGCTGGATGCGGTGCTGGTGCGTTTTGGCGCAAAAGCATTGGCGCAGGCGGTTATCGCATACGAGCCTGTTTGGGCGATCGGCACAGGCAAGACAGCCAGTCCGGATCAGGCGCAAGCCGTGCATGCCTTTATTCGCCAGCGCGTTGCACAGCACGATGCTCAGGTGGCGCAGGGCTTGTGTATACTGTACGGCGGAAGCGTGAAGGCAGGGAATGCGGCGGAATTGTTCGGGATGCCTGATATAGACGGCGGCCTGATCGGTGGTGCTTCATTGGTAGCTGAAGATTTTGTGGCAATTTGTCGCGCAGCGCAAAAATAACTAAGTGGTATGGAGTGGTAAGTGGAAACAATTGTTTGGGTATTTCATCTCGTAACGGCGGTGGCCTTGTGTGGTTTGGTGCTGGTACAGCACGGCAAGGGCGCTGACATGGGTGCCGCCTTTGGTACCGGTTCCGCTGGTAGTCTGTTTGGCTCCGGTGGTTCTGCAAACTTCCTCAGTCGTAGCACGGCAGTTGCAGCTACACTGTTCTTTATTACCAGCTTGTCGCTGACTTATCTGTATTCTCATCCTGCCGAGCAGCAGGGAGTGATGGACAGAGTGAATGCGAACGCGGTAAAGTCTACGGTTCCCGCTGTAGTGGATACTTCGAAGTCAAAGGAGATCCCGAAGTAATCGGACAGAATATTGCGGTTGTGGTGGAATTGGTAGACACGCAAGCTTGAGGTGCTTGTGCCCGTAAGGGCGTGGGAGTTCGAGTCTCCCCATCCGCACCAGTTTTAAGAAGTGGCAAGTAAAGCAGCAAAAAATAATAAAAAATAATAAAAATAAAAAATACAAGTTGATACCCGTGTGTATTGGCAGCCTGAAGACGATTACAAAACGATTCTGATTCAACCCCTTGCGGGTTGGCTTGCGAATTGCATACTACATAGAGGGGGAAGCTCGATGTTGGAAAATTATTTTCCGGTACTGTTGTTTATCTGCGTTGGTTTGGCTGTTGGAGTGGTGCCTGTAGTTCTGGGTCGATTTGCGGCGATGCACCGCCCGGACAGCAAGAAATTATCTCCCTATGAATGTGGATTTGAAGCCTTCGAAGATGCGCGCATGAAGTTCGATGTGCGTTACTACCTCGTTGCCATTCTGTTCATCCTGTTCGATCTCGAAATTGCATTCCTATTCCCCTGGGCGATTGTGCTTAAGGAGATCGGCATGTTCGGCTATGTTTCCATGATGATTTTCCTGGCTATCCTCGTGGTTGGTTTTGTCTATGAGTGGATGAAAGGAGCCTTGGAATGGGAATAGAAGGCATTCTGGAGAAGGGTGTCGTCACGACGACGCTGGACACCATTATCAATTACACCCGTACCGGATCGCTCTGGCCGATGACTTTTGGTCTGGCCTGCTGCGCGGTGGAAATGATGCATGCGGGTGCGTCGCGTTATGATCTGGATCGTTTCGGAATCGTGTTTCGTCCCAGTCCGCGTCAGTCTGACGTGATGATAGTTGCGGGTACGTTGTGCAATAAGATGGCGCCGGCGCTGCGCAAAGTGTACGACCAGATGTCCGAGCCGCGCTGGGTCATTTCCATGGGTTCGTGCGCAAATGGCGGCGGTTATTATCACTATTCCTATTCTGTAGTGCGTGGGTGTGACCGTATTGTTCCTGTGGATATATACGTGCCGGGTTGCCCACCGACTGCGGAAGCCTTGCTGTACGGTCTGATTCAATTGCAAAACAAGATCAAACGCACCAACACCATCGCGCGCTAGGATAAGTTATGACAACTGAAAAAAAATCGTTGCTTGAAGATCTGAGCAGTTTATTGGGTGAGCAACTGGTCAGCGTGCAAGAGCGTTTGGGTGAGCTTACCGTCGTGGTCAGGGCTGCCGATATGCTGTCAGCATTGACGCTGATGCGCGATGCAGAAGAATTGCGTTTCGCGCAGATGGTAGACCTGTGCGGCATGGATTATTCGGAATACGGCGACGGTGCATGGGAAGGCAAGCGCTTTGCCGTGGTCTATCACTTGCTTTCTGTGGTTCATAATCGCCGCTTGCGCGTACGCATATTCGCCGAGGAAGATGATTTTCCGGTATTGGCTTCGGTCGCGGATATCTGGCCGGGCGCGAACTGGTTCGAGCGCGAAGCCTTCGATCTGTTCGGTCTGATTTTCACCGGCCATCCTGATTTGCGCCGCATTCTGACGGATTACGGCTTTGTCGGAAACCCGTTCCGTAAGGATTTTCCGCTCTCCGGACATGTTGAAATGCGCTATGACCCTGAGCAGCAGCGCGTGGTATATCAGCCTGTTACGGTAGAGCCGCGCGAAGTGACGCCGCGCATCCTGCGTGAACAAACTTATGGTTGTAATTAAGGACGCGCTCATGCCTGAAATTAAAAACTACACAATGAATTTTGGTCCGCAGCATCCGTCGGCGCACGGTGTGCTGCGTCTGGTGCTGGAGTTGGACGGCGAAGTCATCGTCCGCGCCGACCCGCATATCGGCTTGTTGCATCGCGGTACTGAAAAGCTGGCCGAGCACAAAACATTTTTGCAGGCCGTGCCTTACATGGACAGGCTGGATTACGTGTCCATGCTGTGCAATGAGCATGCCTATGTTCAGGCCATCGAAAAGCTGACCGGCATCGAAGTGCCGCTGCGCGCACAATATATCCGCGTCATGTTTGATGAAATTACGCGGATACTGAACCACTTGATGTGGCTGGGCGCGCATGGTCTGGACATCGGCGCGATGACGGTATTCCTGTATTGTTTCCGCGAGCGCGAAGATTTGCTGGATGCCTATGAAGCGGTATCCGGTGCGCGTATGCATGCCGCATATTACCGTCCGGGAGGTGTGTATCGCGACCTGCCCGACAGCATGCCGCAATACGAAGCGTCCAAAATACACAATGCAGCGGCTGTCAAAAAGCTCAATGAGAACCGTCAGGGTTCGCTGCTCGATTTCCTGGAAGATTTCACGCGTCGTTTCCCGACCTATGTAGATGAATATGAAACGCTGCTGACGGATAACCGTATCTGGAAGCAACGCACCGTCGGTATCGGCGTGCTTACGCCTGAACGGGCATTGGCGCTGGGTATAACAGGCCCGATGTTGCGCGGATCAGGCGTGGAGTGGGATCTGCGTAAAAAGCAGCCCTATGCTGCTTATGACAAGCTTGATTTTGATATTCCGGTCGGCGTGAATGGCGACTCCTATGATCGTTATCTGGTGCGAGTCGAGGAAATGCGCCAATCCAACCGTATCATCAAACAGTGCATAAGCTGGTTGCGCCAGAATCCCGGTCCGGTGATTACTACTAATCACAAGTTTGCACCGCCTGGACGCGAGTCCATGAAGCAGAACATGGAAGAGTTGATCCATCACTTCAAGTTGTTCACCGAAGGGATGCATGTGCCGGAAGGTGAAGCGTATTCGGTTGTCGAGCATCCCAAGGGTGAGTTCGGCATCTATCTGGTGTCGGATGGCGCAAATAAACCTTACCGATTAAAGATACGTGCGCCGGGCTTTGCGAATCTGTCCTCGCTGGATGAGATGGTGCGTGGCCACATGATTGCCGACGTGGTAACCATTATCGGCACGCAGGACATTGTTTTTGGAGAGATAGACCGATAATGTTATCCGCACATATACAAGAGCAAATCAACCGTGAGCTGAAGAAATATCCTGTCGATCAGAAACAGTCTGCCGTGATGTCCGCGCTGCGCTTCGTGCAGGATGAAAAAGGCTGGATTTCGACTGACGACATGAGTGACGTCGCTGAATTTCTGGGCATGGCTAAAATGGCTGTGATGGAAGTGGCGACTTTTTACCACATGTACAACCTTAAACCCATGGGTAAAACCACCATTACCGTGTGCACCAATCTGTCCTGCACGTTGTGCGGCGCCGAGGAAACTGTGGCGCATCTCAAGACAAGGCTGGGTATCGGTCTGGGTGAAGTAACCGCAGATGGTAAATTTGGTTTGCGCGAGGGTGAATGCATGGGCGCGTGCAAGGATGCGCCGTTGTTTACCATCAATAACAAGAGATTGTGTGGTCGTCTGAGCAAGGAAAAGATAGATCAGATTCTGGCAGAATTGGATAAATCATGAGAGGTCCGGTAACCCAAACCACGATGGATTTTGACCAGCCGTGGACATTAGAAAATTATCTTAAGGTCGGTGGCTATCAGGCATTGCGCCGTGTGCTGACGGAGAAGATGTCCCCGGATGCGATCATCGCCGAAGTTAAAGTATCCGCATTGCGCGGACGCGGTGGCGCGGGTTTCCCTACCGGGCTGAAGTGGAGCTTCATGCCGCGCAGCTTTGCGGGAGATAAATATATCGTCTGCAATTCTGATGAGGGCGAGCCGGGTACGTGCAAAGACTGGGACATCATGCTGTATAACCCGCACCTGCTGATAGAAGGCATGGCGATTGCGGCTTACACCATGAATGTCAAGACTGGCTATAACTATGTGCACGGTGAGATTTTCGAGGCTTATGAGCGCATGGAGGAAGCCTGTGAGCTGGCGCGTGCCGCCGGATTCCTGGGCGACGACATCATGGGCACCGGTTTCAGTTTTGATCTGCATAATCACCTGGGCTATGGCGCGTATATCTGCGGTGAAGAAACCGCCTTGCTGGAATCTATCGAAGGCAAGAAGGGTCAGCCGCGTTTCAAACCGCCTTTCCCAGCCAGTTTCGGCTTATATGGCAAGCCTACAACGATCAACAACACCGAAACTTTCGCCAGCATCCCGTACATCATCAATAACGGCGGTAAAGCATTTCTGGAGTTGGGTAAACCCAATAACGGCGGAACCAAGCTGTTCTCCGTATCGGGACATGTCAACAATCCGGGTAATTTCGAAGTGCCTATGGGCACGCCGTTTGCCAAACTGCTGGAGATGGCGGGCGGCGTACGCAACGGACACACGCTCAAGGCTGTGATCCCGGGCGGATCATCCATGCCGGTGATCCCCGGTGAGATCATGATGGATCTGACCATGGACTATGACTCCATCCTGAAAGCCGGGTCGGGTCTGGGCAGCGGCGCGGTAATCGTGATGGATGAAACGGTTTGCATGGTGCGCGCGCTGGAGAGATTGTCCTACTTCTATCACGAAGAATCCTGCGGCCAATGCACGCCGTGCCGTGAAGGTACCGGCTGGTTGTACCGCATTGTGCACAGAATCGAGCATGGTCAAGGCCGTAAGGAAGACCTGGATTTGTTGCTGAGTGTCGGCGAGAACATTGCCGGACGCACTATTTGCGCACTGGGCGAGGCGGCAGTATGGCCGGTGCAGGGTATGCTCAGACATTTCCGGGCGGAATTTGAATATCACATCGAGCACAAGCGGTGCTTGGTGTAGATCTGACGGGTTAGGTGAGCAATGATTAATATTGAAATTGATGGCAAATTAGTCGAGACCGAACAGGGTTCCACGGTGATGGATGCCGCGCATAAGGCCGGGGTCTATATCCCGCATTTTTGCTACCACAAGAAACTGTCTATCTCGGCCAACTGCCGGATGTGTCTGGTAGAAGTGGAAAAAGCGCCCAAGCCCTTGCCGGCTTGCGCGACGCCTGCGGCCGAAGGGATGAAGGTGCATACCCATTCTGAGCTGGCGGTGAAGGCGCAAAAAGGCGTGATGGAATTTCTGCTGATTAACCATCCGCTCGATTGCCCTATCTGCGATCAGGGCGGCGAATGTGAGTTGCAGGATATTGCGATGGGTTACGGCGGGGGCGAGTCGCGCTACGCCGAGGAAAAGCGCGTAGTTAACCCCAAGCAAATCGGCGAACTGATTTCTACCAATGAGATGAGCCGCTGCATACAATGTACGCGTTGCGTGCGTTTCGGTCAGGAGATCGCCGGGATAATGGAATTGGGTATGGCTAACCGTACCGAACATGCGCAGATCATGAGCTTTGTTAACAGTTCGGTTGATTCCGAGTTGTCGGGCAACATGATAGACCTGTGTCCAGTCGGCGCGCTGACCAGCAAACCTTTCCGCTACACAGCGCGTTCGTGGGAATTGTCTCGTCGCAAGTCGGTCAGCCCGCATGATGGTCTGGGTTCTAATCTGGCGCTGCATGTTAAAGACAACAAGGTCGCCAGGGTGGTCCCGGTCGAAAATGAAGCCGTCAATGAATGCTGGATTTCGGACAAGGACAGGTTTAGCTATGAAGGGCTGAATTCGCCGGAGCGTTTAACCCGTCCGATGATCAAGCAGGATGGCAAATGGGTAGAGGTGGACTGGGCGCCCGCGCTGGAATATGTGGCGAATGGATTGCGTCAGATTGCCGGCAGTGCCGGAGCCGAACACATCGCCGCACTGGCAACGCCGCACAGCACGTTTGAAGAACTTTATCTGTTGCAAAAACTGTTGCGCGGTATCGGCAGCGGCAATGTCGATTACCGTTTGCGCCAGTCCGATTTCAGTGCGGACGGCAAACAGGCCGGCGCTCCCTGGTTGGGCATGCCGGTTGCGGACATCAATGCAGCGGATCGTTTCCTGGTCATCGGCAGCTTTTTGCGCAAGGATCACCCTCTGCTGGCGCAACGCATACGTCAGGCCGTCAAGCAGGGCGCTCAGGCGAACATCGTCCATGCTGCCGATGATGATTTACTGATGCCGGTCGCCAACAAGTCCATTGTTGCGCCGGATGAGATGCTCAACACGCTGGCGCAGGTGCTCAAAGCACTCGCCGCCGAAAAGCAGGCTGCTGTGCCTGCTGAAATCGCCGCTGTCACGGTTGGCGATGCGGCCATTGCAATTGCAAAAAATCTCGCTTCCGGCCAGCAGGTCGCCGTGTTGCTGGGCAATTTCGCGCAGCAGCATCCGCAAGCCGCGCAGATTGCGCTGCTGGCTGAACAAATTGCCGCGTTGTGCGCGGGCAGATACGGTTATCTGGGTGAGGCAGCAAACAGCGTAGGCGCTTATCTGGCCGGTGCGGTGCCTTTTGCAGGCGATGTGCAGGGTATGAATGCCGCGCAGATGCTGGCAGAACCACGCAAGGCTTACCTGTTGCTGAATGTCGAACCTGAACTGGATATGCACAATCCGCAGCAGGCGATGAGCGCGATGCGGGCTGCCGATATGGTGGTGGTCATGTCAGCCTACAAGCATCATGCGATGGACTATGCAGATGTGTTGCTGCCTGTTGCGCCGTTCAGCGAAACCTCGGGCACGTTTGTGAATACCGAAGGCCGCGCGCAAAGTTTCAAGGGCGCGGTCAAGCCGCTGGCTGAGGCGCGTCCGGCTTGGAAAGTGTTGCGCGTATTGGGTAATCTGCTCGATGTGTCGGGTTTTGATTACGATACCAGTGAGGCGGTTCGCGCTGAGGGATTGCATACACTCAGCCTGGACGACAAACTCGGCAACCGTATCTCAGGCGTGGCAATTAACATTGCGACTGAGAGCAACGGCGCAGGACTTCAACGTGTCAGCGATGTGCCTATCTATTCGGCTGATGCGCTGGTGCGTCGCGCGGCTTCCTTGCAGAAAACCCATGATGCCGCCGTGCCATGCGTGATGCTGAATGGCAGCCAGATGCAGAAACTGGGCGTAGAGTCCGGTGATGCGGTCAAGGTGAGTCAGGGTGATGCGAGCGTGCAACTGACGGTGCAAAAAAATGACAGCTTGCCTCAGGGTGCGGTACGCGTTGCGGCGGGTCATCCGGCTACGGCGGCACTGGGTGCAATGTTTGGAATAATGTCTGTGGAGCGTGCATGATGGAATGGCTACTACCCATACAGAATCTGTTAGGCCCGGCCTGGTTGCCCGTCTGGACTGTCGTCAAAATCATGGTGATCGTCGGGCCGTTGATGGGCGCGGTTGCCTACCTGACGCTGGCTGAACGCAAGGTTATCGGCTGGATGCAGATTCGTATCGGCCCGAATCGGGTCGGCCCTCTCGGTTTGCTGCAGCCGATCGCGGACGGCGTCAAACTGTTGATGAAAGAAATCATCATTCCCAGCGGTTCGAATAAATTCCTGTTTATCATTGCGCCTATTATGGCGCTGATGCCGGCACTGGCGGCCTGGGCTGTCGTGCCATTCAATGCCGAGTTGGTGCTCGCTGACGTGAATGCGGGATTGCTCTACATACTGGCGATGACTTCGCTGGGCGTGTACGGTGTGATTATCGCCGGCTGGGCATCGAACTCCAAATATGCCTTTTTGGGGGCGTTGCGTTCGGCGGCACAGATTGTGTCCTATGAAATCGCGATGGGTTTCGCGCTGGTAACGGTGTTGATGGCGGCGCAAAGTTTGAATCTGGGTGAAATAGTACGCGGTCAGCAGGGCAGTTACGGCATGCTCAACTGGTACATCATTCCCCTGTTTCCGATGTTCCTGGTGTATCTGATTTCGGGTGTGGCGGAAACCAACCGCGCGCCGTTTGACGTGGCTGAAGGCGAATCGGAAATTGTCGCCGGATTCCACGTTGAATATTCGGGCATGGCTTTCGCGCTGTTCTTCCTGGGCGAATACGCCAACATGATACTGGTCGCCTTCCTGACCTCAATCATGTTCATGGGCGGCTGGTTGTCACCGGTGCCATTTTTGCCGGACAGCATCGTATGGATGTTCGCTAAGGTCGCTTTCGTGCTGTTCCTGTTTTTGTGGTTCCGTGCAACTTTCCCGCGTTATCGCTATGACCAGTTGATGCGCCTGGGCTGGAAAGTGTTTATCCCTATAACAATAGTCTGGGTTGTGGTTGTGGGTGGCTGGATGCAAACGCCCTATTGGCTGTGGTAGGGACGCGATGACTCACGCTCGCACGAGGATATAAAATGGAAAAAATAAAAGAATTCTTTAAGACGTTTCTGCTTTTTGAATTGCTCAAGGGGATGGCGCTAACCGGACGATATATGTTCGCACGCAAGATTACCGTGCAATTTCCGGAAGAGAAAACACCGCAGAGCTTCCGTTTCCGTGGTTTGCATGCGCAACGTCGTTATGCAAACGGGGAAGAGCGCTGCATCGGATGCAAATTGTGCGAAGCCGTCTGTCCGGCGCTGGCGATCAAAATCGAGGTGGCCGAACGCGAAGACGGCACACGCCGCACCACGCAATACGATATCGATCTGACCAAGTGCATTTTCTGCGGTTTTTGCGAGGAATCCTGCCCGGTGGATGCGATTGTAGAAACGCGAATTTTTGAGTATCACGGCGAAAGTCGCGGCGATCTGTATTACACCAAACCCATGCTGCTGGCGGTAGGCGACAAGCACGAAACGCAAATTGCCAAAGATCGCGCGGCAGACAGTAAATACAGGTAAGTGGTGAGTAGAGAGTCGAGAGTAGTAAGTGCTGAGTCGGGTTTCCCACTTGCCACTTACCACTTACAACTTACAGATTTAATGGGGATGAATTCATGAGTTTTTTTGATGTGGTGTTTTATCTGTTTGCGTCCATTACCGTCATGGCGGGTATGGGGGTGGTCGTGGCACGCAATCCTGTTCATGCGGCTCTGTTCCTGGTGCTGGCCTTTTGTAGCGCGGCAGGCGTCTGGATGCTGCTCGAAGCCGAGTTTTTGGCTATCACGCTAGTGCTGGTTTACGTCGGCGCGGTGATGGTGTTGTTCCTGTTTGTGGTGATGATGCTGGATATCAACCTGGTGAAGTTGCGCGAAGGTTTCTGGCGCTGGTTCCCGTTTGGTGCCTTGCTGGCCGGCTTGATGGTGTTCGAGATGATCTGGGTGTTGGGTTCGCGTCAGGTGGCGGATGTTTCCACTACCGTGGTGCGTGCCGCCGATTACAGCAATACCAAGGAACTGGGTCGTCTGATTTACACCGACTATGTCTATCCGTTTGAGATCGCGGCCGTGATTCTGCTGGTGGCGATGGTGGCGGCAATTGCCCTCACGCTGCGCCGTCGTCCGGGCGTCAAGTCGCAAAATATTGCCGAACAGGTAAAAGCCAAGAAGGCGGATCGCTTGCGTATCGTGAGCATGCCGTCAGAACCTAAAGTTTCGAGCAAGTAGTCAGTAGTGAGTGGTAAGTGGGCAGTTTAAGCGGGAATCAAGCGCGCTACGGCCACTTACCAAAATAATCAAGGGAGCGAAAATTAAAATGGTAACTCTTTCACATTATCTGGTGTTTAGCGCGGTGCTGTTTGCCATCAGCGTGCTGGGCATTTTTCTGAATCGTAAAAATGTGATCATTTTGTTGATGTGCATAGAGTTGATGTTGCTGGCAGTGAATACCAATTTCGTCGCATTCTCACATTATCTTAACGATACCTCCGGTCAGATTTTTGTTTTCTTCATACTTACCGTGGCGGCGGCTGAGGCTGCAATCGGCCTTGCGATTCTGGTGGTGCTGTTCCGCAATTTGCGCACCATTAACGTTGACGACCTTGGCGGTTTGAAAGGCTGATGTGATGGATATTCAAACTTATTACCTGTTAGTACCGCTGGCCCCTTTGTTCGGCGCCATTGTGGCGGGATTGTTCGGCAAATTGCTGGGCCGTACCCTGACCCATCGCATTACCATTGCGCTGGTAGGCGTTTCCTTGTTTGCATCGATACAGGTGTTTCTGGACGTTATGGCCGGCCATACCTTCAACGGTACGGTCTATACCTGGCTGACAACAGGGGATACTAGTTTTCATGTCGGATTCTTGATTGATGAACTGACCGTTACCATGATGCTGGTGGTGACCAGCGTCTCCCTGATGGTGCACATCTACACCATAGGCTATATGTCGGAAGATGCCGGTTATCAGCGTTTCTTCAGCTATATCTCCTTGTTTACCTTCTCCATGCTGATGCTGGTGATGGCAAATAATTTCATGCAATTGTTCTTCGGCTGGGAGGCGGTAGGTCTGGTTTCCTATCTGTTGATCGGTTTCTGGTATGACCGCCCTACGGCGATTTATGCCAATCTGAAAGCCTTTCTGGTTAACCGCGTCGGCGATTTCGGATTTCTGCTGGGCATAGGTCTGTTGCTGATGGTGTTCGGTACGCTGGATTATGCCGCCGTGTTTGCCACTGCTGCGAGTCACGCGGATGACCTAGCGCCGATTGCTGGCATGTCGGTTAACTTGTTGACGGCCATCTGTATCCTGCTGTTTATCGGCGCGATGGGTAAGAGCGCGCAATTTCCGCTGCATGTCTGGCTGCCGGATTCCATGGAAGGTCCGACACCGATCTCCGCGTTGATTCATGCCGCCACCATGGTGACTGCCGGTATCTTCATGGTCGCGCGCATGTCGCCCCTGTTTGAATTGTCGGATACGGCGCTGTCCTTTGTCATGGTGACAGGTGCGATTACCGCGCTGTTCATGGGCTTCCTCGGCATCATCCAGAACGACATCAAGCGCGTGATTGCCTACTCTACCCTGTCACAACTGGGTTACATGTTCGTCGCATTGGGTGCTTCGGCCTATTCGGTGGGTATCTTCCACCTGATGACGCATGCGTTCTTCAAGGCCTTGCTGTTCCTGGCTGCCGGTAGCGTGATTATCGCCATGCACCATGATCAGGATATTCGCAACATGGGCGGCTTGCGCAAATACATGCCTATTACCTGGATTACCTTTTTGATCGGTACGCTGGCGCTGATAGGCACTCCGTTCTTCTCCGGCTTCTATTCCAAGGACAGCATCATCGAAGCGGTGGGTCTGTCTCACCTGGCTGGTTCCGGCTTTGCCTATTTTGCGGTGGTAGCGGGTGTGTTTGTCACCGCGTTCTATTCATTCCGCCTGTATTTCCTGGTCTTCCACGGCAAGGAACGCTTTGGCAAGGCGCATCATCATGCTCACGACCACGATCATCATCACGGTCTGGCGCCCGGCCAGAAGCCGCATGAAACCCCCTGGGTGGTGTGGTTGCCTTTAGTGCTGCTGGCCATTCCGTCGACGATGATAGGTTATATCGCTATCGAGCCTATGCTGTTCGGCGACTATTTCAAGGCGTCCATCTATATCGCCGAGCATCACGAGGCGATGCGCGAGTTGCGTGAAGAATTTCATGGTCCGTTTGCTATGGTATTGCATTCACTGTCCAGCCTGCCGCTGTGGCTGGCAATTGCCGGTGTAGCCAGCGCAGCGTTTTTCTATCTCAAACGCCCCGATATTCCGGCTGCGATACAAAAGCGCTTTCAGTGGCTGTACATCCTGCTGGACAACAAGTATTACTTCGATCGTTTCAACGACTGGTTCTTTGCCGGAGGCGCGCGCGGCCTGAGCAGCTTTCTGTCGAAGTTTGCAGATAAGTTCCTGATTGATGGATTGATGGTGAATGGTACGGCCGGTATGGTGGGCAAGTTATCCGGCGTGGTACGAAAATTCCAGACGGGCTATATCTATCATTACGCATTTACCATGATAGTAGGCGTGTTCATCTTGTTGACTATACGAAACTGGTTTTAATCGTAGTGAGTGATGAGTGGTAAGTAGTGAGTTCGTTACTACACTTGACTACTGTCCGCTTACAACTTTTTGCTTCATGATTAAAGGAAACACAGCATGATTTTTGGATTACCTGTTATTAGCATTACGATCTGGCTGCCGATTATTTTCGGTATTCTGGTTCTGGCCACTGGCGATGACAAGAATGCGCCATTGGCCCGCCTTCTGGCTCTGGTAGGTAGTGTGCTGGGCTTCCTGGTGACACTGCCGCTGTATATCGGTTTCGATACTACGACCAGCAGCATGCAGTTCGTCGAACATCATGGCTGGATTACCCGCTTCAATATCAACTATTACCTGGGTGTGGACGGCATCTCGATGTTGTTCATCCTGCTGAACAGCTTCTTTACAGTAATTGTGGTGATAGCGGGTTGGCGCGTGATCGAGAAACGCGTATCGCAGTACATGGCCGCATTTTTGCTGATGTCAGGCATGATTAACGGCGTGTTTGGTGCGCTCGACTCCATTCTGTTCTACGTATTCTGGGAAGCGATGCTGGTGCCCATGTTCATCATCATCGGTGTATGGGGCGGTCCAAACCGCATCTATGCCACGATGAAGTTTTTTCTGTACACCCTGCTCGGCTCGCTGCTGATGCTGGTTGCGCTAATTTACCTGTACAACCTGACCGGCGGCAGCTTCTCCATCCTGGATTTCCATCAGGTGGCGATTCCGATGACGGCACAGATATTGATCTTTATCGCCTTCTTCTTCGCTTTCGCGGTGAAAGTGCCGATGTTCCCTGTGCATACCTGGTTGCCGGATGCGCACGTTGAAGCGCCTACCGGCGGTTCAGTGATTCTGGCGGCGCTGATGCTGAAGGTGGGTGCCTACGGTTTTCTGCGCTTCTCCATGCCTATCACCCCGGACGCAAGCCACCAGCTGGCGGGCGTGATGATCGCGCTGTCACTGATCGCCATCGTCTATATCGGTCTGGTCGCATTGATGCAGACTGACATGAAGAAACTGGTGGCCTATTCCTCTATTTCGCACATGGGTTTTGTCACCATGGGTCTGTTTATCTTCAATGCCTACGGCATGGAAGGTGCGTTGTTGCAGATGATTTCGCACGGTTTCGTCGCCGGCGCGCTGTTCCTGTGCATAGGCGTGCTGTATGACCGCATGCATTCGAGGAATATTGCCGATTACGGCGGCGTCGCCAACAAGATGCCGGTCTTTGCCGCATTCTTCATGCTGTTTGCCATGGCTAACAGCGGTCTGCCGGGAACCAGTGCCTTCGTGGGTGAATTCATGGTCATCATGGGCGCGATCAAGGTGAATTTCTGGTACGCCTTTGCGGCGGGCACGACCTTGATTTTTGGCGCGGCTTATACGCTGTGGCTGTACAAACGGGTGATTTTCGGCAAGGTTGCCAACCAGCATGTCGAGGAACTGACCGATCTGAACGCGCGTGAAGTGCTCATCATGTCGCTGCTGGCGGTACTGGTTATAGGCATGGGTGTTTACCCGCTGCCGTTGAGCGAAATATTGCACGCCTCCGTGAATGATTTGCTGGTGCATGTGGCTCACTCCAAGCTGCCACTATAACAATACAGACGCTAGACGTTAGTCGCTGGTTAATTCAACTGTGCGCTAACGACTAACGACTAACGACTAACGACTGATGTTGAGGTTTATATGAATTTGTTGGCCAATCTGATACCTGTCAGCGCAGAAATTTTCCTGCTGGTGATGGTTTGTTTTATTTTGATAGCGGATCTGATGCTCACGCAAAGCAGCAAATTGTTTACCTATCTGCTGGTTCAGTTGACCCTGCTGGGCTGCTCCATCATCACGGTGGGCACGCATGAACATGGCGTGACCTATGCCTTCAATAATATGTACGTGGACGATCTGATGTCCGATGTGCTGAAAATGTTGAGCTATCTGGGCATGTCCATGGTGCTGGTGTATTCACGTCAATATCTGATGCTGCGCGGTTTGTTTACCGGCGAATTCATGGTGCTGGCGCTGTTCGCCTTGCTCGGCATGAATGTGATGATTTCCGCCAACCACTTCCTGACGCTGTATCTGGGTCTGGAACTGCTTTCACTGAGCCTGTATGCCATGGTGGCCTTGCAGCGTGACTCGGCTATCGCCACTGAAGCGGCGATGAAATACTTTGTGTTGGGTGCGCTGGCTTCGGGCCTGTTGCTCTACGGCATGTCCATGCTGTATGGCGCGACGGGCAGTCTGGAGCTGGGCGTCATCTCCGATGCCATCAATCAGGGTGTGCAGAATAAATCCCTGCTGGCTTTTGGTCTGGTGTTTATCGTCTCCGGCCTGGCATTCAAGCTCGGCGTGGTTCCGTTCCACATGTGGGTGCCCGACGTTTACCACGGTGCGCCGACTGCGATGACGCTGCTGATCGGTTCTGTTCCCAAGCTGGCGGCCTTCGCCTTCACCGTGCGCATTCTGGTCGAAGGCTTGCAGGGGTTGGAGCATGACTGGTCGAGCATGTTGATCATTCTCGCCATCGCCTCCATGGCGCTGGGTAATTTGGCTGCGATTGCGCAAACCAACCTCAAGCGCATGTTCGCCTATTCCACGATTACCCATATGGGTTTCATGTTGCTGGGATTGATCAGCGGCGGGATAGAAGGTTACGGTTCGGCCATGTTCTATACCGTGGTGTATATGTTGATGTCGCTGGGCGCTTTCGGCATGATCATGCTGCTGTCGCGCGCGGGTTTTGAAGCCGACACGCTGAATGACTTCAAGGGACTCAACCAGCGCAGCCCCTGGCTGGCCTTCATCATGATGCTGCTGATGCTGTCTATGGCCGGCATTCCGCCTACCGTAGGCTTCTACGCCAAGTTTTCGGTGCTCAATGCCATCGTGCAGACCGGCCACACCTGGCTGGCGATAGTCGCCGTGCTGTTCTCGCTGATAGGCGCTTTCTACTATTTGCGCATCATCAAGCTGATGTATTTTGACGCACCGGAAAGCCATGAACCTATTGTCTATGGCTCTGATACCGGATTGCTGATTTCACTCAACGGGCTGGGCGTATTGTTCCTCGGCTTGATGCCCGGCACGCTGATGTCGATTTGTGCCGTGTCGGTGCAGCAATCCCTGCTGCTGTACTGATGGTTATCTGACTGCCCGATACTCCCGCCGCGTGCGGGAGTCGTTTTTTGCTACTGAATAAGCATGCTGCATGCATGCCGAATCATGCTGATGGACGCAGAGGTTAACGGGCAGAGGAGTGTATAGATGGATATCCTGACCCACGGTTTGCTGGGCAGCACGCTCGCACTGGCGGGCAGCAAGAAGGACGAAATGCGGGCTGCCACTACGGTGGGATTTCTGGCCGCTTTGCTGGCGGACGCCGATGCCCTGATCCAGTCTGCTGCCGACCCGCTACTCACGCTGGAGTATCACCGCCAGTTCACCCATTCCTTGATTTTCATTCCTGTTGGCGCCTTACTGGTCGCACTGCTGCTCTGGCCGGTCTTCAGGGCATTCGGGCATAAACTGGCTTTCGGGCGCATCTATAGCTACGCCCTGCTGGGCTGCGCTACGAGCGGTCTGCTCGATGCTTGCACCAGTTACGGTACCCATCTGTTGTGGCCGTTTGCCGACGAGCGCATCGCCTGGAGCATAGTCTCGATCTTCGACCCGCTGTTCACGCTGATCCTCGCAGTGGCGATGTTCCTCAGCCTGCGCTGGCGCAAGACACTGCCCGCCATTATTGGGCTGGTACTTGCGGTCAGCTATCTGTCTTTGGGTTGGGTGCAGCATCAGCGCGCCGAGGACGCGATGCGCGCAGCCATCCTGTTGCGCGGCCATGAGCCCGGACGTCTCACTGTTAAGCCTACCATGGGGAATTTACTGCTCTGGCGTTCGATCTACCTTCACGGAGGGGTCTATCACATCGATGCCGTTCGCGTCGCCCCGGGCGGAGCGGGGCGGATATACCCGGGCAGTACGGTGAGCGCATTCGATGCGCTACGCGATGTGCCGCAGCTGCCAGCCGCTTCGGTGCTAAGAGAGGACATCACCCGATTCGAACTATTTTCTGATGGCTATCTGGCCATGCACCCGGAAGATCCCGCATTGCTGGGTGATGTGCGTTACGCGATCCTGCCCACCGCCATACGGCCACTGTGGGGTATTCGTCTTGACTTGCAACATCCGCAAAATCATGCCGCCTTCGAAACATCAAGGCGGGTAACGCGTGAGGATATTGATCAATTCATCAGCATGTTGCGGGGCGCGGATTGAGCCTGAACAAGTCTCGCGAGCGGCGCGACTACAGTCATGAAGTGCGCAAGCATCGCTTGTTGTGGGTGAGGCTCGCCTTTGCCGCGCTGGGTACGCTGTTTCTGTTGCTTGGTATCATCGGCGTGTTCTTGCCTGTCCTGCCAACCACGCCATTTTTGTTACTGGCGACCGCCTGTTACGCACGCTCGTCGCGACGTTTCTACAATTGGCTGATGAACCATCCGGCCTTCGGGCCGTTGATTGTCGAGTGGCGCACCTACCGGAGCATACCGTGGAAGATCAAACTGGTGGCTGTGGCGACGATGCTGCTGACCTTCGGTAGCTCCATCCTGTTCTTTATTCATGATGGAAGATTACAATCTGCGCTGGCTATTTTTGGCCTGATCATGGCGATCTGGCTGTATCGCATCCCTTCCCGCGACCGGCCACTGTAAGGAGTAATAATGGATCTGAAAGAAACCTGTATAGAAACGACGGCCGTATATGACGGCTGTCTGTTGCATGTGCGCCGCGATACCGTGCGCCTGCCCGACGGCGGGGAGAGTGTGCGTGAGTACATCACGCATCCCGGCGCGGTAGCCGTGCTGGCATTGCTCGATAACGGCAATCTGATTATGGAGCGCCAGTATCGCTACGCCGCGCAACGCGAGTTCATCGAGATACCCGCCGGTAAAATTGATCACGGCGAAGATATATTGATTACAGGGCAGCGTGAGTTGCTGGAGGAGACGGGCTACGTGGCCAGCGAGTGGATGCATCTCACCACCACCTGGCCCTGCATCGGTTATGGTGATGAGCGCATCGAGTATTTTCTGGCGCGCGGCCTGACTCAGCAAAAACGCAATCTGGATGAAGGTGAATTTCTTGAAGTGTTTGAGCTGTCGCTGGCCGAGGCGATCGAATGGGTGCGACTGGGCAAGATCAATGAAAGCAAAACCATCATAGGGCTGTTCTGGCTGGAAAAATATCTGCAAGACTGGCGCGCCTGATAGGCTGCGCTATTTTGGTGCGTAATGCTGATTTGTCGAGCTGATATGCACCAATATGGCGTGTTATCGCCAGCCATTCGCGTGAGTAGATGATTGGGTGCTATGTATATCAATAGCTTGGCAAAGTGGTACGGATTTTGCTTTTCTAAACTGTTCGAGTAAGTGGCCATAAGGCGGGAAACAATGGAAAATTTGCAAACGGGTGGTGACGTCTTATTTATCTTGATGGGCGCCATTATGGTGCTTGCCATGCATGCAGGCTTCGCCTTTCTGGAACTGGGCACGGTACGCAAGAAAAATCAGGTGAACGCACTGGTCAAAATATTGGCCGACTTTGCAATCTCCACCCTGGCTTATTTCTTCATCGGCTATGTCATTGCCTACGGCGTGAACTTTTTCGGCAGTGCTGAAGAGCTCACGCAAAAAAACGGTTATGAACTGGTCAAATTTTTCTTCCTGCTGACTTTTGCGGCGGCTATTCCGGCTATTGTCTCGGGTGGTATCGCAGAACGCGCAAAATTTAATCCGCAATTGGCTGCGACTTTCATGCTGGTCGGTTTCGTCTATCCTTTCTTTGAAGGTATCGCGTGGAATCACCGTTTCGGCATTCAGGACTGGCTGAATGCCAGTTTCGGTGCGGAATTCCACGACTTCGCAGGTTCCGTAGTGGTGCACGCGGTGGGCGGCTGGATCGCATTGGCGGCGGTGCTGCTGCTCGGCGCGCGGCGCGGACGCTACAACAAGGAAGGACGCATTTCAGCCCATCCCCCCTCCAGTATCCCGTTTCTGGCGCTGGGTGCCTGGATACTGACGGTAGGCTGGTTCGGCTTCAATGTAATGTCGGCGCAAACCATAGGCAACATCAGCGGGCTGGTCGCGGTGAATTCACTGATGGCGATGGTAGGCGGCACGCTTGCAGCGCTATGGGCGGGCAAGAACGACCCCGGCTTCGTGCATAACGGCCCGCTGGCAGGACTGGTGGCGGTGTGTGCCGGTTCGGATTTGATGCACCCCATGGGTGCGCTGGTGGTCGGCGCGGTCGCGGGCGGCATGTTCGTGCTGATGTTTACCTGGACACAAAACCGCTGGAAGATAGACGACGTGCTCGGCGTCTGGCCGTTGCACGGCCTGTGCGGCGCATGGGGCGGCATTGCGGCGGGAATATTCGGACTCAAGGCGTTCGGTGGACTGGGCGGTGTGAGCTTCATGTCGCAACTGTTTGGAACATTGCTGGGCGTGACTATCGCCTTTGCAGGTGGCTATCTGGTTTACGGGGTAATCAGGAAAATAGTGGGCATCCGTCTGGACGCCGAAGAAGAATTTAACGGCGCTGATTTGAGCATACACAAAATCACCGCCACGCCGGAGCGCGAATCGGGCTGGTAAGTCCGATGTTTGTTTCGTGACAATAAAGTCTTGAATGGCGGGAACTGTCAAAACAATAAAGTCTTGAATGGCTCTATTTTTTGACTGCACTATAAAAATAAAACGCCGACTGGCTTTGGAGGCTAGTCGCCGTTTTCTATCTTCAAACGCTATTTTGTTCTTCTGCTATTCGGCCTAACCGGACCGTCACGGGTAATCCGACATTGTCAGCAATGAATGCCCGCTTTGTGGCATGATATTGGCAAGGTCTTAAAGCAAGTGTGTGCCAATTGCCGTCGCTCGATGACACTACTGGGAAAGTTCACTCTTCGGCCTAAGCTGACTGCCGCCGGTATCCTCATGTGCTTCTGCTATGCGCCCATAAGCTGACAATTGAGTAATACACAAAATTATGTACATGCTCGGTACAGGGCGTTTTATTGAAGACATTGATGCCATCTCGCACAGCTTCGCGCCACTAAATGAACTCTCCACTTACGAAAAAACCATTATGGCTGAGAACTTGGGCAAAGTTGCAAATGACATATTTGAGCCACTTAACGCGATAGTTACCAAGGTCACCTCACAAGACGGCAGGCTAAAAAGGTATCAACTGCATGGCATTAGTGACGCATAAAACTGCTAACCCGGCGTTCGAGCGGGACGCCGCAGAAGCGCGGCGCCCCTCAACTTTACGTGTGTGCCGGGCATGGCACGTAACTACCCAGGTGCAAGTCCTGGGGCCAGGTTTTCGCAGAGCCGAAGGCTAGGAGAACGGCAAGGGCGTTGTCGCGAGGCAGGGTCTGAAGGAAGCTGAATCCAAAGCTGCGGGGCGATGAACAAAAACCGGATATGAGGCGTGATGCATCCGGGACGAGCGGGCACGTGACCGCGAAGTCCTCCATCTGCGGTAGTTGGGATGCATTTTGTAAATCCGGCGTTCGCGCAGCGAAAGTGATGTGTGTCTTACCCCGGGAGGTCTCCCCGGTGCTTCGGAATATTGAAGCTGGGCATCTGGTAACGGATGCTGAATATCGTGGAGAAGTCAGCAGAGGGCATAGTAGGCAGAGGTGAGGGCTCAAACCCGAAAAGCCGGCTGAAGGCCTGAACGGTACCCCGAAAGGGGATTGAAAGAGAGGAGAAGTTACAGTGTCGATGATTGAGTGTATTGCATCCGGCGAGTCCTGTTGGATTTTGTCCGCAGGCTGGGATGAAACACGCAATGGAGAGACAGGAGACAACGCTCCGGTTTTCCGATGGTGCCTTGTGCGCACAATCGGACGACTTAATCTGCCGAACCGCCGTGTACGGACCCGTATGCACGGTGGTGTGGGAGGGGGAGGCCGTGAGGCTTTCTCCTATCCCGATTAGCCATCAGAAGGTGCTCGGCGGCGACATGGACTGGAAAGAAATTCGCGAATGGATTCAACTCACCTTCGTAATCGTTGGGGGAACGATTGCGTTGATCGCTTTCTTTCAAAACCTGAGGCAGCGAAAGCTGGAAAATTCTCTCAAGTTAGTCGCGTTGTTCCGAGAGTCACTTCGCCCCACCGACATTGTCCACTGGATCGAGCTATTTCGTTCAAGCAGTGAACTCTCTGGTAGTCCGCGCGGGAAATATGCCATAGGAAAAGGCGACTATCGTTCTATCGGTGACTATTTCTCGGAAGGGAGCGGAGACGAAAATGCTATCTCCCGAATGGCCCAGAACCTTGAAATCATTTGCCATGAGTTGTCCATCGGTACGGCGGACGTAAGGATTGTCTATTACGAACTCGGACAGTTACTCACAACGATGCATGAGTGGCTTGGCGGCATCGAAGCCGGACCGCCTGGCCACTATCTTCTTGATCAATCATTTCCCTCTATTGAACGTATCTGCAAGAAGCACAAGAAGGAGTTTGCCAAGTGGCCGTCTCGCGTTTACGCATATATCGAGTGATGGCTAACTCTGCGGTGCAGGGGACGCTGCGCGATAAAGCCGCGCAGCGTCCCGACATTGAACGTTAGGAGCTCGCAAGATATGCATGCCTTTAGTGAATTAGTCCAACGCAGCACCGCGTTTAGCCTCAACACACTGGCGGTCGCTCAGAATAATGTGATTAAGGGGTTTCAAACTAGCGCCGCCACCTCCTTGGTAAAAGCCGCTCAGATGATTCAGCTACAAAAGACCATCTCTGCTGTTGGTATGTTCTCAATGTTTGACGCAATCCTTCAGGATCAGTTGCAATGCCCCGATGGCTTTAAGAAAGCAACAGCGTTGCTAGAGGCTAAGGGGGAGAGCCTGCTTAATGAAAGGTTTTCTGATTTACAGCTGGCCATCAACGTTCTAAAACATGGCAAAGGCCGAAGCTATGAAGCTCTGGTTAAAAAAGCGGGAACGTTACCATTCAGGGTTAAATTACTGGGCGAAGCCTTTTTCAACGAAGGTGACGTGGCTGAAGTTTCGACTTTAGTCGAAGTCGATGATGCATTCGTATTGCTTTGCGCAGAGGTTATTCATGATGTTTCTGTCTCTATCCATGGTGCCTAACGAGTAAGGTTAGATCGTGATCGCGAAGCGAGCCACGATCTGAACACTACGGTCAAGCGGGACGCTACGCCGGCAAGCCGGCTCCGCGCCCCTTACCTTTACGTTGAAGTTCCGTTGTGTCTCGACAACGGTACTTGGCCAACAACTGGTATCGGGCAGTGAGATAATGATGCCGCTACGAGGGATCGCACGCGATTCAAGACTTTATTGTTCAGGTGTGTAATTTTTTATGCGTAGGCTGTGGTTCAAGACTTTAAAGGAAATGAACTGAAAATTATTGCGCGTAACCAATTGATTTCCCGTTATTCACATTCAAGACTTTATTCCCACGAAACAATGTTTCGTGGGAATAAAGTTGTTAAAAGTAACGTAGGGTCATATCAGAGCACCGAACGACTATCGGGAAATGAGACATCCCCAAAAGCAATCCAAAGAAGGTGAAGTGGTGCGATTTTGCTATGAAAAAACGCCACCGGGCAAAGGTGGGTTACTTGGTCATGCTGTGGTTCACACACTCACTGCACGCATCCTGTCAATTTTCTCAATAACAGACTGATAAAGATCATGGTCGGAATCGGGGTTATTGCGGTCTGGATGGTGGGCGCTACGGATCTTTTTCAGTTTGGTCATACAATCTGGCAGATCATGCACCTTGGTCACACGGTCACCGTTTTTGACCATTGCTCGCTGAAGCTCAGCCTCTGCGCCTTCGCGCGTGTCATATAATTTCTTGCTGCCAAGACGCCAACCATCTTGGTTTTTGCGGGGGGATAGCTTTTCCTTACCATCAAACCAGATCCATTTTTCGGTATCTGGATCATGTTCGAAATTAATGGTGGTGATGGTGTAGGTGTAAACGGGCGGCTCGATATCCTTGGCGAATAGCTTGATGACCTTGCCGACAGTTCCCATCGTCGCAAGGTAATAATCGCCTGCCTCATGCGGGCAGAACGTGTTGCTGTGCTTTAGTTCAGGCTTGCTGTCGTTACTTAATGCATTCATTTCAGCCATGCGGCGGAGTGCTTTGTGTTGTGCGTTGGTCACTGGTATTGCTCCTTATATTAGTTGAAGCCCACTGGGATCATCCGCTGGATTCCTGGGCTGCCAAAACAGCTTCGAAGCGATCATGTCTTGCGCCCGAGTCGTTCTTGAACTCATCGTCGCTGGCGGTCAGAGACTGATCCGCTCGAAAAAAAGGCCACCTCAAAGGATGGCCTGCTTGCTATATCTGGCTCCCGAGTAGGCTTCGAATCTACAACCTGCGAATTAACGGTCGTATTCCTAAGCCCGCACTGGGGCGACAATCAATTGTCGCAATTATACTAGACCTGATGTAAATATGCTGGGAGGTTTCAGGCAGCAAGTGCAAAAAGTGCTTCGTGATGTAGCTTAAAGTCAAAAGCGTCTGACATGAACAGTTCCACCAATCACCAGCCACTTTTGGACGCCAATACTGCGAAAATAGGTTGGCAGCATGAACCCATTGGTGTCCATTATTGACGACCTGCCTCAGAGTCAGGCTCAATCGATTTCGTGATATTTTTTGAGATTTTCCGAATGCTGGGTTGCCGTACCGCGCTCGCAACGACAGTTTTTTTGTGTAAATCAGCGAATTTCCGGCAAGTTGTGCCGCAAGCTGGGATAATTGCGCATGAACGATACTATACAAAACCCATTTTCATCCGCCTCAGCGCGCTCATTCACCGAACTTCCTCTGTCTCCGGGCATGCAATCAACCTTGCAGCAGCTCGGCTATCTGATGATGACGCCGATACAGGCGGCCAGTTTGCCGCTTGCCTTGGGCGGGCACGATCTGATTGCGCAGGCGAAGACCGGCAGCGGCAAGACGGCGGCCTTCGCCTTGCCCCTGTTGACCAAGCTGAATCCGCGCCGCTTCGCGGTGCAGGCCATGGTGCTGTGTCCGACGCGCGAGCTGGCCGACCAGGTCACGCAGGAGATCCGCCGTCTGGCGCGCGCCGCTGACAACATCAAGATACTCACGCTGTGCGGCGGCTCTACCATGCGTCCGCAGATCGCCAGTCTGGAACACGGCGCACACATCGTGGTCGGCACGCCGGGGCGCATCATGGATCACATGGAGCGCGGCACGCTGAATCTGGAGGCGCTGAACACCTTGGTGCTGGATGAGGCCGATCGTATGCTGGACATGGGTTTTTACGATGATATTGCCTTTGTTGCCAAGCGTTGCCCGACCGATCGTCAGACGCTGATGTTCTCGGCGACCTATCCCGAAGGCATCGCGCGACTGGCACGCCAGTTCATGCGCAATCCGCAGGAGATAAAGCTGGCCGAGCAGCACCAGAGCAACAAGATTCGCCAGCGTTTCTATGAAGTGAGCAACGAGGAGCGCCTTGAGGCGGTCGGCGCATTGCTCAGACATTACCGCCCGGTGAGTACGCTGGCTTTCTGCAATACCAAACAGCAATGTCGTTCGCTGCTGGAGGTGCTGCATGCTCAGGGAATTTATGCGCTGACGTTGAATGGCGATATGGAGCAGCGTGACCGCGATCAGGTGCTGATCCAGTTCGCCAATCGCAGTTGCTCGGTGCTGGTGGCGACCGATGTGGCGGCGCGCGGTCTGGATATTGCGCAGCTCGAAGCGGTGATTAACGTCGATGTTACCCCTGACCCTGAAGTTCACATTCATCGTATCGGTCGCACGGGCCGCGCCGATGAGGAAGGCTGGGCGCTGAGCCTGTGCGGGCCGAGCGACCGCCATCGCATCGTCAGCATCGCCAGGATGACGGGGAACGTGCCTGAATGGCATGCGTTGAGCGAGTTGAAGGACGAGGATGAGTCGCCGCTGGTGCCGCCTATGGTGACCTTGCAAATATTAGGTGGGCGCAAGGAGAAAATTCGTCCCGGCGACGTGCTGGGTGCATTGACCGGTGACGCTGGGTTTAGTCGCGAACAGGTCGGCAAGATTGCCGTGACGGATTTTTCTACCTATGTGGCGGTGGTGCGCGACATTGCCCGTGAGGCCGTGCGCCGGTTATCGGCCGGCAAGGTTAAGGGCAAGACAGTCAAGGTGCGCGCACTGTAGCTTTAGCCGACCGGCCAGAGCGGCTGTCCGGTCGCCTCCAGCCAGGTCAGATAGCAGCGCAGGTCGAATTCCAGTTGGTGATACTCCGCTTCCATATTCAGGCATAGCTGATAAAAGGCCTTGTTGTGTTCGCCTTCCTTGAGATGGGCCAGTTCGTGAACCACGATCATGCGCAGGAATTCAGGCGGCATCTCCTTGAACACGGTTGCGATGCGAATCTCACGATGGGTCTTGAGCCTGTGGCCTTGCGCGCGCGGAATGCGGGTGTGCATCCCCAGTGCATTGCGCTCGACATGCAGCGTGCTGTCGAATAGCACTTTGCTTAGCTGCCCGGCGTTACGCAAATAGGTGTTTTTTGTTTCCAGCACATAGTCATAGAGCGCACGGTCGGTGCGCACGCCATGCGCCGCCGGATACTTTTGTAACAGCCGGTCGGCCAGTTTTCCCTGAGCTATCAGTTGTTGTACCTGTTCTGTCAGCGCCGCAGGATAGCCGGACAGATAATTGGGCGGTGGTTTGGGGCGCATGGGATGCGGTTCAGAACCGCTCATGCGGCATCAGATAACGCCACTGTCCGGGCGGTAATTTTGCCATGGCGACTCGCCCGATGCGGATGCGTTTCATGTTCAGTAGCTGTAGCCCGACGGCCTGACATGCGTGTGCGATCTGTCCGGGTACGACGCCCTTGAGCGCAAAACGCAAGCGGGTCTCGTTTTGCCAGCTGACCTTGACCGGCGCGAGTGCGCGGCCATTAAATTTGAGTCCGTGATTGAGCAGCTTGAGCCCGTCCGGGGAAAGTTCGCCAGCGACTTCAACGATATATTCCTGCTCAAGCGTGGCCGCGTCATCGTGTAGTTTGCGCGTGATCCGCCAGTCCTGAGTAAACACTTGCAGGCCACCTGCATGACGCTCCAGCGGCAGACAGGGCGCTAATTTGAAAAAGTGTTGCTTGAGCAGATAAATGCCGGAGTTGTCATCGGCCGATCGCGTGTCGGCACAAAATTGCGGATGCGCGGTATCTGCGTCCGTAGCGCCCGGCTGGTTGAATAGCAGTGTTGCAGGCTCAACTGGCGTGCAGCAGGCGTCGGGGTGAAGTTCGACGTGCTGGCCGGACACCATGAACTGCGGTTCTTCCACCACCTGTCCGTCAACTGTGACCCAGCCGCCCGCGATATAAAGCTCGGCTTCGCGGCGCGAGCAGGCAAGCAATTCGATAAGGCGTTTGGCGAGGCGGACGGGTTCGGTCATGAGAAATAAATTCTGCTAATCAGGAGCTGCATTGTAAACGCTCAAGCCGGACTCAGACCTGTAAAATACCGACATGGAAAATCAGAAAAAATCAGCAAGTTACCCCACGCTCGATGGCGTCACTCTCGAAGCCATCGTCACGCAGCTGTCAGAGAGTATGGGCTGGGAGGCGATGGCGGCCGCTGTGCCGATACGCTGTTTCAGCCATGAACCCAGTGTTAAATCCAGTCTGAAATTTTTGCGCAGAACACCGTGGGCACGCGCAAAAGTGGAGCAGTTGTATCTGCAACAATCACCTTTGTAAGCGTACCTGCCTAGTCTTCGGTATCGAGAATGGGGGCAGCCTCGCTGAGAAGCAGGGCGACATCTTCCTCGTTGAGCTTGAGCAGGCGCAGGCAGGCCGGGCCGAGTTTGATCCATTCCTGCGTGAGACTGAGCCCTGTGTGTTGCTGCAATAAATGCTCGGCCAGCTGGGATACCGCAATTAAATAGCGGCTGCTCAGTGTGGGCGGGATGGAGGGCGTATCCAAAATCTCGGCATCGTGATGATGGCGGATGGACAGGATGGTTTCATCGGGTAACCACCAGCTTTGCGCCAGCATATAACCTACCGCGGCGTGGTGAGTGGGTAGTGTGGTCTCCTCGACTGCGGTGAAGCAGCGGCTGGCTTCATGGTTGGCCTCGGTCAGAATGTCAAAGTAGCCGGGAAAGCGGGACAGCAGTATGGGAATGCCGCAATCGCGGAACAGTCCGTAGGTGTAAGCATCATCGGCGCGTAGTGTGCCTTTTGTGACCCGTTGAGCCAGCCATCCGGAAAGACGCGCGATGCGAGCTGATGCATCCCAGAAACGCTCGAGTTGGGGTGATTTCGGGAAAGCCTGGCGCATGACGATGCCGGCAATGGCCTTGCTGGCAACATTGAGTCCGAGCACCATCAGTGCTTCCCTGGGTGAATTCACGCGGCCGCGGAAACCGAAGTAGGGCGAGTTGGTGATGCTGATCAGGCTGGCTGAAAGCGCAACATCTGCCGCGATGACGCTTGCCAGTTGGTTAAAGTCGGGTTCGTCTTTGCGCATTTCTGCGCCTATTCTGTCTAGGATGACAGGTCGGGGTGGGATGCCGATTTTCAGTAAGGAGCTTTCCAGTTGCGCTTCAACTGAGGAAGTGGTGGCGGATTCAGTCATGTGGTTTTCTTCTGTTTTCCAGCCATGCCACGAGTTCGTTTTCAGGCATGGGCCGGGCATAAAAATATCCCTGTATGGCATGCACGCCCGCATCGCGCAGAATGTCGAGTTGTTGCTGGTTTTCAACGCCTTCGGCTACCACGCACATGCCCAGATCATTGCCTAGCTGCGCGATTGCCTTGACTACCGCAAATGCGCGCTTGTCCTGCGGGAGTGCGACGACAAAGGCACGATCCAGCTTGAGTTTGCTGGCGGTGATGTCTTTCAGTGTGGCCAGGCACGAATAGCCCGTGCCGAAATCATCGATGGCAATCTTGACGCCGGTATCAAGTACGGCACGCAAATTCGTCTGGACCAGTTTGCAATTGTCCATGAACAGCGATTCGGTGAGCTCCAGCTCAATGAGTTCCGGATCCACGTCAGCGCACAGCAGTGCTGCATGGAGTGTTTGCGAAAAATCTGGTGTAACGAACTGTGCACGCGACACATTGATGGAAACCACGGTGCGCAGTTCGGCTGCAGACAGATATTTTGCAAAGCGCGCGCCTTCCAGCAGACTCCATTCGCCCAGACGCATGATTAAGCCGGTTTTCTCGGCAATCGGAATGAACTCGCCCGGAGCAAGATGGTGTGCAGGGCAGCGCATCAGTGCCTCGACAGAGACGATCTGACCGTCGGTATCCACGCAGGGCTGGTAATGCAAATTCAGGCCGCCGTGGTTCAGTGCGAGGTGCAGCTTGCTTTCCAGTTCGAGTTCATGGCGTGCCAGAAGTACGCCCAGTCGCCCCGGCATCGGCTCGGAGCCGGACGTTACGATGCGCCCGCCGCCTGCGCGCTTGGCGGTATTCATGGCCTGATCGGCGCGTTGCAGACAGAGCGAGGGGCGTTCGTTTTCTTCAAGAATGGCGACACCCAGGCTGGCGGATGGATGGAGTAGCAGTCCACCTATGGGCAGGGGGATTTCAATCGCGTGCAGCAGGTCTGCCGCGAGTTGCTGAATATGGTCGACATTGTAAGCAGAAGCAAGGAAGACAAATTCGTCACCCGCCATGCGGCACCACGTTCCCCGTGTTCCTGTCCTGTTGCGCAGGCGTTGGCTCAGCTGAGCGATGACCGCATCCCCGCCGCGATGCCCGAAAGATTCATTGACCTGTTTGAACCGATCCAGCGCAATCCAGATGACGGCAAGCGGACGATAGGGTGTGGATCGCGTTGCCAATTGGGCAATCTCGGTAAAACAATCCTTGCGATTGATGAAACCGGCGAGGGGTTCGACTTGGGGTGGCTGCATACTTTGATTGAGAGCAAGTGGCATCGCGGGCGTGGTGAGCCTGTTTTAAGTGTTATTAAGTATCCATGCGGATAATAGAACAAACAGCATCGGATCGGATGATTTAATGCTGTTGCTCAATGAACTGGCGGGCCTGAATTCGCAATTGTTCAGTCTAGCGTCGCCTCCAGAGGCACTATGATCTTGACCTCATCGCTGATTGCCGGGGCGTACTTGGTCATGCCGAAATCTGAACGCTTGAGGGTGGCGCTGATGTCTGCGCCACAAGTTTGCTTTTTATTCATCGGGTGCGGGGCGCAACGGAAATTACTGACCGTGAGCGTCAAGGGCTTGGTTACACCCAGCATAGTAAAATCTCCTTCGGCTGCGACGACTTTATCGCCTTTGAAGCGCAGATTTTTCGAAGAGAAGTGCATGGTAGGGTGAATTTCAGTATCGAAGAAACCCTCGGCCTTCATGTGCTGATCCCATTTTTCGAAGCCCATGTCGAGCGAATCGGTTTGTATGGTGAGCTCCACGCTGCCTTTTTTGGCGGCGATATCCAGTTCGATTTTGCCGCTGGATTGGTTGAAGCGCCCTCTCTGGGTGGTAAAACCGAGGTGGTTGATTTCGAACATCGGCCAGGTATGGGTGACATCCACGGTGTAGTGGTCAGCGGCCAAGACAGGGGAAGCAACAAGCAGCGAGGCGAGGATGAGAGCTTTTTTCATGTATTTCTCCTTGGTTGACGGGGGGATTAATGGGGCTTGCCCACGGTAAAGTGAAAAGTGATTTTTACTTCGTCTGCGACCACGCTGGTGTCCGCCCAGATGCCTGTTCCTATGCCGTAGTCCAGTCGTTTTATCGGAAATATGCCATCGATGACCACGACGCCAGCCACTCGTTTGAGCGTGAACGGCGCCTTCACGGACAGCGTTTTCCCTTTGATGGTCATGTTGCCGAGCGCTTCATAGCGGTCATCGCCCGTACGCGTCACCTGGCTGGAAACGAAGCGGGCAACAGGATGCTGCTTGGTGTCGAACCAGCTTCTGCTGCCCAGTTCGTCATTGGCTTCGGCGCTGCCCGCATCCATGCTGTTCAGGTCTATGCTGATGCGCGCGCTGCCCGTTTCCGGTTTGGCCGGATTGACTGCGATATCAGCGGAAAATTTTTTGAAACTGCCCGCCACCGGCACGCCCATTTGTTTGGAAACGAAGGTGACGCTGCTTTGCTGCGTGTTTAAGGTGTTGAACTCTTCGGCTGTCGCCGACGAAAAACACAGCAGCAGGACAGACAATAGCTTCATGATTTTTTCCTGCGCATGGGCAGCATGCGGGACAGTATGCTGTCGCGTTCAATGAAATGGTGTTTGAGTGCGCCGCCGACGTGGGCAAGTACCAGGCCCAGCATCAGAAAATTCAGGCTTTCATGTACCTCTTTGAGCAAATCACCCAGTTCCTTGTTTTTGCTTAGCAGGTCGGGCAGCGGCAGCACGCCCAGCCAGACGGTCTGGAAGCCCTTGGCGGAACTCATTAGCCAGCCGGAGAGCGGGATGATAATGATCAGCGCATACAGGGAAAAATGGACTGCACGGGCGGCAAATTTTTCCCAGCTGGCCATTGCCTCGGGTAGTGCAGGTGGACGATGGGTGGCGCGCCAGGTCAGGCGCACGATGGCCAGCAGAAAGATACTGACGCCTATCCATTTGTGCCAGCTGTAAAGTCTGAGTTTGTCGGGTGAGAACGGCAGATCGTGCATGTAGATGCCCAGAGGGAAGGCGGTGAATATCAGCAGGGCGATGAGCCAATGCAGCAGAATAGCTGTGCGGGTATAGTGTTCGGCCATGGTAAATCAGGGTTTGTCCTATGGGTCTGACGGGATAAGCCTAGCGGTATTGGCTGCATATTGCAAGAGTATGCAACTTTATTGCGGGCATGCTGACTAATCGGCCTTGAAAACCTGAGGGGTAAGCCCCATCTGGCTGGCTGTAGTTCAATGGCTGTGCAAACCTGCGCGGCGTGATTTTAGTATTTGGAGAATAGGGCGTCATGAAACGAATTTTTCTGTTTATTCTGACCAATCTGGCAGTTGTTGTTGTCATCAACATCACCTTGCGTTTGCTGGGTGTGGACCGCGTGCTGGATCAGAGCGGCGCCATCAATTTCAATGCGCTGATGGTGATATCGCTGGTTATCGGTTTTGCCGGTTCCCTCATCTCGTTGTTCATGTCCAAGTGGTCGGCCAAGCGTATGGTGAACGCACAGGTCATCAGCACGCCATCTGATCCGACCGAACGCTGGTTGTTCGAAACCGTTCGCCGTCAGGCGCAAGCCGCCGGTATCGGCATGCCGGAAGTGGCAATTTACGATGCGCCGGATGTGAATGCGTTTGCGACCGGCTGGAATAAGAACGACGCACTGGTGGCCGTGAGTACAGGTTTGTTGCACGGCATGAGCCGCGATGAAACAGAAGCGGTGCTGGCGCACGAAATCAGCCATGTCGCCAATGGTGACATGGTTACGCTGGCCCTGATACAGGGTGTGGTAAATACCTTTGTGGTGTTCTTCTCCAAACTGTTCGGAATATTTGTGGATTCCCTGTTGCGCAAGGACGGCGAGCAGCGCGGCCCCGGTATGGGTTCATTCATAGCCGAAATTGTCGCGCAACTGGTGTTGGGCGTGCTAGCCAGCGTGGTGGTGATGTGGTTTTCGCGTCAACGCGAATTTCGTGCCGATGCGGGCGGCGCTGCGCTGGCAGGCCGTGAAAAAATGATAGCTGCTCTGGAGCGATTGAAGGGCAACCATGAGCAAGCATCTTTGCCCAAGGAAATGGCCGCATCCGGTATTTCCGGTGGCGGCGGCATGAGCCGTCTGTTCATGACCCATCCCCCGCTGGAAGAACGCATCGCCGCCTTGCGCGCCGGACGTTAAGTTCACCTGATTATCCTGGATCTTTCGACGAGCAAGGTGGTCGAATAGCCAGTTGCTTCATCAGAAACAAAAGCGACTCCGCGTGAACATTACCTTTCTATTCCCGGTCGGCGCGGCTGCTCTTCCAGATCGACAGTAGCAGCCACAGGCCGCCGAACATCGCGCAGAGAAAGCCGAACAGGCCAAAAAATGGCAGGCCAAACAGGCTGGGGCCGCCGGGTACGGTCATGACTATGGATGAACCGACGATGAGCGCGGCAACCACGATGCCGACCGTCATCCGGTTGGCTGCACCGTCCAGCTGGTTGCCGACATGTTTCAGGTGGGTGACATCGATGTGAATTTCCAGTCGGCCGCGACGGGCGGCGCGTAATAGCCGGGACAGGTCGTGCGGCAGGCTGGAAATAAGCGACAGTGCCTCAACAACCGCCCGGCTGCCGCGTTTGAGGAGGGCGGCTGGCGTATAACGTGCGCGCAGCGACTGTTCCAGCATAGGCATCGCCTCGCCGGCAATATCAAAATCGGGGTCGAGCTCGCGCCCCATTCCTTCCAGAGAAATGAAGGCCTTGACCAGCAGTGCCAGATCGGCCGGAAGTAGCAGGCGGTGCTGGCGCAAGATGGCCACCAGATCGGAGAGCATGGCGCCCAGGCTGAGCTGCTTCAGTGATAAGCCGTGGTATTGATCAAGGAAGGTCTGGATTTCCAGCGCCAGCCCCGGCTCATCCAGCACCCCCTCGCCGGTCCAGTCGAGCATGACATCCATTATGCGTTTGGGTTCATGCTGTACCAGGCCCAGCAGCAGGCGGATCAACTGTTCGCGGCGTTCTTCGGTCAGGCGTCCCACCATGCCGAAGTCGATGAAGGCGATGCGGTTGCCGGGCAAATAAAATACGTTGCCCGGGTGCGGGTCGGCGTGGAAAAAGCCGTCCTCAACGATCATCTTCAGAACTGCGTGCGCGCCGAGCCGGGCAAGCTGTTTGCGATCCAGACCGGCTTGATCGACGGCATGGAGCTTGCGCCCGGGAATACCGTCAATATATTCCTGTACACACACGCGTTCGCCTGTCCATTGCCAATAGACGCGTGGAATGACAATGGGGGACGGTTCGGGTGTCGCGTCCTGGGCATCGCTAGGCTGCTCATGAACGGAATAGTCGGCAAAATTCTGGGCGATATGTTCGGCATTGCGGCATTCGACGGAAAAATCCAGCTCGCGGCGCAGTGACAGGGAAAATTGCCGAACCACTTCGCTGGGGCGAAAGCTGCGTAATTCCTGACTTTCTCCCTCGGCCAGCTCCGCTAATCGCATTAGCCAGCGCAGATCGGCTTCGATGACAGGACGGATGCCGGGGCGACGCACCTTGACGACCACTTCGCTGCCGTCTTCGAGGCGGGCGCGATAGACTTGTGCGATGGAGGCGGCGGCCAGAGGTTCAGGATTGAAATGGGCGAATATCTCTTCGGGTGCGGCACCCAGATCTTCGGTCAGCTGCAAACGAATGTCGGCGTAGGGGATCGGCGGGGCGCTATCCTGCAATTTTCCGAATTCGGCAATCCACTCGGGATCAAACAGATCTACACGGGTGGCAAGTACCTGACCCAGTTTAACGAAAGTCGGCCCCATTTCTTCCAGCGCCTGACGCACGCGGACGGGGGCGGGCAAGTGGGCGTACTCAGCCGCGTTGTTGCGGTGCAATGCTTTTCCGGCGCGCTCCAGCGCATGGGTCAAGCCCATGCGGCTGACGAGGTCGCCGAAACCGTAGCGAATCAGAATGGCGGCGATGTCGTGCAGGCGCGAAAGATCTCGCACCGCCACCAGTGCCTGCAACAACATCAGTCTGCCTTGTTTTTGGAATGGTCGGGTCGGACGTGATCGGCCAGGCCGGTGAGCACGCCGGAAGTAATCTGGCGTAACAGGTCTGAGGTGGCTTGCGCCAGATGCAGACCGGCTACAACTTGGGTGCGTCCTGCTGCGCCAAGCTGATGAGTAATCACGGCCAGCGATTCCTTGATTTGTGCGCCTACGGCGGAACCGTGAGTGCGGCTGTGTGCGGCAAGGTCATGCAGGATATCGCCTGCTGCGTCTCTTGCGCTGGAAGCCGAGGTTTGCAGGGTATCCAGAAACATGGCTTCAAGCGCTTCCAGGTCGGTGCGCGCCCGGGTGAGGTCCTCGCTAGAAAATTTTTGTGCACGGGTCGTCGCCTCTTCTACCGCGAGTCGTGATGCCCCCGCAAACTGCGCTAACGCGACATCCAGTCCGGCGACAGCCTGTTTGAGCTGGGTGCGTGCCGTTTCGGTTTGTGCTGCTGTCTGGTTCAATTCTTTCTGCGCGCCTGCACGCGCACCGCGCAGCACAGCACCGGCGATCTGACGCAATGATTCGATGTCCAGCGAACGTGCGCTGATTTTGCGCAGGGTAAGCTGCCGTACCATCTCTTGCACATCATGTCCCTGTTCGACGGCGCTACGCACTTCTGCTTCGAATGTATCGGTATCGTTGCTGCTAGCTGTTTGCATGATGATCCTCAGAGTGATGAGTTGAATAAATAAACCAATCCGGCAGACCGCATCTTACACTGGCCTGATTATTTGTTGCCAGACTCGTTAATACAAAAATCAGCCAGTTGTTCCAGGACGCGCTGCAAGGCGCGATTGGTGGCGAGGACGCCGCCGTAGGCATCCTCGCTGTCAGCGGGTTCGGATTCATCGAATACCCTTACGGCGATGACTCGTTTGCTTTTGATGTCTATCAATTGCGCGCGCAGGACTAGCTGCATCCGGCTAGGGCGGGCGGTGAAATCCTGTTGCAGACGGATTAGTTCGGTATCCAGTCTGAGATCGGCCGGAATCAGACCGGGTGACGGTACGACGGCGCGAAAGTGCGGCTCTAGGGCTTGTGCCAGCAGTGGTTTCAGCAGGTGCGCAGGAGTGTCGGCCCAGCGGTGGGTCGCGAAATATTCCAGTGTCAGCGGGTGCTGCACATACGCCATTTGCGGGGTGTCGAATCCGGGCCATGCCTCGGGCATGCTGATAGCGAGTACCTGATTATTGCGGGTGTGCGTCAGTTGAGTGGTCGGCCGGGCATCGAGCACGTAGAGTTGTGTGTTTTCCACGCGCGGCGCCTGCAAGCCGGTGCAGGCGGTGAGCAGCAGGCAAGATGCCAGCAGCATCCAGCGGTGTATAGTTATGTTCATCACGCTGCTCCCCTGTCATGGCGGTACGCCGATAATGGAATCATTCGCCCGGCCCTCGTTTTGCGGCCGCTTTGCCGTGTAACAGCACGCTGGGGTTCTGTTCAAGTTCGCCGCTGAAGCGTCGCAATGAGTGGGTCAGATCGCGCAGTTCCACGACCAGAAGGCGTATTTCCGGCAGCGTTTCGTCGGTAAATTGCTGAGTGCTGTTCATCGTGGCACGCGTGCTTGCGCCGGCCAGGGCAACTTCGTTGGACATGTGATCAAAGGCATCTGCGCTGCGTTGTATGCGCTCGGCGAGTTGTGGCAGCTCACCCGTCAGACGTGCTGTATTTTCCAGGGTGCGTGCCGCATTGCTTAGGCTGGAATCAATGGCGGCCTGTCGCGCCGCCAGGGTGCGCGATAAAATCTCAATATCCGCTAGCGTATGCTTGATGGCCTGGCGGTTATCTTCATCCAGCAAGGCATTGATGTTCTCGGAAGTTCGATTCAGATTGGCGAACATGCTCGATACCGAGGTGTCGAGCCGTGTCATCAGCGAGGGTCTGGTCTGGATGACCGGGAATTTTGCGCCTTGTTGTGTTTTTAGCGCGGGTGCATCGCGGCTGCCGCCAGTCAGTTCGACAAAGGTCAGGCCGGTTAATCCATGGGTTTGGAGTATCGCCACTGTATCTATTTTGATCGGCGTGCCGCGCTCTATGCCCAGCGTCAATTGCACCTGTTCGACATTGCCCGGTGCGAGTGTGATTTGTTGCACACGCCCGACTTCAACTCCCCGGTAACGCACGGGTGCGTTGAGATTCAGCCCCGACACGGATTCGTTCATGTAGGTCAGATAGACATCGTAAACCGTGCGGTAGGATAGGCCGCTGCCGAACCACAGCACGCCGCCTATCAGTGCCGCGCTCAAAACCAGCACGAAGACGCCTACGACGGCAAAATTTACTTTTTCTTCCATGTTTTGGATGCTTCCCCGGCCTGCACGCTTGCGGCTCGTCCGCGCGGCCCGTAAAAATATTCCCTGATAATCGGATGATCCATTTGGGATAGCTCCGTCATGGTGCCCATCCCCAAAATATGTCCCTCGCCCAGCACGGCGACCCGGTCTGCCACGCGCCACAACAGGTCGAGGTCGTGCGTGACCAGCATAATGGTCAATCCGAGCGCATCGCGCAAGCTTTGCACCAGTTCGTCTATGCCGCTCGCACTCAGCGGATCAAGACCGGCAGTGGGTTCATCGAGAAAAAGTAGTTCCGGATCAAGGGCTATGGCGCGTGCAAGGGCTGCTCGTTTACGCATTCCGCCGCTTAATTCGCTCGGATACTTGTTGCCTGCGTCCGGGGGTAAGCCGGTGAGTGCTATCTTGAGGGCGGCGACCTCGGCGATTAAATCGGCACTGAGAGCCGTATGCTCGCGCAATACCATGCTGACATTCTCAGTCACTGTCAGTGCGCTGAACAGCGCGCCGCGCTCGAACATCACGCCCCAGCGACGGCGCATCGGTAGCGCCTGCTCGTCATTCAAACCCAGCACTTCCCGCCCGAATACACGGATCGAGCCGGATGCCGGTTGTTGCAGCAGCAGGATGGTGCGCAGCAGTGTGGATTTGCCGCAGCCGCTGCCCCCTACCAGTGCGAAAATTTCTCCCGGATGGACGCTCAGGCTGATGTCGTCATGCACGACATTCAGGCCGAAACGGGTGTGCAAATTACGAACATCGATGACGGGGTCGTTAGGCGAGAGGGAAATCGGTGTGGCGGCACTCATATTTTCAGCCAGTTAAATGCGATGGAAAACAGTGCATCAGCCAGAATGACCAGGAAAATGGATTGCACCACGCTCACGGTTGTTTGTCGCCCGACACTGTCGGCGCTGCCTGTTACCTTGAACCCCTGATAGCATCCGACCAGCGCGATGATGGCGGCAAATACCGGCGCCTTGCCGATGCCGGTCAGAAAGGAGGATAGGCTCACTGCATCGCCGAGACGGTCGAGGAAAACGTCGAAGCCGACGTCCAGTTTGGAATTCGCCATGATCATGCCGCCGAGTATTCCGGTGATATCGGCATAAATCGTAAGCAGCGGCAGGGCAATGACCAGTGCCAGCAGTTTGGGGAGCACCAGCAATTCAGTCGGTCCTACGCCGATGGTGCGCAGCGCGTCGATTTCTTCAGTCACCTTCATGGTGCCGATTTGTGCCGCATAGGCGGAACCGGAGCGTCCGGCGACGATGATGGCGGTCATCAGCGGGGAGAGTTCGCGCAGCATGGAAAGTCCGACCAGGTCGGCAATGAAGACATTTGCCCCGAAGCGTTGCAACTGATCTGCACCCTGATAGGCGATGACCAGCCCCATCAAAAAGGAAAGCAGACCTACGATGGGCAGTGCCTCGAAACCGGCGCTCTGGAGGTTGTGGAGTATCGGGCGCCAGCGGATGCGGCGCGGTTGTATCAGTGAACGCAGCAGGATGATCGCGGTTTCACCGATAAAGGCAAGCATGTCATGCAGGCCTTGCAGACCATGCCAGGCTTGCAGGCCAACGCGTGTCACAAAATTGGGCGGAACCTGCGGGGGTGGCTTCGACGCCATTGCGCTGGAAGCAATCAACTGCATCAGGGCGCTGAATTCTGGTCGCAAACCCGTTATCGTCACACGCCGCCCGCGCTGTTCTAGCGTGCGGATCGTCCGGTGCAGCAACCAGGCGCCCGTGGTATCCAGCGCGGAAAGTGCCGAACAATCAAATAGCAGTTCTTCCGAATCAGGCCAGGCAGCCAGTTCCAATTGCTGTTCGAGCGGTGCGATTCCCCGCGTTGTCCAGACACCGGAGCAAAATGCACGGTCCGTCTCGATAACCAGTCGGGCGGTTCCTTGGTCTGATATCGTGGCACGTTTCATCAGTGGCTCAATCTGGCGCGGAGGGCGTCTCTCAATGTGACTGCGGTGATCGAATGCGCAGGTTACACAGTTTTTTGCAGATTTTCAGTAGTTATTTACGCCTTTCATCCTCGCACCATCAGGAAAAAAGGCCGGGACGATGCACCGACCTTGTTATAACTGACTGTCGGGCGAGTTTTAATGTTTGTGCGCGTTGTGTTCCTGAGTGGCGGGCAATGATGGTGCTGAATCCGTCCCGGTCGGCGCAACAGCCGGTTCGGCATTGTCAGTTGCGGGTGTGGCAGGCGCATCAGGCTGGTATTCAAAGTCCGATTCCATGTCGTCATAATCATCTTGCGGAGGATTACCGTCATAGACGAGATTTTGACGGCGCTGCAAGTAGGCATCCCGGATAAACGCATAGCGGTCTATCATCGCGCCTTCCAGTACGCTTTCCTGGGTGAGCAATTGCGCACGGCGTTTGACGGCCTTGAGCAGATACAACTGGTTGCGGGTGCGTACATGAGGTGCGCGGGACAGCAGGCTGACCTGGCTGTCGCCTATGTCTCCAATGCTGTCGCGCACGGTGCTGGGCCCCAATATGGGCACGATCAGATAAGGGCCGCTGGCAACACCCCAATAACCGAGTGTCTGGCCGAAGTCTTCATTGTGTTTTTCCAGTCTGGAGGTGACATTGAACAGCCCGAACACGCCGAAGGTGGAGTTGAACAAGAAGCGCGATCCGTCTGAGGCCGCCTGAGCTAATTTGAATTGCAGCAGATCATTTGCGGTAACGACCACATCATCCAGATTGGAGAAAAAGTTCGCTACCATGATCTTGCCCATTTCCGGCATGACGGTGTTGTAACCTTGTGCGACCGGTTTGGTGATGGCTTTGTCCAGGGTGTCGTTGAATTGATACACGCCACGGTTCAGTGGTTCCAGCGGGTCGGCGGGGTTGGTGACCTGCGTTGAGGCACATCCCGTCAAGGCCAGGGCGGCGAGTGCGAGAAAAATACGTATGGTTTTCATTTTGCGTCTCGGTACAGTGAGTTGTACTTAATTATATAGAGGTTGCGGCGGTTCGGTGAGAACTCGCTAAACAAAGCGGCTGGGCGGGGTCAGTTCGCCTACATGCAAATTGAATGTGCCGCTGTTACGTTCGGAAAAGAAATGTTCCAGGCTGAGGCGTATCGGGCGGAAGGCGATTTCATCCCAGGGGATTTCGGCTTCGCTGAACAGTTTGACTTCCAGGCTCTCGGGTCCGGGGCTGAAATCCAGATCAAGCAGGCGGGCTCTGAATGAAATGTGTACCTGATTGATGTAGGGCAAACTGTACATTGAATATAAATCGCCGATCGCGATGCGTGCGTTGGCTTCTTCCAGTGTCTCGCGTATGGCAGCCTGCGTGGTGCTTTCGCCATTTTCCATGAATCCGCCGGGCAGCGTCCATAGCCCGTAACGCGGTTCGATGGCACGACGGCATAACAGCACCTTGTCTTCCCATTCCGGGATAGAGCCTATCACCATTTTGGGGTTCTGGTAATGAACGATGCCGCAAACGGTGCAGATGTGGCGTGGACGGTTGTCATCCTCGGGGATGCGTAGTTCTACCGTTGCACCGCATGCGGTGCAGAATTTCATTTCCAGAATTGCCACCAGCTCTTTGCTACTATGCTGTTGCCCGCAGCGTCAACTTGTACGTCGGAGTTGCTCGCCAGTACGCGCCGGGCATCGTCGCGTAACTGGGTCATGCCCATTGCGTCATATGCCTGCACCATGATCGCAAGCGCATCGCGTGTAGAGGGACTGTTCGGATACAGCGTCAGGATGTCTTGTGCGCGGTTCAGTGCGGCGATATGGGCGCCACGGCGCTGATAATAGCGGGCAATGTTCAGTTCGTGTTTGGCCAGTGAATTGGCCAGATATTGCATGCGCACTCTGGCATCCGAGGTGTATTTGCTGTTCGGGAAACGCGTCACCAGTGCCTTGAAGGCGTTGAATGAATTCTGAGCAGATTGCGGGTCGCGTTCGGAAGGGTCCTGGCCACCGATGGCGGCCAGTATGCTAATGTCACCGTTGAACGTCGCCAGTCCCTTGACGTAGTATGCGTAGTCCACATGCGGCTGGTTCGGGAACTGTTTGATGAAACGATCCGCTGTGGCAATTGCCGGGTCGGGCTCGCCCTGACGGTAATAGGCGTAAGCCATTTCCAGCATGGACTGCTGTGCATACCGGCCATAGGGGTAACGCGATTGCAGGGTTTCATACAGTTTGATGGCCGAGCTGTAGCTGCCATCGTCCAGCTCCGTTTTTGCCTGACGGTAGAGCTCATCTGCGGGCACCTGACTGGATACGCTGGTTGGATCTCCGGTCGGCAGCGGGTCCAGCATATTGCAAGCAGTTAACGTAAGTAACAAAAATACAGCTAAACTATGGCGCATGACTGATTCCGAAATAAATTTGCGCGATTATAGCGCACCCGAAGACGATGTAATCCATTTTGTCGTCCCCTCTGATTATGCCGGTCTGCGCCTGGATCAGGCGTTGGCCAGGTTGCTGCCGGAATATTCGCGTAGCCGATTGCAGGAGTGGGTTGCCCAGCAACAAGTATTGCTGGACGGCGCTCCCGCTATTTCCAAGCTAAAAGTTTGGGGGGGCGAGAAGCTGGAGGTATTGCCGCAATCGACCCTCGCCGAGCAGCCTTATCTGGCCGAAGACATCCCGCTGGACATCGTTTACGAGGACGACGCGCTGCTGGTGATCAATAAGCCGGTAGGTCTGGTGGTGCATCCCGGCAGCGGCAATTGGCAGGGTACCCTGCTGAACGCGCTGCTGCATCATGCGCCGCAACTGGCAGCCGTGCCGCGCGCCGGTATCGTGCACCGCCTGGACAAAGATACCAGCGGTTTGCTGGTGGTTGCCAAGACGCTGATCGCGCAAACCAATCTGGTGCGTCAGTTGCAGGAGCGTAGCGTGAAGCGCGAATATCTGGCTTTAGTGCATGGCGAGTTGCAGCATGGCGGTTATGTGGATCAGCCTATAGGCCGTCATCCGTCGAATCGGGTCAAAATGGCGGTGATCGAAACGGGTAAGGAAGCCGTGACGCACTACAAGGTTGAACGATCCTATCCCAGTTGCACTCTGCTGCGCTGCACCTTGGAAACCGGGCGCACACACCAGATACGCGTGCATCTGAGCTATCTCAAACATCCTCTGGTCGGCGACAGCGTGTATCTGAAAGGCCCGCAGAAATGTGTGCCGCAACTGCGCGACCTGTTGACCGGTTTTCCGCGTCAGGCTTTGCATGCCACCCGTCTGGCGCTGGAACACCCTGTCAGCGGCGAGCTGATGGAATGGCATGTGCCCATGCCTGAGGATATGCAGCAGTTGCTGAAACAAATCGACAGTGTGTTGAATGAGCCTGAGTGATTATTTAATCATTCCCGAGTGGCCTGCGCCCGCTAATGTCAGGGCGTTGCAGACCACGCGGCTGGGCGGCGTCAGCATTGCGCCTTATGCCAGCCTTAATCTCGGCAGCCATGTCGGCGATGCTCCGCTGAGCGTGGCACGTAACCGTCATTTGCTAGGCTCGTTATTGCCCAGTGAACCGATATGGCTGGAACAGGTGCATGGCACGGTGGTGGCGGATGCCGACAGGGCAAGCTGCCTGACGGTGGCCGATGCCTGCATCGCGCGGCGGAGCGTGTGCGTAGTGATGACCGCAGATTGTCTGCCGGTATTGCTGTGCGACCGGCAGGGTAGCGTGGTCGGCGCGGCACACGCCGGCTGGAAAGGACTGGCGGCAGGCGTGATCGAAGCCACCGTACAGGCTATGGAGGTGGCGCCGCAAGAAATGATAGCCTGGCTGGGGCCTGCGATCAGCCGCGAGGCCTTTGAAGTGGGTGAGGAAGTGCGTGCGGCTTTTGTGGAAACGGACCCCGAAGCCGCTGTTGCATTCATGCCCGGACGGCCAGGAAAATATCTGGCCGACATCTACAGGTTGGCGCGTTTACGCCTGAACGCGCTCGGCATTACCCAAATTTACGGCGGCGAATATTGCACCTATGGCGATCCCGACCGGTTTTTTTCCTACCGCCGTGATGGCGTAACCGGACGTCAGGGCACGTTCATCTGGCTGGAGAATAATAGTCGTTAGTCACCAAATTCTAGTCATTAGTCGCTAGATTTTAGTTGTTAGTTGATGTTGTGCGCTACGCGCTATGATTTTTACTAACGACTAACGACTAACGACTGCCTTATCTTTTCCACCATTTCGCGCAGCATCGTCACTTCTTCGTCGAGTCTGCTCACCTCGGCTCGCAATTCGGCGACTTCATCGGGGTCTATCCGGCGCTGAGTTGCAAGCGGGGTAGATTTGAGTGCTTCCACGTCGATTTCGCCGCACAGCAGATGCATCCAGCGGTGTTCGCGTGAACCGGGTAGTTTGGGTAGTTTGATCACCCAGGGGGTTTCGGCTTCAGCGAGTTCGTCCAGAAAGGCTTCTACCGAGGAAATATCGCCAAACGGGTGCAGGCGGTCGCAATTGAGGCGTAATTCGCCTGCTGTCTGCGGGCCGCGCAGCATTAACACCGCCAGCAGCGCGACCGACTGTTCCGGTAATTTAAATGCCTTGCGCGTATTGTGGGCATAGCGCATCACGCGACTGCCGCTGGATTCGATAATCAGCGCATAGTTCTTGAGGTTGTCTATGGCCTCCAGTACCTCAGTTTCACTGGCAGACATGACCGGGTCGCGCGCGGTTTTCTGATTGCAACCCAGGGTCAGAGTGTTCACCGACAGCGGGTAAGTGTCCGGCACGGTTTTTTCTTTTTCTATCAGTACGCCCAGTACGCGGGCTTCGAGGGGTGAAAAAATCGGCAGCATGGTCATGGCTTTTAATCGTGCAAGGAGGAGAGCGGATGCTATCACGCAGCAGGTCACGCGCGTAAGCCACTTTGAATGCGGCGCAATCCGTTATAATTCGCGCCCTTGAATTTTTAATTGAATCTCATGACCGTATTGCTGTGGATTATTGTGTCCAGCTTGCTGGGTGGTGTGCTAAGTGTATTGAGCGCGGCCTTGTTTGCGCTGAATGCGCGCGCGCACTGGGTGAATGCGCTAGTCAGTTATGCCATTGGCGCATTGCTGGGCGCGGTGTTCCTCGATATTTTGCCGGAGGCGATAGCGCTGACGGATAACGTGGTCCAACTCAGCGGAACAATTCTGTTCGGTATCCTGCTGTTTTTTACGCTGGAAAAACTGTTGCTGTGGCGGCATTGTCACCACGATCATTGCGAGGTGCATGAGCCGCACGAAAATACCGCGCATGGTCGTAGCGGCATGATGATCATGGTAGGTGATACTTTTCACAACTTTGTCGATGGCGTCATCATCGCAGCGGCCTTCATGACCGATGTGCAGCTGGGTATCGTTACCGCGATGGCCATCATCGCGCACGAAATTCCTCAGGAAGTCGGTAATTTCATGATACTGCTGCACTCCGGCTACAGCAAGACGCAGGCACTGATGCTCAATCTGTTGTCCAGTCTGGCTATGCTGATAGGCGGCGTGCTGGCGTATTTTGCCCTGCAGTCCATACAAAGTATTGTGCCGACCTTGTTGGCTCTGGCTGCAGCCAGCATGCTTTACGTCGCGGTGGCTGACTTGATCCCCGGCCTGCATCAACGCACCCGCTTGCGCGATACGCTGGAACAGGTGTTGTTGATCGTGGCAGGCGTGTCGTCGATATATCTGGTTAATGTTGTTGTAACTGCTTGATTTAAATATAAAAATGAATAATCTTATTCCTAAAGTCGGTTTTGTTTCGCTCGGTTGCCCCAAGGCAACGGTGGATTCTGAACATATCCTGACGCGATTGCGTGCTGAAGGCTATTTGATTTCGTCCAGCTATCAGGAGGCTGATCTGGTGGTGGTGAATACCTGCGGTTTCATCGACAGTGCAGTGGAAGAATCGCTGGATGCGATAGGCGAAGCGCTGGCGGAAAATGGCCGTGTCATCGTCACGGGTTGTCTGGGTGCGAAGGGCGATGTGGTCAGGCAGGCGCACCCCAAGGTGCTGGCGGTGACCGGCCCGCACGCGGCAGACGAAGTGATGGAGGTGGTGCATCAGCATCTGCCCAAACCGCACGATCCCTATACAGATCTGGTTCCCCCGCAAGGCATACGCCTTACGCCGAAACATTATGCCTATCTGAAAATTTCCGAGGGTTGCAACCACAGATGCACTTTCTGCATCATCCCCAGTCTGCGCGGCGATCTGGTCAGCCGTCCGGTGGGCGATGTCATGCAGGAGGCGCAAAATCTGGTCAACGCCGGCGTGCAGGAATTGCTGGTGATTTCACAGGACACCAGCGCATACGGTGTAGACGTGAAATACCGCACCGGTTTCTGGGGTGGCAAACCGCTCCGGACACGCATGACTGAACTGGTCGCCGCTCTCGGTGAACTGGGCGTATGGGTGCGCCTGCATTACGTCTATCCCTATCCGCATGTGGACGAAGTGATCCCGTTGATGGCCGAAGGCAAGATTCTGCCCTATCTGGATATCCCGTTTCAGCACGCCAATCAGCGCATCCTGAAAATGATGAAACGGCCAGGTGGCAGTGCAGTGGGGTTAGCAGGGATGGACGGCTTGCCGGCCAACTCGCATAACGTGCTGGCGCGCATCAGACAATGGCGCGAGATATGCCCGGAGCTGGTGCTGCGCAGCACTTTCATCGTCGGCTTCCCCGGAGAGACCGAGGAAGAGTTCGAGGAGCTGCTCGATTTTATCGAAGAGGCGCAACTGGATCGCGTCGGTGCGTTTGCCTATTCGCCGGTGGATGGCGCTGTCGCCAACGACTTGCCGGACCACGTACCGCCTGAAGTGCAGCAGGAGCGCCTGGCGCGTCTGATGTGGTTGCAGGAAGAAATCAGCGAAGAGAAACTCAGGCTCAAAATCGGCAAGACCATGACGGTGCTGGTGGATACAGTGGACGAGAATGGCGCCATCGCGCGCAGTTACGCTGATGCGCCCGAAATCGATGGCCAGGTTTATATCAATGGTGGATCACATCTGAAAGTGGGCGACAAGGTTAAAGTGTTGATTACCGATTCGGATACACATGATCTGTGGGGTGAGCTGGTCTGATTCGCCTGTTTAATGTCGGCTTGCGCAGGCTGTGAATCCCCGATAAGCTGTGCTGGCGTTAATCAGCGCCATAAAAATATATCAGGGGAGTCAGATGATGGATAAGAAATTGCCCGAAATCGAAAAAATAGCGTGCGATATTTGCCGTAAGGAAGTGCCGCTCTCAGAGGCAAAAACGCCGGAAGCGATGGACTATGTGGCGCATTTTTGCGGCTTGGAATGTTACGCAAAATGGCAGCAGGACAGTGAAACAAAAGATCAACAGGGCGAAACGGACAAAAAATAAGCTGTCCTGTTATCGCTTAGTTTTTTCTCTCCCTCTTGCGGGCGGGAGAGAAAAACAAGTGAGTTTTAACGTACGCCGTGTTTATTTGGCAGGTGTAACATTCGGCTTTTCGCCTGGGATATCAGCCGGTGGCAGGTCGCATTGCATGTCGCGTTTGAGTTGTCGGCGTTCTTGCGGCGACATTTTATCGAAACGCTCACGCATTTCACGGCGACGCTCCGCCCGTTCTTCCGCAGGCATGTCCTGACCGTATTCCTGCATTTTTCCGCGCATGGCAGCACGCTCTTCTGGCGGCATCTTATCCCAGTGCTCGCGCATCTTTTCATGATTTCTGGCACGTTCTTCAGGGGACATACGCTTTCTGTCTTCACGCATGGTCTTATGCATCGCACGGCGTTCCTCAGGTGACATCTGCTCAAAAGATTCGCGCATTTCACGTCGTTTCTCGGCGCGCTGTTCAGGCGTCATCTCTTGCATTTTCTGGCGCATTTCCTCGCGTTCCTTTGCGCGCTCCTCGGGTGTCATGGTTTTCATCCGTTCCATATGCTCCTGCATGGAGGGCATGGAGGCGGTCTCTGCCGCCATGGCGTTCAGGCTGAACGAAGCAATAATGCCAGCGGCGATAATCGTCTTAAGTATCGTGTTCATGGTGAGTCTCCTGGAGATGGGTTAAACCGGGTGCCGATCAGGGCGTGGAAAGCATAGTAGATTCAAAATGTAAATGAAGTGTTTTGCTAAGGCGGTAAGTTGTTACAACTTGTTTCAGTCCTCAGTCCTTCACTCAGAAACAGGAGCTTTAGCTCCGTTGTTTCGCGGGAATGCCCCTGCGGCATCGTTCCTCGTTCCTCAGTCCTCAGTTCTCCGACTTCTGTGTATCATACCGCCATGACTAATCCGCAACGCATACTGATTATTGACGACGACGCACGGCTGCGCGAATTGCTGTTGCGTTATCTGACCGAGCAGGGATTCAGCGCCAAGGCTGTAAACGATGGCGCCGCGATGGACAGGGCTTTGCTGCTCAATCGCTATTCCCTGCTGATACTGGACTTGATGCTGCCTAATGAAGACGGGCTGGCGATCTTGCGTCGTCTGCGTGCGGCAGGTGAGGAGGTGCCGGTGATACTGCTTACCGCCAAGGGTGATGAGATAGACCGTATCATCGGGCTGGAAATGGGTGCAGACGATTATTTGCCCAAACCATTCAATCCGCGTGAGCTGGTGGCGCGCATCCATGCCGTGCTGCGGCGTAAGGGAATGCAGGCTATAGGCGCGCCCGACAGTGAGGAGAAGACGGTCAGCTTCGGTGAGTGTGAGCTGAATCTGGCTACGCGCCAGTTGCTCAGGGCGGGGGTGCAGCTTCCTCTGACGACTGGGGAATTCGCCTTGCTCAAAGTGCTGGTCACGCATCCGCGCCATCCCTTATCGCGCGACAAGCTGATGGAGTTGGCGCGCGGTCGCGATCACGACCCGTTTGATCGCGCGATAGACGTGCAAGTCTCGCGCCTGCGTAAACTGATAGAACCCGAACCCGGCCAGCCGCGTTTTATCCAGACGGTATGGGGGCATGGTTATGTGTTCGTGCCGGACGGCTCAAAATAATGAATGTTCCGTTGCCCAATTCCCTGCTGTCGCGGGCCTTTTTGCTGATTATCATATTGATTGTGCTGTCGCTGGCCGCGTCCGTGACAATTTTTCGTCATGCAGAGCAGGAACCGCGTACCCGGCAGATGGCACAACTGGTGGTGTCGGTGGTCAACCTCACCCGTGCTGCCGTGATGTCTGCCGCACCGGAGTGGCGTGCTGCATTGCTTGCTGAATTAGCTGAATCGGAAGGGCTGCGCGTACAGATTGCGGAGATCGATGAGGTGCTCGATCCTCTGCCTGATCATCCGCCAGAACTGCGCATGATGGTGGAAAAAGTGCGCCACAGCCTGGGCGATAACACACGCTTTGCCGCACAGCTCAATGGCGTCGAAGCTTTGTGGGTGAGTTTTTTTATCGGCGGTGAAGAATTCTGGGTGGCATTGCCGAGTGAGCGCATCGAACATCCCGTGTCGCAGGTGTTGCTGATGTGGGGTAGTGTGGTGTTGCTGCTGGCCCTGCTGGGCGCCTATTTTATTGCGCGTCAGGTCGTGCATCCGCTCAAACGGCTGGCGCTGTCGGCGCAACAGTTGGGGCTGGGTGGCATCCCGCAACCTTTGCCTGAACGGGGCGCGCAAGAGGTGATTGCAGTCTCTGCCGCCTTCAATCAGATGTCCGCCGATCTGGCCGCCAATGAGCGTGAGCGCGCACTGGTGCTGGCGGGTATCTCACATGACCTTCGCACCCCGCTGGCACGCGTGCGGCTCGCTGCGGAGCTGATTTCAGAGGCGTCTTTGCGCGAGGGTTTGAGTGCCGATGTGGAACAGATGGATGCCGTGATCCGGCAATTCCTCGACTATGCGCGCCTGGATGAAAATGAAACTGCGGTGACGATTGAAGCCGGTGTGCTGGTTCGCGAAGTGGTAAACAGCTTCTCTGCTGCGAGTCGTTCAATCAATCTGGAATTACAGGACATGCCCGCGTTGGTTGTCCGTCCCTTGTTGCTGAAGCGTGCGCTTGCCAATCTGCTGGATAACGCCATCAAATACGGTGGCGGGGAAATTACCGTGCGACTCTACAGCGAGGCCGGCAAGGCGGTGCTGGCGGTGCTGGACAGAGGGACGGGCATCCCCGCTGAGCAGCGCGAATCCGTCAAGCGACCCTTCATCCGGCTGGAAGCCGCACGCAGCGATGTGACCGGGGCCGGGCTGGGGCTGGCCATCGTCGAGCGGGCAGCAAGGTTGCATCACGGGGAATTTAGTCTGGACGAACGTGCAGGCGGCGGCCTGGTGGCGAAACTGGTGCTGCCACAATAAATTTGTCCATGTATGGACTAACTGTCTTTTCCAGGATTGAAAAACGCCACGGCTTCCGTTTCCACTCGGGTGCGTTTCATCGGCGGCAGGCTTTGCCAGATGCGTTTGCCGTATTGTTTGGTGATGATGCGCGGGTCGCAGATCATCAACACGCCGCGGTCATTTTCGTCGCGTATTAATCGCCCCGCACCCTGTTTAAGGGTGATGATGGTGCGCGGCAGCTGATATTCCATGAAGGCATTGCGCCCCTGTTTGCTGATTTGCGCGATGCGCGCGGCCAGCACCGGATCGTCGGGCGGGGCGAATGGCAGCTTGTCTATGATGACCAGCGACAGTGCTTCGCCTCTGACGTCCACGCCTTCCCAGAACGACTGGCTGCCCAGCAGCACGGCGTTGCCGTGTTCGCGGAAGCGGGAGAGCAGTTCATTGCGCGAACCTTCTCCCTGAAGTAGCAGCGGGTAATCCCAGCCGCGCCTGTCGAATTCGGCCTGCAAGATTTCATACGCGCGTTGCATTGCGCGCAGACTGGTGAACAGCAAAAAAGCGCGACCGCGACTGGCTTCCAGCATAGGAATGGCGGCCTGAACGACTGCCTCGGTATAACCTTCGCTGTTCGGTTCCGGCAGGCCGTTTGGGACATATAGCAAGGCCTGTTTTTCGTAATCGAACGGGCTGTCCCAGCAGGCGGTTTTGGCATCGAGCAGCCCCATCTCGCTCTGATAATGGGAAAAATCCTGTTTTACTGCCAACGTTGCCGAGGTGAATATCCACGCGCGTGCATGGCCGCCGATCTGTTTCTCGAAGATTTCCGCGATGGATAGGGGTGTGGCATTGAGTTGCAGCGAGTGGTGGAAGATCTCCAGCCAGCGCACCATGTCGTCGGCCTTGTCTTCCTGCCAGTTTTTCAATTGCTGCGCGTAAGCCTGCGCGCGCTGCCAGCAATTTTCCAGTCCTTCGCTGCGTTCGGCCTGCTTTTCCAGCAGGCTGCCTAATTGTGTCAGTTTCTCGCACAATGTCTTCAGCGCGGGCGCAAACTCCTTGAAACTCTCGGTCGCCACGGCGGCCATCCGGCCTTCCTTCTTGAACACCAGCCGCAAGTCACGCGCAGCCTTGTCCATTTCGTCGCAGGCCTTGGGCAGCGGCGCAAAGTCCTTAGCGGAGGTCAGCGCCTCAAGGCGAGTATCTTGCGCCAGATCGAGCAGCAGCGAGGTGGACAGATTCTCGCCGAAGAACAGGCTGGCGGTTTCCGGCAACTGGTGCGCCTCGTCGAAGATGACCGTGTTGCAGGCGGGCAGCAGTTCCGCCACGCCTTCATCGCGCAGCATCACATCGGCGAAGAACAGATGATGATTGACCACCACGATATCGGCCTTCATCGCCTCGGTGCGTGCGTGCAGCACGAAGCATTCCTTGTGGTTCGGGCATTCCTGCCCCAGACAGTTGTCGCGCGTCGAGGTGACTTGCAACCAGATCGGTGCGTTTTCCGGTACATCGGCGATGCCGCTCTTGTCCCCGGAATTACTCACCTTGGCGTATTTTTTAATTTTGCCCAGATGTTTGACATCTTCGCGCGTGGCAAAACGACCATCGTTCAGCGCGCGTTCCAGATGATAGTGGCACACATAGTTTGCGCGACCTTTTAGTAAGGCGATGGAAACCGGCGCTTTCAAGGCATCGCGCACCATGGGTAAATCTTTCTGGAACAGCTGATCCTGAAGATTCTTGGTGCCGGTGGAAATGATTACCTTGCCGCCGCCCAGCAGCGCGGGAACCAGATAGGCGAAAGTCTTGCCGGTTCCGGTGCCCGCTTCCGCCACCAGAATCGCATTGTCTTTAATCGCCTCGGCGACGGCCAGCGCCATTTCACGCTGCTGCGTGCGCGGGCGAAACGATGACACCTCAGTGGCAAGCGGACTTTGTTCGGAGAAAAAACGGGCGACTTCGGTAGGCACGATAGATTTATGGTTGTGGATGGCGCTATAGTTCGGCCACGATTTTACGCGAGTGATATCGATTAAGGTGAATATTCCGACAATAACCGCCTCGGGAGGCCGCTAATGCGGATATGGGTGGTGGTGTTTGGACTGCCAATATGCCGGAATACCTATGCATTGCGGGACAATATCCATTTGGCTTGCGCAGCGATTGTGCGTTATTGTGCCGACATTCTGGAGGTGGCATGGCTAAGGCAAAAACGATTTATTCCTGTACCGAGTGTGGCGGGCAGACGGCGAAATGGCAGGGGCAGTGTCCGCATTGCATGGAGTGGAACACGCTGATCGAATCGGTCGCGGAGACTGTGGTCAAGGGTTCCAACCGTTTTTCCGCACTGGCGGCCTCGGGTCGCGTGCAAATGCTCTCCGACGTGGCAGCGGAGGAAATGCCGCGCATCCCGACGGGCATTAACGAGTTTGACAGGGTGCTGGGTGGCGGTCTGGTATCGGGTGCGGTGGTGTTGATAGGCGGCGATCCGGGAATAGGCAAGTCCACGCTGCTGCTGCAAGTGCTGGCGCACCTGTCAGCACATCAAAATACCTTGTATGTCAGCGGCGAAGAATCGGCGCAGCAGATCGCGTTGCGCGCCAAACGTCTGTCGCTGGATGCGCGCAGCCTGCGGCTGTTGCCGGAAATTCAGCTGGAGAAGATACAGTCGGCTATCGCGGCCGATAAACCGGACGTAGTGGTGATCGATTCCATCCAGACGGTGTATTCCGAACAGCTCACCTCAGCGCCCGGTTCGGTGGCGCAGGTGCGCGAATGTGCCGCCCAACTCACCCGCATTGCCAAGAGTCAGAATATCACCATCATCCTGGTCGGCCATGTCACCAAGGAAGGCGCGCTGGCCGGCCCGCGCGTGCTGGAACATATCGTCGATACGGTGTTGTATTTCGAGGGTGATACCCATTCCAGCTTTCGCCTGATACGCGCATTCAAGAATCGCTTCGGCGCGGTGAATGAACTGGGCGTATTCGCGATGACTGAGAAAGGCCTGCGCGAAGTGGGCAATCCGTCCGCGATGTTCTTGTCGCAGCACGGATCGCAGGTTGCCGGTTCCTGCGTGATGGTCACGCAAGAGGGTACGCGTCCGCTGCTGGTGGAGATTCAGGCCCTGCTCGACGAGGCGCACTCGCCCAATGTGAAGCGTCTGTCACTCGGTCTGGAACAGAACCGGCTGGCGATGCTGCTTGCCGTGTTGCACCGCCATGCGGGCATCGCCTGTTTTGATCAGGATGTGTTCATCAATGCGGTGGGCGGGGTGAAGATCACCGAGCCGGGTGCCGACCTCGCGGTGATACTGGCGATGGTTTCCAGTTTGCGTAACAAACCCTTGCCGGAAAAGCTGGTGGTGTTCGGTGAGGTGGGGCTGGCGGGCGAGGTGCGCCCGGTGCAGCGCGGTCAGGAACGCTTGCGCGAGGCGGCCAAGCTGGGATTTACCTCGGCTATCATTCCCAAGGCCAATGCGCCCAAACACCCGATAGACGGGATGGAGATCATCGCGGTGGAACGGGTGGAGCAGGCGGTGGATCGGATGCGCTGATATCTGGTGCCCCGCCCTTGCGATGGCGAAAAACGGGGCGAGTGTGAAGTATCGTTGTGCTGTTTGCTATCTCGCGTTAGAGTAAGACACAGTCGCAATGGATAATTGAGGAGAGAGTTGATGATGTTATTAACCATGCTGGCCGCACTGGTCGTCTTTACACTGCTCGCGTTCTTTCGCGCGACGGTTACCAGTTGGGTGTTGGCGATTATGGTTATTGTGCCTGTGCTGGCGATACAGGCGCGTCTTTCAGAGACCATCCTGCAAGTGGTTTATTTATTGTTGTTTGCCGTCATCGTCGTGTTTGGTGTTCCATTTTTGCGTCGCACTATCGTCAGTGCGGCTGCCCTCAAGCTGTTCCGCAAAGTCATGCCGCCCATTTCCGCCACCGAGCAGGAGGCGATCAACGCGGGTACGGTATGGTGGGATGGTGATCTGTTCAGTGGACATCCCGACTGGGATAAGTTGCTGGCCTATCCGAAATGCGCGCTGAGTGTGGCGGAGCAGTCGTTTCTCGATAATGAAGTTGAGCAGCTGTGCGCGATGCTGGATGACTGGGATATCACGCACAAGCGCGCCGATTTGCCGCCGGAAGTCTGGCAGTTCCTCAAGGATAAAGGCTTCTTCGGCATGATCATACCGAAGAAGTACGGCGGTTTGGCGTTTTCCGCGCAGGCGCATTCCGCCGTGGTCAGCAAGGTTGCCTCACGTAGCGGTACGGCGGCGGTGACGGTGATGGTGCCTAATTCGCTGGGCCCCGCCGAGTTGCTGTTGCACTACGGCAGCGAACAGCAGAAGGAGCAGTATCTGCATCGTCTTGCACGGGGGCAGGAAGTGCCGTGCTTCGCGTTGACCGGGCCGTTTGCCGGTTCGGATGCCGGCGCGATTCCCGATTACGGTGTGGTCTGTAAGGGCGAATTTGCCGGTGAAAGTGACGTGCTGGGCATACGCCTGAACTGGGAGAAACGCTACATCACACTGGCACCCAATGCCACCTTGCTCGGTCTGGCATTCAAATTGTACGATCCTGATCACCTGCTCGGAGGCGCCGTGAAACGCGGCATTACCCTCGCGCTGATTCCCGCTGATACGCCTGGGGTGCAAATCGGCAGACGCCATTTTCCGCTGAACTCCGGATTTTTGAATGGCCCGACACAGGGGCGGGATGTCTTCATTCCGCTGGATTACCTTATCGGCGGCGAGGAGCATGTCGGACAGGGCTGGCGGATGTTGATGGAATGTCTGGCAGCGGGGCGCTCGATTTCGCTGCCGGCCAGCAGCGTGGGCGGCATGAAACTGGCCGCACGTAGCAGTGGAGCTTATTGCCGGGTGCGTAAGCAATTCAACATGCCTATCGGCCTGTTCGAAGGGGTGGAAGAGCCGCTGGCGCGCATAGGAGCGCACACTTATATGGTGGATGCGGCGCGCAAGTTAACCGCGCTGGCGATAGATATGGGCGAGAAACCCTCGGTGATCTCGGCGATTATCAAATATCACGCCACCGAGCGCGGGCGCATTGTCATCAATGATGCGATGGATGTGCATGGCGGCAAGGGTATCAGCCTCGGCCCTGACAATTATCTGGGGCGTTTGTATCAGCAAACTCCCATTGCCATCACTGTGGAAGGCGCGAATATCCTGACGCGCACGCTGATGATATTCGGCCAGGGTGCGGTTCGTTCTCATCCCTATGTCTTGAAGGAAATCGCGGCCGCAGGTGAGATAGACCATGATAAGGCGCTGCATCAGTTCGACGATGCCTTGTTTGGACACGTCGGCTTTGTCATGAGCAATGCGGCGCGCAGTTTCGTTTTCGGTTTGTCTGGCGGACGCGGTATTCCTGTGCCCAAGGGAGTGGTGTGTCGCAGTTACTATCAGCAGTTGACGCGTTTTTCCACGGCGTTTGCCTTGAGCGCAGATGTGGCTATGGCGGTATTGGGCGGTACGCTGAAACGCCGCGAGAAAATTTCGGGCAGACTGGCTGATGTGTTGAGTTTGCTTTATTTGGGTTCGGCGACGATGAAGCGCTTTGCGGACGACGGTCGTCCGGGCGAGGATTTGCCGCTGGTACATTGGGCGATGCAGGACGTGCTGTACAGCATCCAGCAAGCCTTCGTTGGCATGATACAGAACTTTCCGAATCCCCTGGTTCGCGGCATGTTGAGCGGCTTGATTTTTCCGACGGGGAAAAATTTGTTGCCGCCTTCGGATCAACTCGGTCACGAGGTGTCCACACTGCTGATGCAACCCGGCGCGGCACGCGACCGGTTGACGGACGGCATCTATCTGCCTGACGACGAACAGGATGCGCTGGGTGCGCTGGAGGCGGCGTTGGCTAGTACGCTGCTGTGCGAGCCCTTGCAGGATAGACTGCGCGTGGCGCGCAAGGAGGGCAGATTGAAAGCGCTGGAAGAATTACTGCGCATCGCCGAAGCGCGCGATATCGGCATCATCACAGCTGAACAGGCTTTACAGCTGGAACGCGACTATGCGCTGCGCCGCAAGGTCATCATGGTGGATGACTTTACGTCGGAAGAATTGCAGGCCCATCAAAGATGAGCGGTTTACGCGACAAGGTGGTGTTTATCACCGGTTCCACGCGAGGCATAGGGCGGGAAATTGCCTTGCGCTGCGCGAGAGATGGCGCGAAGCTGGTGATCGCCGGTAAGACGGTGAAGCCGCACGCAAAACTGCCCGGCACGATACATACGGTCGCGGAGGAAGTGGCGCAGGCGGGCGGTCAGGCGCTGGCGATAGAACTTGACGTACGCGATGAACAGGCGATACAGGCAGCCGTGGTTCGGTGCGTTGATTACTTTGGCAGCATCGATGTGCTGGTCAACAATGCCAGCGCGATCAGCCTGACGCCTACGCTGGAAACTCCGGCCAGAAAACTGGATTTGATGTGGGAGGTGAACGCGCGCGCCACCTTTTTGATGTCGCAAGCCTGCATCCCGCATTTACTGAGGGCCGCCAATCCGCATATTCTCATGTTATCCCCGCCGCCCGTCATGGAGGCTAGATGGTTTGCGCCGCATCTGGCTTACACCCTGTCCAAATATGGCATGAGTATGTGTGCGCTAGGGTTGGCGCAGGAGTATGGCGGAATTGCGGTGAATTGTCTGTGGCCGCGCACCACGATTGCGACGGCGGCAATTGAATATAATTTCCCTGTCGAGATTTTGCGCGCCTCGCGTAAACCAGCCATCGTGGCGGACGCGGCCCATTGGATTCTGACTGCCGACAGTGGCAGCGGTAACTTCTATATCGATGAAGAGGTGCTGCGCGAGGCGGGCGTTAGCGATTTCGAGCAGTATGCGGTGTCGCCCGGCACGGCGCTGTTTGGTGATTTGTTTCTGAATTAACGTGAAATTCGCGTAGCGACGAACCGTACTCCTCGCCCTTTGGGATAACCAGCCACTTGCCAGCTCGCTGGCTTAGTGGATTGGCTAGTTGTTTTACCAGAGGGGAACGGGGGTGAGGGGAACGGGCATGGTGAGTTTATTATCAGGGGTGGCTGCTCGCCATGCCCGTTGAGAGAGGGCAGAGAATGGTTGCTTTGGCGAAGGATGTGATTTCACCCGAGCAGGCGGGTACGCTGCATGGTTTGTTCCTGGAGCGCGTGCGTCGTACGCCGGACAAAATAGCCTACCGGCATTTCAGGCAAAACGCCTGGCGTGATCTTAGCTGGCGTGAAATGGAGGCTGAAGTGGCGCGCTGGCAGACGGCGCTGGCGGGTCTGGGGCTGCAGCGCGGTGACCGTGTTGCCATCATGCTGCGCAATTGTCCGGTCTGGATTGCGTTCGATCAGGCAGCGATGTCGCTGGGTCTGGTAACCGTGCCGCTGTACACCGTGGACAGACCCGACAACGTTGCCTATATCGTGAACGATGCCGATGTGAAGGTGTTGTTGTTCGAGACGAACGAACAATGGCAGGCCCTGCGCACGGTGCGCGATCAACTGGCCGGTGTGCTGTGTTTCGTCAGCGTGGAAAATCTGAGCGATACGTCCGGGACGCTTACATCCGTGCAGGCGTATGAACCCCGTTTGAAAATGATGGCGGAGTTTTTACCGCCTGACGCGTCCCTTTTGCCCGCACTGCCTTGTCAGGCGAACGAGCTGTCCAGCATCATTTATACCTCGGGCACCACCGGCAAGCCCAAAGGCGTGATGCTCAGTCATGCCAATATGCTCAGCAATGCGCATGCCTGTCTGGATACTTTCGCCGTGAACGGCGATGACCTGTTTCTGTCCTTTTTGCCGCTGTCGCATACCTTCGAGCGCACGCTGGGTTATTACCTGACCGTGATGACCGGTGCGACAGTTGCTTTCGCGCGTTCCATCCCACAGTTGTCGGAAGACTTGCAGACCATACGTCCGACGCTGTTGATCTCCGTGCCACGCATCTATGAACGTGTGTATGGCGCGATCCGTGGCAAGCTCGAAGAGGGTTCATCGCTAAGCCGTAAACTGTTCAGTCTGGCGGTGGAAACAGGCTGGGCGCGTTTCGAGCATGAGCAGGGGCGGGGCGGCTGGCATCCCTCTTTCCTGCTCTGGCCTTTGTTGCAAAAACTGGTGGCGCAAAAAATACTCGACAAGCTGGGTGGAAGGCTGCGCGTCGCCATCAGCGGCGGGGCGGCACTGTCATCCGAGATATCGCATGTGTTCGTCGGTCTCGGTTTGCCCATCGTACAGGGCTATGGCCTGACAGAAACCAGTCCGGTGATCACTGGCAATCATCTGGAAAACAACCACCCGGAAAGCGTCGGACAGCCGATACGCGATGTGCAAGTGCGTCTGAGTGCGCAAGGCGAGCTACAGGTGAAAGGCCCGAATGTGATGCTGGGTTACTGGAACAATGCCGAGGCGAGCAGGGAGGCCATAGGTGCTGACGGATGGCTTAATACCGGCGATATTGCACATATCAGCGACAGCGGGCACATTTACATAACCGGGCGCATCAAGGAGATTATCGTCATGTCGAATGGCGAAAAAATACCGCCCACCGATATGGAGCTGGCGATCCTGCATGACCCCCTGTTCGATCAGGTAATGGTTTTCGGCGAGGCGCATCCTTACCTGATCACACTGGCGGTGCTGAATCCGGAGGCGTGGCTGCATTTTGCCCATGAGGTGGGTATTCGCGCCGACATGCCGGAGGCCTTGACGGACAGTCGTGTGGAAGCCAAGGTGCTGCGCCGCATTGCTATCAATCTGCGCGCCTTCCCCGGCTATGCGAAAGTCAATCGTGTGCTGATTCTGCGCGAGCCCTGGAACATCGAAAATGGCCTGCTGACACCCACGTTAAAGCTTAAACGCGAAGAAGTGGCGCAGCGTTTTGCAGGGCAAATCAAACAGCTTTATGAGCGGCGTTAAGGTGAAGGACGAACAGATAGTCACGGTCCTGCCGTCGCGCCAGCCGACCTTGCGCGTGGTGGCGATGCCTTCCGATTGCAGCTATACCGGCGATGTATTCGGTGGCTGGATCATGGCGCAGGTGGATATAGCGGGTAGTATTCCCGCAGTCCATCGTGCGCGCGGACGGGTGGCGACGGTGGCCGTTAACTCTTTCATGTTCAAGCAACCCTTGTTCATGGGGGATGTCGTCAGTTTCTACGCGCGCATCGAGAAGGTAGGGCGCACTTCCATGACGGTGGATGTCGAGGTGTACGCACAGCGCGATCCGGCCAGACCGGTTTGTGTGAGAGTGACTGAAGCTAAATTGACGTATGTGGCTGTCGATGATGAACGTCGGCCCCGGGTGCTTCCGGCTGAAGAATAGGCAGACAGTTTATGAGGGCGGCGTTCTTTGTAGTCGGGTGTTTTTTCTAAAAATAACAGGGAGAGGCAATCATGATATTCAAGCAAACGATAATCAGCTGGTCTGTGGCAGGTGTGTTGTTGGTGATGGCCGGAAGTGCGGCTGCATCAGGTTTCGCGCTGATAGAACAAAGCGGCAGCGGTCTGGGTAACGCGTTTGCAGGAGGCGCGGCGAGTGCCGAGGATGCCTCGACGATATTTTTCAATCCGGCGGGCATGTCGCGCCTGAACGGTAAGCAGCTAGTGGCGGTGGCGCACGCGATTCTTCCTTCGGCGAAGTTTACTGATACCGGATCGGTCGCAGCCGGTGGAAGACCATTGGGGAGTAGCGGCGGCGATGCGGGTGGCTGGGCTTTGGTTCCCAACGGTTACGTGGCTATGGAAATTGATCCAAAGATGCGTATAGGTTTGGGGGTTAATGTACCTTTCGGCTTGCAGACAGAATATCAGAACGGCTGGATGGGAAGATTTCAGGGGCTCAAGTCCAGTGTAGAAACGCTCAATATTAATCCATCCGTGTCTTATCAAGCCACTGAAGCCTTGGCGCTTGGTATGGGGATTAATTATCAGAGGATACGCGCAGGGTTGACTAGTGCGCAAAGCTTTGGCCCAGGAGGTGAAGGACTGTCCAATATGTCTGGCAGCGATGCCGCATGGGGTATAAATTTCGGCGCATTACTGGATTTGGGGGACGCGGGACGAGTGGGTGTCGCATATCGTTCGGCTATCAACTATCAACTTTCCGGGACGCTGGTGGTGACCAGTCCTGCGGGAGTGGCTCTCCTGAACAGACCCGTGACAGCGAATATGAAGATGCCTGAGACGTTGTCACTGAGTTATTTTCGTTCCCTGGGAAATCAATGGGATGTCATGGCCGATCTGAGTCGAACCGGCTGGAGTAATTTTTCTGAATTGCGCATTCTGGACGCAGTGACCAGTGCGACGCGCTCATTGACACCGGAAAACTGGCGTGATACCTGGCGAGTTGCGGTGGGCAGCAACTATCATTACAACGAGCAATGGACTGCGCGTATGGGCATGGCGTATGACCAGGCCGGTGTGACGGATGCCTATCGCACCGCACGTATTCCAGATGCCAACCGTACCTGGTTGACTCTGGGCGGGCAATATAAGCCGACGCAAGAGACGGCGATTGATTTTGGTTATGCGCACCTGTTTGTGAATAATTCAACCATCAACAATAATACGGGGGCAACAGGCACGCCTTCGACAGTAACGGTGGGTAATCTGGTGGGTGCTTACAAGAACAGTGTGGACATCCTCAGCGTGCAATACGCTTATGGTTGGTAAGGTATCAGGACGCAGATGACGGTAAGGCTAGCATGGCCGTTTTCGCTACAGGAGCATTGCTATGAGTATCCGTAAAGCAGCCGTGCTGGGCGCGGGCGTGATGGGGGCGCAGATCGCCGCGCACCTCGTCAACGCGGGCGTCGAAACGCTGCTGTTCGAATTGCCAGCGTGTGTTGTCGGGACTTCAGCCCCTTACAACCACGGCGTACTCCTTGCGGGTGTCGCGCAAGACGATCCCAACGGTAACGTGAATAAGGCGCTGGAGGGCCTGAAGAAACTCGATCCCGCGCCTCTCGCCAGTCCGGCGAAGATTAGCTTTATCCAGCCTGCTAACTATGAGCAGCATCTGGAACAATTGAGAGACTGCGATCTGGTGATAGAGGCGATCGCCGAGCGTGTGGACTATAAGTCCGATCTGTACCAGCGTGTCGCGCCTTTTATTGGTAAACACGCCATCTTCGCCAGCAATACTTCAGGGCTGTCCATCAACCAGCTGGCGCAAGCCTTCCCTGAACACCTGCGTCATCGTTTCTGCGGGGTGCATTTTTTCAATCCGCCGCGCTACATGCATCTGGTCGAACTGGTCGCCTGCCGCGAGACCGAAGCGCCGCTGCTGGATCAGCTTGAGACTTTTCTCGTCTCCACACTGGGCAAGGGCGTGGTACGCGCCAAAGACACGCCCAACTTCATCGCCAACCGCATCGGCGTATTTTCCATGCTGGCCACCAAACGCCATGCGGCAGCCTTCAATCTCGGCTTCGATACCGTGGACGCGCTGACCGGACGCTATCTGGGGCGCCCCAAGAGCGCGACCTTCCGCACGCTGGATATTGTCGGCCTCGACGTGTTCGCCCATGTGGTCAACACCTTGCGCGAAAATTTAACTTCCGACCCGTGGCACACGCATTTTGAGCTGCCCGCCTGGTTCGGTTATCTGGTCGATCAGGGCTCGCTGGGGCAGAAGACCCGGCGCGGTATTTATCAGAAAATAGGCAAAGAAATACATGTGCTTGATCTGCATACCAATGAATACCGACTGTCTGATGCGAAGATAGATGATGGCGTAAGGGACATTTTACGCGAGCGCGACTGGGCTGTGAAACTCGCCGGGTTGCGCGATCATCCGCATCCTCAGGCCCAATTTCTCTGGGCGGTGTTCCGCGATGTGTTTCATTACTGCGCGCTGCAACTGGGCGAGATAGCCGGCAACGCGCGCGACTTCGATTTTTCGGTGCGCTGGGGTTTCGGCTGGGACAGCGGCCCGTTCGAAATCTGGCAGGCAGCGGGCTGGCAGCAAGTGGCGAGCTGGATTGCAGCCGATATTTCGGCAGGAAAGACGATGGCGGATACGCCGTTGCCTGCGTGGGTGACAGAAGTCGATCGCACGGGTGTCCATACACCGCAAGGTTCCTACGCTCCCGTAGGGTGGATAAGCGTAGCGCATCCACCACTGGACTCATCAACTACGGTGGATGCGCTATCGCTTATCCACCCTACGCCGCAAGCTTCAGAGGTGGGAGGATGTTACCAACCCCGTTCCACACTTCCCGTTTATCGCCGCCAACTCTTCCCCGAACACCTGCTCGGTGAAACGCGCCACTATGGCGAGACGGTGTTTGAGACTGAGGATGTGCGCATGTGGCACATGGGCGATGGCATCGCGATCATCAGCTTCAAGACCAAGATGCATACCGTCAGCAATGGCGTGCTTGACGATATATTGCGTGCGATTGAGGAAGCTGAAGCGAATTTCAACGCACTGATACTGTGGCAGACCGAGCCGCCGTTCTCTTATGGCGCGAACCTGCTGCAACTGATGCAGGGCATGCAGGAACCGGCTGCTCACGCAACCATGTTCGATAAATTCCGGCAGGCGGCTAATCGCGTCAAATATACCGTCGCGGGCGGCGGCGGATTGAGTGAGGTATTGAACGCCGCGACCGGCAACGTGCCGCATGTCGAAGCCGTGGTTGCCAAATTTCAGCAAGTCTCGCAACGCCTGAAGTATGCGCTGGTGCCCACCATCGCTGCGGTGGACGGGCTTGCTTTAGGCGGCGGCTGTGAATTCTCCATTCATTGCACCCGTATCGTCGCTACCCTGGAGAGCTACATCGGTCTGGTGGAAGTCGGCGTCGGTGTATTGCCTGCCGGCGGCGGCTGCAAGGAAATGGCGCAGCGTGCAGCCAGTGAGGCGCAGCGATTTGCCAACGACAACCGCGTGGACGTGTTTCCCTTTGTGCGCCGTTATTTCCAGAATATTGCCATGGGTGAGGTCGCCAAGAGCGCGGAACTGGCGCGCGAGATGGGCTATCTGCGTTCGTCGGACCGCATCGTGATGAATCGCTTCGAGCTGTTGCATGTCGCCAAGGAAGAAGCAAAAGCGCTGAACGCTACCGCCTACCGTCCGCCGCTACGGCAGCGCCAGATCGCCGTGGCCGGACGCACCGGTATCGCCACCCTGAAAGCCGCGATGATCAACATGAAGGAAGGCGGCTTCATCTCGGAACACGACTACGATATCGGCTGCCGCGTTGCCGAAACGATCTGCGGCGGCGATGTAGAGGCGGGCTCGCTGGTGGATGAACAATGGCTACTCGATCTGGAACGCAAACATTTTATGGAACTGCTCGCCACCGACAAGACCCAGGCGCGCATTGAGCACATGCTTAAACACAGCAAGGCGTTGCGGAACTAGGAGAACACCATGAGCAGACAAGTCCAGGAAGCCTATATTGTCGCCGCCACACGCACGCCGGTGGGGAAGGCGCCGCGCGGCATGTTTCGCAATACGCGCCCCGATGACATGCTCGCACATGTGCTGAAGAGCGTGCTGGCGCAAGTGCCGTCGCTCGATCCGGCCAGCATAGGCGATGTGATCGCGGGTTGTGCGATGCCGGAGGCGGAGCAGGGGATGAATGTGGCGCGCCTCGCGTTGTTGCTGGCCGGGTTGCCGGACTCGGTGCCGGGAATGACGGTGAACCGCTTCTGTTCTTCCGGCTTGCAGGCGGTGGCGCTGGCGGCGGATCGCATTCGACTGGGCGAAGCCGATGTGATGCTGGCCGCCGGTGTCGAGAGCATGAGTATGGTGCCGATGATGGGCAACAAGGTGGCATTCAATCCGGCGATATTCGAGCGCAGCGAGCATTACGGCATCGCATACGGCATGGGGTTGACCGCGGAACGGGTCGCGGAACAGTGGAAAATTTCCCGTGAGGATCAGGATGAGTTTGCCTTGCATAGCCATCTGCGCGCGCTGGCTGGAAATAATAACGGCGAATTCGAGGATGAGATTACGCCTTACTGCATCACCGGGCGCGTGCCGGACATGAGTAGTCGCGAGGTGTCGGTTAAAATGCGCGTGGTGGCGCAAGATGAAGGGCCGCGCGCGGATAGCTCTCTGGAAGCATTGGGCAGGTTAAGGTGCGTGTTTGCGCAAAAAGGGTCGGTGACGGCGGGCAACAGTTCGCAGATGTCAGATGGTGCGGGTGCGGTATTGTTGTGCAGTGAGGCGGCCTTGATGCGCTACAATCTCACGCCGCTGGGAAGATTCCTGGGATTTTCAGTCGCGGGTGTACCGCCCGAGATCATGGGGATAGGCCCTGCGGTGGCGATCCCGCGTGTGTTGCAACAAGTCGGATTGAGTCTGAACGACATGGGCTGGATAGAGCTTAATGAGGCCTTTGCCGCGCAGGCGCTGGCGGTGATCCGGGAGCTGGGTCTCGATCCTGCCCTCGTCAATCCTCTGGGTGGTGCGATTGCGCTGGGCCATCCTTTGGGCGCGACGGGTGCGATCCGCAGTGCGACACTGTTGCATGGATTGCGCCGTCGCAAACAGAAATACGGTATGGTGACGATGTGCATCGGTACCGGCATGGGGGCGGCAGGGGTATTTGAGGTATTTTAGCGTGTGTTTGAAATAAACCACTTTTGGTATGACCCGATTCGAAGAAAGAGTATTCCCATGAGAAAATTTTTGCTGTTCACGTTGTTGCTGAGTCTGGGTTTTACTGCGCAAGCGGTTGAACTGGAGGGCGTCAGGCTGGAGGACAATGTGCACCTGGGCACCAGTAATCTGGTGCTGAACGGTGCCGGAGTGCGCAGCAAGTTTATTTTCGATATCTATATTGCCGCGCTGTATCTGGGCGCGAAGAAAAACAGTGCTGATGCGGTGCTGGCCGATGCAGGCGAAAAGCGCCTGGCCATGCACCTGTTGCGCGACATCAGCGGGGAAAATTTGCTGTATGCCTTCAAGCGGGGCTTTGAAAACAACCATACTTACGATGAGTTGATGGTGATGAAATTGGTCATGCATAATTTTGAGCTGATTTTTCATAAAATGGGCAAGCTCAAGGAAGGTGACATTATTCTGCTGGATTACCAGCGAGAGACAGGTACGCAGGTTAAGCTGAATGGTGTATTGCGAGGCACGGCTCCGGGTGCGGAGTTTAATACTGCATTGCTGAAAATATGGCTGGGCGAAAAACCGGCTCAGGAAACGCTCAAGCTGAAACTGTTGGGTGGTCAATAGGTGTCGGAGGCAGACAAACTCAATGGTGATACTCAGGTAGCCGGATTTAGTTCAGCCGCTTTGCAGCAAACGCTGCGGGCACAAGGCGATGCCTGGTATGAGCTGATCACGAACCGTTGTCCTCATCTGTATGCCGATGCCCCCGTTTTTATCAGCCCCTTGCGCTTGCAGCAGATGCGCGAAGTGATAGAGGCGGTGGAACGGGTGGTAAGTGTGGCAGGATGGCTTACGCAAGGAAACCCTCTCTCTAACTTTCTCCCGCAAGCGGGAGCAAGGACAAGCGAGAAAGGCAGTCTTCAATCTCTTGGGGTGTTTTACGGCTATGACTTTCATCTGAACAGCGAGGGGGTGCACCTCATCGAGATCAATACCAATGCAGGCGGCGCATTCCTCAATGCGCTGCTATTGGACAGTCAGCGCGATATGGTTTTGCCGGGCGCGGCGGTGGCTGAGACCGATCTTGAAGAGGTTTTTCTCGATATGTTTCGCAAGGAATGGCGGCAGGCAGCGGGTGATGCCTCGCTTGAATGCATTGCCATCGTCGATCAGCAACCGGAACAACAATATCTGTATCCTGAATTTTTGCTGGCGCAACGCCTGTTCGAGCGCGCCGGAATCAAATCACTTATCGTTAATCACGACGCATTGCAAGCGCGCGATGGAGGGTTGTACGCCAGAGAGCAAAAGATTGATCTGGTCTATAACCGGCTGACGGATTTTTCCTTGCAACATTATTCTGCCCTGCTGCACGCTTGGCGGGAGCAAGGCGTGGTGTTGACACCCAGCCCTGCGCACTATGTCCGTTATGCCGATAAACGCAATCTGGCGCGGCTGACCGATGCGGAGGGGTTGCGCGAACTCGGTGTGAGTGCTGCCGATATCGCCATCCTGCAGACTGGCATACCGCACACCTTCGTGGTCCAGCCTGACTTTGAAGAGGCACTGTGGTCAGAGCGCAGGCAATTGTTTTTTAAGCCATACCGCGGCTATGGCAGCAAGGGCGCGTATCGCGGAGAGAAGTTGACCCGCCGCGTTTTCGGCGAAATACTGCAATCGGGCTATGTCGCGCAAAAACTGGCCGCTCCGGGCGAACGTGGCGTGCCAGGCGGGGCATCGCTTAAGTATGATCTGCGTTGCTATGTTTATGATGGGAAGATTCAGTTGGTGGCCGCTAGATTGTATCAGGGGCAGACCACCAATTTTCGCACTCCGGGCGGCGGCTTCGCGCTGGTGCGCGTGGTCGGGTAGCGTGCTGTCATGTTAATTTATTCGTTTCTGGCAATCGGTCTTGGCGCGGCCTGCGGTGCGTGGTTACGCTGGGGGTTGGGACTGTGGCTTACTCCGGTGCTACCCGAATTGCCGCTCGGAACGCTTGTCGCCAATTTGTTGGGGGGGTATCTGATCGGGCTGGCGATAGCTTTTTTTATACAACATCCCGGCTTGTCACCGGAATGGCGTTTGTTCATCATCACCGGATTTCTCGGCGGGCTGACGACGTTTTCCACCTTTTCGGTTGAAACGATTACGCTGTTGTTGCGCGGGCAGTATCTGTGGGGAGCGGGCATCATAGTCGCTCATCTGGGCGGCTCGCTACTGATGACCGTGCTGGGTATACAAACTTTCAAATATCTACAGGGGGTGCAATGATGAACAGACTCAGTTTTTATGTCAGCGAAAAGCAGCATTATGCAGGCAAGCCATTGTATGAATGGCTGCTGGAAGAGGCCAGAGCGCTCGGCGTGCATGGTGGTTCGGCGTTTCGCGCCATCGCCGGATTCGGGCGACATGGCCGATTGCACGAGGACACTTTTTTTGAGCTTGCCGGAGAACTGGCGGTGAAAGTTGAATTCATTCTGGATGATGCGCTGACAGAACAGCTGATGCAGCGGGCGCGCGTGCTTAACATGGAGATATTCTATGTGCGCAGTGCTGTGCAGGCGGGCGTGCTTTAAAATCAAGGCTCCAAGGCTCGTTAAATAAGCTTCAAAATTATACTCACGCGGAGGCGCGGAGAACGCGGAGAAAATCTCGTCATATAGTCTGGAAATCGCAACGGCATTAGCGATATGCGAGAAGTTGCCTTCCTCCGCGTTCTCCGCGCCTCCGTGTGAAAGTGCTTTTTTATCCTGTACTTGTCACAGAACTGTCATATTTCTCTAATAAATCTATCATATTTGCTTCGTAAACTGCCGGGGTCGCATTAGGGCGGCCTTCAAATTTTCGGGAGATTTATCGATGCAAAAAGCATTTTCTACACAAACCAAACTCATCGTTGTTGCGCTGGCGGCAACGGCTTTCTCGACACCCGCGCTGGCCGAAACTGCTAACGTAAGCATCTATGGCAAGGCTGACTTGTCTTTCGACGTGATCAACACCGGAGCAGCAGCGAACGGTGCGGCTGGCATGAGCAAGAACAACGTATCGAGCAACGTATCCAAACTGGGTTTCAAGGGTGCGGAAGGCCTGGGCGAGGGTTTGTCAGCCATCTGGCAGATCGAGCAACAGATCAACATGGATAACACCGGTGGCACCTTTGGCACACGCAACACCTTTGCCGGCCTGAAGAGCGACAGCATGGGCACGGTGCTGCTGGGTCGTCACGATACCCCTTACAAACTGGCTACCCGCAAGCTGGATATCTTCGGTGACAGCATCGCCGATAACCGCGCATTGCTGGGCGCCGTATCGGCCAAGTCCGCTACAGTCGCTTTCGATGGTCGCCAGCCCGACGTGATCGCGTACATCAGCCCGGAGATGAGCGGTTTCACCGGCGCGATCGCTTACGTGAACCTGGCGGAAGGCAACACCACCGCTGCTCAAGCCAAGTCCAGTGCATTGAGTCTGGCCGGTATGTACAAGGGCGGCCCGCTGTTTGCCAGTCTTGGCTATGAAGAGCACGAGATTAGCAGTGTTGCCGGTACCAAAGAGTCTGCCTGGAAGCTGGGTGTGGGCTATGACATCGACGCATTGGGTCTGGGCTTTGTTTACGAGAAGAGCAGCGACAATTTGACCGCGGTAACCGCAGCGAATCGCTTCGGTCACAATGCCTATTACCTGTCCGCGAACTACAAGATGGGCATGAATGCCATCAAGGCTGCCTATGGCAAAGCCGGTCAACTGGGCGCGACGCTCAATACAGGCTCAAACCAGTTCAGCCTGGGCTACGACCACGGCCTGAGCAAGCGCACCAAGTTGTACGCGATCTACTCGCGCATCAGCAATCAGAGTGCTGCCAGCTATGGTTTCTCGCAAACCACGGCGACCAGCATCAACGGCGTAGGTGCATCACCGTCAGTTGTTTCTCTGGGCCTTCAGCACAACTTCTAAGCTGAATGGGTTGAAAGTAAAAACGGGCATCCACAGGATGCCCGTTTTTTCGTTCGCGATTGACAGAATACTATCCGGCCTACTGGCCGAAGAAATCCTTTACCTTGTCCATCCAGGATTTGGCTCTCGGATTGTGATGCCCGCTATTTTGATCGTTGATACTCTCAAATTCACGCAGCAATTCACGTTGACGCTCGGTCAGATTCACCGGCGTTTCGACGATGACGTGGCAATGCAGATCGCCATGCGTTGAACTGCGCACTCCCTTGATGCCCTTGCCACGTAAGCGGAATATTTTGCCGCTCTGGGTCTCGGCAGGAATCTTGATATGCGCCTTGCCGTCCAGTGTGGGTATCTCAATTTCGCCACCCAGGGCTGCAGTGCTGAAGCTGATGGGCATTTCACAGTGCAAGTCATTGTGGTCACGCTGGAATACCGAATGCGCCTTGATGTGAATGACCACATACAGATCGCCCGATGGCCCGCCATTTACCCCGTGCTCGCCTTCACCGGATAAACGTATGCGGTCATCGTTATCCACGCCAGACGGGATTTTAACCGACAGGGTCTTGTGCTGCTTGATGCGCCCGCTGCCGTTGCAAGGTTTGCACGGTGAAGTGATCATCTTGCCGTTGCCGTGGCAGCGCGGGCAGGTCTGCTGTATCGAGAAGAAGCCCTGCTGCATGCGCACCTGTCCGTGTCCGCCGCAGGTGGTGCAGGTGGTCGGGCTGGTGCCGGGTTTGGCGCCCGAACCATTGCAGGTTTCGCATTCCGCCATGGTCGGCACGCGTATTTGTGTTTCGGTGCCGCGCGCGGCCTGCTCCAGCGTGATCTCCAGGTTGTAGCGCAGGTCGGCGCCGCGTTGCACATTGCTGCGCCCGCCGTTGCCGCCACGCCCTCCGCCGAAGATGTCTCCGAAAATATCCGAAAAATCAAAACCTTGCGCGCCTGCTCCACCAGCGCCGAACGGGCTTCCGCCGCCCATGCCGCCTGCTTCAAACGCGGCATGACCATATTGGTCGTAGGCTGCGCGCTTCTGGCCGTCGGACAGGGCTTCGTAAGCTTCCTTGGCTTCCTTGAAATGTTCTTCCGCCTTGGGATTGTCCGGATTGCGGTCAGGGTGATGCTTCATCGCCAGTTTGCGATAAGCTTTTTTGATCTCATCGTCTGACGCATCGCGGTTGATGCCCAGAACGTCGTAATAGTCTTTTTTTGACATGGAAAATAGTTGTTAGTCGTTAGTCTCTAGTCGTTAGTTGAAAACAAGCTAGCCGTTGGTTGGTAGTCGCTAGTCGTTAGTTGAAAAGCAAACCCAAGGGTTTAACTAACAACTAATGTCTAGCGACTAACGACTGTTTTTTACTTCTTATCCTTAACTTCAGTGAACTCTGCATCTACCACGTCGCCTTCATCTTTTTTGGCTTCCGTGTCGGCTGATGCACCCGCTTCCTGTGACTTGGCCTGCTCGGCGGCGTACATTTTTTCGCCCAGTTTCTGTGCGGCAGTGGCCAGTGCTTCGGACTTGGCTTCGATGGCATCCTTGTCGTCGCTCTTCACCACTTCTTCGGCTTCTTTGACAGCGGCTTCGATAGCGGCTTTTTCTTCCTCTGTCAGTTGATCGCCGTATTCCTTCAGCGATTTATTGGTCGAGTGGATCAGTGCATCCAGCTGGTTGCGCGCACTCACCAGTTCAATCGCCTTCTTGTCATCTTCGGCATGGGCTTCTGCATCACGAACCATGCTTTCGATTTCTGCTTCGGAAAGTCCGGAGCTGGCCTTGATGGTGATGTTGGCTTCCTAGTTGGTTGCCTTGTCTTTCGCGCCTACATGCAGGATGCCGTTTGCGTCGATGTTGAAGGTCACTTCGATCTGAGGCATGCCGCGCGGTGCGGGCGGAATGTCTGACAGGTTGAATTGACCCAGGCTCTTGTTGCCGGATGAGATTTCACGCTCGCCTTGCAGTACGTGGATGGTCACCGCGCTCTGGTTGTCGTCGGCAGTGGAGAATACCTGCGATGCCTTGGTAGGAATCGTGGTGTTCTTCTTGATCAGCTTGGTCATCACGCCGCCCATGGTTTCAATACCCAGTGACAAAGGCGTTACGTCCAGCAGCAGCACGTCTTTGACTTCGCCTTGCAGCACGCCGCCCTGAATACAGGCGCCGACCGCGACGGCTTCGTCCGGATTGACGTCCTTGCGTGGCTCACGACCGAAGAATTCTTCTACTTTCTTCTGGACCATAGGCATACGCGTCTGGCCGCCGACCAGAATCACGTCGGCGATGTCGGAAATTGAAATGCCAGCATCCTTCATCGCGATCTTGCAAGGCTCGATGGTGCGTGCAACCAGATCTTCCACGATGCTTTCCAGCTTGGCGCGGGTGATTTTCACGGCCAGGTGCTTGGGGCCGGTCGCGTCAGCGGTGATGTAGGGTAGATTCACTTCGGTCTGCTGAGCGGAAGACAATTCGATCTTAGCTTTTTCAGCCGCATCTTTCAGGCGTTGCAACGCGAGCATGTCCTTCTTCAGGTCGATGCCGGATTCCTTCTTGAATTCTTCAACCAGAAACTCGATTACGCGCATGTCGAAATCTTCGCCGCCCAGGAAGGTGTCGCCGTTGGTGGACATGACTTCGAACTGGTGCTCGCCGTCGATTTCTGCGATGTCGATGATGGAGATGTCGAACGTGCCGCCACCCAGGTCATAAACAGCCACTTTGCGGTCGCCTTCCTGCTTGTCCATGCCGAAAGCCAGTGCGGCTGCGGTCGGCTCGTTAATGATGCGCTTGACGTCCAGGCCCGCGATGCGGCCTGCATCCTTGGTGGCCTGACGCTGTGCGTCGTTGAAGTAGGCGGGTACGGTGATGACGGCTTCAGATACGGATTCGCCCAGATAGTCTTCGGCGGTCTTCTTCATCTTCATCAGAACTTGCGCCGAGATTTCGGGTGCGGAGAATTCCTTGTCGCGTACCTTGATCCATGCATCGCCGTTTTTGGCTTTGACGATGGTGAACGGCACCATGTCGATGTCTTTTTGTACCATCTTCTCATCGAAGCGGCGGCCGATCAGGCGCTTCACGCCGTACAGCGTGTTCTTCGGGTTGGTAACCGCCTGACGCTTGGCGGCTGCACCTACCAGCACTTCACCGTCTTCCATGTAAGCGATGATGGACGGGGTGGTGCGCGTGCCTTCGGCGTTCTCGATTACCTTGGTCTTGCCATTTTCCATGACCGCTACGCAGGAGTTAGTCGTGCCCAGGTCAATACCGATAATTTTTCCCATAATGTTTTCCTTTCAGTTGAATTGGTTTATTTCGATGTCGCCCTACATGGGGCGGGTAATTCTTATTTCAAGAGGCCGTCGTTAGTAGTTAGTCGTTAGTTGGGGTTGTCCGCTACGCGGGGTTTTACTAACGACTTACGTCTAGCGACTAACGGCTATTGTCCTTGCGACACCAGTACCAGCGCAGGGCGAAGCACGCGATCATTGAGCGCATAGCCCTTTTGCATCACGCTGACCACGGTGTTGGCAGGTTGTTCGCTTGGCACCATGCTGATAGCCTGGTGTTTGTGCGGATCCAGCTTTTCGCCGACCGGGTTGATTTCAGTGATGTGAAATTTTTCAAATACTGTGGAGAGTTGCTTGAGAGTCAATTCCATGCCGCTCTTGAAGCTTTCCACTGTCGCGGTTTCAACTGCCAGACCAGCTTCCAGGCTGTCTTTAACAGCCAGCATTTCATTGGAGAAGCGCTCTACAGCAAATTTTTGCGCCTTGCTCACATCGTCCGCTGCACGGCGGCGGATGTTTTCGCTTTCAGCCTTGGCGTACATCCAGGCGTCATAGTGTTCCTGTGCCTTGCGTTCGGCGGCTTGCAGTAATTCTTCGGTGCTGGGCATGACATCGTTAGGTGTAACATCGCTTGTGATCTCAGCTTCCGCGTTGTCATGCTGGTCAATTTTCGGGTTGTTTTGTTCCATTGTGTTCTCCAAAATTTACACTCGCTGTAGATTGGGTCCAATTTGTCGTTTTCAAGGGGTGGGATAAATTTTGTTGGGATCAGCGCCGTTAGTTCGGGTTGAATTGTGAAAAATCCATTAAATATTACGGTTATATGCATGCCAGTTAACATTAAATTAGATTGAGATGCTAGAATTTGCGCCGGTCGAGTACGATAACCGCTTGGGGGAATAATAATGAACGATACGGAAGAAAATTTAGGGTATTTTGCGCGGCATCAGTGTTCAATTCAGTGGCAAGTGTTTTTAAGCGCTTTCGCCAGCGAATTCGGCCAGCAAATCCCTGTGGCCGAGTTGCGCGTCCTGATGGCGCGCCTGGGTACAACAATGGCGCAAAGCATCTCCACTCCCGCCGGCGATACCATTACTGAACTCGAAGACTCCATCAACTCCATCTGGTTTGATATGGATTGGGGTTGGGTGAATCTGGTCGAGAAAAACGATGGCCTGTTCATTGAGCATCATGTGGCGCCGCTGCAATGCGCGTTCGGTGAAGATGCGCTCTCCTGGTCCCCTGCAATTCTGGAGGGTATTTATGCTCATTGGTTCTCCATTATCAGCGGCGATTCCCGGTTGAAGCTCACTCAGGTTGAGCCTGAACAGCCTGGTGACTTTTTGCTGGTATTTCGATTGGGTCAGTCGGCATAAGCTGTGTTGATAACGGGGGGCGTTATGAAAAAATCGGCCGATGCTGATATTCGCAATCTTTTTCGCCGTTTTGGCGGAGATGCAGATAATTACCAGGAAATTCAGCAGGAATACGTTGATACCAAGGCGGCGCAAAGCTGGCCTATCGTAGAGGCTATGGAGAAGGAGCGCGCCAAAGCGCCAACACTCAGGGCCTCTGCTGCGCAACAGGGTGGGGCTGCGCGTGTCGCGCCTGCTTCGAAACCTGCGGTCGCACCACACGTTGTCACGCACCATGAGCCTGTTGCAGAGATAGTGCGCCCGGCCAAACAATCAGGTGGTTTGACCTCTTTGTTTTCCAAGCCCGAACCTGCCCCGGCGCGTTCTCTGTTTTCCAAGCCCGAACCTGCCCCGACGCGTTCCCTGTTTTTCAAGCCCGAGCCCGAGCCCGCCCCGACGCGTTCCTTGTTTTCCAAGCCTGAACCCGTACCTGAACCTGCACTGGCATCGACGCCCGCGCGTTCTCTGTTTTCCGGTTTGACTTCAACGCCTAATGCGATGAATCAGCAGGAAGCAATAGAGCGGCAGGCAGCACACGCTCAGCCGGTACAAGTACCTTACTCAGGAAATGACCCGCTTAATTCCGTATTTTCGCGTCTGATCAAGCCGCAAGATCCAGTTAATACGCGTACACCGGAAAATGGCTTGCGCAACATGTTGGGATTCTTGAAAAAATAATGACAGTAATAGCCGTAATTTCGCCCAAAGGTGGCGTGGGTAAGACGACTGTAGCCGTTAATCTGGCCAGCGCCATGGCGGAAAACGGGCGTGTTGTCAGGCTGGTGGACATGGATCCGCAAAATGCGCTGCGTCTGCATCTGGGGGGGGATCCCGGTGATGTGAACGGCTTGGTTCATCAGACCTTGCAACAAAGCAGCTGGTATTACACCGAATATGACAGTGCCTACGGAGTCAGCTTTATTCCATATGGCAAGGTGTCGGAAGTGGAGCGGATCACCTTTGAGGCCTATCTCGCGCAAACGCCGAACTGGCTGCGCGACAATATCGCGGAGCTGGATCATGACCCGGCCGGGCTAACCATCATCGATACGCCGCCGGGTCCTTCGGTATATGTACAGCAGGTGCTGTCCATTGCCAACCTGGTGCTGGTCGTGATGATACCGGATGCGGGTTCCTATGCAACGCTGCCTGCCATCGAAGGATTGCTCGATTACTACTGTGCCCATCGCAGCGATTTTTACGGTTCATATTACGTGTTGAATCAGTTTGATGCCGAACATCCGCTCAATCGAGATATCAAAAACGTCATGCAAAATACGCTGGGCGAACGTCTGGCTCCACATAGCATCCACCGCGATGAGTCACTGAGTGAGGCGCTGGCTTTTCAGCAGCCTGCAGCTAATTATGCGCCGCACAGTCAAGCGGTTGATGATCTGGCGCAACTGGCCGTGTGGCTGGAAAATAAAGTGGCCCGGGTCGCCAGGTGAGTAAAGTTCAGCCCGAAAAAAATCCTGTTAGTTCCGCTGGAGTACAGCGGGAGGACAGGCGTAGCAGGTCCAGGGAGCAAAGCCGTTATAGGTTCGGTAAGCTGAACGAATACACGACGGCGATGATCGAGTGGTATGGCTGGGAGCATCGTTACTGGCGTATTGCCGTGATGCTGGTGGTGCTGGTGTTGTTCGTATTCAGTATGTCGGTTCCGATGAGTCTGGCCGTTCAGTCGGTTTATGCCGCGACGATCTTCGCGATTTCGCTATTTCTGTGCCGCTACACCGGTACCCTGTTTACCCTTGTCATGGTGGTGTTTTCGGTCAACCAGTCCAGTCGTTACCTGTATTGGCGGATGACGGAAACGCTGGTGCTGGATAACTGGGTGGACGGCACATTCGGTATCATTCTGCTGTTGGCGGAAATATACGCCTGGATGGTGCTGTTGTTGGGTTATGTGCAGACTATCTGGCCGCTCAAACGCAAACCCGAACCCATGCCCGAAGATACCGCGCTCTGGCCTAGCGTGGATATTTACATAACGACCTATGACGAACCGCTCAGGGTGGTTCGTCCAACCGTATTGGCCGCACTGGCGATCGATTGGCCGCGCGACAAGCTGAATATTTATCTGCTTGACGACGGGCGTCGCGAGGAATTTCGCGAGTTCGCCGAAAGCGTGGGCATTACGCATCTGACGCGTGACAATAACTTTCATGCCAAGGCAGGCAATATTAATGCCGCGCTCACCAAAACCAGCGGTGAATTCGTTGCCATCTTTGACTGCGACCATATCCCGGCGCGTTCTTTCCTGCAGATGACCATGGGGTGGTTCCTGCGCGACCCCAAGCTGGGGATGATACAAACACCGCACCACTTTCTGTCGGCTGACCCGTTTGAACGCAATCTGGGCACATTCCGTCGCGTGCCCAATGAGGGTGAGTTGTTCTACGGTCTGATCCAGGATGGTAACGATCTGTGGAACGCCACTTTCTTTTGTGGTTCCTGCGCCGTTACACGTCGCTCCATATTGCTGGAAATTGGCGGTGTAGCGGTGGAAACTGTTACGGAAGATGCGCACACCGCATTGAAGATGCACCGGATGGGTTATACGACAGCCTATATTTCCATACCTCAGGCGGCAGGTCTGGCGACTGAGAGCCTGTCCGCGCACGTCGGGCAGCGCATACGCTGGGCGCGCGGTATGGCGCAAATATTCCGTGTGGATAACCCCTTGTTCGGTAAGGGACTCAGCCTGATGCAGCGGTTGTGTTATTCAAACGCCATGTTGCACTTCTTTTATGGTTTGCCGCGCATTATATTTTTGACGGCACCGTTGTCCTATCTGTTCTTCCAGGCGCACATCATCAATGCCGAAGCGCTCATTATTGCAGCGTACGCCATCCCCCACCTGGCGCACGCCAATTTGACCAACTCGCGTATGCAAGGCGCGCATCGTCATTCGTTCTGGGCGGAACTCTATGAATCCACGCTGGCGTGGTATATCCTCAGGCCCACGCTGGTTGCGTTGATAGACCCGAAATTCGGTAAATTCAACGTTACGGCCAAGGGCGGTCTGGTAGAAAAGGAATTTCTCGATTGGCAGATCGGCGCCCCTTACCTCATCATGCTGGCGCTGAATATAGTGGGTTTGCTGACTGGATTTGTGCGGTTGTTCTGGTGGAATAGCTTCGAGGCGCAAACGGTTATCCTCAATCTGATATGGACTATATACAATCTGGTTCTGCTGGGCGCGACCATGGCGGTTGCGACCGAAGCGAAACAGGTGCGCGCGAATCATCGCGTCAATTGTAATCAGAAAGCCATGCTGAAACTCAACGACGGGAGTCGTGTTGTTTGCCGCGCAAGTGATTATTCTGAAGGCGGCCTGGGCTTGATTATGCCTGACGCGGGCATGGCGCCGTTACACAGCGAGGTGCGCGTTTCGCTGTTTATGGGTGTGCGTGAATTCGTATTTCCTGCGCGCGTAGTTTTTGCGCGCGACACCGTAGTTGGCATCGAATTCGAAGGCCTGAGCCTGCAACAGCAGATGGATCTGGTGCAGTGTACGCTGGCCCGTGCTGACGCCTGGCTGGACTGGACCGACAATCGCGTTGTGGATAGGCCGATGAAGGGCTTGCAGGAAATATTGTTTCACAGCATGAAAGGTTACGGGCATCTGTGGCATTATTTGATGAAACGCGTGGGCAGTACGAGGCCTCAGGGTGTTGAAGACAAGAAACCTGAACGGGATGGTTTTTATCAAAATATATCGAAAAAAATAACCGGTAAGAACGGTAATCCCCCCATTTTTAGTTGGGGTCAAAAGTAGAGCTGGTTAAAAAATCTAACTTCTGTTTCGGCGTGATGCCGCCGAGTGCCATGTTGGGGCGTTCGTGATTGTAAGTCCACATCCATTTCGTTGCATAGTCCTGC
>JAUXWM010000099.1 GCA_030681375.1 Gallionella sp.
AGCGCCTCATGGGACGATCAGCGACGAATGCGAATGGCGTCGGTTTCGGGGCTTTGAGAGCGAACCCGAACGCCCTCGCAGTTAGAGCAATCGAAATACCAAATACCAGGTGCACGACGAGGCTCGGATAGATGTACGGCCAGCCAAGCAGCCAAGGAAAGGGATCACCGAAAACCCACGGCAAGGCCAAGGCGTTGACTGCGACGTAGTAGAGGGCGCCGAAAACCAGTCCATCGCCCAAGTGAATTGCACGCGGCGACCGCCATAGCCAGAACGCCAATAGAGGCACGGCGGAAACCCAGCCGATCAGGAAATGCTGCGCCAGCAGCAGGAGTTGCATCCAAGGTTCAGGTTGCGCTCCAAATAGAAGCTCGCCGACTTTGGGACCGTAGTGCCCGACGCGAAGACCGAGCCATTTGAAGAAAATACCAAAGGGCATCATGACGACCGAGGCGATCGTTCCCGATCGGAGCGCCTCTATCGCGATCCGCCGGAGAACCTGCGTAGAAACTGTCACTGACGTGCGTCCCAGCCCCATTTGGCGAAAATCTTGCTTCCTGCCGGAGAGAGCAGGAATTCCGTGAACTCCTTGGCCAAGGGGGTCGTGCCGCCCTTGCGGGTCAGAACGACCCCGGCATCACGGTAAATACGAAAAGGCTCATCCATCTTCACCACCTCAGCGAGTTCTGGGTTGGCGACCTGCCAGATGTTCCAGATAAGCCACGCGTCGATGTCTTTCTGCTCGATCCACTGTTGCTTCGCTGCGCCGCTGTTGGCCGCCTCCGGAAACACCATACTCCTGCGAAAAGCGCGCACCATCTCGATCTTGCCGGTGCGTCCGGCAACATCTTCCCAAAGGCCCGTCTGTCCCGCTCCAGCCACCGTCAAAATCTTCACGCCAGGCTTGAGCAGATCGCGAAAGCCGCGAATGCGTTTGGGATTGCCCGGCCGGACCAGGATCGCCACGGGTCGCAGGTAGAGCGGCTGTGCATCGGCAAGTTCGAATACGCCTGGTAATGCTTTCGCAAAATCACTCATCATGTTTTCGGCGCCGCTGAACACGACGTCGGCGTCCTGT
>JAUXWM010000100.1 GCA_030681375.1 Gallionella sp.
CTTTTTTTTTGGTGATCAATATGGGATATCAATTTCAAAATCAATGCTACGAAACAAAGCAAGAATTCATTAATGCGCTTTCTCAAACTTGTACGGCACCAAGCGGAGCGGCTGGGCTTTCTTCTTATTTCACGGTATGCACTGCTAATACTGATGATTTAACTATACAAGCTTATTCACTGACAAATGGCACTGCTTATACACCTTTCACCGTTACACCTCAGTTAATAACTTGTGACTTTGCGTCCTTTTCAGCCTTAAGTCTTTCCACTCTGCCTTGGGCTGATGTACACGCATTAATAGGTGCTTTGCTGCTTTCTTGCTGCATAGCTGTTGGCTTCAATATCTTAGCTGGTCAATTTCGGAGGTAATAATGTTATGTTTATCGAATCACTACAAGGTTATGTTCTTGCTTCTAGTCTTTTGGTTTTCTATCTGCTTTTCCGGTAACACTTATGCTGATACATGTGGCGCTGGTTATCCCGCTACTTCTTCATATGGTCGTTATGTAACTGGCTCCATGTCTGCATCATATGCGCCTACTCCAGATACTTCATGTTCCCAATATTTCTCAGCGAGCGGCTTCCCTTCTGGTTGGAGTTCTGACCTTACCTCTTCAACTAATTGTAGGATCTTGAATGTTACCGGTGCTACTGCTGCTGATTTATCTATCGCTTTTCAAACTGGTTTTTGCCCTACTGGATACACATATGATGGTACACAGTGCGTTAATAGTTGTACTCCCCCGGCAGATTGCCCTTCCGCAGGAACTAAAAAAAGCGCTTCCGTTGCTCTATCTGGCATTACAGGTCAAGCGGGTATAAGTACCACAATGTGCGCTGATTCTGGTGGTACTAATTGCGGCGTTTCTTGTAGTTCCGGCATTGCTTCGTACAACGATGTTTCTGGCCAATCGTCTGTATATTGCGATTCCTATACATTCACAGGTTCCGCTTGTTCAGATCCCGCTTTAGTTGCTGCTCCTGTAACTGGTGTTCCTGCTACCAATCAAGCTACACCTGTTAATTCACCGCCAAAAACAAAACAAGACTGTCCGGGCGGTTCCGGGTTCGCTGAGGTTAACAACGTGGGAATGTGTTTACCTTCTGGTACTACGTACACGGGTTCAAGTACTACAACAACTAGCACAACAGGCAGTGTTACAACTACATCAACCACAACAGTAAACCAAACAGGCGGCAATACAACAACAACGATCAAAACACATAAAGACAGTGGCGGAAATATCACATATTCGGGTAGTACTACAGATTCCCCTTCCATTAATCAGCTTAATAGTCCTGGTGCTGGTGATAAGCCTTCACTTGGCGATGCTCCTACGTTCGATACAACGCTACCCAGTGAAGCAACTTTTAACATAAAGGCACAGGGTAACCCGGTTTTCTCAACAGAGATTTTCGCTAGTACTGCAAGCTGTCCGGCCCCTATTGCTTATGCAGCAATGGGTCAAGAATTCTCTATTGATTTTTCGGGTATCTGTGCACTTGCTGACATTATCCGGGGCATTGTTTTACTACTTGCTGCGATTGTCTCAATGCGTTCTCTTGTAACCAACTAAGGAAAAATAATATGTTAGCTCCTTTTATTACGCCAATATTAACGGCTATTCGTTGGCTTGCTATTCATGCCTTGCCTTTCATGCTGTCCTCGTTTGTTGTCGGCCTCTTTATAAAAATGGGTGTCGGCCTAACGTCCTGGGCTGTCATTACTTGGGCGGCTGAATATCTACGTGATTTCGCAAACTCACAACTTGCAACAATCGGCGGCGGTGAAACTGGCGCGGCTGTCATGGGTCTGCTCTCACTGTTCGGCGTATTTGAGGGTATTTCCCTAATCGTTTCTTGCTATCTGGCAAAGGCTACCTGGTTGAGCGTGCGTCCTTCTTTAACCTGGTTAACTCCTCCAACTCCTTAATATAAAGGTCTGAACATGTCCATTACACTAATTTCAGGTTCCCTTGGCACTGGCAAAACTGCCCTGGCTGTCAAACTACTTTCAGAACATTCTTTTTACCCTGACAACTCCGTTGTTGTCGGTGTACGTGAATGGCAAGGCGGCGGCGCTTATTACCCGCTTAAATCTATGCAAGATGCAACGGTTAACCAATTAATGATTGATGACATCGGGAAACTGCCCGGTACTGTCTACCTGGTCGATGAGGCGAAAAAAATCTGGCCGTCTAGAATTGCTGGTAAAACGGTACCTCCTTTCATTGATTCGCATCTTGCCGAATCACGCTCCATTGCACAAGATTGGATTATTACCTGTCAGTCACCCACTCAAATCGATGTAGCACTACGTCGCCTAGTTGGTCGTCATATTCATTTAGTCAAGACTCCGCTTGGTATTAAATACAGTGAAGCGGGTGAAATCCGGGAAGATCTAAAATTTTCACGCGATGAATCGCGTAAATACTCTTTTCCGGTTGAATCTTTAAAGCTCTACAAATCGGATGACGGTGTAAGCGATCTACAGAAAAAAGGCTTGAAGCTTCCCAAGCGCTTATTCTTTCTTATTACCCTGCTTCTTGTCCTTTTCGGGACAATTTACTACTACATGACACAATCCAAAATGCTTGGGTTTGGCTCCGATACTGAAATATCAGCTACAGAAAAAACACCGGAAAAGTCTTTCATGGGTTCCGCCGTTGCTTCTACTCCGAAGCCACCTCCGGACAACACCCGGCTACCACTGAATCAGGCTCCGGACATCTATTATTACCTCCCTAAAGATCCCGCTTTCCCTGAAATAGCCAAAGCTCCGCGTATACCTACTTCATGCTTAAGTAGCAAAGCTAATGGATGCGTTTGTTATGACCAGTATCTACAACGGATAAACGGATTCCCTGAAAAGCGCTGCAAAGACATTATTGACGGTGTTGATCAGATAGCATTCACACGCGATTCAAAGCTCGCAAACTAGCAAGAACATCCAATAACCTATTGACATACACAAGTTCCCTTGCTACAATACGCTTTTAACTAGTGAGGGAATCAAATGAATACTGTATCAATAATCATTTTCCTGTTGACAATATCGAATTTACTGTATACAATAGCGTTTTACTTAACAAGGAATTAACAAAATGAGAAAAGTTACTACAGCACAAGCGAAAAGGGATCATTCGATAGGTTTCTTAACTTACTTTCGTCTTGAGCGTGCGCCTTTAAAATCGGGTTGGCTTATTGTTTTGGGTGAAGGCTTAGCGGAAGGCTTCCTGGTGGATGCTGCAAGAAAAGAACATCGGGTTTTCAAAAGTCTAGATGGTGCAGTTTCAGCCCTCGAAGATATTGGGTTCACAATTGAAGCGCTTTTCAAAGGATAAAAAAATGTTCAAAAGTCCTAATTTAAGCGGTTTAACAATCAACGAACTAACAGATTTGTTTGTTGCTGAATTAATAACAGTCAATGAATACGATTCTGCTGTTCAGCAGGAAATAAAAAAGTTCCAAGCACGTGCAATCGATAATACACGCCTACAGGTAAGAATGAGACAAGAAAGAATAACAGAATCAACGGTTTACCTTTATAATTTATTATATGGATAACTAGCAGAAAATCTCAAAAGGAGGCTCCGAGGCTTTCGCTTGCGAAAACGTAGGAGTTCTTGAGTTTTCGTCGCGGGTCTCTCCGGCTTCCTTTTTTTAAACTGACTTTTTTAACCCCTTCCTGTCCTGCAAAACGGTTTTATGTTTTCCTGATATCTAAATAAGGTTATATTGTGCCTTCTATAATTAAAATGGTCTTTGTCATGGATTTCCAACTGAATAACGCAAAAGCTTATTTTCAAGATGGCTTGTTTAGTCGTTTTGAAGTTGTCCCTTTTGAAACTGGCTGGACAATAAAAATTTACTTCAAAGATACCAATTTATCAGCCGGTCACATTATTGACGCACGTGATAGAAAGGTAAGAGTTTTTAAAACTGTTGACGCTGCGCTTTCTTTGGCGCGTGATATCGGCTTCAGGTTTAACGGCATAACCTCTTGTTAAACATTTTTAGTTTGTGTACTATCGGGGGATTGTCTTTCGATTAGGCAAAGAAAAAGGGCAGTTCTGACAAACTGCCCCGCGTTACATAACCACAATTAACCATTACTTAAATGTGATCACATGGCCATTCTACAATCAGCTAAAGATAAAATCAACGAAAGCGCATTCAAGCGCTATCAGCAAAGACAAAAAGACCACTTCCAAGCTTCAGAAATAAAGTACCGGATATCTTCCGGCGATCAACAATACCAGCACGAAAGCACAACAAAAAATAAGAGTGTGGGTGGTGGTGTGTTTGCTCGTGTGTCTGTGTGTCCTGACGGATTCAAACGTTACAAATTACTCTCCAGCGCGTGCGCTGCTAAAGAGACGGGCGCGTCCGGCTCTAGCGGCGCGAAAAGCGCCTTGGTACTTCCTGCGAAAAGTCAAAGTCAATTTTTAGAGTCAATCGACAAGAACACCGGGGAAATTCAACAACTTACACCTGGAAAAACTCCATCAGAATATAATAAAGTATTTTGTCCTGATGAGTCATTAATAAATCGTTTTATCCTTCAGTCCGAAGCCAGAAAGATTTTAAAGACTCAAACTAAATTGAATGCTTCCGGTCGTCCTGTTCCTGTTTACCGTGTTTGTGATTGTCTTCGTAATTCCGTTTCTGGTGCGGATGGTGTCGGTGTATCTGGTACCTCTCAATCAGATCTTGCCCGTTTTACTGGTTTACAAACTTGTGGCAGTGTTTGGCATTGTCCCGTGTGTTCTGCTCGTGTCTCTGAGTTTCGTAGAAGACAAATTCGTGAAATGGTTGATGTTTGGCAGAAGTCCGGTAAGGGTGTAATTTTTATTACTAACACGATTCGTCACGATTTTGATGATGATCTACGTCTCATGCTCTCTAATCTCCTTGACCTGGTCTGGAACCGTTATATTAACCACCGTACATATAAAAATCTTCGTTCTGACCTTGGTTATATTGGCCGTGTTCGTTCTGTTGAAGTAACCTATGGCTCTAATGGCTGGCATCCTCACATCCATGAAATATGGTTAATCGATCGCGTTCTATCCGCTGCTGAACTAAAAACCATACAAAAAAAGCTTTACATGGTATGGAACACTACTCTTTTCAATGCTGGCATGTCTCCAGTCACTCTTGCGCGTGGTGTTACTGTTCAAAATGGTTCTAATGCATCTGACTATATCGCTAAATTCGGCCAAGATCCTAAGTGGGATATTGGAAGGGAATTAACTTCTGGTCATTCTAAAAAATCGTCTGGCAAAGGTAGAACACCTTTTGACCTTCTACGTGATTCAGTCCGCGGTGACTTAAATGCTTCTAGACTTTTTAAAGAATATGCAATTGCCTTTGCTGGCAAGCGTCAACTTTACTATTCAACTGGTCTAAAAGATTTTTTTCAACTCGAAGATAAAACTGATGATGAAATTGCGTCCTCTGTTGACTTTGATACTGTCCAACTTGCTCACATTGATTCTGATTCGTGGCGTTTAATTCTTCTTTATGGTTCCCGTCCTACTGTTCTAATTATCGCTCGTACTGGTGGTGCTTCTGCTGTCTCTGAATATATTAATTCCCTTCGTACAATTCCCTGTTTTGTTGGTCATAAATTAATTACATAAAACACTTTACCTTTCTGTTTAACTCCTGTATATTCTGTTTAACACATTTTGATTATGTGTAACACTTTATAAACTTATAGGAGTTTTTTGTTATGAAAGTAATTGCTCTTCGTCTTGATCCTTATGACATCCCCGCCGATGCTGAAAATCCCAAAGGTAACAAGGGTATATCCTTTTGGTTCGTCTCTCCTAATCATGATGCTGGTCAAAATGGCGGTCAAGGTCATAAACCAATGAAAATGGGTCTACCTGAAAATATGCTTCCTGCTGTATCTGGAAAAATGCCATGTATCTGTGACATAGATTTCGAGTTAAAAGCGGCTGCCGGAAATAAAGCTGCTGCTGTCATTACAGCTTTAACCGTCCTCGCTCCATTCGATATTGTCAACTTATTAACACGTAAACCAACTTAATTAAATCATGAGAAATACATACTATTTCTGCGTTTCTCTTGTGTTTTCTGGTTTGTTTGTTTTTGCTTGGGGTCTGCTCTAATTCCAGCCTGTAGGCAGTTATTACTAGCTGCTTATGGGGTGTAATTTCGCACCATCTCACTAAGAGGAAAAAAATGTATATCGTTCAAAAATTGAAAAACTTTCAAGTTTCTTTGTTTTTAGCTTTTGCTCTGCTTTTCGCTCCGTTGCCGGCAATGGCCGCAATTGATGTAACCGCGGCTCTCGGCACCTTTGCTGATGTCAATACGGCTATTCCACTGATCGGCGCTGCATTCCTGGCTGCTTTGGGCATATTGGCAGCATGGAAACTTATCCGCGGTGCCTTTGCTTAATCGGTACTTGTTTTAACAATTGGGAAGGGTTTCATTCCTTCCCTTTTTTTTTGGTGATCAATATGGGATATCAATTTCAAAATCAATGCTACGAAACAAAGCAAGAATTCATTAATGCGCTTTCTCAAACTTGTACGGCACCAAGCGGAGCGGCTGGGCTTTCTTCTTATTTCACGGTATGCA
>JAUXWM010000010.1 GCA_030681375.1 Gallionella sp.
GGGTTGCTCTCGGTTCGCCTAGCGACAAGTCAGCAGCAAACAAGGCTTCAGCCAAGGTGCGTGCAGAGCGCGCGGAAGAGATCGTGTTTCAGATAGCTGACATGATGAGGGAAGACCCTGCATACGTTGATCTATCAGTGCCAGCGCTGGCTAAGCTGTTGAACCGGCGTGGAGTTCGATCAGGCTGGGGCAGAGAGTGGACGCCTGCGTCGGTCAAACGGGCGCGCAAGGCCGCGCTCGAAGTAATTCAAGCCCGGCTCGGCGATGACGAAGAAGTGGACATTGCGATGGCGTCAGACGTCGACCAAGTTGAAGCACTGAAAACTCCGATAGGCGCAGATACGAAGGCCGCCGTCACTAAGGCGACTGAACCCCAAGCAGCGCAGCAGCCTGACATTCCCGGCTCGGGCGACTTCTGAACATGTCGGCAAGCCATGGCTGATCATAAAATGTTCGGGCTAGCCTTTGGCGCTGAAGATCAATATAGGCTCTCTGGGCGTCCACCCTGCTTGACAGACAGCTGTAGATAGCGCGCCTCGGTCGAAGTGATCATCGCAGTTCTAGTAATGCCGGGCCCCGAAATGATGTCAGCCAATCCGCGTGGGGCGTGACTGGACTACATATTAAGCGCATTCCTGCCGCAGTGAGTTCAGTTTTTCTGCTGGTCACATTCCAAGCTTGACCATAGTGTCATTGGAAACTGATCCGGAGTTAAGGCGGAAAATGATTGAAGAAGCAGTAGACATTGGGGAGGAAATTTCACAGGCAACCGCTCCTGAATTCCGACATTTCCCCTCGGCGCGGTTCTATGCGTCGGTGATCTTTATGTTTTTAAAGTTCTTCGCATTTGTGGTCGCGATATCCTTCGTAACGTCGTCGATATCGTGGCTACCTGACGTTGATTTCAGCATGGAACCGCTGTTACATCATCGTTCAATTATAACACATTCTATTCTTATTCCGGGGATATTGTGCCTGACGTTGCGTCGGTATGTCGCGGCCAAGTTCGCGATAGCCATTATTCTTGCTGCCATAAGTATCCATCTTTTCGCAGATACTTTGTCGCCGCCAATCGGATATGGTGAAATATGGTTTCCGCCTGGCGGAGCCTACGGACTTGGTATTTTGTCGCCTGCTTTCCTCCTTGCTAACGCTTGTCTCTGCGTCGTTGTTGCGATTAAGATATTTCCCGTGACACTTCGGTCGGAGCTGTCAGCTGCCATGCTTCTATCAGGTTTGCTTTATGCTATCATAAACGAGCAAAGTGTTGCATCGGCAGCCTTCATCTTTTTGATGATTGTCGCAATATTTACGTTATTGTTTTGGCGAGGCGATATACCTGATACCCCCAATAAGCTTGTCATTGAGTTCAGAAGCAAACGGAACGCAGAAGTCGCCGCCAATGCTGCGTATGTCCAAGCTGAGCGAGTGGCTTGGCAGAGCAAATCCAAACTTAAGCGTATTCTCATCCAAGCTAATATTTTTGTAATAAGCTTATATACTTTAGGCCGATGGATCCTCATCAATCCGGGAAAGGCAGGAGGTTCCGCTTCGGTGATTATTGGCGTAGTGCTTTGTCTCTACATTGTCGGTATTTCGGGCGACAAATCCACCGGAAATATTTTTGAGGCAGTTGGAAGCGGTGTCTGGAAGTTGCATTCATCTGGCGGTTACA
>JAUXWM010000011.1 GCA_030681375.1 Gallionella sp.
TAGCAAACTAGGGGCTATTCATAAGGACCCTTGGCACTCTAGGCCGATAGACGTGCATCGCTGGTCTGATCACCCGGAACTTATCAAGGTAGTTGATACGATCTGGCAGGCCAATTTTGGGGATCTGGATGCAAAGGGGCGACCGGGACCTAAGCCCAAGCGCACCTTCAGGCAGCAACTTCGAATTTTGATCTTGGACCTCTATGTCGCTTGGCTGGAAGACTCTGACTTGTGCATCGGGGTGGCGATGTCAGAGAATGATTGGGATACGTGGTCACGCTACAATGCTCTGCGTATCTCGAAGAAGATAATACCGCTCATCCATGGGCTGGAGGCGAAGGGACTGATTGATCTAGCTAAGGGCAGCTACAGCGGTCCCTATGCACCATATAACCGCATCACAAGGATTAGGGCAGCCGAACCGATGAGGGAACTGTTTCGTGCAGCGAAGTTCACCCGTGATGATGTCCTTCAGCACCCTGACCAAGAATGCATAATCCTCAAGGCTGCTGAAGGTGAAGCAGCTAAGCTGATCGAATACGAAGACACTGCAGCGACCCGCCAAATGCGCGAAGAGTTGAAGGCGTACAATCAGGTGCTGGCCGATCACTTCATTGACATACCCTCGCTGGATCACCCTTGGGTTGAAAGGGGCGATGGGCTAGGCGGTACGATGAAGGTCAATATCGACCATCACCACCAGTCCGTTAGGCGTATCTTTAGCCGAGGTAGCTGGGAAGCGAATGGTCGGTTTTATGGCCCGTGGTGGCAGCTCATTAGCAGCGAGCTAAGAAAAAAGATCTATATTAATGACACGCCCACGGTCGAAGTAGACTTCAAGGGGCTGCATGTCGCGATACTCAGTGCAAGGCAGGGCGTTGTTGTTGAAGGTGACCCCTATGCTCTGCCAGCAGGCCTAGTGCCGGGTGCTTCTGCTGAGTTGCAAAGAACGTTGGTTAAGCAGCTGGTTCTTACCGCCCTGAATGCCAAGGCAAAGAACTCAGCCTTTGCAAGTTTCCGCGATGGCTTCCCCGCAGGTCACTTGGGCAAGACCATGTCAAACCAGCAACTGGATGGGCTCCTCCGTGCTTTCGTCGAGTTGCACCCTCATATGGCTAATTTCATCTGCGCCGATCAGGGCATAGGGCTGATGAACATCGACGGTCTTATTGCGGAAAGGGTTCATAAACACTTCGTGCATCAAGGTGTTTGCGTCCTCTCGGTGCACGACAGCTTCATTATCGACTATACACGCGTGGCTGAACTTAAACGGGTGATGGCTGAGGCATCGGCAGCAGTTGTCGGGCGAGCGTTATCGGTTTCGCAGTCTGGAGCTGGACTTGACGAGTTTCGGGCCGATACTCCTCCCGATCGAGTCTTGGATTTCATTTCTTGGTGCCAAGTCCCCAGACAGGAGAAGTATCTGGAACGCCTTAAGCTGTGGGAGGTTATGAAGGGCAAGCTGGTCATTCCCTATTAAGGGAGCAGAACGAATGGTTGCGGGGTATCTAGGACGGTTATCTAGCTGGGAGGAGAGGACTGGGGAGGTTGGTTATTCCCTTCAGGCTCTAGGGGGGAGGAGGAGGATACACTTCCTTCTAGTCCCTCC
>JAUXWM010000014.1 GCA_030681375.1 Gallionella sp.
CCGAGTGAGTGGCACGACTATTGATGGCTCGATGGCTGCAAGCAATGTCGGTTACACTCTCGAGGAGTTCTATAAATGATCGTGTACTATGAGGCAGCTACTGGCCGCATCGCAAAGACTGTCCGGTCCTTGGGTGCAGTAGGAACCGTTCGGACACCTCCAGAAGGTCTTGCTCAGCTTGACGCTCCTGATGTTGCAAAGCCGTTTGATTTCTACGTCAAAAACGAAACAATGCTGCCATACCCGCCGTCTCCGGGTGATTGGGCCACATTCAACTATGATACCCAAGAGTGGTTCGACCCGCGCACCGTGGATGATTTGTATGACGAGGCGCAGGCATACGTTCGCGCATTTCGTGATGCCGTGAACATCAAACGGCTCAAGGTGATCACCGCAGGCACGGACGTAGATATCACCGGTTACGGCATCGTTGCATTGCAGGGTCGCCCGGAAGATCAAACCAGCCTTCAGGGATTGGCATTTGGTGCGCAGCTTAGGATCAACTCAGGCGATAGCACAACGCTGATAGACTTCATGGATCGCAATAATGCCCATCATCAGCTCACTCCTGCGCAGATACTGGAGCTGTGGCAAAAAGGCGCCGCGTTTATCTCAGCGATCTATGCGCGGTCTTGGGAAATCAAGGAAATGAACCCGGAAACCACGGACCCCAACGACGATACGCTTTGGGAATTGGGGCCATAGGGAGCAACTGCCATGCACTTCACACGCAAAGACCAAGACAAACTGAAACAGATCGCCCTTGCGCCTACCGGATCTACCGGATGGCGCGATGATGCCGTGGCCTTCGGTGCGTCACGCGAGCAGGACGGCGTTCCGGTGGCTGTGGCCGTGTTCCAAGCCTTCACCGGGCGGGAAGCTGAGTTTCACATAGCCATGCTCGATGGCGCACGGATGCAACCAGCAATCGTTGCCTCGATGCTCACCATGTCATTCAGCCCACGTGGGTTAAACCTTGATCGGCTCTGGTGTCAGATTGCCGTGGACAACCCAACAGCGCAGGTCGCAGCGATCAAGGTGGGCTTCCAGATCGAGTATCGCAAACGGGGTGGAATTGCGGGCGGAAAAGATGCTATTGTGTTCTCAATGGCGCGAACCG
>JAUXWM010000018.1 GCA_030681375.1 Gallionella sp.
GGCGACGGGTATAGGTCTCCACCCACTCTGCGGGATAGGTGACATGGTAGAATTCTGGCGACATATAGCGGACATTCAGGGCCAGGATATAACCCGATGGCGCGATATCGCGCAGGGCGGCGTCAATTTCGGCAAATCCTGGAACAAGGCGAATTAGCATCGACATGATGATACACTCGACATTGAGGCCTTACCACATTCGGTAAGGTACTGGATCATATCTGCAGTTTCGATATTTTATGCGGTAATGCAAGTCTAAGGTTGACAAATATGTTAGAAATATCAGTGGCCTCCATGTCGGAGGCAACTGCACGATGGGATTTGGTTCGTGCGTTCATGGTACTCAGGCGCCGGGTGTTCATCGACAAGATGGACTGGTCTCTGCAGGGCCATGAAGACATTGAATTCGAGCAATACGACGCCTTAGGGCACGCGACCTATGTGATCGCCCATGAGGGGGATCAAGTGGTCGCAGGCGCAAGGCTGCTGCGTTGTGACTCCAGCATCGGCTCTGGTGTCATGCGTTACAGCTATATGATCCGGGATGCCGTCAGGGGCATCATTGATCTGCCGCAGGACCTCTGCTGGGACGAGCCGCCAACCGATGCCAGATCCTGGGAACTGACGCGACTGGTGTCCATGGATGCGACTCCAATCACAGCACGCCGGGTTCTGGACGCAGCGAATGACCACATCCGCAAACTCGGCGGCCAACAATGTCTGTTTCTGGGTGGCCCAGGCTTCCTGCGCATGGCCCGCAGCTATGGGTATAAACCGAGGCCACTCGGGAAAATTGTCTCCAATGCATCCGGACGGTTTCTGGCCTTTGCCTGCCCGATCAAACAACAGGAATGTGCATAGGTTCCGCAGCAAGGGGTGAGGCGCGGCATGGAAGTCAAAGTGATGCAGGTGTCTGGGGACAGCAAAGCAGATTGCGGGGGTATCTGGGCCGAATTTGAAGCACAGCGGTGCGCGTTTTGGGGAATGGTGCGACAGTGTGCCAACTTGAGCGATCAAGAATTGGCGAGAATGCCGGCCTATAATGGGTTTCTGCAGTATGGCTTCCATTTACACCGGTCTGGCGGTGTCGAAGCCTGCCGTGTTCTTAGTCTTGCGCTCCTCCAGGGTCATCCTGAGCCGCTGAAAGCAGAGGCAACGCTTGACCGTTTTTGGGCAGGTCTGCTGCCAGACAGCGGGATAAGCCACCACTCATCATTGCACTAACCGGGACCGCAGCACCGCAACCAGCCGATCAACCTCGGCGGGAAAGTTCACCTTCGAACCAGGCGCC
>JAUXWM010000001.1 GCA_030681375.1 Gallionella sp.
ATTGGTGGTGCTATCGCGCCTGAAATGCCCGATGTCGAGGTGCACGCGCTGCGTATTCATTGCAAGAAACTGCGCTACCTGATGGAATTTTTCAGCCCGCTTTTTGCGAAGCCAGAGTTCAAAGACCTGCTCAGACCGCTAAAGCATTTGCAGGACAATCTTGGGCTGTTCAATGACTACTCGATTCAACAGATTAGCCTGCAAGACTTTCTTCGGCAAGCAAATGACTGGGCCAATGACACCAAACTGCATGTCGCTCAAAGCGTCGGCGCACTGACGGCCGTGCTACATCTTCGGCAGATCGAGGAACGAGCGAAGATTGTCGACAGCTTCGCGCTGTTCAACAGCCTGCAAACCCAATCGACATTCCGTGAGCTGTTTCACGACGGAAGGCCCAAGTCATGAAAATCATCGCCTGTTATTCAAACAAGGGCGGCGTGGGCAAAACCGCAACCTCGGTCAATTTAGCCTATGCCTTCGCCGCAGCGGGAAAACGCATATTGTTGTGCGACCTGGATCCCCAAGGCGCTTCAAGTTTCTACTTCCGCGTGAAGCCCTCAAAAAAACTGACCGAGGCAAGCTTCTTCGAGGATGTTGAAAAGTTTACTAAAGCGATCAGAGGCAGCGACTACGACAATCTTGATGTCCTGCCCGCGAATATGGGTTTTCGGGATTTCGACGTATTCCTGTCACGCATGCGAGACAGCCGTTCGCGCCTGAAAAAGGCGCTGGCCGCCGTCAAAGGCGATTATGATGTTATCCTGCTGGATTGTCCGCCCAATATCTCTGCCCTGTCAGAAAACGTGTTTCGCGCTGCAGATGCCATTCTTGTTCCCGTGATCCCAACGACGCTTTCCCATAGAACCTTCGAGCAGCTTGTGGACTTTTTCAAGGAGAACGACCTTCCGCTAAAGAAGCTGCACGGGTTCTATTGCATGGTGCAGGGTGTCAAGTCCCTGCATAGTGAGACCATCGACGCGATGAACCATGTCTATCAAAAATGGTTTATGACG
>JAUXWM010000034.1 GCA_030681375.1 Gallionella sp.
AACGAAGCGCGGCACTTGCCGCGCGTGGTTGATCGACGACCGAGATAAAGCATGGTCTAAGCGTCCCGACCGGCAAGCCGGCCGGCATGGCCGCAAGCGGCCACCCCTGCGGGGCGCTAAGACCGGGACAAATCACGCCCGACCGGCTACGCCGGCCGCCCGCTCAGCCCGGCGCGTGTGCGCGCCATGCCGGAAACGTCAACGCAACTCGAAAGACCGAAAACCGGTTTATCAGGAAGGGGGTAGGCCAGCACCGCGCACTAAACGGGCTACAGCAGCACGCAGAGGCCGCAAGGCACGCTTTTGAGGGTCAAGGCACAGCCAAGGGCCGGGCAGGCCGGAAAATCAGCTCTACGGGCCTTTGGTGAAGTCTGCGGATTTGATGCGCTGAATCTGTCTTGCGAAATCAAAAAAGCTCAGGTTTTCAACGAAGCAGGCCATTTGACGCGGCGCACCACTCCCCCCCGCCCCTCGCCAGCGAGGGGAGCGAGTCGCCCTCTGTCGTCAGGGATGCAGGCGGCGGGGCGCTTCGCTTCCTTGACTGCACCCCAGACTAGAGGCTTGGGCCGTTCCAGTGGCATCAAGGGTTCGGCTTCGCCCACGTCCTCACCCGTTCGGTACTCGCTGCGCTCCGTTCCGCGTGCGGCTTCCGGGCGTGCCCTTGACACCCCTTCCACTCGAAAACCGGGGCGGCCAGCGAAGGCCGGGCCGAAATAGTCATTTTCTTTGTGGTGTAGTAGTAATAGTAGTAGTATAATTACTATTATTCCTACCAACTCCGAAGGAGTCAGCAAAATGGCCTTATCCCAAGACATCAAAGAGCGCATCTTTGCCGCCGCCGACACCCTGCACGCGGCCAGCGCAACCGGCGAGTTTCCGAGCGTTGAGGCCGTGCGGCAGGAGAGCCGCGCCGGTATGAATAACGTCGTGGAAGCAATGAAGGAATGGCGGCAGAACCAGCGCAAGCAGGTTCAGGCCGTGCGCGAGCCGTTGCCCGTTGAATTGCATGGCGTGGTGCAGAGCATGGGCCAAAGCCTTTGGGAGACGGCGCAGCAACTGGCGAACGAATCGCTAGACGCTGCCAAGGTTGCCTTTGAAACCGAAAAAAGCGACCTGATCCAACTATCGGCCGAGCAATCGGAATCCTACGAGAAGCAAGCCGCCGAGCTGGAAGCCGCACAGGCGCGCATTGCAGAGCTTGAGCGCCAAGCCACGGCCGCCGCAGCCGCCGCGCAAGCAACCGCGCAGGAGCTGGAAGCGACCCGCAGCGCCCGGCTTGCAGCCGAGCAAGCCGCAGCCCTTGCCAACCAGAAGGCCGAGGAAATCGAACGCCGGGCGGCCGAACTGCGCGCCGAATTGACCCACGCACACACCGAAGCCGAAGCCGCCGCCACGGCCGCCAAGGCGACGGCCGACAGCTTGCGAGCTGATGCCGACCGCCTGCGCACAGAACGCGACAAGGCGCAGCAGCGCCAAGAGCTGGCCGAGGCCGAGGGCGTCAAGCTGGCCGCCAGTCTGGCCGCCGCTCAAAGCGAGACGATGAAGGCGCAAACGGCCCTTGCTGGACTCACCGCCAAAGCGGAAGCCGCCGAGCAGGCACACGCCGAGCAGCGCAAGCGTGCCGCCGAAGAAGTACACCGCACCGCCGAACGCATGACGAAGGCCGAAGGCGAGCGCGACAAGGCCCGCACAGAGGCCGCCACAGCCCGCGAGGAAGCCGCAGCCCTGCGCGGTCAGTTGGAGGCCACCAAGACGCAGAACGCGGGCTTGTTGGCCGCCTTGAAGCCCTCCCCTGCCGATAAGCCCGGCAAAGGAGGCAAGGCCAGCCCTGCAAAGGATTGATTGGCGACAGCTTCACGACCTGGCCAGCTCGCGGCCGTCACCAAACCGACCCGGCCAGCGTGCCGGGTTTTTCGTTCCCGTCCACTTCGCAGCCGTGGCCTTGTATTGGCTGGAATCGGCGTCAAGGGCGACACCGGAGGCCGCACGCGGAGCGCAGCCCGCAGGGCGAGCACCGAACGGGTGAGGATGTCGGGCGAAGCCTTCACCCTTGATGCTGATGGAGGCCACAGAGCCTATCGGCAAGGGGGAGGTCAAGGGCAACGCCCGCCGCGCCTGCCCCCGCAGACAGTCGGGCAAGAACCGACGCGGGATGCAACCGAAGCGGTTGCCCAAGCGAAGCGCGGAGGGGTTTACGCTGGTGACAGATTGACGCGATCGAGGCAGATCCGTTGTCGCCAAAAGGAAACCCCGCCGAAGCGGGGTGCGTGAGGCATCGGGCAATCCTGTTTAGGTGCGCTTGCGTTGCAGGTTCTCAATCACGTTTTGTTTGTATGCCGGTTGCCAACCGCCCGGCCGTGGTGCACCTGCTGGTGCAGGCGCTCCCCCTTTTACCTGATTTGGATTGAGCCACTTTCCAGCGGCAGCAGCGCCACGGCCTAGACCCATAGCACCCGCGCCAAGAGCCTTTGTTCCGCGCCCCGCAGCGCCGGCCGCCTGACTCAAACCGCCGACACCCATAACCGCCATCGCAAAGCCGCCTGCCAGCGCACTAGCCATGCTCATAACGCCCTTGGTGACGGCGTAGAGGATGGCGGCGACGACGAGCAGTTCAAGGGCCACGCCGAGCATGTTTTGATCGGAGTCCATGACAACTTTCGATATTTCATGATCGTAGATCGTGACCCCAAGCGTGAGCACTACAGCAGTCAGCGCAACGATAAGCGTGTGGTTTAAAACGTACGCAATCCACTGATCGAAGAAACGCGCAGTGACCGGGAACATCAGACACATGATGAACACCGGGCCGATGGCAAAAAGGATTTTCAGATAGAAGGTGGAAACCATGATTGCGATGCCGCCAACGACGACGACGAGGGCAAAACCAACGGCAATGATGGCCGCAATAATCCACCATCCGATGGAGGTGCTAACTTCTGTCCAACCGGCTTCCTGTGCCTTTTGCTTGCATTGCAAAATCAGGTCAAGACCTTTGCTCAGGCTGTTATCGAGGGAGGCATAGATAGGCCCGCCGCCGCCGCCGCTAAATGCAGCCGTTAAGCCCTGCTCTATTCCCTTGAGCGCAGAAACTACGCCGTTCAGGTACATATCGGCATTGAGTGCCATCGTGGCGACGATCATAATTTTGGCGGCTTTTATCAAGCCATCGTTTCCGGGGCTTTCCACCTTTCCGAAAATCATCATGTAGCCGTACAGAACGATATAGAGGGATAAACACGCCAACGCCCAAGGGTAAATCGTGGTGATGGTATCGGCGGCCACGTCGGTGACGAAAGTAGCTGTGGCGTTATCAATCGTTTGCCCGATGCTGGTAAAAACACTTGTGGTTGCGGGCATTATCGGTTCCCTCCCAACTTGACGCCCTGCAAGGGCTGGACGTTGAGGCCGCCACGCTTCGCACCATCGACCGCAGTTTCAGCACGGTTTGCATTGATGCAGTTCGGCGAGGCCGCCAGTTCGCCCGGATTGTCTTTGCACTTGGCACGCATGGCCGCCCGTTCAGGTGCGTTAGCCTTGTACCAATCGACGGTTTGCACAGGGTCATTGTCTTTGCAGCCCACCAAAGCGATAGCTGCAAGGAACAGGAGCGTAGAGAGCTTTTTCATGCTTTCTCCTCTTTACAATCATGGCAAAGGCAGAACGAAAAATGCGTCACTCGTTCCAAGAAGAAAAGGCCGATCACTGCGGTGATGTAGAGCGATAGTGTTGCGCCAGTGAGTTCAGCATGTTGATATGAAGCGATGATGATTTCGCTCACAAAATACAAACCACCAAACCAGACGCACAGGGCCAACAGGACAGAGGCAAGGTTTTTCATTTGCGCACCTCGCGGCAAGTAACGTCGATAACCGATGCTCTAGACATGGCGTGCGCGACTTCGGCGGCCGTGATGATTTGACGAGTTGCCAGGAAGCGCAGCGCGGATTCAGCTAGGCCGGCATGTGTTGGATTGGTGAAGCGTTCGCGGCCGTTGAAGTAGCCCATAGCCACCGCAGCGATGGCCGCCGCGACTGCATAGAAGGCGCATTGCCAGCTTGCAAACGCTTCGGGAGACATGAACGGCAGACGCAGACCGAGCAAGTCATACGCGGCCCAAAAAGGCACCAACGAGGCCCATAAGACCCCAATCACATCGAGAGTGAAAACCTGCGATTCACGACGATAGGCAGCATGGAGTTTTCCGAACCGCCGCACTGACAACCAGAAGCCAAGAACCATGCTGGCATAGAAGCCAGCGGCGAGGCCCGCAAGAATATAAAACATGGTGCGGCCCCCTTAGTTGCGAATGGAAAAGGTCATAGGCTGGATTTTCAAACCTTCCCGCTTGGCCGCATCCTGCATGGACATTTCACGGGCGCGCTGTACCTGCACCTTTTCTTCGGCCGCCGCGACCATCGAATAAAGTTGCAGTTTGGTTTGCTCGTTCTGGATATTCGCTTGTTCCGCAGCAATCCGGCCTTGCAGTTCCGCAATGGCTTTCGGGTCTTGGGTCTGGTTGATCTTGCCCATGAGCTGGTCAATTTGATTGATGCGGCTTTTTGCTGCGTTGTAGGCATCCAGAGCAAAGCCCTTGTCCTGCGACGGCTTCACCGCCCGCGCTTCGCAAGCCGTGCGTTGTTGGGTGCTGACAATATGGCCGCAGCTATCGAAAACCTTGTTTTGGTCGTAGACGGTGCGCGCCGTGCCACTTAGGCCCGAGTACCCGCCGTTTTTCACGCTGTCATAGACCGCCTGCCAGTCGCCCGGCAGGTAGTCCCGATATTGCGGGTCATTCATGACGTTGCCGAGGCCACGGGAGCCGGTCAGCGATTCATATTGCTGCTTGGCTTGGTCAATCTGGCTCATCATCTGGTCGTATTGCAGCTTCCACTTTGCAATGGTTTCGACCTGGGCCGCGATCTGCTGGCCGATGGATGCGCCGTCAGTCACGGGGATTTGAGCGTGTGCAGCATGGGAGCCGAAAAGCATCCAGCCAGCCACGCCGATGACGGAAAGAAATTTGATGGTACTAATCATGTTCGCCACTCCAAAAAGTTGAGGGCGAACGCCGGGCCGTCTTTCCGGTCTGTCTGTCGGCTCTTGCGAGCTACTGTTCCCGACTGTCAGGGCTTGTTTAAGGCCCGTATCCGGCACGCCGAGGCGTTCTTGGGATGTGGTCTATACGGCGCGTCTTTCCGCTGCTTGTCTGGTGGTTCTTACGAGCTACTTTCCCACCTGTCAGGCCCGTTCTTTTCGGGGCCGCACCCGGTACGCCGAGGCGTTCTTAGGGCATAAAAATCAGCGTTCGTTTTGCTTATCTATGTATGCCAAAACCCAATGCTTTGGCATACCCGATTTTCCCATTTTGGCGCGGTTACGTCGATGGTGACAGGCGCACCGTGGCGGGAAGCCAGCCTGTCACCACTTATTTACTCATTTGAGTATATCACCAAAAACGGGCAATGAGTAGATGAATTTAAGGGGGTTTTACTCATTAACTCAGATATGCCGGCTCGACTTCCGGCATGGCCTGATAGTCAATCTTGACCGTGGCGACTGGCTGGCCGGGTATCTTGAGGAAGCCTTGCAGGTCGGGCAGGTTCAGCACTTCCGACGACATGATGGCGGCTTGCCGCACGCGCTGCATGTTGTAGTTGGTATTGAACGATTCCGAGCTTTGGCCGGGATTCGTCAGGCCGCCCGAGCTGGTGCCCTGCCCCGTCGTCATTTGCAGCCGGTCAATGTCCTGTTCGCCAAGTTCCTTGCTGAAATATTCGGCTGTCTCGTTGTCGCCAGCCCGCAAAATCAGCTTTGTGGACAGGTTGGCGAGCAGCGTTTGCGCCTCGTCCTTGCCGTAGGTTTCGCGCAGTTGCGACACCGTTTGCAGGCCAAGCACACAGCGCCCGCCGTACTTGCGCAGCTTCGTTAGACCGCTGCGAAGGCTGGACACCTTGCCGAGTGAATCGACCTCATCGAACACGAACCACAAGCCGCGATATTGATTTTCCGACAGGCTCAAGCCTTCGACAATGCCGAGTTCCAGCAGCGAGGCCACAAGGCCGCGCAGCAGGCCCATTTGATCGTCGCGGTAGGTCACGAACAGCCAGCCGGTGCGCGTCTCATCCTGCACCCACTCACGCACGGAGAACGTGCCAGCGTCAGGCAGGTAACGCCATACGCCGAGATAGGTAGCGATGATGCCCCGCGTGTTGTTCAGCATCTTGTCATTGCCCTTGGCGCACAGGATGGCGGCAGGCGTGCCGGCCAGCAGTTCGCCCAGCTCCTTTATGTCGGCCGAGCTGACATAGTGCAGCAGCCGCTTTACCGACCGTTCCCCGCGTAGGTGTAGCGCTAGCAGCGTTTCACCGAGCAGCGTTTGCGCGTAGTGGTGCCACTCTGCGCCCTCCCCTGAGCCGTCAGGCACAGCAGCCTTTGCAATGCGCTGGCAGTCGTATTCAGCCCGAATTTCAGCGAAGGGCGACCAATCCACCGAGCGCCGGTCAAACGGGTTAAACAGCACATCACCAGGACGAGCAAAGCGAGAGTAAAACCCCCCGGCCGGGTCAGCGATCAAGGCCCGCTCATTGCGTGCCCGTACAGCCCGCAGAACCCGGTTAATCGCTTGCGTCTTGCCCGCGCCCGTGGTGCCGCTGAAAAGCATGTGCTGCGCTTCCAACATGCGCGGAACGACCACCCCGCCAATCTCAATATCCACTTCGGACGGCTTCGCTTTGTCGCCGTACATGCGGGCTTGCAGATCGGAGCCGCCGACAACTTCCGTGCCCCTGATGACCGTTTCTTGACCGTGCGGCGCGTAGTTGGCGCGGGCCATCATGTGCCCCCAAATTCGGGTCTGGCAGAACACCGCGACCACGGCCACGCCGATAGACAGCAAGGCCGAAGATTCGCCGCTGGCGATCATGCGGGGAATGGCCGAGCCGAGGCCGTACAGGACAGCTACGCCCCACAGGCCGAGCCACAGCCACGTTACCCACGTCGCAGGCTCTTTGCCTTTGATCGTGTTGACCAGGCTGCGGCCGAGCATGAAGGATGCGCCGGCCAGCAACAGCAGGGTTAGAGCAAGTGCGGGTTTCATTGGCGTTCCCTTGCGGCCTGAATCCGCTCTTTTGTCTTGGTGTCCAATCCGTCCCACACCGTGCCTACGGCACGGCCGAAGGCCGCCTGTTCGTCAATCTGCTTGCCATATAGCAGGTGCGAACCGTAGAAGCCGAGCGCCCCGGCTAAAAGGCTTCCAGCGAAGGCAACGGCGATCCATTGCCACCGCTGCACCTTTTCGCCCTTGGCCGCGTCCTGATGGATGCGGGCCGACGTTGCCAGTTCGCGGGCAGCACTGGCGAGGGCTTCGCCGGCTTCTTCCCGCAGCGCCGCCTTGAGAGAGTCCCGCAGCGCGACCTTTTCGGCCGCCGCGAAGTTTCCGAACGAGGCTTTTTCAGCCTTGCCGATCTGTTCGGCGCTGGCCTTTGCATCTTTCACCGCCAGGGCGATAGCGCCGAGGGTTGGGGCCGTGGCTTTTTCCAAGCCTTCGGGCAGCGCCTTGATTAGATCGTGAAGTCGCCCAACGTCGCCCATCAGGTCATATATGAAGGCGTCTTTGACGGTCTTGTGTATGGGTTCAGTTTCCATACCTGCCCCCTTATTTGAACAGGGTAGAGAATACAGAATCGAGGTTTCTATTCACACTGCGAGCCAGTGCTTTAAGGCCGTGCATATCGCCCCAGGCGTTCTTTTCTTTCGCGCTGGCTTCCGGGTTACTTTTAAGTAGTGCCTTGTAATCCGTTTCATCTTTCAGCAGTGCTTCAACGGTCATTTTTTTAACGCCGAGCGCATCGAACAATTCACTTTCAAAAATAGCCGCGTCAGGGTCGGCGGTAGCGTTTTTTTCTTTCTTCACATAAGCGACCACATGGGAGAATTCATCTTCCACTTCAGAATCAACACGATTGAAAACGAGTTTTATTTTTTCGGCAGGAATGCCAAATTCAGAGAGCGTTCTAATCATTTGCATTGTTTCTTTTTGCTCTTTCGTGCCACTGGTCAGCGGAATAATGAAGTAATCAAATTCAAGGTGCGATTCATCGAACTTGACCATGCCATCTAGGAAGTCTTCGATATTGGATGCGCCCACATCAATGATTGCGTCATCGAGCGAAAAGAGCTTGCGGAACAGTTCGCGGAATTTGTCGCCCTTTATTTGTTCAACATCGACACCCAACCCGGCCGCCGTTTCGTTGATCGACTCGACAGCAAAAATGGGAGCATTGCCCATGCGAGGCGAAAGCAGATGAGCGGCGATAGTGGTTTTTCCAACGGTGCCGGTGTAGTTGACGATTGCGATTTTCATAAAAGTTATTCCTTGTCAGATAGGTCATCTAAGTCAATTTCCCGGCGTCTGGACTTGCGAATATCGGCCGGGTTCGTGATGCGTGCTTGAGGGTCTTTTGCGGGTTCCTCTTGCGGTGCTTGGGCTGGCTTGCGTGTCGGTTCCGCTTGGTCATGACCAAATTTCGCGGCCGGCTTCGCTGGCTGGATTCGTTTTTTCCTGATGCGGTACAGGGCGCTTTCAAAGCTCTTTGGCGTCATCGTGAAGCCCTGATCGTTCAGAGCTTGGAGGACTGCCGCACGGCTGACACCAGCAGCTAAAGCCGCTTCCACTTCATCCACTATGTCCCGAAGCCGGGCAGTTTCAGAGCGGCTTTTGTCGCCGGTAGCCAGTGCGCGCAGCACATCGGCCACGCTGTCTTTTGTCATGTTTCCACCTTTTCGCGTTATCGGCATTGCCGGGTGCCGCGATATTGCCGGTTATTTGCAGTGCGGTCAATGTTTGCCGCCATGTTTGTGCAATTATTATGCAGTGCGTTTGCAGTGTCAAGCGATTTAATGCGGTGTATGTGCAGTGTGTTTGCAGTCTTGTGCGAGTGTTCGAGGTGCGCTATAGTATATGAGTGCTATAGATAGGCACGTCGGATATGTTTACAAAAGCGCTCCGCGTTTTGAAACATATCCCGTGCCCAAAGGGGTGCCCCCCTTTGGAAACCTGCCACCGGCCCCCTACGGGAGCCGGGCCGCATGGCGACAGATCCACGCCCACCAGGTCGCGGATTCGTCACCAGCAGCACAAGCCGCCCGGCAGCTTCGCAGCCGGCTAAATAACCGCCCTGCCCGTCTGACGGGCAGGACAAAAAGGAGCCGCGCCGATGCCACGCAAGCCCAAAGAACCCACCCGCACGGTTAGCTTTCGGCTGGCCCTTCCAGACCATGCCGCCTATCTCGCCAAGGCGAAGGCGGCCGGGGTGAAACCATCCGATTTTTTCCGTGATGCCGTGCTGAATAACAAAACGCAGATCGTCGCCCGGACACCACCGAGCAGCGATAAGCGCCGGCTGATTTACCTTTTTAACAAGGCCAGCAACAACCTGAACCAGCTTGCCCATACCGCCAACGCCGCCGAGCTGGTCGGCACCGTCACCCCGGCAACTTACGCCGGGATTCTGGCCGAGCTGCAAACGCTGGCCGACGTGATGAAAGAGGCAATCCGCAATGCTGATTAGAGTGCGTGGCGGCGATGCCGGAATAAAAGAGTACCTAGAGGAAGGGCGCAAGGACGGCCGGGACTTTAGCCGGGACGAGCTGGACGAGCGCGTTATCTTGTCGGGCGACCTGGAGCTAACAGACGCCGTTATAAATAGCATGGAGAAAACCGGCGAGCGTTATTTGCATATCACGCTGGCTTTCAAAGAGGACGAAATTAGCCGGGACAAGTTGCAGGAAATCACGGACGAATTTAAGAAATTCGCCATGACTGCCTATGACGGAGACGAATATAACTTTTATGCCGAAGCGCACTTGCCTAAACTAAAGACCTATACCAATCAAAAAACCGGCGAGCTAATCGAGCGCAAGCCACATATTCATATTGTCATCCCTGAATACAACCTATTAAGCGAGAAAAACCTAAATCCGTTTGGCAAGGTTGACCAGCAAACCAAGTTTCTTGAAGCGTTCCAGGAGCATGTAAATGCGAAATATGGACTTGCCAGCCCGAAAGATAACCGGCGCATTGAATTCACCGACGAGAGCGCGATTATTTCCCGGTACAAGGGCGACTATTTCAAGGGCGCAAGCCACGATCTGAAAGAGCGCATCTTGTCCGACGTGCTGGACAAGAGCGTTACCGACTTCGACAAGTTCCGGGCCATCGTTGCCGAGCATGGCGACACCAAGACCCGCAACGCAGGCAAGGCCGGCGAATATCTCAACGTGAAGCCAGAGGGCGCGGCCAAGGGCGTGAACCTGAAAGAATACGTTTTCAGCCGTGAATTCATCGAAATGCCCACCGCTGAAAAGCGGCAGAAGCTGGCCGGCGAAATCCGCGCAGGGTACGAGGACGCCAAAGCGCCCCGCCCTACCCCGGCCGACATTGCCGAGCGCTTGAAGGAGTGGCGCGAGGTGCGGGCGGCCGAACTGAAATACATGAACAGCGGCAACCGCAAAGCCTATGCCGCCTATCGTGAGGCCGACCCCGAGCAGCGCCGGGCGATTCTGGCCGAGCGTGCCGCGACGTTCTACGCCAAGCACCGCCCGGCCGTGGAAATTTCCCATGACCAGGAGCAAGAGCGCCCGGCCCCGGCCAGAGCACCCGAACAGGCCCGCGCCAGTGAGCCGACCCCTACCCCTTCGCGTGAGCGTGACGGCCGCCAGACCGATAGCGTAGTGGGCCAGTACGAAGCCGAGCGCCGCGAACGGGCCGCCCGTGGCACCGACAACAGCCGGGCCGAGTTCAGCGCCATCAAGCGCGAGCTGGACGCCGCCCGCTTGCTGGCGACCGTCAGCCGCACGCATGGCGTGATGCCTGACAAATACGAAGTGACCAAGGGCAAGGACGGCGGCGACCGCATCCGGTGCGGCCGGCGAAATTTGAACGTGTCCGACTTCCTCACGCAAGAGCTGCATTTGCCTTGGCGCGATGCCGCGCCGATCTTGCAGCAGACCTACGCCGAGCAAATCGGCCATGCCGCACCACAGCAGGCCCGCCCTGTCCCGCGCCGTGACCTTTGGGCCGAGTACCGCCGCGAATGGCAACCACAGCAGCGCGAGCGCCGGGAACAGGATTGGCAGGAGCAGAAGAAGCGCGAGCAGGAGCGCCGCGCCGAGCTGCGCCGCGAATACCTGGCCGAGCGCCGGGCCATTCAGAATGACCGGGCTTTGAAGCCGGCAGCGCGCAAGGCGGCTTTGTCGGTTTCCAGCATGGGCAAGGTGGTGAAGGATATAGAGCTACGTAAGGCCATTGCCGGCGAGCGCGAAGCCTTAAAGGCCCGTTATCGCATGAAGCCGGCCGACCAGTACCGCGCCTATTTGGCCGAGCGTGCAGGCAGCGGCGATGCCGATGCACTGGCCGAGCTGCGCCGGCAACGCAGCCCGCAGCGTGTCCCTACTGGCGAGCGCATCGAACACCAGACCGGCCAGCAGCCCGAGGCCGCGCCGATCATGAAGCCCGCCGCGTACAGGGTCGATCAACAGGGCAACGTGACGTACTACGACCAGCAGAAGCGGGCCATGTTCACCGACCGGGGCGAAGCCGTGGAATTCGGCCAGCAGGAGCGCGACACCATCGAGCAGGGCTTGCGCCTCGCCCTTGCCAAGTTTGGCCCGCATATCCGCTTGCGTGGCGGTTCCGAGGAATACAACAACATGATGGCCGACGTGGCGGCCGATGCCGGCCTATACGTCGAGTTCAGCAACAAGGCTTTGCAAGACCGCTACAGCCAGCGCCGGGAAGCCACCCAAGCCGGGCGCGATTACTTCACCAGGAGCAAGGCCGCACAGGGCGGCCAGCCGCCCGAGCGCGACCAGCCAGAGCAGGCCACACAGCGCGAACGCGAGCAGCAGGCACAGAAGCCAGACCACGGCCGAGGGCACTAAACGCCCTGCCCTGTCGGGCGTTGCTGAAAATGAGCGAATGAGTAAAAGAGTGCTTACTTAACGTGCGAATCTTTGTTATACTCAAATGAGTAAATGCACGTTAATTTCATTCACTCAGGAGGCCCCATGCAGGTTATCGCCGTGTTGAACCAGAAAGGCGGGTCAGGAAAAACGACCATCGCCACCCACCTAGCCCGCGCCCTGCAACTGGACGGGGCCGACGTTCTGCTAGTCGATTCCGACCCGCAAGGCAGCGCCCGAGATTGGGCGGCCGTGCGCGATGACAACCCCGTTACGGTTGTCGGTATCGACCGGGCAAAACTTCTTGACCGCGATTTGAAGAACGTGGGCCACAAGGATTTCGTTGTGATCGACGGTGCGCCCCAAGCGCCCAAAACGGGAGATTTGGCCGTGTCTGCAATTCGAGCCGCAGATTTCGTCCTGATCCCGGTGCAGCCTAGTCCTTACGACATTTGGGCGACCGCCGAGCTTGTCGAACTGGTGAAACAGCGCATCGAGATTACGGACGGCAAGCTGAAAGCCGCCTTCGTCGTGTCGCGTGCGATCAAGGGCACAAAGATGGGGGCCGAAGTGGCCGAGGCGTTAAACGGCTACGGCCTGCCAGTGCTGGATTCCCGCATCACACAGCGCGTGAGCTACCCCGGCACGGCCGCAGCAGGCACGACCATTCTTGACGCCGAGCCAGACGGCGACGGCGCTAAGGAAATCCGCGCCCTGATGAATGAAATTAAGCAAAAACTCGCTTGAGTAAATGAGGATATAAGTAAATGACCGCCACCACCAAGGGCACACTCAGCGCCGGCCGCCCAAGCGCCAAAAGCAGCAAAGCCGCAACCCTCGCTAGTCTTGCCGACAAGGCCGCAACCGTTCGCGTGAACTTCGACCTGGACCGCGAGCAGCACACGAAATTGAAGGTGTACGCCGCGAAGCAGGGCAAGACCGTCAAAGAGGTTTTGAGCGACTACGTTGCGCAGCTTCCAGAGTAAAGGAGCGGTTACTTAAATGAGTGAATACACAAATGAGCGGCCGAGTGATGCAGCAACGGACTTGAACCTGATTCGTGAGCAGTGCGGCACGCTTGAGCTGGCCTTGCAGACCGAAACCGACCCGGCCCGCCTGTCCAACTTGCGCCGCGAACTGGCCGAGTGCCGGCAGCGCGCTTTTGAAGTCGAGCAGCGCGACCAGCCAGAGGCCGAGCGCGAAGCAGGCGGCCCGGCTGGCGACACCATGCCACCGGCCGCCGTGCGCGGAGACAGTGAGCGGCCCGCCCCGTTCGTCACTATCGAGGCCGCAGACCCGCGCCCGGACTATGCCGGCCTGTATGCTGCCGAGCGCATCGAGAACGCCGAGCTACGGCAGGAGCTGGCCGAAGAAGGGCAGGGCGCAGAGTCCAGCGGCGGCGGCATGGAGCGCGAGCGCGTAGACCCCGAAATTTCCCGGCTTGCCGAGCTGGCAGAAGCCCACCGAACCGGCGTGCAAATGTTTGGCGGCATCTATGGAGGCGGCCCGGCCGTGCCGCAGGCCGGCGAACACAGCCCGGCACTGGTGGAGCTGGCCGAGCAGCACGAGGCCCGCTTGCTGGCCCGTGACGAGGCTTTTTCAGGTGAAGTTGTGGCGCAGATTGAGCGCGAGAACGAAAGCCCGGCCTATGTCATTGAGGCCGACGGCGACCGCGTGATGGTTCCCCAGGCAGAGGGCGCGGATATGGAAGTGGGCGACGATGTGGAAGTCACCCGCGACCAGCAGGGCAACTATGAAGCAGAGGCAGGCAACGATTACGGCCGATAATTAAAAGAGTGTTTGAGTAAATGAGCGGATGCCTATTTGTGTTTGCAGACACTTAATTTCCGACTGTATGGAGGTTGAGGACGAAAATTTACAGGCACACCGATGCAAATGCGTCAGTTCGGAATTAACAAAGTTCGACCCGAAACCGGGTCGATAGGAGAAACAAAATCATGACAAAAAATGTGCAGCCAACTAAAAGAGGGCGCGGAGTCTCTCCAATTTATTTGAATGAAGACGATCAACCCGAAATGGCAAATGTCATTTATATGCGCGGTCGCCGTCGTCGCCGCATTGTGTTTGGTTGGTATGGCGGAAAATTCTCCCACTTGGATTGGCTGCTGCCTTTGCTTCCAAAGTGTCATCACTACTGCGAGCCCTTTGCAGGTTCCGGGGCAGTACTTATCAATCGTGAATCTTCCCCGGTTGAGACATATAACGACATTGACGGCGATGTGGTGACATTCTTCCGGGTGTTGCGTGATCGGCATGAAGAACTGATTAGAGCCATCGCTTTAACGCCATTTTCCCGCGAGGAATACCACCTCGCCATTCACGGAACGACTCAGGGAATCAGCGATGTAGAGCGTGCAAGGCGCTTCTATATCAAAGCTCGCCAGACGCGCACTGGGCTTGCTCAAACCGCCTCGCTTGGCCGTTGGGCAAATTGCAAAGATACTAGCCGCGCCGGCATGTCGGGCGTGGTTTCCCGCTGGCTTGGTGGCGTGGATGCGCTCGATGAAATCGCACAGCGACTAATCCGGGTGCAGATCGAGAACCGGCCCGCTGTTGACGTAATTCGGCTTTATGACAGCGCTAAGACTTTGTTCTATTGTGACCCACCGTATTTGCACGTCACACGCGGTGACACCAAGGCTTACGGTTTCGAGATGGACGAAGGGCAGCACCGAGAATTTGCCGAAGCCGTCAATGAATGCAAGGGCATGGTTGCCGTATCGGGTTACGATCATCCTTTGATGGATGAGCTTTTCGAGGCGAAACAATGGTTCAAAACGTTTGGTGCAGATAAAACCATTCATTCAACCAAAGGGACGCGAACAGAAGTGCTTTGGACAAATTACGACCCAAAAAAATTATAAGGATAGTTTGAATGACGCCAGATGAAATTTTGACGGGCATTTATGACCGTGCTGCTGCAACGCTAAACGTCACAGTCATTAGCGATCAAGCCATAAGGGAGCGGGTCGATTATGTGTGCCGCTGCATGAGCAATCGCGCCGGGGTGCGCTTGCTCATGTCGTGCCTGCTTGGGAAGTTGGATAAACCGCACGTCGATCCACGCAAACCGTATACCGAGATCGGCGGCGCTGATAGTTTTTCTGGCCGTACCTATGACGAACGTTATCTGACCAAGTTTATCAACGTACACCGTTTCCCGGTCAATCCGACTACGGCATTTTTGACGCCAACGCTGCGGAATATTGACCAGGCGCTGACTACGGATAGAGAGCTTGTCGGAAGACCGCGTGACCTCTATGTAAAGACGCTTGAATTATTGGCCGATGTAGCCGAACAGCGGATTGCCGCCGATGTTCTTTTTGTCGAAACAGTGCGCGTGCTGCTGCTATTGCGTGATGAGAAACTGGCCCGTATGGCTTCATTGCTTGATGCGCTGGAACGCACCGAGGGCGCTTTGCCATTGTCGTCGGAATCAATCGTGACGCTAATCGGTCAGCACCTTGCTTGCAAGAATGCAAGCCGCTTGCCGGTGTTGATCGTAGCTGCGGCCTATGAGGCTGCGGGAACGCGACTTGCTGAAAGTATGCTGCCCTTGAATTCCCACAACGCGGCAGATTTACAAACCGGCTCGCTGGGTGACGTGGAAATCTGTCTTGTTGGCGATGATTCCGTTGTCACTGCCTACGAAATGAAGATGAAGCGGGTAACGATTGACGACATTGACGGCGCTGTGACGAAAATCGCCAGAGCACAGAAGCGGATTCACAATTATTTGTTCGTTACCACGGATGTGATCGACCCAATAGTGACCGAGTATGCCGCGTCATTTTATGAAAAAACGGACGGCACCGAGATTGCGATTCTGGACTGCATCGGTTTTCTTCGGCACTTCCTGCACTTGTTCCATCGCATCCGTTCAGACTATCTGAATGCGTATCAAACGCTTGTGCTAAATGAGCCAGATTCCGCAGTAAGCCAAACTCTCAAGGAAGCTTTTTTGGCCTTGCGACAGTCTGCCGAAAGCGGCGAGTAAACAGCAGAAGAGTAAAGGGGAAGCGGAATTCTGCCTCGATTACGGGCCGTAGAACAAATGAGGAATTGAGCGAATGAGTAAAGACGTGGAGGAAGTCGTAAGCCGGTTTTTTGCCTCTTGCCGCCCCCGTGAGGACGAACCGAGCGCGGCCGAGCTGGCGAAAATATCCGAGGATGCGCGGGAGTCGCTTGAGCAGGCCCCGCCTTCGGATTGCGTGGAATGGTGGTCAGCGTTGCCCGTGGCCGTGCAACAGAAATGGCTTGCCAACCCCAAGACGCCCACGATGTACGGGGCATGGTGCGAGCGCCGCAAGCGCCTAGAGGCAGTCAACTATGCGCGTGCATCCGTTGGCCTTGAAGGGTTCAAGCCAAGCCCGGAAAACGAAGCCTTGTCCGTGCGCTTCATCAATGGGGAAATCGAGTTCCCCGAGGTGATCGAAACCGTCAGAGAGCAGGCGCAGCGCCTGCGCTGAATCTGTCTTGCGTGGTGACAGGTTCACGACTTGGCCAGCTCCTTTTTGCCGCCAACCGCTGGCCGGGCCATCGCGCATACGCGCTTCACTTGGCTTTGACTGCACCCGGCCAGCCTTGCCGTTTCCGCGATGCTCTTGCCGCCTTCGCGCAAGGCCACGATGCGGGCATGGGTGGCGGTATCGGTCTTGCGGCCGGCATACCGGCCCGCAGCCTTCGCCAGATCAATGCCTTGGCGCTGGCGTTCGCGCCTGTCCTCGTAGTCGTCATGGGCCATTTGCAGGGCCAGTTTCAAAAGCATGTCCTGCACGGACTCCAAGACGATGCGGGGCACGCCCTGCGCTTCGGCCGCCAGTTCGTCCAGGTCGATGATGCCGGGCACCGACAGCCGGGCACCCTTGGCGCGTATCGAGGCCACAAGCCTTTCGGCTTCGGCCAAGGGTAGGCGGCTGATGCGGTCGATTTTTTCGGCCACCACGATTTCACCGGCTTGCAGATCGTCAATCATGCGCAGCAGCTCGGGCCGGTCAGCGCGTGCCCCTGATGCCTTTTCCCGGTAGATGCCGGCGACGTAGTACCCGGCCGCCCTTGCGGCATGCGCGATGCCTTCCTGTCGCTCCAAATCCTGCGCTTCGGTGCTTACTCGCATGTAGATGCGGGCAACCTTGACCGGCGCGGCCAGGCTGGCCGCTTTTCTCTTTGTCGTCATGTCATGGCCTTTTTGGGTATAGCTAACTTGGCCTAGCGTAGCAGGCCCGGCCAATAACTCAAAGGTCAATCTAAATTGGCTATGTCAATTTTGACCACCCAAATTGCCTAGAGCGCTTGCACGCTTTCTAATTTTCGTGCAGAATACAATCTGATTAGTGACGTATAAGGAGAACACCATGCAAAGCATGACCCTTGAGCAGCTTCGCGTTGCCAGCAATGCCGGCGGCGTCTCAGGCGTGACCTTGAAAGGGCAGGGCGGGGCGTTCCTTGTTCAGATCGCAACCCGCAGCGGTTCCGGTGCCGTGCTGTCGAAGGCCCGCAGCGGCGAGCCGCGCCGGTTCGGTAATCCGATTGCTGCCCTGTCCCTGTTGCGTGATCTTGGAATCACAGTTGGCCAGTTCGACGCCAGTGACTGGAACCCCGCCGAAAAGGTGGTCAATAGCCGCGACGACGCGAGGGCGCAGGTACTGCGCGGAGCGCACGAAGCCGCCGCCTATAACCAGTGGCTGGCCGGCGAGATTCAAGCATCCATTGACGACCCACGGCCGAGCATTCCGCACGATGAAGTCATGGCCGAAATGGACGCCGACATTGCCGCCTTGCCGAAGAAAAAACGCGCATGACGGACAAGCCTTACCGCATTGAATGGCGGCCAATGGCACGCGAGGACTTGCGCGCCATCGTGCGCTACATCGGCAAGGACAACCCGACGCGGGCCAAGAGCTTCGGCCAGGAGCTGCGCGACAAGACCAAACCGCTTGCACAGCATCCAGAGCTGGGCCGCAAAGGGCGGCCGGGCTTGCCCGAGTGGTTGCGCGAACTGGTCGTGCATCCGAACTACATCGTTTTTTACCGTGTGCAGGCCGAGGCCCGCACCGTCGAGATTTTGAGAGTGAAGCACGCGGCGCAAAAAACGCCGTGATTACCAACCCCGGCGCTCTAACGCCGGTTTTTTCAGGAGTGGCGAAGATGAATACAGATCAAAACTTGGGCGCAACGCCCGCAGAAGTGGAGGCCCTTGTGTCGGGTTTTTTTGAGCAGATGGAACCGAAAGTGAAGAAGGGCAGGGCGTGGACGTTCCACCGCTTGAATGCCGCTTGCGACACCCCGGACGGGGAGCGCGTGCAGGCCGTGCTTTACCCGAACGACGGCCAAGGGTTCGCCCTGTACGCCCGTCAGGGCCAGACCTTGCACGCCGTGACCCATGACGGCCGCCCGGTGTGCTTTCGCACCATCGAGAAGGCGCTAACGACGCTGGCCGACGTGACGCACCTTAACCCTGAAATCGTGGTGGATTCGTCCAACTGGCGCGAGGAAATCGGGCCGCACTGAAAAAGAAAAGCCCGGCACCGCTCTAACGGTGCCGGGCTGATGCGGCCCGGAGTGGCGAAACTCATTTTGGGCCGCGTGACCATTACCAAAACAGGAAAACGATCATGACCAATATTACCAAAAATGGCACAGGACAGACAGCCTTAAACGGCGATGTCGGCCATTTTGATGAAGTGGCCTACCGTGACGAGCTGATTGCAATGGGCTTGCCGTCCGAGGATGCGGGCGTAGTCGCCACCAAGACGGCCAACGCCCGCCGCGATGCCTTGAGCGCGAACGACTACCGGCTAAATCTGATTGCGTCCGGCGTGGGGGAAGCCGAGGCCAAGCGGATAGCCGCAGGGGCTGCCCGCTTTCTGGCAACGCCAGAACCTAAGAATGTTGCTCCGCAACGTGTAGACGGCTTCCAGCCTTTGGCGGGCATCCTTGGTGCCGGTGTGCTGCCTGACGCCAAGAAGGCCGTACCGGCTTCTATGTCCACTCGTACCGAGGAAATCAGGGCGAAGCGCCGCAAACTCGTCGAGGCACAGGCCCGACCAGGTGAGACTTTCGAGCAGGCCGAGCGGCGTTATCTGCATGAAAACGACCGCCCGGCCGGCGCGTCCAGCGCCGGGCAAAGCCCGGCTGCAAGTGGCTCGCTTCGCAAGCCGCCCGAGGGCGATGCACAGGCCGATTTTTTCGTGCCCTTGCTGTACGACGTTGCCACGAAAGATAGCCGCAGCATCATGGACGTGGCCGTTTTCCGGCTGTCCAAGAAGGACAAGCGTCCTAACGAAACGATCCGCTACGAACGCGCAGATGGCTATGTGGAAGTGGTTTCAGGCGAAGCGGGCATGGCCTCCGTTTGGGACTATGACATTGTGTTGATGGCAATTTCTCACCTGACAGACGCCATGAACCTTTACAGGCAAGGCCGGGGAGAGAAGCCAAACCGAACCTTTCGCCCGCATGTGTCGGAAATTCTCAAGTTCTGCCGCCGTTCCGATGGCGGCCGCCAGTACGAAGAAATCGAAGGTGCGCTGAAACGCCTTAGCACCACTTTCGTGGAGGTGGTCACGACGACGCAAGCCAAGGGCAAACGAGCCTTGCGCACGGCCAAAGGGGTAGGGCTGATTAACAGCTACGAAACCGTTTCTTATGCCGACAATGGCCGGCTTACGAGCGTTTCAATCGAGGTTCCGCAGTGGCTTTATAACGAAGTGGTCGAGGTGAAAACGCCCGCCGTCTTGACCGTCCACCCCGAGTATTTTTTGATCGAGCCGGGCATTGGCCGGTTCCTGTATCGCCTTGCCCGGCGTGCTGCTGGTAAGGCACGCGCTAAATGGACGTTCAAGCTCATTTATGAGCGCAGCGGTAGTGTGGGCACGTTCAAAGAGTTCTGCCGCATCCTGCGCAAGCTGATCGCTTCCAACGACTTGCCGGAATACACGCTTGCCGAGCTGCCGGGCAAAGTTGGCCCGCTGCTGGTGATTACGCATCGGGACGCATCACTTGATGAGCTGCCGGAGCTACCAGAGGACGACGAAGGGGGCGACGATGCCGGCTTGCCGCCTGCTTGAGCCGTAATCTTTCATGCTCACCCCGTCACAGCCGGGGCCGGGCTTTCGTGCTGCGCATCGAGCCTCGTTCCGAGTCTCGCCCCATTCGGGCATCAATCCCTTTCGTCATGCCGTACCGGCAGCGCTGCGCGTCATGCTGATGGCGACACCGCGGTGACCTGGCCAGCGTGCCGGCGTCACCATCACCGCGTGAAATCGCACCCCCTGCCGGTGTGTAATAGACGGAGCGATGGCGACAGAACCGCCACCAGGTAGGCGTTTCGTGTCACCAAAGGTGTGTAATCGACGGAACCGACCCGTTCGAGGCCCCCAGCCTGTGGATAGCCCGTCGATTACACACCGGCCCCCGTCTATTACCCACCCGATACCGTCGATTACACACCGGCCCCCGTCTATTACCCACCGGGCATGTTCGCAACACGTTGATTCATATGTACTTTTCAGCATTTTTTCGCTCTAAAACTCTTAAAACATATTTAAAACTTAAAAACGCTTAGGCCGGTGGATAACTCGACCGCCTACGAAAAACGAAGCGCCGCAAAGCGGTCTGCGACCGGGGCACCCCTTCGGGGTTCCCCCAACCTTCGGTCGGCTCCCCCTCCCGATAAATGGATGGCCTGCGGCCATAACTGTTTTTGAAGCGCGGCAAGCCGCGCAGGGTGGCACCACCATCACGGCCAGAACCGGCAGCAGTGCGGCACCAAGGCAGCAGGACAACCAAAACCAACAACCAAGACAAGAAGGCATTACCGGCTGGCCTGCGGCCAGATGGCAGAACGAAGCGCGGCACTTGCCGCGCGTGGTTGATCGACGACCGAGATAAAGCATGGTCTAAGCGTCCCGACCGGCAAGCCGGCCGGCATGGCCGCAAGCGGCCACCCCTGCGGGGCGCTAAGACCGGGACAAATCACGCCCG